>NZ_JBBCRO010000001.1:0-971467 GCF_037149395.1 Pantoea sp. USHLN298
GACGACGACGTTGATAGGCCGGGTGTGTAAGCGCAGCGATGCGTTGAGCTAACCGGTACTAATGACCCGTGAGGCTTAACCTTACAACGCCAGAGGCGTTTTTGAGAGACAGATTTTCAGCTTGTTACCGGATACGTTTGTGTCCTGCGGACCCGGGTCCGGAGGATTTTGCGCTGAGGCAAGGCGGCAACCGAGCGATACGAAGGAGCATACTGAAGTATGTGACGGAGTAGCGGGAGGGCGGCCAACGCAGCATCAGCACAAAAGACACAGGACAGAGCACAAAGAATTTGCCTGGCGGCTGTAGCGCGGTGGTCCCACCTGACCCCATGCCGAACTCAGAAGTGAAACGCCGTAGCGCCGATGGTAGTGTGGGGTCTCCCCATGCGAGAGTAGGGAACTGCCAGGCATCAAATTAAGACCAGCACGCTGGTCGTGACCACTCCGGTGACGCGGAGCGGGCGAAACACCTGAGGTCAGCGAGAGCGGGCCGCAGTACAGAATCGGTGGAGCGGTAGTTCAGTTGGTTAGAATACCTGCCTGTCACGCAGGGGGTCGCGGGTTCGAGCCCCGTCCGTTCCGCCACTTAATTGGAAAGCCCTGACTTAACGGTCAGGGCTTTTTCCATTGCGGTGAAGAAAGCTGGCGTGGTCTTACGGCAGCGCTGCGAAAATCTGCAATCGCACGTATAATCGGGCCAGTTAAGGTGATTCTGTCGCCGAACGATCCTCGATCCGCCAGGGTTGATCGGCGGTCCACTCACTGAGAAAATCGATAAAGGCGCGTACCCGCTGACTCAGACCAGTGTCACTGTAATAAACGGCATTAAAGGGCATCTCAACCGGCAAACGCTGCTCTGCCAGCACCTCAATCAGTTCCCCCTCAGCAATTTCGCGATCGATCATATAGTCAGACAGGCAGGCAATGCCGTTACCGTTCAGGCTCAACTGCTTGATGGTTTCACCGCTGTTAGACGCAATTTCCCACCTGATATCGTAAAGTTCGCCATTTTCCTGGGCGACAGGCCAGCGGTTGAGACGTGACGGGTCAGCGAAGCCGAGACAGCGATGTTGAGCCAGATCCGCGACTGTTTTCGGCATGCCGTATTCTGCCAGATAGGCTGGCGACGCAACCAGCTTGCGGTAGCTATTAAACAGCAGTCGTGCGCGCAGCGTAGAATCCGTCAGGCTGCCTGCGCGAATGGCCACATCAACTTTGCGTTCAATAAGGTTGATAAAGCTCTCTGAAGAGATAAGAGATAGCGTAATTTCCGGATAGCGCGCACGGAACGGTTTGATCATCGGCATCAGTAAATGCAGGATCACTGGCGTCGCGGCATCGATACGCAACAACCCTTTAGGTGCCTGCAGGCTCTCAATCAACTCGCTCTCCGCACGGGTCATCTCTTGCAAAAAGCGTTGCACATGACGGAAATAGCGCTCGCCCTCCTGAGTCAGCGCCAGTTGACGAGTAGTCCGGGTAAGTAACGCAATGCCCAGCTTGCCCTCAAGCTTTTTTATCGTCCGGCTGACAGCAGAGTTCGCCATCTGCATCTGCTCAGCAGCACGACTGAAGCTGCCACTTTCTACTACACTGACAAACACTTTCAGCTCGTCGGAAGACGCCTTCATGACTCCTCTCCGTATAGTGACGTAAAATCGGTTACCGGACCGATAGACTGGGGTGTGAGGCCATTATTTGTCATCATTATAGGGGCTTGTTCAACCTCTGGCCGAATAGCGCGGTGCCTTTTAGCGGGGTAACAGAGCCAGACCGGACAAAAAAGGCGGATTTGCTGATGAAAAGCGGCATGGATTCCGACATTGATCAGCATCCATTGAAACCCCGGTCTAAAATCCCTATAACAGATCAGTGTTATCTGTTTTTGAATCATCAGCCAGGCGGGAAAGTGCGCAAAAAAACTTATGCAATGCGATATGTTGCGGGACAACCAGCGGAACAGATTTTTCCGCCGGGCGCGATGCTACATCTCGGTCAGGGACTGCCACCCGGCGCGCCATTGCCCGCTCATCCCAACCTGAAAGTTCTGGTATGGAATATCTTCAAACAGCAGCGTGCCGACTGGATGTCAGTACTGGAAGGATTCGGCAAAGACGCTCATCTGGTGTTGTTGCAGGAGGCGCAGACCACACCGGAGCTGGTGCAGTTCGCCACCAGCAATTATCTGGCTGCCGATCAGGTGCCCGCCTTTGTGCTGCCTCAGCACCCCTCAGGCGTGATGACGCTGGCTTCGGCTCACCCAGTCTACTGTTGTCCACTGCGCGAGCGTGAGCCGCTTCTCAGGCTGGCAAAATCGGCGCTGGTCACCGCCTACCCGTTACCCACCGGCGATATGCTGATGGTGGTGAACATCCATGCGGTCAACTTTAGTTTAGGCATCGATGTCTACAGCAAGCAGCTGGGACCGATTGGCGAACAGATCATGCACCATCGCGGACCGGTGATCATGGCAGGGGATTTCAATGCCTGGAGCCGCCAGCGCATTAATGCGCTCTATCGCTTTGCCCATCGGATGAAGCTGGAGGAGGTAATGTTTACCGCCGATCATCGCCGCAAAGCATTTGGCCGTCCGCTGGACTTCGTCTTTTATCGCGATCTGGCGGTGAGTGAAGCCTCGGTGCTGGTCACGCGTGCGTCTGACCATAATCCGTTACTGGTGGAGTTTAACCCGAGAGGCTAATCGGTGCGGATGGCGTAAGTTAATCCGGCTGTCGCGGCAGGGCAGGAAGGGTGAACAAGCGGGGCAAATAAAAGAAAAAGGCTGACATTTGTCAGCCTTTTCAACGTATCAGGTATCAGGATTCGCGTTATTATTCACAAACAGCGTTAAGTTATCGCCGGGCTGAATATCTTTCGCATTGTCCAGCACACTGTTCCAGCGCATCACGTCTTTGATATTGACGCCGTGATGCCGTGCAATACTGGCAAGAGAATCACCCTTACGAACACGATAGGTGATGCTGTTGCCGTTATCAGCCAGTCGGGTGCCATTCGAACCGATAGTCAGAGTCTGACCCGGTCGGATATCAGCACCGCGCAGGTTGTTATCCTGCTTCAGTGTGCTCACGCTAACGCCAAGTTTCGAGGCAATCCCTGACAGGGTATCACCCCGTCGCACTTTGTAACCGCCACTGGCGCTGGCTTTCGCCAACTGGGTTGGTTGCACGGCTGCGATATCACCCGATGCCAGTGAGTTACGCAACTTCGCGACGTTGGACTTGGGCACCATAATATAGTGCGGTCCGTTTGGCGCTGTTGCACCGCCTTTGTAGCCAGTATTGAAGCTCTTTAACTTAGTGAGCGACATACCCGCCATTTCGGCAGCCTGCGTCAGTTTAATCTGCTGACCCACTTCCACCCGTGCCAGAGCACGGCTTTCGTTCGGTGTCGGCAGTTTGATACCGTAACGCTTGTTATTCTTGAGCAGCTCACTCAGGGCTAACATTTTCGGCACATACACCGTCGTTTCGCGTGGCAGCGATAAGTGCCAGAAGTCCGTCGGCTTACCGCGCGCCTTATTCTGCTTAATCGCCTTGAGCACCCGCCCTTCACCACTGTTGTAGGCGGCAATGGTCAGTAACCAGTCACCGTCAAACATGGTGTTAAGACGCTGCATCATATCCAGCGCAACTTTGGTGGATGCGACCACATCGCGTCGCCCATCGTAATATTGGTTCTGTTTCAAACCATAGTTTCGACCCGTTGCCGCAACAATCTGCCAGATACCAGCGGCATTGGCGGATGAGGTTGCATGAGGATCAAAAGCGCTCTCCACTATGGGTAGCAGTACCAGTTCCATCGGCATTTTACGTTTCTGTATCTGCTCGACTATCCAGTACATGTACGGCTCTGCCCGTAATGTTACATCGTGGAGATAGCTCTTATTTTTTAAAAATTTTCTTTTTTGTTCGCGGATTGCCGGGTTTTCCGGAATCCCCATCTTCAACTCGTCACTAATGAAACTCCAGAGATCTGCGTCTGCTGCGAGGCCAGTTCCATCTTCCTGCCAACGCGGCGACAAAAACTCGTCTCCGTACTTTCCATTTTCACCTTGACCAGCTGAAGACAGACTCTGGGCATGCTGTTCGGGGATATTGGCGTCATTCCGTGATGCCTGACATCCCACCAGCAAGACCGAGGCGAGTAATATCGCTTTAGCCTTCATGTGTGTGTCAATAGTTCGCTTAAAAGACGAGCAACTATACGTGACGACTTTTCACAACACAACCCGAAAAATCAAAAAGCGTCTTTCTTCTCGCGTAGAACGGCAAATGTTTGCCATACCGGCTCTGCAGGTGAATTAACGCTTAAAGCCCTTTGCAAATCAGGATCTTGCGTACGAAGAAATAAATTTATTGACCGTTCGTGCGCCAGTTTTGTTGGCAAACTAATGCCATTTTCGGCGCGTAAGTCCTTAATTTTCTGATATTCAGCCGTTATTTGCGGGTCATGGGGCAGAATAGCCGCAGCAAACTTCAAATTGGATAAAGTATATTCATGTGCGCAGCAGACCAGTGTTTCGCCCGGTAACTGATTAAGCTTTTGAAAGGAATGGTACATTTGCTCGGCGGTCCCTTCAAAAAGACGTCCACAGCCGCCTGAAAACAGCGTATCACCACAAAAAAGATAAGGTGCGCTGTAATATGAGATATGTCCTAAAGTGTGTCCCGGCGTGGCGATCACCTCAAAGGACAAACCCATTACCTCGACCCGATCACCTTCGCGAACCTGGGTTTTTGCCCCTTTACTGACGGTTTCCTCTGGACCGAAAACCTCAAGCTGCGGGAACTGCTCACACAGCGCTTTTACCCCACCGGTGTGATCGTTATGGTGATGGGTTAACAGAATGGCGACCGGTTGCCAGCCGTTGGCGGCCATTTTTTCCAACACCGGCTGTGCCTCGCCGGGATCGACAATCAGGCATTTCCCGTCATCATCTGTCAGTGTCCAGATGTAGTTATCCTGCAACGCAGGAATACTGGTAAGATTCATCATCACCTCTCGCAGGCCGAAGGAAAAGGAAGAGGGTAACGCATGAAGCCCGCTAAAACACGCCAGATTCTGAATGCGCCGCTCTCATGGCGCGATATGCCATGGGGAGACTATTTTCGTGACGCGCTGACGCAGCAGCTTCAGCCTTACCTCGGAAAGCTATATGGCTTTCATATGCTTAAGCTTGGCAACCTGAGCGCAGAAATCAACACCGAAAACTGCGCTATTTCACATCAGGTCAACGTCGGCAGTGAGGGCGAGCTGTTACAGGTGCTGGCCAATCCGATGCAGCTGCCGTTTGAATCGAAATCCATTGATGCCTGTTTACTGGCGCACACTCTGGCATGGAGTCAGGACCCGCATCGGGTATTACGTGAAGTCGATCGGGTGTTAATTGACGATGGCTGGATGATCATCAGTGGCTTTAACCCATTCAGCCTGCTCGGCGTCAGTAAAATCGTGCCGGGTTTACCGCGCAAAGCGCCGTGGAGCGGCAGGATGTTCAGCCAGATGCGGCTACTGGACTGGCTGGGATTGCTCAATTACGAAGTGGTCTACCGCACCCGCTTTCAGGTGCTGCCGTGGCACCGGCAGGGCGGGAAATTGATCAGCGCCCATCTGCCGGCGCTGGGATGTCTGAATATTGTGGTGGCGCGTAAACGCACCTTCCCGCTGATTCCGACCCGGGCGAAGAAAAGCCTCAGCACCAGTAAAATTCGTCAGACGGTCAACGCCACGCGCCAGTTCCGGCAGAAAGAGGATCAGGATTCGGTTTTATAACCGATGTCATCAAAGGCGGGATTCTCAGCGGCACTGCGCGCCAGTTCATCACAGCGCTCATTTTCCGGGTGACCGGCATGGCCTTTAACCCACTCCCACTGGATTTTATGGGTGCTGAGCGCCAAATCGAGACGCTGCCAGAGATCGACATTCTTCACCGGTTTTTTGTCGGCCGTCTTCCAGCCGCGTTTCTTCCAATTGTGGATCCAACTGGTAATACCCTGACGGACATACTGACTGTCGGTGCTGAGCACCACGTCGCACGGCTGTTTCAGCGCCTCCAGCGAGACAATCGCCGCCATCAGTTCCATCCGGTTATTAGTGGTAAGGTGATAACCGGCGCTGAAGGTTTTCTCATGCTGGCCGTAACGTAAAATGGCACCGTAACCACCGGGGCCGGGATTTCCAAGACAGGATCCATCGGTGAATATTTCTACCTGTTTGCGCATCTCTGGTAGACTTCCTCTCAAAAACGCTAAGTCTGACATAAAACGGGTCTTATGAGCACTGCAAATAACCGCCAGATCGTACTCGATACTGAAACCACCGGCATGAACATGATCGGGGTGCATTATGAGGGTCACCGCATCATTGAGATTGGTGCGGTCGAAGTGATCAACCGCCGCCTGACCGGTAACAACTTTCATATGTATCTGAAGCCCGATCGGCTGGTGGATCCGGAAGCCTTTGGCGTGCACGGCATTGCGGATGAGTTCCTTGCTGATAAACCGACGTTCAGCGAGATCGCCGATGAGTTTCTCGACTACATCCGCGGCGCTGAGCTGGTAATTCACAACGCGCCGTTTGATATCGGCTTCATGGATTACGAATTTGCCAAACTGCAGCGCGGCATCGAAAAAACCGAAACCTTCTGCAAAATTACCGACAGCCTGGCGCTGGCGCGCCGGATGTTCCCGGGCAAGCGCAACAGCCTTGACGCGCTCTGCTCACGCTATGAGATCGACAACAGCAAACGAACCTTGCACGGCGCACTGCTCGATGCCGAGATCCTGGCTGACGTCTTTCTGACCATGACCGGCGGGCAGACTTCACTCTCATTTTTATCGGAGAGTGAAAGCGCACGCCAGGCGCAGGGCGAAAGCATTCAGCGTATCGTGCGTCCGGCATCCGCCTTACGGGTGGTGACCGCCAGCGATGAGGAGATCGTTGCGCATGAATCGCGTCTCGATTTAGTAATGAAGAAGGGCGGTAGCTGCCTGTGGCGCGGCTGAGATCGATGATTTTGCGGGTAAAATCAACGAGAAGGTGAAAAAACCAGCAAACGATTTCTGCTGCCGGAAAAAGCGTTGACGTGTTAACAGCCTGCCATTAATATTCGCCTCGTTCTCGACGGGGAACAAAGCGCGGAGCGGTAGTTCAGTTGGTTAGAATACCTGCCTGTCACGCAGGGGGTCGCGGGTTCGAGCCCCGTCCGTTCCGCCAATCTCTTTAAAGAAGCCGATTCAGAAATGAATCGGCTTTTTGCTGTCTGCGCGCCAGGCCTTTAGGCGTGCTTAATCCTTCTGCACCGCCACATCACTGCGCCAGGCTGCAACGTCTTCTCCTTCACGCTCGTCACGGGCGATAAAGCGATAACAGCCGGCTGCCAGACCTGCACCGATAAACCAGCTAAAGTTCGCAACCTCATGCAGTGACGGAATAAAACTGATCACCAGACAGATCGCCACCGACGGCAGCAGGGCGCCAATGGCTTTAGGGTTAAAGCCGCCGCGATACCAGTAACGGCCTGCCGGAGTATCATTGAAGAGATCGTCGACATCGATCCGGCCACGTTTAATCAGATAAAAATCAGTCAGCAGGATGCCGAACAGTGGCCCGATAAAGGAGCCCAGCACGTCGAGCGTGTAGTGAATCAGTTCCGGTGACTGGAACAGGTTCCACGGCGTCAGCAGCACCGAACCCACCGCGGCGATCATCCCGCCCGTCCGGAAGCTGATCTTCTGCGGCGAACAGTTAGAGAAGTCGAAGGCGGGTGAAACAAAGTTGGCAACGATGTTGATGCCGATGGTGGCGATGATCATGGTCAGCAGGCCAATCGCCACCGCCAGATCGTTGCCGACCCGGCTGACCGTTTCGATCGGGTCGGTGATCATTTTGCCGAACAGGGACTGCGTACCTGAGACAATCACCACCGTAACAATCGAAAACAGCAGGAAGTTGAACGGTAAACCCCAGCGGTTGCCGCGACGGATCTCCGACATGCTTTTACCATAGCGTGAGAAATCACCAAAGTTCAGCAGCGGACCGGAGAAGTAAGAGACCACCAATGCGGTGGCGGTAATCATCTGCCAGGTCTGCTCACCCGCCGACAGCGACTTGCTGGCAAGGGTGAATGAGATACCATCAAAACCGGTCTTGTATACAATCCAGCCCGCCAGCGCCACCATCACGACATAAACTGCCGGTCCGGCAACATCAATAAAACGCTTAATGGCGCTCATGCCGTGCCAGAACACCATCGCCTGCAGCAGCCACATCGTACCGAAGCAGCACCAGCCCAGCAGCGACAGGCCCAGCCAGCTGCTTTCAGTCATGGATGACAGCGACGGCACAAACTTCAGCAGCACCAGCATCAGGGCGTTGGCGGCTAAATAGGTCTGAATGCCATACCACGCAAAGGCGATCAGGCCGCGAATCACCGCCGGAATATTGGCGCCAAACACGCCAAACGCCTGGCGGCAGATCACCGCGTAAGGTACGCCCGCCATCTGACTCGGTTTCGCCACCAGATTGGCGCAGAGCTGCACAATACAGATGCCGACCAGCAGACACAGCAGCACCTGCCAGCTGGCTAACCCCAGCGTAAAGAAGCTGGCAGCCACCACATATCCGCCCATGCTGTGCACATCTGACATCCAGAACGAAAAGATGTTGTACCACGACCAGTTCTGATCGCGGGTCGGTGCCAGGTCGTCGTTACACAGCCTTGGGCTGTAGCTGGCGTTGGCTTCAGAGGCCTTGCTGGCCACCGTTGAATGATTTGGCATGAAACCTGCTCCTCTACCCGGGAATGGAATGAATAATTGCGTGAAACGCTACTGCAGGATTCAGGCCAGATTTGATTTCTTGTATACAAAAATTATTGTTCACGTATACGATATGAGTGCGCACAGTCACCTACCGGAGCGGGTAATGAAGAGTGAAACAGGCCAGAGACAGGCTACCGAACGGCATGATAAAGATGAGGTTATCTACCAGGCGTTGATGAACGCCATCGTTGAACATCAGTTGCCGCCCGGCAGTAAGTTGCCGGAAGAGGCCCTTTCTGCGGTGTTTGGCGTCAGTCGGACCGGGATTCGTAAAGTGCTGCAACGCCTCGCCGCAGTGCAAATGGTCACGCTGACGCCCAAACGCGGTGCACAGGTCACCACCCCAGGCGTCGATGAGGCGCGCGATATTTTTCGTACCCGCAGCTTATTGGAGTGCGCCAATCTGCCTGCGGTGCTGGCGCATCTGCAGGCCCCGCATCTGGCGGCGCTGGCACAACTGATTGAGCAGGAGAATCAGGCGCACGCCGATCGTGACGGCGCGGCCGCGATTCGGTTATCGGCGGCCTTTCATATACAGCTGCAGGCGATCTCAGGTAACCAGGTGCTGACCGGGATCGTAACCCGCCTGACGCAGCGCTCATCGCTGGTGATTGCCGCCTATGGCGCGCCGTGGCAGCACGGCTGTCGCTGCGACGATCACAGCCGGTTGCTCAGCCTGCTGCGGGAACGCGCCTTAGCGCCGCTGACCCAGGCCCTGCAACACCATTTTGATCATATCGTCTCCAGCCTGCACTTTGAGCGCAGTGGCGAGACGCTGCCCGATTTCAGCCGGCTGTTTGGCAGCGACAAAGGAAACGCATCATGAGCCTGATTCAGGTCATCAACCCGAATACCAGCCTGGCAATGACCGAAACCATCGGTCAGGCGGCCCGCGCCGTGGCGGCACCCGGCACCGACATTCTGGCCGTCTGTCCGGCACACGGCGTGCCGTCGATTGAGGGGCACTTCGATGAAGCGATAGCCGCTATCGGCGTGCTGGAGCAGATCAAACTGGGTAAAGCGCAGGGTGTCAGCGGTCATGTCATTGCCTGCTTCGGCGATCCGGGCTTACTGGCGGCGCGGGAGCTGGCCAGCGGGCCGGTGGTGGGGATAGCGGAAGCAGCGATGCACACCGCGACGCTGCTGGCGACGCGTTTCTCGATTGTCACCACGCTGCCACGCACCCTGGTCATTGCGCGTCATCTGCTGCAACAATATGGCTTTACCCATCACTGCGCGGCGCTGCACGCCATCGATCTGCCGGTACTGGCGCTGGAAGATGGCAGCGGTGTTGCGCAGGAGAAGGTACGTCAGCGCTGCATTCAGGCGAAGCGTGAAGATGGCAGCGGGGCGATTGTGCTGGGCTGTGGTGGCATGGCAACGCTGGCCGCTTCGTTGACGCAGGAACTCGGTTTGCCGGTGATTGATGGCGTGGGGGCGGCGGTCAAAATGGTGGAGTCGCTGGTGGCGCTAGGCTTTGGCACCAGTAAACATGGCGATCTGGCCTGGCCTTTGCAGAAACCTCTCTCAGGTGCGTTTCAGCATCTAAACTAACGGAACTCTCCCGATTGATCACAGGAAGCGAGTAATGACTGACGCTGCAGAGAAAAAAGAGTACAGCTTTAACAAAAACTATCCGCGCGATTTAATCGGTTATGGCGCTAACCCGCCGCACGCCGCCTGGCCCAACAACGCCCGCGTGGCGGTGCAGTTTGTCCTGAATTACGAAGAAGGGGCGGAAAATAGCGTGCTGCACGGCGATGCCGGCTCAGAGCAATTCCTTTCCGACATCATTGGCGCGGCCAGTTATCCGGATCGCCACATGTCGATGGAGTCGCTGTATGAGTACGGCTCACGCGCGGGTTTCTGGCGCATCCATAACGAATTTCAGAAGCGCGGTCTGCCATTAACCGTGTTTGGCGTGGCGATGGCGCTGGCGCGTCATCCGGAAATCGTTGAGGCGATCAAACAGGCGGATTACGACGTGGTGAGCCACGGCTGGCGCTGGATCCACTATCAGGGCATGGACGCAAAAACCGAACGCCAGCACATGCAGCAGGCGGTGGACGTTTTGCTCGACCTGTTTGGTAAAGCGCCGACCGGCTGGTATACCGGGCGCGACAGCCCGAATACCCGACGTCTGGTGGTGGAGCAGGGCGGTTTCAGCTACGACAGTGATTACTATGGCGACGACCTGCCGTTCTGGACCCAGGTCACCTGCCAGGATGGTACGGTCAAACCGCATCTGATCATCCCTTATACCCTGGAGTGCAACGACATGCGCTTTGCCTCGCCACAGGGCTTCAACACCGCTGAACAGTTCTTCACTTATCTGCGTGATACCTTTGACGTGCTGTATGAAGAGGGCGAAACCGCACCGAAAATGATGTCGGTGGGGATGCATTGCCGCCTGCTGGGCCGTCCGGGAAAATTCCGTGCCTTACAGAATTTCCTCGACCATATCCAGCAGCACGATGACGTCTGGATTTGCAGCCGTCAGCAGATTGCCGATCACTGGATCAAAACGCATCCGGCACCCGACGCGTCCTGATGACTGCAAGGCGTTTCATTCAGCCGTCAGGGCGGATGAAACGCCTCGCCAGCCCGCTTAACTCATCAGGCTTACCTGCGCCGCAACGATGCACCAGCCGTGCGGCAACCGCACCCAGGTTTGCTGCTGGCGGCCGATTTTATCGCTGCCGGCGCGGGTAAACTCGGTGCTGCACACCGCGTAATCTTCGCCAAAGGTGGTGATCACCGTGTTGCGCAGCGTCCGGTCCAGCCCGGCGGAAGGGCGAGCCGCCCGGAATGCGCGGATCTCATCAATGCCATACAAATTCTCACCGGCACCCAGCCGCACGGTACGGGGATCATGCCAGAACAGCGCATCCAGTTCGGCGATATCGTTGCCGATCAGCGCCTGCTCGTAGCGGGTAAACTGCGCCGTCACTTCACTGACTATCTGCGGTAAATTGATCTGTTGAATGTCCATCAGGCTCCTGCCATGTTGATTTGCGCCACGGTGAACCCTTGCTGCTCCAGTACCCAGGCAGCCCGCAGCACCGCGGCTTCATTAAAGGGACGGGCGATTAACTGCAGGCCAATCGGCAGACCGCTTCGGGTCGCCAGCGGCACGGTACAGACCGGCAATCCCAGGAACGAGATCGGCTGCGTCAGCATACCCATGCTGGCTTTGGCGGGCAGTTCCTCCCCATTAATGGTGATCGTTTGCTGTCCAATGGTGATCGCGCTGCACGGCGTCGCCGGGGCAATCAGCAGATCAAACTTGCTGAACAGCGGCAGCACCTGCTGCTGGAAATGGCGGCGGAAACGCTGCGCCTGCAGATACCAGGCTGCGGGCATCATCGCCCCCGCCAGTAAACGCTCGCGCGAGTTGGGCTCAAACTGTTCCGGCATCTGGCGCAAGGCGGGCAGATAAGGCGTGCCGCCTTCCGCCGCCGTCATGATAAAGGCCGCAGAGCGTGCCAGCTCGGCTTCCGGCATCATCACCTCGTCCTGCGCGTTGAGCGCGGCGGCAACAACGGCCACCGCAGCCCGCGCCTCCTCATCACACCATTCACTGAAAAAGCCGCCCAGTACGCCGCAGCGTAGCCCTTCCAGACCCCGGGACAAGCCTGGCAGCGTCGCGGCAGCAGGACGACTGGCCTGAAACGCATCGGCGCTGTCTGCGCCCTGTAGCTGGTCATAGACCAGCGCCAGATCGTCGACCCGACGGGCGAAGGGACCGATGTGGTCAAGGCTGGCGACAAACGGATGGCTGCCGCTACGCGACAGGCGGCCAAAGGTGGGCTTCAGGCCAAAGGTGCCGCACAACGAGGCGGGAACCCGGATCGAGCCGTTGGTGTCAGTGCCAAGTGAAAAATGGACCAGACCGGCCGCCACCGCCGCGGCTGAACCGCCCGATGAGCCACCAGCTACGCGGCTCAGGTCGCGCGGATTACGGGTCGCGCCGTAGTGGCTGTTTTCGGTGGTAAAGCCATAGGCGTAGGCGTCCATATTCAGCATACCCGACAGCGTCGCGCCCGCCTGCCGCAGCCGGTCGATGGCAAAGGCATCGGCACGCACCGCGGGCCGCTGGCTGAACAGGCTGGCACCGGCCAGCGTACTGTAGCCTGCAACGTCAAACAGGTTTTTTACCGCGTAGGGAATGCCCGCCAGCGGCGGCAGATCTTCACCGCGCTGCCGCTTTGCATCAATACTCTCTGCCTCTTTCAGCATCCGCTGCCCGGTCACCTCAGTCCATGCATTGAGCTGTGGATTGTGCTGCTCAATCGCCTGCAGTGTGGTTTCAGCCACCTCTCTGGCGCTGATCTCACCGCTGTGGATCGCCAGCCGTAATGCCTGAATCGAAACGTCGCTCAATTTCATGCCTGATACACTCCCGCGACGTCCAGCCGATCGTCGAGCGGATAAGCCATCAGCGGCTCCGCCATCTGCGCAATTCGCGTGAGCTGGATTAATAACTCTGCGCGCCGGGCGTCATCCAGCTCCAGTTGCAGTATCTGCTCCATATGAGCGATGTAGTGGGTCCAGTCTGGTGAGTTCATGGTGGGCTCCTGTTAAAAACCGGCGGCGCTGCCGTTGCTGCGCGGATCGCTGGCGCCTTCAAACATGCCATTGCTGTGACGCACAATTGCGCCCGCATGGCCGACAAATTCACTGAAGGCCGGCAGCAGTTCGACCTGATGTCCCCACTGGCGCAGCTGCTCCACCGTTTCCGGTGCCAGGCGGCTCTCCAGTTTGAGCGAGTCGGAAGACTGGCCCCAGGTGCGGCCCAGCAGCCAGCGTGGCGCGCTCACCGCCTGCTGCAGCGGCAGGCCCTGAATCACATGACGGGTAAAAATCGCCGCCTGGGTCTGTGGCTGGCCGTCGCCTCCCATCGAGCCATAAACCAGCGTGCGGCCATCTTTCAGCCG
Source organism: Pantoea sp. USHLN298 (assembly GCF_037149395.1). Lineage (NCBI taxonomy): Bacteria > Pseudomonadati > Pseudomonadota > Gammaproteobacteria > Enterobacterales > Erwiniaceae > Pantoea > Pantoea sp. USHLN298. The sequence continues at coordinate 13,781 of NZ_JBBCRO010000001.1, forward strand.
CGCAGCCGCGGGATTCAGGGTATGGAACGGCTGCTTGCCAGGGGCCAGCGCCAGCAGATGATCGGGATCGAGACTAAAGGCCGCACCGCGGTTCTGCCAGGTGATACCGGTGCCGGGTAGCACCACGCCGCTGCCAAATTCGTGATAGATACTCTGAATAAACGATACTGCGAGGCCGCTGCTGTCCATCACGCCCATCCAGACCGTATCGCCCGGCCCGCGGCCGTTGCCCCAGGGCGCCGCCTGGCGATCGTCAATCTGGCTGGCGAGCGTGCGAAGATGATCGCTGTCGAGCAGCGCCTGCAAATCTTCGGTAACGTGACGCGGATCGGTGATGTGTTTGTCACGCAGCGCAAAGGCTTTTTTGGTCGCCTCAACGATGCGGTGGATAGTCTGCGCTTCAGTGGCGTCGCCCATCTCCAGCACGTCGGTGATGCCCAGGATCGCCAGCGACACCATGCCCTGGGTCGGCGGCGTCATATTCCAGATATCGCCTTCGCTGTGTGACAGATGCAGCGGCGTACAGCGGCGGGCGCGCTGCTGTTGCAGATCCTCAAGGGTGATCGGCATACCCAGCGCTGACAGCTCACTGGCGAGATGGCGCGCCAGCGGACCGCGATAGAAACTGTCGAGTCCCTGTTCCGTCAGCTGACACAGCGTTTGCGCCAGCGCTGGCTGAGTAAAGCGGCTGCCCGGTTGCGGCACATCGCCATCGGGCATAAACGTGGCGGCAAAGCCGGGCTGATGCTGCAACTCGTGGCGGAATGTCGTCGTGGCGGCGGTCTGCGAAGCGGTGACCGGAATGCCATCGGCGGCATAACGAATGGCATCGCGCAACAGACGCGCCAGCGGCAGCGGCGTACCGCCCAGCTCCGCGCCCAGCTGTAACGCTTCCTGCCAGCCGCTGACCGTGCCGGCAACGGTTAATGCGGCTTTCGGACCGCGATGCGGGATCTGTTGATGATCGGCGTAAAAGTCGAAGTGGGCCAGCGATCCGGCGGCGCCGCTGGCATCAATCGCGACAGGATCGCCGCCCGGCGGCATAATCAGCCAGAAGCCGTCGCCGCCAAGGCCATTCATGTGCGGATAGACCACGGCGATGGTTGAGGCCGCCGCCACCATCGCTTCAATGGCGTTGCCGCCGTCACGCAGCACCGCCAGCGCACTTTCACTGGCCAGATGGTGCGGCGTCACCGCCATCCCCTGCGGGGCCATATTGCTTTGATTCATGCTTTTCTCGTTCTGTTATCGGGTGACAGAACGGTATACAAAGCAAGAGCTGTTCCAGTTTTCATTCCGGCCGTTATGACAGCCGCGTTAACCTGGCGCAAATTATGCTAGCTTCAGCTGAAACAAAAGTTACAGGACCTGTTATGCAACAGCTTGATGAACGACTCAGAAGCCACTATTCCCAGCTCTCACCGCAAGAGCAGCGTATTGCTGACTTTGTTTTTGACCATTTTGACGATCTGATCAGCTACAACAGCGCCGAGCTGGCGCGGCTCAGCGGCGTGTCGAAAGCCACCGTCAGCCGGTTGTTCAAACGGCTGGGCTATGAAAAGTATAAAGAGATGCGCGATGAGCTGCGTACCCTGCGACAGAGCGGTATGCCGCTGACCGATAACCGCGATGCGGTGCAGGGCAACACCTTGCTGTCGCGCCACTATAAGCAGGAGATGGCTAACCTGACGCAATGGGTCAATAGCCTGGACGCGCAGCATTTCGGCGAGGTGATCCAGCAGCTGGCGCAGGCAAAACGGGTGTTTATCATTGGGATGCGGAACGCTTATCCGGTGGCGCTGCACCTGCGTCAGCAGCTGATGCAGGCGCGGCCGCAGGTGCATATTCTGCCGCAGCCAGGCCAGACGCTGGCCGAGGAGCTGGTGGATATTACGCCGGACGATATGGTGGTGGTGATGGCGTTCCGCCGTCGCACCCGGATGATTCGCCCGCTGATGCAGCAGCTACAAACCGCCGGCATCCCGCTGCTGGCGCTGTGTGAGCCGCAGGCGCAAACGGTGATTGCGCTGGCACGCTGGCAGCTCTGTGCGCCGCTCGACAGCGTCTCGGCCTTTGATAGCTACGCCTCGGCAATGAGCCTGATCAACCTGATCGCCAACGCGCTACTGCATGAAATGCTGGCGCAGGGCCGCCAGCGCATTCATCAGATTGCCGACCTTTACCAGCAGTTTGACGAGCTGGAGCACCGCTAACAGGCACCGTTTTGGTGCCTTGCCCCATTTTAGTACAACCTTTCCCGACGGCGTATCGCGGCGGATAACGCCGCTTTTCTCACCATCTCATTGCCACTCCACCTTTTTTCTCCCGCTGCGCTCATTGGCACATTAGTTGCAGATTGGAAGCTAAAGAATCTTTTGTTTCACACAATCTCACCGGGGTGCATAATGAAAAAAGTTTTGATGGCGGTTGCCGCAGCGGCATTACTGATGGCACAGGCGGGCAGCGCGCTGGCCGATCAACTGCAGGATATCCAGCAGCGTGGCGTGATCCGCGTGGCTGTGCCCCAGGATTTCCCGCCGTTTGGATCAGTCGGCACGGATCTGCAACCGCAGGGTTACGACATCGACATGGCGAAGTACCTGGCGAAGCAGATGAAACTTAAGTTACAGCTGGTGCCGGTCAGCAGTGCTAACCGGGTGCCTTATCTGCAAACCGACAAGGTCGATCTGGTGATCTCCAGCATGGGCAAAAATGCTGAACGTGAAAAAGTGATCGATTTCACCCGCGCCTATGCGCCGTTCTTCCTTGGCGTCTTTGGGCCGAAGGGCGAAGAGATCAAATCGGCGGCGGCACTCAGCGGCAAGTCGATTGGCGTCACACGCGGTGCGGTGGAGGATATGGTGCTGAGTGAGGTGGCACCGAAGGACGCCCAGGTAAAACGCTACGAAGATAACAACACCACGCTGTCAGCCTACCTCTCCGGTCAGGTGCAGTATGTGGCGACCGGTAACCTGGTCGTGGCCGCGATTGCCCGCCAGAACCCGGCCAAAGCCCCGGTGGCGCAGTTTATGCTGAAAGATTCGCCCTGCTTTATTGGCCTGAAGAAAGACCAGCCGGCACTGAAAGCGAAGATTGATGCGCTGATTGAGCAGGGTATCAAAGATGGCACCCTGAATAGCCTGTCAGAACAGTGGCTGAAAGCCCCGCTGCCCGCCAGCCTCGGCGCCTGAGGAACGGATAATGATCGGGCAACTTAACTTTCCCGCCCTGTGGCCTTACTGGCCGGAGCTGCTCTCCGGCCTGTGGGTCACCATCCAGTTGACGCTGCTGGCCACCGTCGGCGGCGTCAGCCTTGGCATTGTCGGCGCAGCATTGCGCAGCGGCAAACCGAGCTGGATGAGCCGTCTGTGGGGCGTCTACGTCGAGCTGATCCGCAATACGCCGTTCGTGGTGCAACTGTTCTTCATCGTGTTTGGTCTGCCTAACCTGGGCCTGAAACTCACCGCTGGCGAAGCGGCGCTGCTGGCGATGCTGATCAACCTCGGCGCCTACAGCACCGAGATCATCCGCGCCGGTATTCAGGTGACGCCAAAAGGGCAGTGGGAAGCGGGCCGGGTGCTGGGCTTAACCCGTAGCCAGACCTTTTTGCGGGTGGTGCTGCCACCGTCATTGCAGCGCATTTATCCGGCGCTGGTAAGTCAGTGCATCATTGTGATGCTCGGATCGTCGGTGGTGTCGCAGGTCTCCTACGAGGAGCTCACCTTCGCCGCTAACCTGATCCAGTCGCGCACCTTTTTAAGTTTTGAGGTCTATCTGGTGACCACGTTGATCTACCTGGCGTTGTCGATTGCGATGCGTCAGCTGCTGCTGGCCATTGGCCGTAAATGGTTTGGAGTGCAGGCATGATGACAACCTTCACCGACTGGGACATCGTGCGCAACCTGCTGCTGGCGGCGCGCTGGACCCTGCTGCTCTCTCTGGTGGCGTTTGTCGGCGGCACGCTGGTGACGCTGCCGCTGCTGTTTATGCGGCTGCTGCAGCGTAAATGGCTGACGCGCTGGGTGCGCGGCTATACCGCGCTGTTCCAGGGCACGCCGCTGCTGATGCAGCTGTTTCTCGCCTTTTTTGGCGTCGGCCTGTTCGGGATTGACGTCGCGCCCTGGACGGCGGCCTCGCTGGCGCTGACCTTCTACACCAGCGCCTTTCTGGTCGATATCTGGTACGGCAGTATTCGTGCGTTGCCGAAAGGGCAGTGGGAAGCGTCACGCTGTCTTGGCCTGAGCTTCGGTCAGACCCTGGCGCGGGTAATTGCGCCGCAGGCGATCCGCATCGGCATCGCCCCGACCGTGGGCTTCGCTGTGCAGGTGATCAAAGGCACGGCGCTGGCGTCGATTATCGGTTTTATCGAGCTGACCAAAGCCGGCACCATTCTGAACAACGTGACCTACCAGCCATTTAAAGTCTTTGGGCTGGTGGCGCTCGGTTACTTCCTGATGTGTTATCCGCTGTCTCGCTACAGCCAGTATCTGGAGAAAAAATTCAATGCCGCTCATCACCATTAATCAGGTACAAAAATATTACGGCGACAACCATGTGTTGAAAGGCGTGGATCTGGATATCGACATGGGCGAGGTGATCTCGATTATCGGTCGCAGCGGCTCAGGCAAAAGCACTTTGCTGCGCTGCATCAATGGGCTGGAAGGCTATCAGGAAGGCAGCATCAAACTGGGCGGAATGACTATTACCGATCGCGATTCGCAGGCCCGCGAGATCAGCCGTTCAGTCGGCATGGTGTTTCAGAGTTTCAATCTGTTCCCGCACATGACCGCGCTGGAAAACGTGATGCTGGCACCGCGTCGGGTATTGAAAAAGAGCGAGGCGGAGTGCCGGGCGCTGGCGACGCAGATGCTGGAGAAGGTCGGCCTGGGCGAACGCCTCGATTACTATCCCGCCAGCCTCTCTGGCGGCCAGCAGCAGCGGGTAGCAATCGCCCGGGCGCTGGCGATGACGCCGAAAGTTTTACTCTGTGATGAGATCACCTCTGCGCTCGATCCTGAGCTGGTCGGCGAAGTGCTCAAAGTGCTGGAGCAGCTGGCAGCAGAAGGAATGACGCTGATCCTCGTCACCCATGAAATGAACTTCGCCCGCGACGTGGGCGATCGCGTGGTCTTTATGCATCAGGGGCGCGTCTGGGAGCAGGGCGACAGCAAAACGCTGTTTGCACAGCCGCAATCGCCAGAGCTGAAACAGTTTATCTCCTCGGTCCGCCTGTAGGTCTTCAACAAGGAATTTATCATGGATATCACTCGCTACCCGCAACTCAATCCACCGCAACGTCTGCTGATGGGGCCTGGACCGATCAACGCCGATCCGCGCGTGCTGCGCGCCATGTCGAGCCAGCTGCTCGGCCAGTACGATCCCGCCATGACCCACTATATGAATGAGGTGATGGCGCTCTATCGCGGCGTGTTTCGCACTGAAAACCGCTGGACGCTGCTGATTGATGGCACCTCGCGCGCCGGGATCGAAGCGATTCTGCTCTCCGCCATCCGGCCCGGTGACAAAGTGCTGGTGCCGGTGTTTGGCCGCTTTGGTCATCTGCTGTGTGAAATCGCCCGCCGCTGCCGCGCCGAGGTCCACACCATTGAGGTGCCGTGGGGCGAAGTTTTTACTCCGGATCAGATTGAAGATGCGATCAAAAAGGTGCGGCCACGGCTGCTGCTGACGGTGCAGGGCGACACCTCTACCACCATGCTGCAACCGCTGGCGCAGCTGGGCGCGATTTGCAAACAGTATGGCGTGCTGTTCTACACCGATGCCACCGCGTCGCTGGCGGGTAATGCGCTGGAAACCGATGCCTGGGGGCTGGATGCGGTCTCAGCCGGGATGCAGAAGTGCCTGGGCGGGCCATCCGGCACCTCGCCGATCACCCTGAGCGAACAGATGGAAGCGGTGATCCGCAAGCGGAAGTGCGTCGAGCAGGGGATCCGCACCGCCGCGCATCAGGATGGCGAAGAAGAGATGATCTACTCCAACTATTTTGATCTCGGCATGATCATGGATTACTGGGGACCGGAGCGGCTTAATCATCATACAGAGGCGACCAGCGCGCTGTTTGGCGCCCGCGAATGTGCCCGTCTGATCCTGCAGGAAGGGCTGGATAACGGCATCGCCCGCCACAAACTGCACGGAGAGGCGCTGCTGAAAGGGATTCAGGGCATGGGCCTGGAGACCTTTGGCGATCTGCAACACAAAATGAATAACGTGCTGGGCGTGATGATCCCGTCCGGCGTGAACGGCGACCAGGTGCGCAAGCTGATGCTGGAAGATTTCGGCATTGAGATTGGCACCTCGTTTGGCCCGCTGCACGGTAAGGTGTGGCGCATCGGCACCATGGGTTATAACGCGCGTAAAGATTGCGTGATGCAGACGCTGGCGGCGCTGGAAACGGTGCTGACCTATCTGGGCTATCGCACGCCGCAGGGCGCTGCCGCGCAGGCGGCCTGGGACTACTACGGGAGCCAGGCATGATGATGAATGCCAGCGAAGCCCACGCCGCCGCGCAGCGCGTCATGGCGCGCTGTGATGCGCTGGCAGCGATCAGCGAAACGGCGCAGGGACTGACGCGCGTCTATCTGTCGCCAGAGCATCTGCGCGCCAACGCCTGCGTAGGCGAGTGGATGGCCGCCGCCGGAATGCAGGTATGGCAGGATGCGGTCGGCAATATCTGTGGTCGCTATGAAGCCGCGCAAGCCGGGGCGCCCGCCTTGCTGCTGGGCTCGCATCTCGACACGGTGCGTAACGCCGGTCGCTACGACGGGATGCTGGGCGTGCTGAGCGCCATCGAAACCGTGCAGTGGCTGCATCAGCACCAGCAGCGTTTGCCGCTGGCGATTGAGGTGATCGGTTTTTGCGATGAAGAGGGTACGCGCTTTGGCATTACGCTGCTCGGCAGTCGCGGCATTACCGGCAGCTGGCCGCAGAGCTGGGTAACCCATCCTGACGGCAACGGCATTACCGTGGCGCAGGCGATGGCGGATGTCGGGCTCGACAGCCGTGAAATCGCCTCAGCGGCGCGTCGGGTTGAGGATATTGTCGGCTACCTTGAATTGCACATTGAGCAGGGACCCTGCCTGGAGCAGGCGGATCTGCCATTGGGTGTGGTGACGGCGATCAACGGTGCGCGTCGGCTCAACTGCCGTTTCATCGGCGAAGCCGGTCATGCGGGCACGGTACCGATGGCCCACCGCAAAGATGCGCTGGCCGCCGCTGCCGAATGGATGGTGTTTATTGAGCAGGCGACCCGTGAGCAGGACCCGCAGCTGGTCGCCACCGTCGGTACAATTAACTGCGCGCCGGGTGCGGTGAACGTCATCCCTGGCGAGGTAGCGCTGTCGCTGGACGTGCGCGGGCCGCAGGACAATCCGCTGGAAGCGCTGCTCTCCAGCCTGTTAACTCAGGCAGAGGCGATTGCGCTGCGTCGCGGACTCCACTTTGAGGCGAACGAATATTACCGCATCGGGGCCACCGCCTGTGACTCCGCGCTGCAACAGGCGCTGAGTCATGCGGTGGAAACGGTACAGGGACGCAGCCTGTCGCTGCCAAGCGGCGCGGGCCATGATGCGATCGCGATTGCCGAACGCTGGCCGGTCGGGATGCTGTTTGTGCGTAATCACCGCGGCATCAGCCACCATCCGGCGGAGTCGGTAGCGGTGAACGACGTCGCCCCGGCGCTGCAGGCCTATCTGCAGGCGGTCTGTCTGATAGCTGAACGGAGCTGAGCATGGAATTAACCCTCTTTAATCAGTTACCGGCGGAGCAGGCGCTGGCGGCGATTGCCCACTGTGTGGCGATCCCACACTGGCAGCAGGCGCTGGTGGCGGCGCGGCCCTATCCTTCAGTGGCGGCGCTGCTCGCCACCGGCGACAGTCTGGCGCGTCAGTGGCAGAGCGATGATTTACAGGCGGCGCTGGCTGCCCATCCGCGTATCGGCGAGCGGGCCAGCGGCAGCGACAAACAGGCTACCCTGTCGCGCGGTGAACAGTCCGCCATGCAGCAGGCCGATCGGTCGCTGCAGCAGGCGATGCAGCAGGGCAATCAGGCTTATGAGGCGCGTTTTGGCCGGGTGTTTTTAATCCGCGCCAAAGGACGGAGTGCAGAGCAGATGCTGGCGGAATTGCAGCGTCGGTTACAGAATGATCAACAGGCTGAGCAGCAGGAAGCGCTGGATCAGCTGCGGGAAATTACCCTGTTACGCCTGGAGGAGAGTATTGAATGAGCACCGTCACCACCCATATTCTTGATACGGCGCTAGGCAAACCGGCCAGCGGCGTGGCGATTTCGCTGGAGCAAAACAGCCCGGAAGGATGGTTTCCGATTTCTCAGGGCGAGACCGACAGCGACGGTCGTCTGAAAACCTTAACCCCGGAACCGCTGGCGCCAGGCCACTATCGCTTAACGGCGGAGATTGGCGACTATTTTGCCGCCGCCGGTCGGGATGCGCTCTACGTCAGCGCCCAGATCGATTTTGTCATTGCCGAGGCGGGCAGCCATTTCCATCTGCCGTTCCTGATCTCGCCGTGGTCGTGGTCAACCTATCGCGGCAGCTGATCGTCTCCCCTGAACCTCAGCCGGGTCGTTTACAATGAAAAACGATCCGCATCCTGCCACGCCGGGAAGCGTTCACGATAGGCATTGAGCGCCTCCAGCGACAGCTCCGCATCCAGCCGGGCGCGCTGGAACGGCTCGGCGGCACTGAGGATCTCACCCTGCGGCGAAATAATCTGGCTGTCGCCGCGGTACTGATGCTGGTTGCCGTCACTGCCGACCCGGTTACAGCCCGCCACGTAAGCCTGATTTTCAATCGCGCGCGCCAACAGCAGCGCCTGCCAGTGCAACGCACGCGGCGCAGGCCAGTTGGCGACGTACAGCGCCAGATCGTAGTCGTTGCGATTACGCGAAAAGACCGGGAAACGCAGGTCGTAACAGATTTGCGGCAGAATGCGCCAGCCGCGCCATTCCACAATCTGACGCTGCTCGCCGGGCAGATAGTGATGATGCTCGTCCGCCATGCGAAACAGATGCCGCTTGTCATACTGATGCAGCGTGCCGTCCGGCTCGACCAGTAAAAAGCGATTTACCGCGCCGTTTTCGGTCTGGATCGCGGCACTGCCGCCGATCAGGGCGTCAGTCTGCCGGGCGTGCTGCTGCAGCCACTCCACTACCTGTGCCTGCGGCAGCGAATTTTTTGCCGCCTCCATCGCAAAGCCGGTGGTAAACATCTCCGGCAGCAGAATTAAATCGCGTCCGGTGATGCCAGCCAGTTGCTGATCAAAATGGCGCAGATTGGCTTCGCCATCCATCCAGCTCAGTGTTTCCTGCAATAGGGTGATGTTTAAAGCTGACATAGGCGCTCCGCGGCGGCATCCAGCGTCGCCGGCTGTTTAGCGAAACAGAGGCGAATCAGTTTATGAGGAAAGGGATCGGCGCAGAACACCGACAGCGGTATCGCCGCCACACCCACCTCTTTGGTCAGCCACTGGCAGAAACTGACATCGTCCAGATCGGAGATCGCGCTGTAATCCACCAGTAAAAAATAGGTGCCTTCGCACGGCAGCACGTTGAAGCGGCTGTGCTGCAATCCGGCGATCAGCTGGTCGCGCCGTGCCTGATAAAACGCTGGCAGCTCGCGATAATGTTCCGGCTGGTGGCGCAGCATATCGGCAATCGCCAGCTGCGCCGGGGTATTCACCGAAAAGGTCAGATACTGATGCACCTTGCGTACTTCAGCGCTGATTGCCGCAGGCGCAATGCAGTAACCCACTTTCCAGCCGGTCATATGGAAGGTTTTACCAAACGATGAGACGGCAATGGCGCGCTGACGCAGTTCAGGATGGGCCAGCACGCTGGCGTGACCGGCCGGATCGAAGCAGATATGCTCATACACTTCGTCGCTCAGCACATAGACTGGCAGCCCGGCAATAGCCTGCCACAGCGCGGCATAATCCTCGCGCTGCCAGACGGTGGCCGACGGATTGTGCGGCGTATTCAGGATTACCAGCCGGGTTTTGTCACTCAGCAGTGCACTAAAAGCCGTCCAGTCAACGCGAAAAGCCGGTGGCTGCAGGGGGATGCGCTTCAGCACGCCACCCGACAGTTCAACCGCCGGCGCATAACTGTCATAGCTGGGGTCGAAACAGATCACCTCATCGCCCGGCCTGATCAGCGCGGTAATCGCCGCATACAGCGCTTCCGTCGCCCCGGCCGTGACCGTAATCTCCTGATCCACATCCGGACGATAGTCATAAAGCGCCGCGGTCTTCTCCGCAATCGCCTCGCGTAACGGCAACGCACCGGTCATCGGCGCATACTGGTTCGCGCCCTGGCTAACGTGATACGCCAGCCGCTGCTGCAAATAGTCCGGTCCGTTAAAATCAGGGAAGCCCTGAGAAAGGTTGATGGCGTTGTGCTGCTGCGCCAGCGCACTCATCTGGCTAAAAATAGTGGTCCCAAGCGCCGGAAGTTTGCTCTCGGGAATCAGGTTGTGCTGCGTCATGGTTATCTGGCCTTCAGCGCGAATGTCGATGCGGAGTCACCCGGTGTTTGTGCCACTATAAACAGGATGGTAGTATTTGGCAATCGAGACGCTTAGACGGCTAAATGCGTCATGCTACGCACCTCAGCGGCGTTGGCTGCGTTTGCTCCTGCCGTCATGCTCCGCGCGTCAGCGGCGTTGGTTGCGCTTGCTTACCCCGGTCACTGACTGATGTCAGCTCGCGGGGATAAGCGCACTTACCGCCTTGCTGACACACGGATCATTTGGCAGGAGCGTGAGTCTTACTCCTTAAGAATGTAGCAAACATAACCTGTTGTATTTTAGAGGCCGTTACCGTTATCTGAGTCACCAGGCATCACATTCCACCGCAAGGAAATATTTGGCAGGGGCGTGAGTCTTATTCATTAAGAATGTAGCAAACATAACCTGTTGTATTTTAGAGGCCGTTACCGTTATCTGAGTCACCAGACATCACATTCCACCGCAAGGAAACTCTATGTCGGATATTCACCCGTTAGATCAACTGGTCGCCGCCTGTCACTGGATTGGCGCGAAGGGCTGGGCACCCGCGACCGGCGGTAATATGTCTGTGCGTCAGGATGCGCAGATCTGCCTGCTGAGCGAATCGGGTAAAGATAAAGGCACGCTGACCCGCGATGACTTTATTCAGGTTGATATTGCTACCAGCCAGGCGCTGTCAGGCCGTAAGCCGTCGGCGGAAACCGGCCTGCATACGCTGATCTATCGGCTCTTCCCCGAGGCGGGCGCGGTGCTGCACACCCACACCGTCAATGCGACGGTGTTATCGCGGGTCGAGCAGGGCGCTGCGCTGCTGCTGCACGGCTATGAGATGCAGAAAACCCTCACCGGTCAGCATAATCATCTGGATACTGTGGCCATTCCGGTGTTCGACAACTGTCAGGATATTCCGGCGCTGGCGTCGGAAATTGAAGATTACGCCGCCCGGTTTCCGCTGCGCTATGGCTTCCTGCTGCGCGGTCACGGCTTAACCTGCTGGGGCCGTGATGTCAGCGAAGCGCGTCGCCAGCTGGAAGGGCTGGAATTTTTATTTGAATGTGAACGTCAACGTCGCCTGCTGGAGAACGCATGATCCGCGCCATTGTTACCGATATTGAAGGCACCACCAGCGATATCCGCTTTGTCCATAACATCCTGTTTCCGTACGCGCGTCAGCATCTGGCGACTTTCCTGCGTGACCAGCAGCAGCAACCAGAAGTGCAGGCTGCGCTTCAGGCGGTGCGGGATGAGGTCGATCAGCCGCAGGCCGATCTCGCCACCCTGACGCAGATCCTGTTCAGCTTTATGGATCAGGATCGCAAATCTACCGGCCTGAAAGCGCTGCAGGGGATGATCTGGCGCGACGGCTATCTCAACGGCAGTTTTACCGGACATCTCTATCCCGATGTGCTGCCTGCGCTGACCGCCTGGCAGGCGCAAGGCCTTAAACTCTATGTATATTCCTCAGGCTCGGTGGCGGCGCAGAAATTGTTATTTGGCTACAGCGACGAAGGTGATATTACTGGCTTATTCAGCGGCTACTTCGATACTCATGTCGGCGCGAAACGTGACGTCACAGCGTATCACACCATTGCCGCACAGATTGGCCTGCCAGCCGAACAGCTGCTGTTCCTGTCGGATATCCATCAGGAACTGGATGCGGCTGCTCAGGCCGGCTGGCATACCCTGCAGTTGATACGCGGTGAGGCGGATGGCGAAAGCCGCCACCGTCAGGTCACTGATTTTTCTGAGATTAAACCGGAGTCGATTTAGAATGAGTGCACTGACTATTTTTACCGACAGCGAAGCCAGCCAGCCGATATGGCACAGCACCGAGGCAGAAGCGATTCGTGAGCGACTGAATGCCAAAGGCGTTCGTTTTGAGCGCTGGGAAGCCGATCGCGATTTGGGTGAAAATCCGGACCCCGAAACGGTGATCAACGCCTATCAGCACGCTATCGATCGGCTGGTGGCGGAGAAGGGCTATCAGAGCTGGGACGTGATCAGCATGCGCGCCGATAATCCGCAGAAAACCGTGCTGCGCGAAAAGTTTCTTTCCGAGCATACCCACGGCGAAGATGAGGTGCGTTTCTTTGTTGAGGGTGCCGGACTCTTTTGCCTGCATCTGGATGGCGAAATCCTGCAGATCCTGTGCGAAAAGAACGATCTGATCTCAGTGCCGGCCGGCACGCCACACTGGTTTGATATGGGATCGTCACCGCATTTCACCGCCATCCGGATTTTTGATAATCAGGAAGGCTGGGTGGCGAACTTTACCGGCGATAAGATTGCGGATGCTTATCCGCGTCTGGCGTAATCGGTCAGATCCTATCGGTGATCCCGCTGAGCGCAGCGGGATCACCGGCTGACTTACTGTGGCTGGAAAATCCCGGCCTGAACCTGCTCAGGTGTCACCACGCCGGTGTCCAGCACCCAGCCGCTGATCAGGGCGGCTGGCGTCACATCAAACGCCGGGTTATAGACGTTCGCCGCTTCAGGCGCCCACTGCACGCTACCAAAACTGCCAGCCACGCCGGTCACTTCGCTGGCGGCGCGCTGCTCGATCGGGATCGCTGCGCCGTTCGGGCATCCGCGATCTAGGGTGGTGTGCGGCGCGGCAACGTAAAACGGGATCTGATGGTAGTGTGCCAGCACCGCGAGGCTGTAAGTGCCGATCTTATTGGCAACGTCGCCGTTGGCGGCAATCCGGTCCGCGCCGACCCACACTGCATCCACCTGTTTAGTGGCCATCAGGCTGGCGGCCATGCTGTCGGTAATCAGGGTATAAGGAACCGCCAGTTCGCCCAGCTCCCACGCGGTTAACCGACCACCCTGTAACAGCGGGCGGGTTTCATCCACCCAGACATTATTAACCCGGCCCTGCTGATGAGCGCGAACAATCACTCCCAGCGCGGTGCCGACGCCCGCCGTTGCCAGCCCGCCGGTGTTGCAGTGGGTCAGCAACTGGCTGCCAGGTTTCACCAGCGCGCTGCCTGCGGTGGCAATCGCTTCGCACAGTTGCTTATCTTCTTCGACCAGCCGCCAGGCTTCTTCTGCCAGCGCGGTCGCGAACGCCGGCTGCGCCAGCGCCTGTTTCATCCGATCGAGGTTGTTCATCAGATTGACGGCGGTAGGGCGGGCGGCACGCAGGATCGCCAGCGACTCTGCCAGTTGCGTCTGGCTCTGACCCTGTTCTGCCAGCAACGCCAGCAGCAATGAGGCGGAAAGGCCAATCAGCGGCGCACCGCGTACCCGCAACGCGTGAATATGCTCAACCAGCTGCGCGACGCTGTGCGCCGGCAGCCAGTTTTTTTGCTGCGGTAATGCCTGCTGATCGAGTATCCAGAGCTGATTGTCACGAACCTGTAAGCTGGTGGTCTGAAGAGTCTGCATGGTGGGTTAAATCCCTGTTGCGTTAATGTCGGTTATTGTGCCAACATGCTCGGCGGATGTATAGACGTCTGAACGGCTTTTACACCGGGATTATTCCGCCTTCGAATGATGAGGAACAGGCAATGTCGCAATACCGTACCTTCACCGCTGCTGACGCGGTGGACTATGCCCGACAATTTGGCGGGCTGGACGATCCCTCCGTCCTGAGCCGTGCCGAAGAGATTGGCGACGGCAACCTCAACCTGGTGTTTAAAATTTATGATAACCAGGGCAACAGCCGGGTGGTGGTCAAGCAGGCACTGCCGTACGTGCGCTGTGTCGGTGAGTCCTGGCCTCTGACGCTGGATCGGGCGCGGCTTGAAGCGCAGACCCTGGTCGAGCATTACAAATATTGTCCGCAGCACACGGTGCAGATTACCCATTACGACGCGGATCTGGCGGTGATGGTAATGGAAGATCTCTCCAGCCATCATATCTGGCGCAGCGAGCTGGTGAAGGGCGTTCACTACCCTGACGCGCCACGGCAGCTGGGCGAGTATCTGGCGCAGACCCTGTTTCACACCTCCGATTTCGTGCTGCATCCGCATCACAAGAAAGCGGAAGTGGCGCGCTTTATTAATCCGGAAATGTGCGAAATCACCGAAGATCTCTTCTTTAACGATCCCTACACCGATCATCCGCGCAACAGCTATCCGGCAGCGCTGGAGCCGCTGGTTGACAGCCTGCGTCACGATGATGCGCTGCGTATTGCGGTGGCCGGTCTCAAGCACCGCTTCTTCGCCCACGCCGAAGCTCTGCTGCATGGCGATATTCACAGCGGATCGATTTTCGTCGCAGACGGCAGCCTGAAGGCGATTGATGCGGAATTTGGCTATTTCGGACCGATAGGCTTTGACGTCGGCACCGCGCTTGGCAACCTGCTGATCAATTACTGTGGCTTGCCTGGCCTGCTGCCACCGCGTGAAGCGGCTGATGGGCGCGAACAACGCCTCAGCGATGTGCATCGCGTCTGGACAACCTTCTCCAGCCGTTTCCAGGCGCTGGCTGCCGAGAAAACGGCTGACGTGGCGCTGGCCTATCCCGGCTATGTCGGGGCGTTTCTGCGCAAAGTATGGGCGGATACTATCGGCTACTGCGGAACCGAACTGATTCGCCGCACGGTAGGCATGTCACACGTGGCGGATATGAAGCTGATTGCCGATCCGGCGATGCGCACTGACTGCATCCGTAACGCGATTAACCTTGGACGCACGCTGATTCTGGCGGCCGATCACGTTGAAGATGCCGATGCGCTGATTGCCCGCATCCGTCAGGCAGGATAAAAAAAGGCCGACGTGATGTCGGCCTTGAGATAAAACAAAGATTGTCGGCGATGAGGGTGTGCCCGCGCCGGAAACACCATCAGATTAAACATTAAAGCCATCCCTGGCTCGCGCTGAGCGTGCCAGGGATGGCTTTTTTGCCTCTTTACGGAGGGCGTCGCTGAATTAACGGGCCGACATCACATCGGCCCGCAACCTTATGCCGCCTCGCTGGCGCGTGGCGAAGCGGATTGTGGTTTCTTCTCCGGCACCGGCACTGCCAGCGCATCCGCTTCAAACTCATCCACATTGATAGAACGCAGGCGGCTGGTTTCAGCGCGGCGCAATATCTCTGCTTCTTTATCGTCAATCCAGCCCTGCTCCAGCGCCCGTTTTGCCAGCTCATCCAGCCGGGTAAAGGAGAGATGCTGCTTGTGCTGTTTGCTCAGTCTGTCGTGAATCACTTCTGCGGCCATTACATCCTGCAACGCCTGTTCCAGCTGACCGGCCGGATTATTTTCCACCGGCGCCAGATACTGTCCGCGTCCCAGACGGGTACGGGTGGCAGACGGCAGCTGCAGTATTTTTGCCAGCTGATGATCCAGACGATCGGACGGGGCCGGGCAGTGGTGGCCACCGGCAAAAATCACCAGCCGTAATGCGCCTGCCACCATCCGGTTAGGGAAGTTGCGCAGCAGGTCATCGATCGCCACTTCCGCCTGATGCAGCGCATCCTGAACGCCCCAGTGCACCAGCGGCAGGTCCGCTTCATTGCGGCCTTCGTCGTCATAGCGTTTCAGGGTGGCAGAGGCCAGATAGAGCTGGCTCAGGACATCACCCAGTCGCGCCGAAATGCGTTCACGGCGTTTCAGGCTGCCGCCCAGCACCGCCATTGAGACATCCGACAGCAACGCGAGGTTAGCGCTGATGCGGTTGAGCTGCTGATAATAGCGGCGCGTGGCATCGCGGGTTGGGGTCGCGCTGGTGCGTCCGCCAGTTAAACCGAGCCACAGGCTGCGTACCTGATTACTGCCGACGTGGCCGATATGGCTGAACAGCGCGCGATCAAAGGCGTTAACGTCGTTACTCGCCGCGGCCGCCATCTCCTGCAGAATATAAGGATGGCAACGAATAGCGCCCTGACCGAAGATGATCATGCTGCGGGTTAAGATGTTGGCCCCTTCAACGGTAATGGCGATCGGTGCACCCTGATAGGTGCGTGCCAGGAAGTTGCTGTTGCCGAGCATAATGCCTTTACCCCCGGCAATATCCATCGCGTCGATGATCGCCCGCTGACCACGATGGGTGCAGTGATATTTCACAATCGCCGACAGCACCGCCGGTTTTTCGCCCTGCATAATGCCCGCGGTGATCAGCGTCGCCGCCGCATCCATCACGTAGGCGTTACCGGCGATACGCGCCAGCGGCTCTTCAATCCCTTCCATTTTACCGATCGACAGTCTGAACTGACGGCGGATATGGGCATAGGCCCCAATCGCCAGCGCCGCGCTTTTCAGGCTGCCGGTCGAGTTGGATGGCAGAGTGATGCCGCGACCCACTGACAGACATTCAACCAGCATACGCCAGCCCTGTCCGGCCATTTCCGGTCCGCCGATGATGTAATCGATCGGCACGAAAATATCCTTGCCGCGCGTCGGACCGTTCTGGAACGGTACGTTCAGCGGGAAGTGACGATGACCGATCTCGACGCCGGGGGTGTTAGTCGGGATCAGCGCGCAGGTAATGCCCGGACTGGCGTTGTCGCTGAGCAGATGGTCGGGATCGGAGAGTTTAAATGCCAGCCCCAGCACGGTGGCGATCGGTGCCAGCGTAATGTAGCGTTTGTTCCAGGTCAGCCGCATACCCAGCACCTGCTGACCCTGCCATTCACCCATGCAGACCACGCCGGTATCGGGAATCGCACCGGCATCTGAACCCGCTTCCGGGCTGGTCAGGGCGAAGCAGGGGATCTCTTCACCTCGCGCCAGACGCGGTAAATAGTGGTTTTTCTGTTTTTCAGTACCGTAGTGCTGCAGCAGTTCGCCCGGACCGAGTGAGTTCGGTACGCCAACGGTAATCGCCAGAATGCCCGATACGCCCGCCAGTTTCTGCAACACGCGCGCCTGAGCGTAGGCGGAAAACTCCAGCCCGCCATACTCTTTTTTGATGATCATGGCGAAGAAGCGATGCTGTTTCAGATAAGCCCACAGTTCCGGCGGCAGATCGGCCAATTCATGGGTAATCTGGAAATCATTCGCCATCCGGCACGCTTCTTCAACCGGGCCATCCAGGAAGGCCTGCTCATCTGGCGTCAGGCGAGGCTGCGGATAGTTGTGCAGCTTCTGCCAGTCCGGTTTGCCCTGAAACAGATCGCCTTCCCACCAGGTGGTACCGGCATCGATCGCCTCTTTCTCGGTGCGTGACATCGGCGGCATCACCTGCTGAAAACGCTGCAACATCGGTTTTGAGAACAGGTTGCGGCGCAGCGATGGCAGGTTAAACGGCAGCAGAATAATTGCCAGCGGCAGCAGCAGCCACGGCGTCCAGAGGTGTGCGGCCGCCATCGCTGCGGTCCACAGCAGCAGAATCAGGCTGCTCAGCCGCAATGACAGGCGGTGATAGAACAGGGCGCCAATCAGCACCACCGTGGCAAGTATCGAAACAACCATCATAATGAACCACTCCATAAGAAGTAAGAGGTCTGACCTGTTATGCATAGAGGTTTAGAATAGTTGGCTGTTTTTATCAATTCGTTTACATCGCAATTACAACCTGACTCACAAAATCAATTTTTCGACCCGTTTCGCTTCCGACTGTGCAGAGATAATGCCAGCGGCAGTCGGGTGGGGATGGCGTGATGCTTTGCGCTGCCCGGCCATTCCGTTAAACTTGCTGCGATTAACCTCTCCTAAAAAAGGACACGCCTATGTACCAGGACATCATCCGCTCTGAGCTTAACGAAGCCGCTGATACGCTAAATAAATTCCTTAGCGATGACGCCAATATCCATGCGATCCAGCGTGCTGCGGTGCTGCTGGCAGACAGCTTTAAGGCGGGCGGCAAGGTGCTCTCCTGCGGCAACGGTGGGTCGCACTGCGACGCGATGCATTTTGCTGAAGAGCTGACCGGCCGCTATCGTGAAAATCGTCCTGGCTATCCGGCGATCGCCATTTCAGACGTCAGCCATCTCTCCTGCGTCAGTAATGACTTCGGCTACGATTATGTATTCTCACGCTACATTGAAGCGGTAGGCCGTCCGGGCGACGTGCTGCTGGGGCTCTCCACCTCCGGTAACTCTGCCAACATTATCAAGGCGATTGAGGCGGCACGGGCGCAGGGGATGAAAGTGATCACCCTGACCGGCAAAGATGGCGGTAAGATGGCGGGCAGTGCCGATATTGAAATCCGGGTGCCGCACTTTGGCTATGCCGATCGCATTCAGGAGATCCACATTAAAGTGATCCATATCCTGATGCTGCTGATTGAAAAAGAGATGGTGAAGTAACTCGTTAGCCTCTCGCCTGGCGGGAGGCGTCTGACTCTAAGGCGGTGGCTATGTGCGAATTGCTCGGGATGAGCGCCAATGTTCCCACGGATATCTGTTTCAGCTTTACCGGCCTGGTGCAGCGTGGTGGCGGAACCGGCCCACATAAAGATGGCTGGGGCATTACCTTTTACGAAGATAAGGGCTGTCGTACCTTTAAAGATCCGCTGCCGAGCTTCAACTCACCGATAGCGCGGCTGGTGCAGGAGTATCCGATCAAATCGCATTCGGTGGTGGCGCACATCCGCCAGGCGAATCGTGGTCAGGTCTCGCTGGAAAATACCCATCCGTTTACCCGCGAATTGTGGGGTCGCAACTGGACCTATGCCCATAACGGACAGTTAAAAGGCTACCGTCTGCTTGAGACCGGCACCTTTCGCCCGGTCGGAGAGACCGACAGCGAGAAAGCGTTCTGCTGGATTCTGCATCAGCTGGCGACGCGTTATCCGCGCACGCCGGGCAACTGGCCCGCGGTGTTTCGCTTTATTGGCGAGCTGGCGGGCAGCCTGCGGCAGAAAGGGGTGTTTAACATGCTGCTGTCGGATGGGCGTTATCTGATGGCCTTCTGCTCCACCAACCTGTTCTGGATCACCCGGCGCGCGCCGTTTGGCCGCGCGCAGCTGCTCGATCAGGATGTCGAAGTTGATTTCCAGCAGCACACCACGCCGCACGACGTGGTGACGGTGATTGCCACGCAGCCGCTGACGGCCAATGAAACCTGGCAGCGGATTGTGCCAGGTGAGTGGGCGTTATTCTGCCTTGGAGAGCGCCAGGAATGAGCGTGAAGCAGCATCGGGATTGGTCACGACCGGGCTGCTGTTCATCACATACTTACCGCTGGTGACATTCACCGTCGGCGGCTGGTGATACTTCGCAAAATAAGCGTAACCCGGCTGCAACTGCTGCCAGAAACTGGCGTAGGTGGAGTAACGGTGACGCTGCATATTGCTGTCGGTCATGCGGAACGGATAGATACTGATGCTGATATCCTGCTGGCCGTTACGCAGCGCCGCATTCACATAAGTAAAAATCTCATCCATATAGGCGTTAGTCATGGCGTAGCAGCCAATCGATTTGCAGTCGCCATGGATCATCAGGTAGTTACCGCTGTAGCCCTGATTGCGATCGTACTGATTCGGAAAGCCGATGTTGATCGCGCGATAAAACCGGCTATCCGGTTTCAGCTGGTTCAGCCTGACGTTATAAAATCCTTCCGGGCTTTTGAAATCGCCTTCACGACGTTTCGGGCCGAGGCCACCAGAAAAATTACAGATGCGGTAGGTATCCAGCAGGCGGTATTCGTTACCAATTTTGCCGTACAGTTCGAGGGTACGCTCTTCCTTGAAAATCTGAATATAGACCGGCGTGCCGAGTAACTGTTTCTTTAATTCTTTACTGACCGGTGCCGCTTGCTGCGCGGGTTCGGGGGTCATTGCCATGCTGAGGGCTGGCAGTAAAATCATCGCAAACAGGAGTGCGATTTTGCCCATGCTGTGTGTACCTTGAGGTGAAGAGAACAATGACGCCATCGTGCGTCTCTGCTTGCATTATCGGAACTATCCGCTACCGCAGCGCAACATTAAACACTGTCTGTTTTTTTAGCAAGACAGCACGCCAGAAATTCGCAATTTCCTGAACAGAATACGGCCAGAAATTTGTAAACTTTAATGCCGGTCGCGACAAATATTGCAGTTACCTTCGCCAACTGTATACTTATCCAGTGCTGGAGGGGGTATGCGTAAAATCATTCATGTCGATATGGACTGCTTCTATGCTGCGGTGGAGATGCGCGATAATCCCCAGTTGCGTGACATCCCGATTGCCATCGGTGGCAGCCGCGAACGTCGCGGCGTCATCAGTACCGCTAACTATCCGGCGCGCAAATATGGCGTGCGCAGCGCCATGCCGACCGGGATGGCGCTGAAGTTATGTCCCCATCTGCGGCTGCTGCCCGGACGCTTTGACGCCTATAAAGAAGCCTCGGCGCAGATCCGCGAGATCTTCTCGCGCTACACACCATTGATTGAACCGCTGTCGCTGGATGAGGCCTATCTGGATGTCACAGACAGTCCACACTGTCACGGCTCCGCCACCCTGATCGCCCAGGATATTCGCGCCACCATCCTGCGTGAGACCCGGCTCACCGCCTCGGCCGGTATCGCCCCGATTAAATTCCTGGCAAAAATCGCCTCCGACCTGAATAAGCCGGACGGGCAGTTTGTTATCACGCCGGCGGAGATGTCCGGATTTTTACTGACGCTGCCGCTGGCAAAAATCCCTGGCGTCGGCAAGGTCTCGGCAAAAAAGCTGGAAGAGATGGGGCTGGTCACCTGCGGTGATGTCCAGAAGGCAGATTTAGCCCAGCTGCTGAAGCGCTTTGGTAAGTTTGGTCGGGTGCTGTGGGAGCGCAGCAACGGCATCGACGAGCGTGACGTGGTGGTTGAACGGGAACGTAAATCACTCGGCGTGGAGCGTACGCTGGCAGAAGACATTAACGACTGGGACGCCTGCCTGGAGATCATCGATTTTCTCTACGCCGAGCTGGATCGCCGGCTGGGCCAGATCCGACCTGATAAGCAGGTCGCGCGTCAGGGGGTGAAACTCAAGTTCAGCGACTTTCAGCAGACCACCCAGGAGCATATCTGGCCGGTGCTGAATAAAGAGGACATGATCGCGATTGCCAGAAAAACCTGGGATGAGCGCCGGGCCGGACGGGGCGTCAGGCTGGTGGGGCTGCACGTCACCCTGCTCGATCCGCAGCTGGAACGGCAGCTGCTGCTGGGGTTGTAACCGTCAGCCTCACCGACCGGTAAGGCTGACATCCGATTACTTCTTATATTTCGCCGCCAGCGTGGCAAACCACGGCGCGACGAAATCATCATTACCGCCCCATCCAGGCACGATTTTATTCAGCGAGGCAACGTTCACCGCGCCGGGCTGGCTGTTGAGCTGCTGCTGAGAGATCGACGCCGCCTTAAACTGATACGTGGCTGGCGTCGCTTCACCGGCAATCTTTTTCGCTACCAGACGCATGTTCACCGCGCCGATGGTTTTAGGATCGACCGCCACGGTCTGGACCCACGGGCTGTTCTTCTCACGCATCAGTTGCAGATCCTGGTTCGAGACATCAATGCTGTAGAGCTTGATCTCGGTACGGCCATTCTCCTGTAGCGCTTTATAGGCGCCCTGGCTGAACGCATCCCACGCGCCCCAGATCGCATCGATTTTGCCTTTCGGGTATTTAGCCAGAATGGCGCCAATCTTGTTGGCGGTATCGCCCTGAACATCGGTGGAGACGGCGCCAATCGACTCCAGCTGATGAATGCCTGGATTCTCCTTCAGCAGTTTCTCGTACACCACCTGACGGCGTTCCATAGGCGGGAAACCGGCGACCCACAGTTTGACGATATTGGCTTTGCCGTTGAAATCTTTAATTAACTGACCCAGCGACAGCTGCGCCAGAGAGGCGTCATCCTGCGCGGTGACGGTGACACCGTCAATCGGGCTATCAACCGGGGTATCAAACACTGACACTTTAATGCCCGCGTCGGCGATGCGCTTGACCAGGCCGCTGGCGTAAGGCGCTTTGCCGTGCGACAGCACGATACCGTCATACTTCTGGCTGATCGCCTGGTTAACGAAATCCTGGAAACGCGCATCGTCGCCGTTGCTCAGAAAGGTGCTGACCTTAAAGCCCAGCTGGCGACCCTGCTGAATGGCACCGGCGACAAACTGGGTGGTGTTATCGTCAGAACCGAGGTTACGGATCACCGCGATGCGGATCGGGCCGTCATGGCTGGCGATGGCAGCCGGTACCGGGGTGACGGTATCCGCGAAAGCGGCGCTGGCGTTCAGCAGGCTCAGTGCCAGCAGCGAGAGCGTTATTTTTTGCATTATTATCAACTCCGGGTAATGCGCCTTAGCGGCGCTGAATATAGGTCATGGCCAGTGCCAGAGCCAGCACCAGTCCTTTAATAATGTCCATGGCGTAGTAGGGGACGGAGAGCATCACCAGCCCGTTCTGCAGCACCCCGAGGATCACCGCACCGACCAGCGTGCCGAGCGCATTCGGTTTGCCCGATCCCGCCAGCGAGAAGCCGATCCACGCTGCCGCCACCGCGTCCATCAGATAGCCGCCGCCGGCGTTAACCTGCGATGAGCCGATACGCGAGGCGAGCAGAATGCCGCCCAGTCCGGCCAGCAGCGAGGCGATCACATAGGCCAGCACGCGATAGCGGGTAGTGCGGATACCGGAGAGCCGCGCCGCTTCGGGATTGCCGCCCAGCGCATACATCCGGCGGCCATGTTTGGTCAGCGACAACGCGAGCTGCGCCACCACCGTGACCACCAGCATAATAATGACGATGGTCGGCACCTGGCCCAGCAGGCCAAACGCTGCCGGAATGGTGCCTTCCGCCATATCGCCGCCTGGCAGCACCATGTTTTCGGTGATGGAGCCGCCAAAGCTGTAGGTCATCGCCACGCCCTGAATCACAAACAGCGTTGCCAGCGTCGCCAGCATGTCGGGGATGCGCAGGATCACAATCAGAAAGGCGTTAAACAGCCCGACCAGGGTGCAGAGCGCCAGGGTGATCAGGATCGCCTGAGTGGTGTCCATGCCGTACCAGACAAACAGCGATATCACCAGCGCGTTGGCCAGCGAAGCGGTTGAGCCGACCGACAGATCGAAGCCGCCGACGGTGAGTGAAATCGATACGCCAACCGCGATGACCGTGACAATCGCAATCGATCGCAGAATATTGATGATGTTATTGGGTTCGAGAAAACTGTCTGAGGCCAGACCAAAGGCAGCGATCAGGATCACCACCGTCAGTAACATGCCCCATTTATAGAGGAAATCGAACAGTTGATGACGCCACGACGTGGACGGCAGATTCAGGCTGGTTTCTTTGCTGCTCACGCAGGGGTTCCTCCGGTGGAATAAAGCAAAAGCGTCTCTTCGGTAACGTCGCGCGCGGCCAGTTCGGCTACGATGCGTCCATCCCACAGCACGCAAATCCGGTCGCATAAGCCGACCAGTTCAGAAAATTCACCTGACGCGTAGATAATGCCTTTACCTTCGCGCGCCAGGCTGTCGATCAGGGTGAAGAGTTCGGTTTTGGCTTTGATATCGACGCCTTTGGTCGGCTCATCGAAAATCAGGACATCGGCGTTGTTGCGCAGCCATTTACCAATCGCCACTTTCTGCTGGTTACCGCCAGAGAGGCGACGAAGCGGCTGGGCCGGGCCGGTGGTGCGCACCTGAAGCCGCTGAATCACCTGTTCTGCCCAGCGCCACGCCTGGCGATGCCCGAACAGGCTCCAGCGTGAGAAACTGTCGTCCGCACTGACGCTGAGGTTCATCGCTACCGACTCATCAATAAAAATGCCTTCTTTACGCCGTTCTTCCGGCACCAGCGCCATGCGCCGGCTGACTGAATCGTGCGGGGATTTCGGCCGCCACGGCTGACCGTGCAGCTCGCCTTTAGTGATGCGGCTTTTACTGGCGCCAAACAGCGCTTTACACAGTTCGGTTTTGCCGGCACCGGCCAGTCCGGCGATGCCGAGAATTTCCCCTTTGTGCAGCCGCAGCGAGATATCCTGCAGCAGATGTTCATCATGCAGCCCGTCAACCGCCAGCAGCAGCGGTTGCGGTTGCGGTTCACGCCGGGCGGGATAGATATCGGTGAGCTGATGCCCAAGCATTTTTTCCACGATCTGCTCGCCACTCAGCGCCGCCATCGGACCGCTCTCAATCAGCTGGCCGTCGCGCAGTACCGTCAGGCGATCGCAGATCGCTTTCAGTTCGTGAATACGGTGCGAGATAAAAATCACGCCGATGCCGCTGGCCTGCAGGCGACGCACCACGGTGAACAACCGTTCGCTCTCATGCTGATCCAGCGGGGCGGTCGGCTCATCCAGAATCAGAAAGCGGCAATGATGCGACAGCGCACGCGCCAGCAGAATCTGTTGCTTTTCAGCCAGAGTGCAGCGCTCAACCAGCCGGTTAACGTCCAGCGTCACCTCCAGTTGTGCCAGCAGAGTGCGCGCCTGGCGACGGATCTCGCCCCAGTGATAGCCGTGACCCGGCTCCGCCAGCCGATCCAGCAGAATGTTTTCCGCCACGCTGAGCTGCGGCACCAGTGCCACGTCTACTTCCTGCTGAACCAGATGGATACCGAGCTGTTTAGCATCACGCGGCGTGCGGATGGAGACCGGCTCACCGTCCAGCAGGATCTCGCCGCTGTAGTGGCTGTGCGCACCGGACAGTATCGCCATCAGGGTCGATTTGCCTGCGCCATTCGCGCCGGTCAGCGCGTGAACAGAGTGGCCTTCGCTGACAAAATCGACCGACGTGAGCGCGGCGAACCCGCCAAAAGCGATGGAGATGTTACGCATCTCAAGGCGGTTTAACGCAGCCATGTCACCATTCTCCTGAAGAATCACTGGCCGCATTTTTTCCTGAAGCTTCAGGCGCGGCAACGACCGAAAGCGCATAAGCTAGCACGAAACGGTCTTAGCCATCCAGACATCTGGACATAATGGTGGCTATAACCAGCGAAGCGCGAAAGCGTGGCGGTTTCAGGTGGGGAAGGGCGTTCAGGGTGGTGAATTATGCTATTGCGGCACGGCAGGCATAAAAAAACCAGGCCGGAGCCTGGTTAAACTTTTTGCGGTGAGATTACTTTTCTGGCACCGCATTCAGCAAGGTGGTCAGCAATTTCCAGTAAAGGCCGACGCTTTCAATATGCACCTGCTCATCCGGTGAGTGTGGACCGGTGATGGTCGGACCGATCGACACCATATCCATCTGCGGATAAGGTTTTTTGAACAGACCGCACTCCAGACCGGCGTGAATCACCTGAATGTTGGGCGTTTTGTCGAACAGCGCGATATAGGTCTGACGGGTCAGCGCCATGATCGGCGAGTCCGCGTCCGGCTGCCAGCCTGGGTAGCCGCCTTTCGCTTTGGTCTGCGCGCCTGCCAGTTGGCCCAGCGAGGTCAGCATCTGCACCACATAATCGCGTCCGGTGTCGATCAGCGAGCGGATCAGGCAGTTGATTTCGGCTTTATCCGCGTCCATCGTCACTACGCCGATATTCAGCGAAGTTTCGACCACGCCTTTCGCCACATCCGAATTACGGATCACACCGTTTGGCGTGCTGTTCAGCAGATTCAGGAAGCGATCGCGGCTGTCAGTGGTTAATGCTTCACCCTGATGGGCCAGCGGTTCGGTGACCAGCGCGATGTTCGGCTCTTTAATGCCGTGCTCGTTCTGGATGGCGGTCAGGAAATGCGCCGCAGCAGATTTCAGCGCATCGGCCTTGTGGCTCTCGACGGCAACGGTCGCAAAGGCTTCACGCGGAATGGCGTTACGCAGCGTACCGCCGCTGAACGCCAGCAGACGCAGGTCCAGTTCGGCAGCGTGCGCCGCCAGGAAACGCGCCAGCAGTTTGTTGGCGTTGCCGAGGCCCATATGAATATCGGCACCGGAGTGACCGCCGCGCAGCCCTTTCAGCGTCAGCTTCAGGGTCTCGAACGCAGCAGGCACCGCTTCACGGGTCAGTGGCAGGGTAGTGACGAAGTCAATACCACCCGCGCAGCCCATGTAGATCTCACCTTCTTCTTCCGAATCGGTGTTGATTAGGATGTCAGCCTGCAGCCAGTTCGGTTGCAGACCAAAAGCCCCATCCATGCCGGTTTCTTCGGTCATGGTCAGCAGCACTTCCAGCGGACCGTGAGTCAGGCTGCTGTCAGCCAGCACCGCCAGCGCCGAGGCCATACCGATGCCGTTGTCTGCGCCCAGTGTGGTGCCGCGCGCTTTCACCCATTCGCCATCAATCCACGGCTGAATCGGATCTTTGGTGAAGTCGTGTACGGTATCGTTATTCTTCTGCGGCACCATATCGAGGTGCGCCTGCAGCGCAACGGGCTTGCGGTTTTCCATCCCGGCAGTGGCGGGTTTAC
Organism: Pantoea sp. USHLN298; assembly: GCF_037149395.1. Classification (NCBI taxonomy): domain Bacteria; kingdom Pseudomonadati; phylum Pseudomonadota; class Gammaproteobacteria; order Enterobacterales; family Erwiniaceae; genus Pantoea; species Pantoea sp. USHLN298. The sequence continues at coordinate 40,521 of NZ_JBBCRO010000001.1, forward strand.
GAATCAGGATATTGCCGACCTGATCGCGCTCACACCAGAAGCCTTGCTCTTTGGCCCAGCCGACGATGTAACTCGCCAGCGCTTCTTCATGAAAAGAGGGATGAGGAATAGAGCAAATCTTAGCGAAAATATCCCACAGTGGCTGTGGAGAGAGTTGAGACAATTCAGACACGACAAGTCTCCTGTGTCAGTGCGCCGGACCAGCCGGACATCGCGAGTTTCCAGTGAAAGATCGCCGCCAGAGAATCTGGCGAGATGGCCTGAGAATATCACTGTTTTTCGTCGGGTGTGCACTCAGACGCGCTAAAAAGCCGCAACCGACGCGCGGGTGCTGGTTTTTAGCGCGTCAACTCCTTATAATCTCGCGCAACCTTTTCCCCGTTGCACATTTTTAAGCCACTCCGGTTGGCTGGGATTCCTATTCTATGAGCGAAAAATACGTCGTTACCTGGGACATGCTACAGATTCATGCCCGTAAACTGGCTCAGCGCCTGCTTCCTGTTGAACAGTGGAAAGGCATTATCGCGGTCAGCCGCGGCGGTCTGGTACCGGCTTCGCTGCTGGCGCGTGAACTGGGGATTCGCTATGTCGATACCGTCTGCATCTCCAGCTACGACCACGATCATCAGCGCGAAATGAAAGTACTGAAGCGCGCAGAAGGCGATGGCGAAGGCTTTATCGTGATCGATGACCTCGTCGATACCGGCGGCACCGCACAGGCGATCCGCGAGATGTACCCGAAAGCCCGCTTCTGCACCATTTTTGCCAAGCCGGCCGGACGCCAGCTGGTGGATGATTACATCGTCGACATCCCGCAGAATACCTGGATCGAGCAGCCGTGGGACATGGGCGTGGTTTACATTCCGCCAATCGTTAAAAGCTGATTGATGCGCCTCAAACAACGCCCGGTTTTCCGGGCGTTGTGCTTTCTGCACCTCGCACCCTGAGCTGGCGTACAGTAGACTTAGCCATCGCCGTTTCTGCCGCAGGAGAAGTGAGTATGTCCAGCAAAAATCTCAGCGAGGAGTTGTTCAAACCCCGCTTTAAACATCCTGAAACCTCTTCTTTAGTTCGTCGCCAGCATCACGCGACGCCCGAGCTGCACTCCGCCCTGGATGGCGACAGCCAGCGCGGCTGGTATCGTATGCTGAACAAGCTGATGTGGACCTGGCGCGGCCTCACGCCGCAGGAGATCAGCGAAGTGCTGGCGCGCATCGCCATCAGCAACGTAGAGCATACCGACGAGACGTTGCTGGACACGGTGATCGGTTTCCGTGGCGGCAACTGGAACTTTGAATGGTGTCGCCAGGCGGGTATCTGGCAGCAGAAAGCGCTGGAGTGCAGCGACGACAGTGAAGCGGGCGAATACTGGCTGCACGCGGCGCATCTCTATAGCGTGGCCGCCTATCCCTATATTAAAGGCGATGAGCTGGCCGATCAGGCGCAGACGCTGGCGAATCGCGCTTATGAAGAGGCGACGCAGCGGCTGCCGGGTGAGCTGAAGCCGCTGACATTTGCCATCAACGGCGGCAGCCCGGTCAGCGGTTTCCTGCATATGCCCGCTGGCGTCGAGGCGCCTTATCCCACCGTGCTGTTCTGCGGCGCGCTCGATTCACTCCAGAGTGACCACTATCGTCTGTTTCATGACTATCTGGCGCCGCGCGGTATCGCGATGCTGACCATTGATGTGCCGTCCGTTGGCAACTCGGTGAAGTGGACCCTGAATCAGGACACCAGCTTTTTGCACCAGCAGGTGCTGCGCCAGCTGGAAACCGTGCCGTGGATCGATCACACCCGCGTGGCGGCCTTTGGCTATCGCTTTGGTGCTAACGTGGCGGTGCGGCTGGCTTACCTCGAATCACAGCGGCTGCGCGCGGTGGCCTGTCTCGGCCCGATTGTGCATGCGCTGCTGACCCAGACGGCGCTGCAGGATGAGATTCCGGATATGTACATGGATATGCTGGCGAGCCGGCTGGGAATGGCTTCCTCGTCTGACCGCTCCCTGCGAACCGAACTTAACCGCTATTCGCTGAAAACTCAGGGACTGCTGGGCCGCCGCACGCCGACGCCGATGCTGTCCGGCTACTGGCAGAACGACCTGTTCAGCCCGGAAGAGGAGAGCAAGCTGATTGCCAACTCCTCGGCAGAGGGCAAAGCGTTGCTGATCCCGGTGAAACCGATGATGGCCAGTTTTGACCGGGCGCTAAATGAAATTTGCGACTGGCTGGAGAAGCGTTTAAAAAGGTAACTGGCAAAATTTACAGTATTTGCTACAACTATTACCTGAATTATTCCGACTGCGGTGCCGCACTTCACTCACCTCAGGCTGTGATGCCAGCGACATGACGTGGAGCAGACGGCGGCAGTCCGGATGATTGAGGATCGATATCGGTCAAAACCTATGGAGAATTAGCATGACGTTACCGAGTGGTCATCCCCGCAGTCGCCTGCTTAAGCGCTTCACTGAGCTGGGGCCGTATATTCGCGATGGGAAATGTGGTGAAACCCGTTTCTTTTTCGACTGCCTGGCTGCCTGCGTCAATGTGAAACCGGCACCGGAACTGCGTGAGTTCTGGGGCTGGTGGATGGAGCTGGAAGCGCAGGCCGATCACTTTACCTACGTCTACCATATCGGTCTGTTCGATAAAGAGGGCGACTGGTCGGTGGCAACCGTAAAAGGCAAAGAGAACACGGCGCGCGTGGAAGAAACCTTACGGAATTTCCATACCCGCCTGAAAGCGATGCTGCAGGAATTTGAGCTTGGGCTGATTCCGGCCAGCGATTTCGATGAGAAACCGGTTAAGCTCAGTGCCTGATCGGCGGGTTTAATAACAGAAAAGGGGCGAGTTAAACACTCGCCCCTTTTTTTATGCAGACACATTCAGATTAAGGGTAACGCACTGCGTACCCGCGTCCGCCACAGCAATCAACAGGGACGGCGCGGGTGCGACAGATATCAGAACTGGTAAGTCATACCCACGGCAACCACGTCATCGTTGTTGATTGACAGGGCGTTATCGTCATCCAGCTGGTTGATTTTGTAATCCACAAAAGCGGACATGTTTTTGTTGAAGTAGTAGGTGGCACCCACATCGATATATTTCACCAGATCCGCATCGCCGATGCCGTTCTCGATGTCTTTGCCTTTGGTCTGGACATAGCCGATAGACGGACGCAGGCCGAAATCAAACTGATACTGCGCCACCAGCTCGATGTTCTGGGCTTTGTTGGCGGCACCGGCTACGGCAGCACCGGTGTTGCGGTTGGTGCCGCTGATTGGCGTCATGTTGCGGGTGTCGGTATAGATAGCCGCCAGGTAAACGCTGTTGGCATCATACTTCACGCCTGCGCCCCATGAATCTGCACGGTCACCGCCGCCATAGGCACGCGCCTGCTGCTGGTTGGTGCGGTCAGAGGAGGTAATGGCACTCATCAGACTCACGCCGCTATCGCCCAGAGCATAGCCGAGTGACGCACCGTAACCATCGCCGTTCTGGCGGTTGATGTCGGTACGGCTGTTGGCGCTGCTGGCGTCATTTTTGCCCTGATACTGCAGTGCAAATTTCAGACCATCCACCAGACCGAAGAAATTGTTGTTGCGGTACGTCGCTACGCCGGTGGCGCGCTGGGTCATAAAGTTATCAGAACGCGCGGTGCCGTCACCACCAAACTCCGGGAACACGTCGGTCCAGGATTCAACGTCATACAGCACGCCATAGTTACGGCCGTAGTCGACAGATCCATACTGTGAGAATTTCAGACCGGCAAAACCGAGGCGGGTTTTGTTACCGTTGTTGGCATCGCTGCCTTCGGAGTTGTTGACGTTGTACTGATATTCCCACTGACCGTAACCGGTCATCAGGTCGTTGATCTGCGTCTGGCCTTTGAAGCCGATACGCACGTAGGATTTGTCGCCATCTGAGCCGGCATTATCGCTGAAGTAATGTTCAGCTTTCACTTTGCCGTAAAAGTCCAGTTTGTTGCCATCTTTGTTATAGACTTCGGCAGCCTGTGCGGTAGACGCCAGCGCCAGAGCGGAGATGATCATTGCCAGTGTGCTTTTCTTCATTTGCTATCAATCCCAATGTGTACGTCAAAAAGTTGTGAAAGTTTTTGTAAAACACCGACTTTTTACCGGTCGGCGATGAACTTTTTATGACACTTTTCGTGATTTCTTGTTAACCGTGAACTTTTGGTCTACGCCCTTGTCCGCGTAAAATCGTGCTTTTCCCCCGCTGGCTGTTGGCTTCCTTATCGACTCCTGTTAAAACGTCCTTTCGTAAAAATTTTTCACTACGGCAGGAAATATGAGTGGCAGTCAGACCTTAGTGGTCAAATTGGGTACCAGCGTTCTCACCGGCGGGTCACGCCGGCTGAATCGGGCGCACATGGTGGAGCTGGTTCGTCAGTGTGCTCAGCAGCATGCTGCAGGCCACCGCATTGTGATCGTCACCTCCGGCGCGATGGCGGCCGGACGCGAACATCTGGGTTACCCCGAACTGCCGCCGACCATCGCCTCAAAGCAGCTGCTGGCTGCGGTGGGGCAGAGCCGTCTGATCCAGCTGTGGGAGCAGTTATTCTCCATCTATGGCATTCACATCGGTCAGATGTTACTGACCCGCGCCGACATGGAAGATCGCGAGCGTTTTCTGAATGCCCGCGACACGCTGCGCGCACTGCTCGATAACCACATTGTGCCGGTGATCAATGAGAACGATGCGGTGGCAACCGCCGAGATTAAGGTGGGCGACAATGACAACCTGTCGGCGCTGGCGGCAATGCTCGGCGGCGCGGACAAACTGCTGCTGCTGACCGATCAGCAGGGCCTGTTTACCGCCGATCCGCGCAGTAATCCCGACGCTGAGCTGATCAGCGACGTGCATGTGATTGACGATGCGTTACGCTCATTAGCAGGCGGCAGCGTTTCGGGACTGGGCACCGGTGGAATGTCGACCAAGCTGCAGGCGGCGGATGTCGCCTGTCGTGCCGGTATCGATGTGATCATCGCTTCAGGCAGCCGCAGCGGCGTGATCGGTGATGTGATTGATGGCAAGCCGGTAGGGACGCTGTTTCACGCTCAGCAGTCGCCGCTGGAAAACCGCAAACGCTGGATTTTTGGTGCACCGCCTGCCGGTGAACTGACGGTGGATGACGGCGCGCTGGCGGCGATTATCGAACGGGGCAGTTCGCTGCTGCCGAAAGGCATCCGCGCTATCCAGGGTAATTTTTCCCGCGGTGAAGTGATCCGCATTCGCAGCCTGCAGGGACGGGATATCGCCCACGGCGTATCGCGCTATAACAGCGACGCCATGCGGATGATTGCCGGACACCACAGTCAGCAGATCAGTGAAATCCTCGGCTATGAATATGGCCCGGTGGCGGTTCACCGCGACGACATGATCGTCAGTTAAGGAGCAAACAATGCTTGAAGAGATGGGAAAAGCGGCCCGCGCAGCAGCCTATCGCGTGGCCGATCTGTCGACCGCAGAGAAAAACCAGGTCCTGATGACCATTGCCGATCGTCTGGAAAACGAAAGTGCCGATATCCTGGCCGCTAATGAACTGGATTTAGCCGATGCGCGCCAGAACGGCATGAGCGCAGCCCTGTTAGATCGGCTGACGCTGAATCCGCAGCGGCTGAGCGGCATCGCCAGCGACGTCCGTCAGGTCTGTCAGCTGGCCGATCCGGTCGGGCAGCTGATTGATGGCGGTCTGCTCGACAGCGGGCTGCGTATCGAGCGCCGCCGTGTGCCGCTCGGCGTAGTGGCGGTGATTTATGAAGCGCGCCCCAATGTGACGGTGGATGTCGCCAGCCTGTGCCTGAAAACCGGCAACGCGGCGATTTTGCGCGGCGGGAAAGAGACGTGGCGCACCAACGCCGCCACGGTGCGCGTTATCCAGAACGCCCTGCAGCAGCACGGCTTGCCGGCGGCGATTATCCAGGCGATTGAAAATCCCGATCGTGAACTGGTGAATCAGCTGCTCAGGCTGGATCGTTACGTTGATATGCTGATCCCGCGCGGCGGCGCGGCGCTGCACAAGCTGTGTCGTGAAAACTCCACCATTCCGGTGATCACCGGCGGCATCGGCGTCTGCCACATCTACATCGATGAAACCATGGAGATCGAACCGGCGCTTGAGGTGATTGTAAACGCCAAGAAACAGCGTCCCAGCGCCTGTAATTCGCTGGAGACCTTGCTGGTGGATCAGGCGATTGCCGACCGTTTTCTGCCCGCCTTCAGCGCTCGCATGGCGCAGGAAAATATTGTGCTGCACGCTGACAGCAACGTGCTGGCGCAGCTGCAACCGGGGCCGGCGCAGGTTAAACCGGTTAATCCGTCTCAGTATGATGATGAATGGCTGTCGCTGAATCTCAATGTGAAGCGGGTGGCGAATATGGATGAGGCGATCGATCACATCCGCACACACGGCACTCAGCATTCCGATGCCATTCTGACCCGCAGCACCCGCAATGCTACCCGCTTTGTTCGTCAGGTGGATTCTTCAGCGGTCTACGTTAACGCCAGCACCCGCTTTACTGATGGCGGACAGTTTGGGCTGGGAGCGGAAGTTGCCGTCAGTACCCAGAAGCTGCACGCGCGTGGCCCGATGGGATTAGAGGCGCTGACCACCTACAAATGGATTGCCTGGGGCGACGACACCCTGCGGGCATAATCCCCCTCTTTTCTTTAACAAAACGGGAGTCTTTTTACAGACTCCCGTTTTTTTTATCGGTCAATTCCGGTCCATTCAAAGTTAGAGTTTCTCGCCTGTAAGATAATTTTCTGCCGCTGTCGGGTCGCTTCAGCGGAAAAAGCTGACTGAATTTCACGCAATTCCTTACGGAAGATTCCTGAAAGCCGGTGCTATACGCGGCCTGAGGCAATATTTTTTGTTCAGGCGCAAACGGCAGAGGATAATGATAATTAGAAATGCTTGATAAAGCGGTTAGGTAGTAAACGGACGGTAATATAAAATGAACTGGTAGCAATAATGAAAATAACATCCAGTACCTCCTCTATGGCTGATTATTAACTAATGGTTAAAAAAGAAAGTACAAGACAAGCTTTCACCGCCAGGCTGATCGCGGCCTGTGAGAGTGCCGGCATTGTCGGACATGGACGAAACAAACAGGTTGCTAAGGCCCTGCAACAGCAAGGCTGTAAGATTTCAACGCCGGGGGTGTGGAAGTGGTTTAACGCCCAGTCAGTGCCCGATGGAGGTAACCTGCTGGCCCTCAGCCAGCTGCTGGGCGTCCGGGTCGAGTGGTTGCAGTACGGTATGGATCATCCGGCTGAACCGGTGACGTTCAGTGCGCTGACCAGCCATAAAAACGTGTTTCGCGTTGATAGCCTCGATATCGGCCAGAAAAGCGCGGCAGGCGTGCCTGCGCGCGATGAGTTTGTCGAAACCATCCACGCGATCGAATATGGTCAGGATGAGGCGCGGGTGCTGTTCAATGGCCGCCCGGCAGAAAATATCCGCTTAATTGCCATCAACAGCGATTCGATGGCGGACACCTTCGCGCCACGCGATCAGCTGTTTGTCGACATCAGCGTGCGGATGTTTGACGGTGACGGCATCTACATTTTCACGCTGGACGAGCAGCTCTACCTGAAACGCCTGCAGCTTCAGCATAAGAAAATAGCTGTTATATCAGACAATAAGCGCTACGAAACCTGGTATCTCAACCACGATGACGTGGCCAGCCTCAAGGTACTCGCCAAAGTCATCATGAGCCAGGCGCGAGACTATCAGATCCTCGGCTAAGCCCGTTGTCAGCGGTCCGGATCCGATTGCCTGCAAAAAAATAATCGACATAAATTCAAAAATTTAACCAGCGGTAAATAAAAAATTAACCAACAGTGTTTGATAAAGCATAAGAACCTGTTAATAATTTGAACATGGATGAACGAAGCAGTTCTTTCAGGGATGAGCCGCTCTTAAACAATTGAGGCGCTGCACAAGCGCGAATCAAACCACCCAAAAGTCAGTGAACTTTGGGATGGGGTGGATGCGCAAAATGCAGCGTCGTCAGATGCCGTTTATTCCCCTTCGCCTACTTTCCACCTGGCTGCTCACGCAGCCGGGCGGTGAGTGTGTGAGCGTGAATCGCGACATTCGGGCCCGTTCGGTTCGCCGAAAGCTCGCGCCTGCCACCCCATCGCCAAAGACTCATTCACAGGAGGAGTTATGGCGATAATTCACTATGGCAAAAGCGTTTTTATGGGCAACGCACGTACTCGTCGCCATCGGCGGCGCCAACCTCTCAGCAGCCTGAAACAGAGCATTGACCAGGCCCTGAACTTCCCACCGGAAACACCCACCCTGCGGCGAGCGGAACAAATCTGCCAGCGTCAGGTCACTCCGCGCGTGGATCGCGCTATCACCGCGCCACGCGCTAAAAATCAGGAAACGCCCAGTTTCGACAACTGCTGTCTGCCGCATGTGCATCTCTACGCAGTGCGCTGAATAGCGTCAGAAATCCCCCGTTTTACCCTCCGTTCTCCGTCTGTCACCTCCATTTTTAACTGGCCGCAATCCGGTTAATTACTGTTCAGTTTTGCTGCAGGGTTATCCCTCTCTGCGGCGGGCGTGGTGGTGGGCATTGATCAGCGGGCGTTATGTATTTTTTTCACAGGGCTGAGTCGCTCTGACCCGTCATTGAGGAATCGTTATGAGCCAGATCATTGCAATGCTGAACTTTGAAGAGGGGTATGCCGACGTGCCTTATCTCGACACGCTGGGCTTCCCGACCGTCGCGGGCGGCATCCGCATCGGCCCGAAAGGGGCTTCGCTGAGTAACTATGCGTTTCGGGTGCCGCGACGCGTCGGAGATGTCTGGAAGCAGTGCATCGTGGAAGGCAAGGTGCAGGAGATGCAGAGCCGCGAGCTGCTGCGCAATGCGCTGGCGAAATGTAATGACGCCCGCACCGATGTGCTGCTGAGCATGGCTTATCAGCTGGGCGTCGATGGCGTCTTGCAGTTCAGAAACATGCTCAGCGCCATCACCAGTGAAAATTTCAACGAGGCGGCTGACGCCATGATGAACAGCCTGTGGGCGCGTCAGACGCCGGGCCGGGCCAGACGTCATGCCGAAGTCATGCGCAGCGGCACCTATGCCGTTTATCGGGGGCTGCTATGAGATGGCTCATGTTTCTCATCGCCGTGCTGACGGCGATCATTATTCTCCTGCTGCTTCAGCGCTTTACCACGCTGCAGTTTGTCTCCCATGCCCGTCTGTTATTCAAAACCTGGTCAGTCTGGCTTGCGTCGCTGGGATCAATGCTCAGCGCCTGGGCGCAATCCTTTCCCTCAGCGGCGGTGGATGCCTGGAACGTGCTGCCGGAAGACGTCAAATCGATACTGCCGCACAACTACCTCGGACTGGTCGGCGCCTTCATGGTGGCGATGGGGGTCATTGCCCAGTTTGTTCGTCAGAAAAACCTGCTGAATGAGAAGCAGCAGGCGGAGGTAACCAAATCATGACCCTGTTAACCACTTTACTCGGCGGCGGCTGGCACTGGATCGCGGCGCTGGCTGCGGTGATTGCGGCACTGGGCGCCAGTTATTTTGGCGGAAAGAAAATCGGCAAAGTGCAGCAAAAAGCCCGTTCTGACGTCGATAACGCGCAACAACAGGCGTCCCGCGTCGAAGCGGTCGCGCAGCAACAACAACGTAACCGTGAGGAGGCCAACCGTGTGGCGACTGACAATCACAACCTTGATGACGCTGCTGCTCGCGACAAGCTGCAGCAGTCGAAATACCACAAACCCTGAGCCGGTAGCGATAACCGATTCAGCCTGCGTGCTGTTTTCCCCTCTTTATACCTACGGCGATGACGCACAAAAGATGGACGTTCGCACCGTGCGCGCTATCAACACCCACAACGACATGTGGGACACCCTCTGCGGCCATCCGGCCACTGCTAAGTAACCTGCTGATAATCAGTGTTTTATCTAAGTAATCCTGAGGAGGATTCTATGATCGAAGTTAACTCTTTTGCTGAACTGCGCACCACAGTCCCGTCAAAATCAGGTGAAGTTGCGATTCTGAAACGCTATTACGATAAAGATTCCAGTTTTCGTGGCGGCGCGGATTTTGTCGGCTTTCTCAGCACCACCGTCCTGAAGGATGATGGCGGTACGGTGGCGATTGGCAACGGTTTTTACTGGAAACGCACCATTAACGATCCCACTGAAGTGAATATTCTGCACTTTGGCGCGAAAGGGGATGGCGTCACCGATGATACCGACGCGTTTAAGCGGATGCTGGCGTGGACCCAGACCTACAACACCTACGTCAAAGCATTGCCGGTACGTTTTCCCGGTGGCCGCTTCCTGATTTCACCCATCGATCTCAGCGACACGGAAATCCCGTTCTTTGGCCTGTTAGGCGACGATCTGGAGCTGGGCTCGCTGCCGCGCACCACCATTGTTTCCGATAAAAGCGCCAATACCGTGTTTAAAGTAAAGGCCCGCCGTACCGCGATCAAAGGGATCGTCTGGAACGGGCAGGCCAGCGCCGATACCACTGCCAAAGTCACCATTTTACCCGAGCAGTGCAGCAACAATCAGCCATTCTTCGAAAATACCTGTATCGAAGGGCAAACCGTCAATATCAGCTGCTTCCGGGCGCAAAGCACTGGCGGCACGGTATTTAAACTGCAGGATACGCTCGACAGCAAGTTCGACCAGATCTACACCACCAGCACCTTCTCACGGGTGTTTGATGTTGGCTGGTCTAACTCGCCGAATGGCGTCTGGGATCACTCCACCGCTATTGAGTTAAGCAATGCCAACTTCCAGTCGGGTTATGGCGACGCCACGCTCTATATGCCGCGTATGACCCAGGGCATCCTGCGTAACGTCTGGATTGAGCATACCCGTAATCCAGGCGATCTGTCGGATGGCGGCTGGACCATCGATACGCTGAACATTGAAGATTGCGGTACGCCGCTCAATCTCAACAATGCCCGCGTCATCATGCGTCAGATCAATCTGCAGGCCGGGGCGAAAATCAGTAATGACCTGGCCGCCGGTAAATGGCTGTCGACCTTTGAATATGGTTATCGTCGTGATGAAAACCACGGCAGCTATTTAACCGGTTCGCTGCGTGTCGGCTATTTCAGCGGATATAAGGTGGTGAACAATACCGATACTGATAACTGGTATCGGCTGGGGCAGCTCTATTTCCCGGCACCTAATCAGGCGTGGGTTATGGAACTGATCGGGAAAGCGGATACCACGACGCCCTCCGGCACGGCGGGATCGCCGGTAAACCTGCCGGGAACCGGCAGAACGCTGATTAATCTGCAGCGACTGGAGACGGTGTGGGCGGATGCCTATCACATGGGCCAGCCGTCGGTGATGGATATCCGTTACAACCGGGTCGGCACCACCTATGCGGTGGTCTGGGTTAAGCTGCGGGCCAACAGTGGCGAAACCATGTTCAACCTCAAAACCACCGGGCCGACCCGCTTCGATACCGGTTCCTGTTCGCTGTTCCAGTCCGATATGTCGATGGTCACCGATATCACTAAAGTCGGGACGCTGAAACCGGCGGCACGCTTTGGTATGCATAACGGACTGGCGGGTATTGGTGCCAATGAAAAAGGGGTGGTGACGCTCGCCACGGCGGCGGGAACCCCGGCGAACAAAACGGCACCAACCGGGTTTGTGCTGATCAATATCAACGGCGTTGACCGTAAGGTTCCTTACTACGATTGATGATCGGCACTTTTTGGGCGAGGCGGCGGCCTCGCCCTTTTTTGTCTGAAACTCGCCCACCGCGGTCTCATTCTGGCATGAGGTGGTGCGAAAATCCGCAGTTGAATGGCCGCTCTCTTGACGCATTTCCGCTTTTTTTCTAAGGTATTTCCCCGCTAATCCCACCCGTTTGCCGTTATAGCTCAGTTGGTAGAGCAGCGCATTCGTAATGCGAAGGTCGGAGGTTCGACTCCTCTTACCGGCACCAGTTATATCAGTCAGTTACCTTCCAGCCGTATCTTCACTTTTATCCCCTACAATCGATCGTCAACAGCCGTTCTCCTGCTTCTATTAAGGAGGCCATAAAAATTGCAGCCAGATGATATATTCAGCCTGACCGGCCGAGCTGGCTCTCAGCCCGTGGCGCTAATGGAGTGATGCAGTGATGTACCGGACGACCTTCGCCCGACGTCTGAAGCATCCTGAACGAGGAAACGGAGATGAAAAAAATTCTGCTGGCTGCTGCCCTGACGATGGGGACATTTCTTGCGAATGCAGCTGACAAGCCTTACCTGTTTGATTTTATACAGGCTAAAGAGAGTGGGGCGGCTTATAACAGGCTGGTTGAGCGCTACAGGTTGCCCGCATGGGTCAGAAATGGCGGGACCAGCTTTCCGGCCGATGAGGTCGTGATTAAAGGCGTGAAGTATCAGGTTCTTTCCGGTTGTAAGCCTCATCACTGCCCGGTGCAATCTATCGCCATCCTTTATTCACCTGATAACGGGGCGATTCATGGTCTCTTCTCTGAGTACGATATGAAAAGCGACCGCCAGACGCTCAGCTGGATGAACTTTAATCCGACCGATTCTGCAGAGATGCGCAGCATTCTGTTTAACCGATTGAATGGTGGCGCTTCACACTGAGGCGCCTGCGGGCCCGTTGCGACCACGCTGGCGGCGATTCAATTAAGGGTTACTGACGATTAATTTGAATTGCTGCTTGCGTCACCCGGCGAAGTGTGGCCTAATGAATCGTCGGTTTGATTAACAGACACTATCAAAGTAAGTATCCAAAGCAGTTCTCATCTCTAAGTTTGTCGCGAGACATCCCTTCTTTTTGAGTCTTCTCTTACGTTCTGATTAAAATCTGTTCTCAGGCCATTATGCCGGAAGGCTCGATATATTAAGGATTTAAGCATGTCTAACAAAATTCGCGGTACCGTTAAGTGGTTTAACGCAGAGAAAGGCTTCGGTTTCATCTCTCCTCAGGACGGCAGCAAAGATGTATTCGTACATTTCTCTGCAATCCAGGGCACTGATTTCCGTTCATTAGATGAAGGTCAACAAGTTGAGTTTACAGTAGAAAATGGCGCCAAAGGCCCAGCTGCTGCGAACGTTGTTGGTCTCTAAGGACTGAAAATTACATTTAAATGTCCTCACTGTAATGGCTCACAGTTTCGTACATCACACTTTGATGTTACAAGAGCCAATCCGCATGGAGCGAAATGCATTTTCTGCAAATCTGTCGTTGTTCAGGTGAACGCGGCGAGGATTGCACTTCAGAACCAGCCTCGCGCTTTCTGATTTAAGGCTAACTGAGCTTTATAGCGTTGTTGCATTGACTGTAATGAAAGGCTGCCACTGGCAGCCTTTTTTGTTTCTGTCATTCTGCTTCTGCTTCTGCTTCTGCTTCTGCTTCTGCTTCTGCTTCTGCTTCTGCTTCTGCTTCTGCTTCTTCTTCCTCTGATGTTCCCGCTATTCCGTTTCTTACTCATGGCTCCGCGGGTTGCTGGCGAAAGCCCTGACGTCATCGTTTCTCAATGCCACCGATATTAACGCCAGTTCAGGCACTCATCCGGCCACAACGCGGCGGGATAACATCGTCACGGCCCGCCGAAGCAGGCCGCTGGATAGTGATCAGAAACCGACTATCACGCTGTGTGCGCAGCATTCAGCGAGAGCTGTCCAACTTTAAACACGCTCATCGCCTGCGCCATCCGCTCAGCCTGATCCTGCAACGCCTGTGAGGCCGCGGACGCTTCCTGCACCAGCGCGGCATTTTGCTGCGTCACCGCTTCCATCTGGGTAATCGCCATGTTGATCTCACTGATGCCGCTGCTCTGCTCGCTGCTGGCGATGGTGATTTCACTCATGATGTTTGCCACGCTCTGTACGCTGTTGACCACTTCGCCGATAGTTGAGCCAGCGTGAGTCACCAGTTTGCTGCCTTCATCCACTTTCGCCACTGAATCTTCAATCAGCACTTTGATCTCTTTGGCGGCAGAGGCCGAACGCTGCGCCAGATTGCGCACTTCAGAGGCAACTACCGCAAAACCCCGTCCCTGTTCACCGGCACGCGCTGCTTCGACGGCAGCGTTGAGTGACAGAATGTTGGTCTGGAAGGCGATGGAATCGATTACGCTGATAATATCGACAATTTTCTTCGACGACAGGGCAATGGCCTCCATCTTCTCGATCACCTGCTCCATCACCACGCCACCTTCGCGCGCGACGCTGGAGGTACTCGCCACCAGCTGATTAGCTTCACGGGCGTTATCGGCGTTGTGCTTCACGGTTGAAGTCATCTGCTCCATCGCAGATGCGGTCTCTTCCAGCGAACTGGCCTGCTGCTCGGTGCGGGTCGAGAGATCCAGGTTGCCGCTGGAGATCTGGTTTGATGCCACCGCAATGGTATCGGAACCGGTACGCACTTCGGTCACGATGGAGAGCAGGTTATCGTTCATCCGTTGCAGCGCCTGCATCAGCACGCCGGTTTCGTCGCGTGACGTCACCTGAATTTTTGAGCTCAGATCGCCAGCAGCAACGCGTTCGGCCACATCCACCGCGGCCACCAGCGGGCGCACGATCGAACGCGTCAGGAAAATACCCAGCATGATGGAGGCCAGAATCGCCAGCGCAGAGAAAATCAGCGTGATGGTGATAGCCGACTCACCATTCGCCACAATGCTCTGACCTTCACCGCGCAGCTGAGAATCCTGAGAATTGGCAAAAGCGACAGCATCATCAAGGAATTTGTTCTGGGTCGCGGTCATCGATTTCAGCACATAAGCGCTGGCCGCATCGAAATTGCCGCTTTTCACCAGCGTGATCAACTCCGCTTTAACCTTTTCAAACGCTTCAGCAGAAGCCAGCAAACCGGCAATTTTTTTCTTACCGACCGCGGTAACCTGAATATCAGCGATCTTTTTCATCGCGGCGTTAGTCCGCTGAGTGGCTTCATCCAGCTGACCATAACGTTTCACGTTCATTTCCGGACGGTTGGTGTCGATCACGATGCCGCGCAGGTATTTGATCTGATCGTTGACACCATCGCGCACATCAAATGCCAGTCGCACTTTTACGTACCGATCGTCAACGATCGAGGCAATGGCGGTGTTAATGCTGTTAATTTTGGTTATGGATGTCACACCAATAACTATCAGTAACGTCACAACAATACCGAAGGCTGCGCCGAGCCGCATACCCACCTTCATATTCCTGATACTGACCATGTTCTTTTCCCCGTTTTATTATTTATCACTCTGTTATCAGCAATCAGATTCCTTGCTGCTGTGCGCGATTCCACTGCTGTGCCCGGCGTCGTGGCGCCGAAAAAAAGGTGATCCCGCGCACACTGTTATCGGAGCGTTAAGCTTTACCTTTAATTTTTTTGAAGTAACAGGCAGGGAAAAGCGCACCATTAATCGCCTGGATTAATCGTGTTTAACAAAACCGTCCCGATAAAAGAGGAAAGCCGGATGGGATCGGCTGGGCTGACAGCCATGACACTGGCAGCCTGAACCGTCAGGGAGATGAAAGATTAGAAAACTAAAAAATAGAGGCCGACCCAGAACAGAATGCTAAGGGTCACTGCGCTGATCCAGGCAAGCTGACGTAAACGGCCACGCAGCACGTTTTGACGGGAGGTAACAGGTAAGGTTTCGCTGTGCATGGGTAAATTCCTGGCTAAAGAGTAAAGACGCAGTACGAAACAGACCAGAGCGGCAGACCGATGCTGAAACGCCTCAATCTGCCTTTTGCTTAGCGGGCTGCTTCGAGAACGTTAAAAATCACATCAGAGAGTTCGTTTAATTCGAATTTAGCGACATATCCGTCGGCACCCACTTTGCGCACGTGGTCTTCATTGGCGCTGCCTGATAGTGAAGAGTGGATCACCACCGGCAGACGCTTCAGTACTTCGTCACGCTTAATGTTGCGGGTCAGGGTGAAGCCATCCATCTCTGGCATTTCCAGGTCGGTCAGCACAAAGGCAATTTTGTCGTGAATCGACTCGCCCGCTGCCTGCGCTTCCTGACTCATCAGCTTGAGCTTTTCCCATGCTTCCAGGCCGGTATTGAACATCAGCGACGGGATGCCCATGCTCTTCAGGCCCTGTTCCAGCAGCTGACGCGCCACTTTGGAATCTTCCGCCACAATGGCGACGGCGCCAGGGCGATAGTTAAATTCACGCGCTTTGGTTGCTTCCGGTTCCACACCGCGAACAGAAGGAATGATGTCATACAGAATCTGTTCAACATCCAGCACCATCGCCAGATCGTTACTCTGTTTGTCACTGTCGAGACAGGCAATGCTGGTGATGTTGCGACCACCGATACCGGCTTCTGCGGTATGTACCTGGCTCCAGTCGAGGCGCACGATGTTTTCCACCGACTCCACCGCGAAGGCCTGCGTGTTACGCGCATACTCGGTGACCAGCAGCAGATTCAGGCCGGTCTCCGGCACGCAGCCGGCAACCGCCGGCAGATCGATAACCGGAATGAACTGACCGCGAATGCTGGCCATACCCAGCAGCGGTGAACGCATCCCGGCGGCTTTGGTGATGGCGGGCATCGGCACAATTTCACGCAGCTTGAAGACGTTAATGCCAAACAGTTCTGACTTGCCTTTCAACTGGTCGGAGCCTAAGCGAAACAGCAGCAGTTCAAATTTGTTCGATAACGCGAGGTTTGCTCTCTCATCAATCTCTTTTTGAAAATTATCCATCGTTGCCTCTGCATTAACGCAGCTGGTGAAATAGGGTGTGAACAGGTTATCGGCAGCAAAAGGAAAAAGGTGAGAACAGAAGGGTGAAATAAAACGGACGCCAATTATTGTGCCAGGCTTATCGGTGAAGGTTCGACATGGACACCTTTCCAATACAGGAGTGTGAAATGAAAAAAGTAATTTTAGCGTCGCTGTTGGTGGTAATGAGTGCTGGCGTGTATGCCGAAGAGGGGGGATACAAAGCGGGTGAAGCACCGCCGCCGCAGCACAAAGAGGATGCAGGCTATAAGGGATCGGAAGATACCGGGCAGACTCATATCAACCAGATTCGCGATTTCCGTCAGGGCGGATACGTGACGCTGGAAGGTTATATCGTAAAGAAACAGCAGGGTGATACCTATCAGTTCCGCGATAATACCGGCACATTACCGATCATTGCGCCGAAGAAAACCTTTGATGGTAAAACCTACAGCGCTGAGGACAAAGTACGCGTCAGCGGCAAGGTGCAGGGTAAAGGGGACAAAACCACGCTGCACGTCACGCAGATTGACGAGCCATAATAAACCGGGCGAGGCGTCAGCCTCGCCCTGAATATTAATCCTTCAGCAGAATCGCCCGGCAGGTTTTGCCTTTGATTTTCCCCTGCTTCAGCTTCACCAGTGCGCCTTTCGCCTGCGCGGCATCAATCGCGACGTAGGCGTGAGTCGGCGTCAGCACAATCTTACCGATCTGCTCAGCGCGATAGCCCGCTTCACCGGTCAGTGCGCCGAGGATATCCCCCGGACGGATCTTGGCTTTGCGGCCACCATCAATGCACAGGGTCATCATCGCGGCAGGCAAGGGTTTGCTGTTGCCCTTTTTCAGGGTGCTGGCGGCGATCCACGGCAGTTTCTGCTGCAGGAAATCTTCCAGCGCATGGGCGCGTGCCATCTCATCGGCCGCAACCAGGCTGACCGCGACGCCGTGCTCGCCGGCGCGGGCGGTACGGCCAATGCGGTGCAGATGCACTTCCGGGTCCCAGGCCAGCTGATAGTTCACCACCATCGCCAGCGATTTGATGTCGAGACCACGGGCGGCCACGTCGGTAGCGACCAGTACCCGGCCGCTGCCGTTGGCGAAGCGGATCAGCACCCGCTCACGATCGCGCTGCTCAAGATCGCCATGCAGCGGCAGGGCGCTGATATCACGCGCGTTCAGCGCTGCAGCAATCTCATCGCATTCACGACGGGTGTTACAGAAGACGACGCATGAGGCGGGCTGGCGCTCGCTCAGCAGGGCGATCAGCAGCGCTAATTTTTCGCCGTGGCTGGCCTCAATGAACTGCTGTTCAATCGACGGCAGTTCGCTGACTTCTTCCGTCACCACGCTCAGCGCATCGCGCTGGAAGCGGCTGCTGATGGCGGCAATGCCCTCGGGCCAGGTGGCGGAAAACAGCAGCGTCTGGCGTGACGCTGGCGTCGCCTCAATAATGGTTTCCATGTCGTCGCGGAAACCCATCTCCAGCATCCGGTCAGCTTCATCCAGCACCAGCGTACGCAGCTGTTCCAGCTTCAGGTTTTCACGCTTGATGTGGTCCAGAATACGACCCGGCGTACCGACCACAATATGCGGCGGATGCACCAGCGAATCACGCTGGGCGCTCATCGGCTGGCCGCCACACAGGGTCAGAACTTTAATGTTACGGGTGAAGCGTGCCAGCTGACGCAGCACGTTGCCGACCTGATCCGCCAGTTCACGGGTCGGGCAGAGAATCAGCGCCTGGGTCTGAAACCGGGCGCTGTCGATATGGTGCAGTAAGCCAATACCAAAGGCGGCGGTTTTTCCGCTGCCGGTTTTTGCCTGCGCGCGCACGTCACGACCCTGCAAAATGGCGGGCAGCGTGGCGGCCTGAACCGGCGTCATGCTGGTATAGCCCATCTCGCGCAGGTTATCGAGCTGGCTGTCGGGAAGGGTATTGAGGGTAGAAAAAGCGGTCACGGGCGCGGCCTCTGAGGCTAATAGTGAAGGGCAGTATTGCGCGCGCAAGTCTGGCAGAAAGCCGGGCTGACGGCAACGGGAACCTTGAGGTTAGCAGTATGAAACAATTTATGGCGGAACGACTAAAAATTAGCCGAAGTGGGGCTGAAATTGGTGGTTTTTTTTAATCCTTTATCGCTGGTGAAAGAACGACCTGCCGTTACGGTTATCCATCAAGGCCAGTTATTAGTTTATAACTCACCGTTTTTAAAACTTTATTTCATTGTTAATCAGATAACTCCTTAATAGTGACTCCAGTAAAAGAATTAATCATTAAAAAATATCACCCTTAATGCCGATAAAAATCTGGCGCTAATTGCTTTATATTTAGCGCGCCATATTCCTGGTACAACGACCGGTAGAGGGTATTTTCATTGAGTAATAGCATCCAGGGACCACATGAGAATGTGCTTAAAATAGTAGGCCGCGCCGTACTGACACTGCACGTTCATGGAGAGAGCTTATCAGCCGATAAGATCGCTTCAATGATCGGCTGTTATGCGGAAGATGAGCCCTGTGATCAGGAAGATCGTCGCTTATATGCGCTGGCAATGGAATTAATGTCGAATGATAAATGGGCTAAAACCGCCTGACGGTTTGGTCCATTCAGGTAAATGCAGAGCCTCCGATTCGGAGGCTCTGTTGTTTCAGGCAGAGGCCAGCGCAAAGACCGGCTTGCCGCGCGAAAAGGTCGCCACTACCGGTGAAATGCGGGCCACCGCTTCAGCAGAACAGCTCGCTGCAACCAGCATCATGCTGGCTTCATCACCCGATTTCGGCCACTGACGCTCGCCGGTCGCTGACAATGGCAGTTGATTAGCGGTGGCAATGGACAGCGCCCGTGACAGCGAAAACTCATCCGATCCCCGATAAAGCTGCGCGTACAGATTCGCTTTCTCCAGCATGCTGCCGGTGCCAAACGGCGACCAGTGATCGATCACGCTGTCGGTCCCGGTCATGACGTGAATGCCAGCCGCCTGTAACTGCGGAATCGGCATGGTGAGTTTACCGATCGGCAAAGTCGAGGCGACGCTGAACTGCTGCTCAGCCAGCCCCTCTATCATCCTGTCCAGCGCGCTGCCCTCCAGCGTGGCCAGCGCAAAACCGTGGCTCAGCGTTACTTTGCCCTTCAGCGCCGGGTTGCGGGCCACGGTATCGATCATGTACTGAATCGCGGCCACGCCGGCCGCGGACGTTTCATGCAGGTGAATATCGACGCCGCGCTGATAGTCGAGTGCTATCAGGAACATCGCATCCAGTGACTTTTCCATTGCGCCATCCACATTAGTGGGATCGAGGCCGCCGACATACTGAACGCCGCGCTGCATCGCTTCGCGCATCAGGCCATCGACCTGAGAATGCAGCAATCCATGCTGCGGAAACGCCACGATTTCGCAGGGAAAATTGGGGTGATTCGCCAGCGCGGCCTGCAGATGATCGAGGCTTTGCAGACCACTGACCGGATCGATATTGCAGTGGCTGCGGGCGCGGGTGGTGCCTTTGGCGTGTAGCAGCGCAATCAGGGCCTCGGCACGTGCCTGAGAATGTGGCAGCAACTGCGGGATCAGCACCTGTTCCCGGGCGATCATATCCATGATGGTTTTGCCCTGACGCGGACGCGGTGCCTGCCACGGGCCGCCATAAAAGGTCTTATCAAGATGGATATGCATATCCTGGGTCGAAGGCAGCAGCAGCGCGCCCTCTGCATCCCACGCCGGTAACGTGCCGTCGCCCTGGCCTGCGGGTTGCAGCCGATCGATTTTTCCGTTCCGCACGCTGATGTCATACAGCGCAGTCCGGGTGGCAATAATCTCATCGCCCTCGCGCTCAAATCCTTCTTCCAGCCGCACATTACGCAGCAGGTAGTGATCCTGTTGCGGCAGGGCAGCGGCGCGGTCGGCAACAGGGGATACGACGCGGGTCGCCACGCTGGCCTGGCTCAGGCCTGCGGCCAGTAAACCACCGGCTGCGGTCCAGCGTACGCTCTGGCCGAGGAAGTCACGACGGCTCGGAGAAGGGGAAGTGGGCATCAGAGGCTCCTGCAAAATGAACAAGACCCTAATCTGACAAACGGCAGCCCGGCTTGCTGCGCTATTTTCCACTGCTGGCTATTCGAAATGTCACTGCCAGCGCAACTGACCAAATGTTACCAGCGCCTCAGCCAGTTCACGCTGCAACGGATCCTGCGGCTGACGGCAGAACAGCGCCAGCTCGAAACTATCAATCACCGGCAGTCCCTGTTCGCTGCCCAATACCCGATGCTGCGGCAGGCGACAGCTGGCAGGCAGCAGCGTCAGACCGAGCCCCCCGGCGCTGGCGGCAGCAAGCGCCACCAGACTGGCACTGCTGTAGCTGATACGCCAGCTACGGCCCAGCGCGTCGAGCGTCTGGCAGACCTCATCGCGGTACAATCCCTGCTGCGGAAACAGCACCAGCGGCACCGGCGTCTGCTCAAAGCAGGGTGACGCGGCGCTGTCGAGCCACAGCAGCGGTTCCGGACGCGACGCCAGCGGCCGCTCGCCATAGGTCTGTTTGATCAGCATGATATCCAGCTCTTCACGCTGCCAGGCCCGCCGCAGCTCCACCTGCATTCCGCTCATCACATCCAGCCGCAGCTGAGGATGGGCACGACTGAAATTCGCCAGCAGGCCCGCGGTCGGCGCGGCGAAATCTTCCGGCACGCCGAGACGCAGCACGCCCTCGCGCCACTGATCGCTCAGCACGTCGTGCGCTTCAGCGTTCAGGGCGATAATCCGGCGGGCATAGCCCAGCAATTTTTCACCCTCTTCGGTGATCTGAACCTGATGTGACGAGCGCACCAGCAAATCTTTACCCACCATCTCTTCCAGCCGTCGCACCTGTTGACTGACGGTGGATTGCGACAGATGCACCCGCTCAGCGGCGCGGGTAAAGCTGGCCGTTTCACACACAGCCACAAAGCTCAGCAGTTGCTGCGGCGTAAACATCGGCTGACGATTCATTTTCCCACTACCTGACAGAGTAATATTTCATTTCCAGATAGTAGCGATGAGTGTCAGGCTGGCAACTTTTAATTCTGCGGATTTCAGATGAACAGAGAAAATAAGCTGCTGCTGGCGGCGCTGGTGCTGGCCGGGCTGAACATGCGCCCGCTGATGACCTCGGTCAGCCCGCTGCTGGAGCAGCTGCGACAGAGTATTGGCCTGTCGCCGCTGGCGGCATCGCTGCTGCCCGCGCTGCCGATGATGACGATGGGCGCGATTGCGCTGACCAGCGCCCGGCTGATGCAGCGCTTTTCGGTGCGTAACCTTTTGCTGGGCGGATTGTTTCTGCTGCTGCTGGCGCTGGTGAGCCGGCTGTTTATCAGCGACGGTCGCTGGCTGGTGCTCAGCACGATACCGGGCGGAGCGGGGATTGGCGTGGTGCAGATGGCGATGCCGGGTCTGATCCGTCAGCGCTTCAGCCGTCGCAGCGCGCCGGTGACCGGCCTGTGGGCTGGCGCGCTGATGGGCGGTGGCGGGATCGGCGCGGCGCTGACGCCGTGGCTGAATGCGCATTTCGGCTGGCAGGGCGCGCTGAGCAGCTGGACGCTGCCGGTGGTGCTGGCACTGCTGCTGTGGCTGTTTATTCCGACCGCTGCACCGGTAAAAGCGGCGGCGGTGGCGCAGCCTGCGTTATGGCGTAAAACCCGCGCCTGGACGCTGGCGCTGAGCTTCGGGCTGGTGAACGGCGGCTATGCGATCTGTGTCGCCTGGCTGCCCGATTTCTATCACCAGCTGGGCTGGAGCGCGCAGGCGGGTGGCTCGCTGCTGGGCATGATGATCGGTTGTCAGGTGGCGGGCGCACTGCTGCTGCCGCTGCTGGCACGCGGCAGCGATCGCCGGCCGCTGCTGTTGCTGACGCTGGCGCTGCAGCTGTGCGGGATGCTCGGTTTCCTGCTGGCACCCCAGGCGGCGCCGTGGCTCTGGGCGGGCATCGCCGGTGTCGGGCTCGGCGGCGCGTTTCCGCTAGCCCTGGTGCTGGCGCTGGATCATCTGGCGCAGCCGCAGGCGGGCGCGCGGCTGGTGGCGTTTATGCAGGGTATCGGTTTTATCATTGCTGGAAGTATGCCGTTTATCGCCGGACAGCTTCACGCGCTGACTCATCATTTCACCAGCGTCTGGCTGTTACAGACCACGGTGACTCTGGTGTTGATCGTGCTGAACCTGCGGTTTCATCCAAGCAGCTATCCGCGGGCATTTCCGCAGCAGCAGGGCTGAATCTGGTCCTACCAATTGCGGCAAAATTTTTCTGTAGTTCACACATCGGGAAAATTTACGCCGCTTTTGTTGCCTCTGATTAACAAAGAATTAACTATCTGTTGCCATAAAGCCCGATAATTCGATTTTTGGTCAGACCACTCATCGGCCGGGTTGATGGTGCGCGGCACACGGCTGGACGCGCACCACGTTTCCTCTTCTTCTGGAGATAGCGGCATGCAGGTGTGGCAACAAAATTACGATCCGTTAGGCAATATCTGGCTTTCAAGCCTGGTGGCGCTGATCCCGATTCTGTTTTTCTTCTTTGCGCTGATTAAGCTCAGGATGAAAGGGTATCTGGCCGCCAGCGTCACCGTGGTGCTGGCGCTGCTGGTGGCGCTGTTTCTTTATCAGATGCCGGTGGCGCAGGCAGTAGCGTCGGTGGTTTACGGCTTTCTCTATGGCCTGTGGCCCATCGCCTGGATCATTGTCGCGGCCGTTTTCGTCTATAAAATTTCAGTCAAAACCGGTCAGTTCGACATTATCCGCGCCTCGATTCTGTCGATCACCCCCGATCAGCGACTGCAGATGCTGATCGTCGGCTTCTCGTTTGGCGCATTTCTTGAGGGAGCGGCTGGCTTTGGCGCGCCGGTGGCGATCACCGCCGCGCTGCTGGTCGGTCTGGGTTTTAACCCGCTGTATGCTGCCGGACTCTGCCTGATTGTTAATACTGCGCCGGTCGCCTTTGGCGCAATGGGCATTCCGATTATTGTCGCCGGGCAGGTGACCGGGCTCGACAGTTTCGCTATCGGGCAGATGGCCGGACGACAGTTACCCTTGCTGACCCTTATTGTGCTGTTCTGGATTATGGCGATCATGGATGGCTGGCGCGGCGTCAAAGAGACCTGGCCGGCGGTGCTGGTGGCGGGCGGGTCATTTGCCATCGCCCAGTTCCTCAGCTCCAACTTTCTCGGCCCGGAACTGCCGGATATCATCTCGTCACTCGCCTCGCTGATTTCGCTGACGCTGTTTCTGCGCGTCTGGAAGCCGGTGCGCATTTTCCGCTTTGAGAATGGCGATGCCGCGCCGGTCGATCCCTCCGTACCCCAGCAAAAATATCGTCTGGGACAGGTGGTGCGCGCCTGGATGCCGTTCCTGTTTCTCACCGCCACCGTAACGCTGTGGAGCATCCCGCCGTTTAAAGCGCTGTTCGCTAAAGGCGGCGCGCTGGCGGAGTGGGTGCTTAACCTGCCGGTGCCGTTGCTGAACGAAGGGGTGGCGCGTATGCCGCCGGTGGTCGGCAGCGCCACGCCTTATCCGGCCATCTTTAAGTTCGATCTCTTCTCCGCCACCGGCACCGCGATTTTGATTGCGGCGATCGTCGCCGTCGTTTACCTGAAGATGAAGCCCAGGGCGGCGCTGCAGACCTTTGGTGAAACGCTGAAAGAGCTGGCGCTGCCGATCTACTCGATTGGCATGGTGCTGGCCTTCGCCTTTATCTCTAACTATTCCGGCCTGTCAGCGACGCTGGCGTTAGCGCTGGCGCACACCGGTCACGCCTTCACCTTTTTCTCGCCGTTCCTCGGCTGGCTCGGGGTGTTCCTGACCGGCTCGGACACCTCCTCAAATGCCCTGTTTGCCGCGCTGCAGGCTACCACCGCGCAACAGATTGGCGTGTCGGACGTGCTGCTGGTGGCGGCCAACACCACCGGCGGCGTTACCGGCAAGATGATCTCGCCGCAGTCGATCGCCATCGCCTGTGCGGCGGTCGGCCTGGTTGGCAAAGAGTCTGACCTGTTCCGCTTTACCGTTAAACACAGCCTGATTTTCACCTGTATGGTCGGCGTGATTACCACGCTGCAGGCATACGTCTTCCCCTGGATGATCCCATGAACACCGTTTCCGATCCGCTGGTGACGCGCCTTAGGGCGTATATCACCGAACACCAACTTGCGCCGGGTATGCGCCTGCCTGCCGAGCGAACACTTGCGGCTGAACTCGGCGTATCGCGCTCGTCGCTGCGTGAAGCGTTACAGCAACTGATCAGCGGCGGTATGCTGATCAGCCGTCGCGGCGGCGGCACCTGGGTCCGGCAGCAGCTGGGCCCCTGGTCGGAACAGCGCATCGTTGAACCGATTCGACAGTTACTGCGCGACGATCCGGACTACCGCTACGACATTCTGGAGGCGCGACATGCGATTGAAGCCAGCACCGCCTGGCACGCTGCGCTGCGCGCCACGGAGGCGGATCGCGAGCGGCTGCAGTACGCCTTTGACGCCACGCTGAAGCTGAAAGAGAGTGACGATCCTGACCTTGCCGCACAGGCTGACGTGCGCTTTCACCTGGCAATTGCCGAGGCATCTCACAATCTGGTGCTGCTGCAAACCATGCGCGGTTTTTTCGAACTGCTGCAATCCTCGGTGATGCAGAGCCGTCAGCGGATGTACACCCAGCCCGCGATTTTCGCCCGGCTGACCGAACAGCACCGGGCGCTGCTGGACGCCATTCTGGCCGGGGATGCCGAAGGCGCACGCCAGGCCGCGATGCAGCATCTCGGCTTTGTTCACACCACGATGAAAAATCTGCATGAGGATGAGGCGCGTCAGGCGCGTATCACCCGCTTACCGGACACTGAATCACGTAACCGTAAGGAATCTGATTGATGATTATCTCTGCTGCCAGTGACTATCGCGCCGCCGCGCAACGCATCCTGCCACCTTTCCTGTTCCACTATCTCGATGGCGGGGCCTATGCCGAGCACACGCTGCGCCGCAACGTCGAGGATCTCTCTGATGTGGCGCTGCGCCAGCGCATTCTGAAGAACATGTCTGAGCTGAGCCTGGAAACGACATTATTCAATGAGACGCTGTCGATGCCGGTGGCGCTGGCACCGGTTGGTTTGTGCGGCATGTATGCCCGCCGTGGCGAAGTGCAGGCGGCGCGCGCGGCGGCGCTGAAAGGCATTCCGTTTACGCTGTCGACGGTGTCAGTCTGTCCGATAGAAGAGGTCGCGCCGCAGATCAATCGCCCGATGTGGTTCCAGCTCTACGTGCTACGCGACCGCGGTTTTATGCGCAATGCGCTGGAGCGCGCCAAAGCGGCGGGCTGCTCCACGCTGGTGTTTACCGTGGATATGCCGACGCCTGGGGCGCGCTACCGCGATGCGCACTCCGGCATGAGCGGCAATCATGCGGCGCTACGCCGCTACTGGCAGGCGGTCACCCATCCGCAATGGGCGCTGGATGTCGGGTTGCAGGGACGGCCACACGATCTGGGCAATATCTCGACCTATCTGGGTAAACCGACCGGCCTGGAAGATTACATCGGCTGGCTGGCGAACAACTTCGATCCCTCTATCAGCTGGAAAGATCTGGAGTGGATACGTGAATTCTGGGACGGCCCGATGGTGATCAAAGGGATTCTCGATCCGGAGGATGCACGGGACGCGGTGCGTTTTGGTGCTGACGGCATCGTGGTTTCCAATCATGGCGGACGCCAGCTGGATGGCGTGCTGTCGTCGGCGCGCGCGCTGCCAGCGATTGCCGATGCGGTGAAAGGCGACATCACCATTCTGGCCGACAGCGGCATTCGCAACGGGCTGGATGTGGTGCGGATGATTGCACTTGGCGCTGACAGCGTGTTGCTGGGACGGGCCTTTATCTATGCGCTGGCGACCCACGGTCAGCGAGGCGTAGAAAACCTGCTGACCCTGATCGAGAAAGAGATGCGGGTTGCGATGACTCTGACCGGGGCGAAGTCTATCAGCGAGATCACCCGCGATTCGCTGGTACAGGCCGAGGCGGTGCTGAGTCCGCAGAGCAACCCGTCACGGCCGCGCGCGGTAAGTTAACCGGCGAAAACGGAGGCGTTGTCTATACTTAGCTTCTTTACCAACAGGAGGAATAACATGACCATTCATAAGAAAGGTTCGGCGCACTGGGAAGGCGATATCAAGGGCAAAGGCACCGTCAGCACCGAGAGCGGCGTGCTGAGCCAGCAGCCTTACGGTTTCAACACCCGCTTTGAAGGCGAGAAGGGCACCAACCCGGAAGAGCTGATTGGTGCGGCGCATGCGGCCTGTTTCTCCATGGCGTTGTCGCTGATGCTGGGTCAGGCGGGCCATCCGCCAGAAAGCATCGACACCACGGCAGACGTCTCGCTGGATAAGAAAGGCGATGGCTTTGCCATTACGAAAGTGGCGCTGACCAGCACCATCTCTCTGCCTGGCATTGATGCGTCCACCTTTGATGAGATCATCAATAAAGCGAAAGCGGGCTGCCCGGTTTCTCAGGTGCTGAATGCGGAAATCACGCTGGATTACACCCTGAATAACTGAGGCCGACGACAGGTCGCCTTTTCGCGGCCTGGGCGTTATGCTACGCAGTACCGGTCCTGCAGTTGACCGGAACAGATGCGCCTTGTGGCGCATCTTCGCATTCTGGCGGGGAGGGATTCGATGTGACGAGGTATCGGGCGGCCAAAAAGCACTGGAAAATGGTGCTGGTTCTGTTTTGCATTTGTGGCGCACTGCTGCTGATACGCTGGGCTGCAATGATTTGGGCCTGACCGGATGAACAGAATTGGTCGCCATACGCTGGGCATTTTATTAATGGTGATACTGGTACTGGAAGCGATTCACTTCTTACTGACGGCTTCATGGCTGCCGTGGCAGTAATGTCCTTCAGACACAGACATCTTCACGCCGCCGGGCACGCACGTCGCTGCGCGCAATGCGATACGCCTTGCGTGGGTCGCCGACCACGAACTCAAAGGTAGGCGTATAGTAAAATGGCAGCCAGCCGCCGTAGCCGCTTTCCCATTCCCAGCGAACGGGGCAGGGCCACAGAATGCCATCATACAAAATGTAATAAACCCAGCGTCCGTTTGGACGACGGGGACGTGATGTTTTCATGGGATTCACAACGGTATTGGTCAACAACAGCTCATATTTTGTACGCTACTGCGTCAGCTTGCAACGTTACAGCCGGGTTTATTGCTGCTGGCCCTGATTTAACGATGCACTTCACCACACAGCAGGACCACGTTGGGCCTGACTTTATGAATACGGTTTGCCATGGTTTCACAGGCGCTTTTGGTCGGAAAAATGTGCTCAGAAACCGGCAATGCCTCACAGGCATCGTAGCCGCACGCGCTCACTAATAACACAAATCCTATCAACATAGATCGACTCCTTTGCACGGTCTGGTGGTCCGGACGGCAGTGCTTTTTATCCCTTTTTTTGATCCAGTATAGTCAAACGCGTCGGGGCGGCATTACCCGCCCGAGCTATCGCCCTGAGCCGGGCAGGCAACAGGGGCCGATCAGCCCGCGAAATACCAGGCAGGCAGCAGGGCGATCAGGTTGTTGAGAGTGTGCAGAAAGATCGGCAGCGCCAGGCTATTGCTGCGTAGGCGCGCGTAGCAGAGCAGCAGCGAAAACAGCGTCAGGGCGATGATGGTCTGCCAGTGAACATATTGGGTATGCATCACCGCGAACAGCAGCGAGGTCAGCAGCATACAGGCGAAGCGGCTGCGTGGCGCCCACAGCAAAAAAGCCTGTAGCAGAAAGCCGCGAAACAGGACTTCTTCAAATACCGGTGCCAGCAGCACCGCCGTCAGCAGCAAAATCAGCAACGAATTACGTCCCTGCTGCGCCTGCATCACCAGCCAGCCTTCCGGCTGCATAAACTGCATCTGTGCCGCCATCAGCACAAACAGCCCGCCGGTGTACAGCAGGGTCTGTAGCGGACGCAGTTCACCCAGCGGCAAATCGGTCCGGCGCTGACAGTAGAAGCGATAAAGTGGATAGATCACGGCAAATTCAAACAGACAGAGCACCGGCACCAGCAGGCCGTCATTACGCAGCACGCCGTAATTCGGGAACAGGGTGATCAGCATGGTGACAAGGTAATAGACCACAAAGCTGCCGACGTAGAACAGCGTCAGTGTCACTCTGTCGGAATTGGTATTCATAGACGACCCAGCCAGCGAAGGTTAGCGCATAGTAGCAATGCGCCTGATCGCTGTCGAGTCAGCCAATAACACAATATTTAAGCGCTAAATTTTAACCGCAGGCTAAACACCCGACGTCACGGGCCGATAACTGAGGAAACTAATCTGGCTGGCCCGACGCTTTATGTCACGGACCGGCTGTTCCTAACGGACTTTATGTCGTGTAGTGAGTAGGCTTAATGACTTTTGACCCTCCGGCACCGCCGTCACCTTCTTTTGCGCACGCCGCCGAAGACCGCACTGTCCGCTTTACGCGGCGCAGCCTGCGCACGCTTTCGCTGCTGCTGTTCGGCGTGCTGTTTCTGTCGATGCTGATGGTACTGACCATCGCGCAACGTCAGAACAGCGCGTCGATTGAGCACGATCAGTTGCTGATGCAACAGACGTGGAAAACCCGTCAGGACGCGATGGTGACTGATATCCGGGACTACGCGTTCTGGGGAGAAGCCTGGCGTAATCTGCATCTGACAGTGAATAAAGTCTGGGCCTATGACGAAGAGAACTTCGGGCCGGGGCTGTATGAGGAGTATCACTACGAAGGTGTCTTCGTCGTCGACGGTCAGGGACGCACCAGCTATGCGGTGATTAACGGTCAGCTGACCGATACGCCGCTGGAAGCCTGGCTGGGCAGCCAGACCCACGGGATGATCGCGGCAGCACGTCAGCTCAATAACGCCGCTCTGACCCGTAACGCCATCATTAATCGGCAGCCCGCGATTGTGGTGGCTGCGCCGATCAGTCGGGGTAAAGTGGCTACGCTGCCGCTGAAAGCGGGCCCGCCGTCGATCATGGTGTTTGTGAACCTGTTTACTCCTGCCAAGCTGGAAGAGTTGGGTGCGGCGCTGGATGTGCGCGGGCCGCGAATGGCCAACAGTGCGCTGGATGCCGAACGTGAACCGCGCATGTTGCAGCCGATCAGCGGCAGCGCGCCGCTGGTGCTGCGCTGGACCCCCAAAATGCCGGGCATGGGGCTGATCTGGTTTCTGCTGCCGCTGCTGGTGATCATGGCGATTATCATCGCCTTAATTACCCGTCGCGTCAGCCGCCATGCGCTCTATAACGCCATTCTCTCCGACCGACGCTTTGCCATGCTGGCGATCAGTCAGCAGGAGCTGGCAAACAGCGAGGCCCGCTTCCGCGATCTGGCTGAAGCCGCGTCGGACTGGATCTGGGAGACCGATGAAGAGGGCCGGCTGATCTATTTGTCGGCGCGTTTTCACACCGTGACCGGCCATGAAATCTCACAGTGGCTCGGACGTCACATCGATCACTTACTGACGCATCCCAGCCATTCGCTGGTCACCTGGCTGCTGCGCCAGGAGCAGGAGCCGCAACAGATGCCGCTGCGCTGCCAGTTTATGTCGGCGCACGGTGACCGGCGCATTGGCCAGCTGGTGGCGAAAACCGTCTGGCACGATCGGCGCTGTATCGGTTTTCGCGGCACGGTCTCCGACATCACCCAGGG
This sequence comes from Pantoea sp. USHLN298, assembly GCF_037149395.1. Classification (NCBI taxonomy): domain Bacteria; kingdom Pseudomonadati; phylum Pseudomonadota; class Gammaproteobacteria; order Enterobacterales; family Erwiniaceae; genus Pantoea; species Pantoea sp. USHLN298. The sequence continues at coordinate 70,941 of NZ_JBBCRO010000001.1, forward strand.
CATGGAAGCGGAAGCGCGTATTCAGTTCCTGTCACGTCACGACGTATTAACCGGGTTACCCAACCGCGTTCAGCTACAAGAGTTCCTTACCCATCATCTTGAGCTGGCCGACGACAGTCACCCGCTGACCATTATCAGCCTCGACCTCGATCAGTTCCGGCCAATCAACGAAACCTGGGGCCATGCGGCGGGCGATGGGGTGCTGAATCAGATGGCGCAGCGGCTGAAACGCTGCATCGGGCCGCATGAGCTGGCGGCCCGGCTGGGCGGCGATGAGTTCGTGCTGGTGCTGCGTGAAGGCAACCGTGACAAGGTCGATGAGCGCTGCGCCCAGCTGGTGCACGACGTTCAGCAGCCCGTTACCACCGGCCAGCACGTTCACTATCTGACGGCCAGCCTCGGTATCGCCTGTGCGCCGCAGGATGCCTGCCATCCGGAAGCGCTGCTGCGCATGTCAGACATCGCGCTGAATGAGGCGCGGGAAGCCGGGCGCAATCAGTGGGTGTGGTACGCCAATGAGATGGCCAGCCAGCGCAACAGCAAACGTGATATGGCACAACGCATTGAGAAGGCGCTGAAGAACAATGAGTTTCGTCTGCACTATCAGCCGCGTTATCAGCTGCTGAGCGGTCAGCTGGCCGGTGCTGAAGCGCTGATCCGCTGGCAGATCGCGCCCGATCAGTGGATCACGCCGGATCGTTTTATTCCGCTGGCGGAAGAGAGCGGACTGATTGCCACCATCAGCGACTGGGTATTGATGCGCGCCTGTGAAGATGCGCTGGCGTGGGGCGGCGACCGCTACGTCTCGGTTAATATTTCCCCGATGGAGTTTCGCACCAGTGACCTGGTGAAGCGGGTGGCGGATACGCTGGCAAAAAGTGGCTTGCCCGCCACGCGGCTGGAGCTGGAAATTACCGAAAACGTGACCTTTGAACATCCGCAGCATGCGCTGGAAGTGATGCAGGGCTTGCGTTCGCTGGGGGTGAGGCTGACGGTAGATGACTTTGGTACTGGCTATGCCGCGCTGGGTTATCTCAAAACATTCCCGTTCAACGGCCTGAAGATCGATCGCTCATGGATGAAAGATTTCCCGGAGTCGCAACAGGCACAATCGGTGGTCGCCGGGATTATCGCCCTGGCGCGCGCCTTTGCGCTGACCATTACCGCCGAGGGCATTGAGACAGAAGCGCAACTGAATCAGCTCAAGCTGCTATCGTGTGAAGAAGGGCAAGGCTACTTCCTCGGTAAACCGATGCCGCTGGCCGCATTCAGCACGCTTCTGGAAAGAACCACGCAAAGTCCGCCCGATCAGACTTAACGAACTTTGACAGCCACGGCGGTCATCAGCATGGCACAGACGATAAAGATAATAAGTTCCATGGTTACCTCTCTCAGTAGCTAGGAATGCTCTTAAAATATTGTAGCGTCTGAATGGGTTAATTTTGCGCACTACGTGCGATTAATCTTAAAAAACGGCAGGCGTTCCGGCGTGGGTTTCCGGTCATCGAAGATAACTTTACTTTTTTTGGGTTCAGTTCAGTGCGCCCGCTTTGCTACTCTTGGAGCAGGGTTTACCCCGTTCAACAGGAGATCAAACGTGAAACATTATGGAAAAGCGCTACTTATGCTGGGTCTGTTGACCCTCACGGCCTGTCAGTCTGCCAGCAAACCTGACACCGCCAGCGCGCCGAAGGACCCGGAAGCGGACCGCTGTGGCGCTTCTCAGTATCAGAATTATGTCGGCAAACCGTTAACGTCACTTCAGGGTCAGCATTTCGATCAGAAGGTGCGGGCTATTCCGTATAACTCGGCCGTCACGATGGATTTCAACCTCAGCCGGCTTAACTTCCTGGCCGACAAAAGCGGCAATATCAGTCAGGTTTATTGCGGATAGCGGAAAATCAGGCGTGTTGTCATAGCGTTGTCACAACGGCAGGCGAGGATAGTGCGGCGTTTAAGAGACTTCCTCGTCACTCCTGATAGACAATGCTCGTCTTATTTATTCCCGCTGCGGCGGGAATTTTTTTTGCGTTGTTCAGAATTGGCAGAGGAGCAGAGATGAAACGGACGATAAGGGCATTGCTGCCCGCTTTATTACTCAGCACCACGCTGGCGCAGGCCGCCAGTGATGAGGCCTGGCAACAGAGCCGTCAGGTCATGACGCAGGCCTGCATTAACGCCAGTACCCTGAGCAAAGTCAGGGTACTGGGTGAACCGATAGCGTATGACGACAGCGTCGGCTACAGCGCACTGCTGCTGGAAGGCCGCTATCCGCAGCCGCAGATGAAAAATAAGCGTGGACGGGAGCTCTGCCTGTTTCAGCGCAGCAGCGGACGCGCCAGCATCAGCGAGGCGGATCGACTGCGCTGGGTCAGGTAACGCGCTACTCCTCAGGCTGGGTTTCGATCAGCTGAGCCAGCAGGGTGCGGTAGTTCTGTAGTCGCGTCTCATCGCCTTCAACTTCCAGTTTATCAATCACCCGCGCGACAATCGCTTTCGTGGTGGCGGGCTGACCCGTCTCCATCAGTTCACGCAGGATCACCGCCAGCAGGTCAGACTCGGGCGGCACCCGCCAGTCCGGGCTATTGAAATAGTCGGTGATAGCTCGGCTGGCGCTGTTAGGTTGCACTCTCATTCACTACCTCCGCTAAAACAACAACACATCCCTTACGCACAGGCATAAGGGCTCGGTTTATCGATTGAGTCGGGTCACCTCACATCTCACAAAGGGTGGGTACCCTCATTGTGAGGCTATTGCGGCTGGCAGAAGGCTCGGCGCACCGCACGCAACTGGCGATTTTTTAAACATAGAACCGGGCGCGATGATTGTCAGTAACAGGCTGAAATATTTTTTCATACTGAGATTTACCGCTTCGCTTCGCCGCCGGTTCAGCCGCAGCAAGCTGCTGCGAACGCCTGTTCAGGGAAAATTTGTGCCGGGTTACAGCCGGAATCGCAGCGTAAAACCGTGTTTTACCGGCTGTAACATGTTTTGCCGGTCAGCCACAGCAACCACGCGGTAGACTTTAGCCTCTGTCTCCTGCAAGCCATCCGCTCATGCCACGCGTAATAGAACCCTGGAAAATTAACCTGATTTCGGTCTGGTTTGGCTGTTTTTTTACTGGCCTGGCGATCAGCCAGATCATTCCGTTTCTGCCGCTCTACCTTGAACAGCTTGGCGTCAGCGGCGGTGAGTCACTCAGCCTCTGGTCGGGTCTGACCTTCAGTATTACCTTCGTGATCTCGGCGGCAGTCGCACCGCTGTGGGGCAGCCTGGCGGATCGTAAAGGCCGTAAACTGATGCTGCTGCGTGCCGCTTTTGGCATGGGCGTGGTGATCCTGCTGCAGGCGTTTGTCACCGAAGCGTGGCAACTGCTGCTGTTGCGCGCGCTGATGGGGCTGACCTCCGGCTACATTCCCAATGCGATGGCGCTGGTGGCGGCGCAGGTGCCGCGTGAACGCAGCGGCTGGGCGCTGAGCTGCGTCTCGACCGGCCAGATTGGCGGGGTGATCCTCGGTCCGATGCTGGGCGGACTGCTGGCGGACTGGGTCGGGTTACGCACGGTTTTTATCGTTACTGCCGTACTGCTGATGGTCAGTTTCCTGGTCACGCTGTTTCTGATTAAAGAGACCGGTTATACCCCGGTCAGCAAGAAAGATAAGCTCAGCGGGCGCGAGGTGTTCCGTTCGCTGGACAACCCGAAGCTGATGATCTGTCTGTTTTTCACCACCATGGTGATTCAGATGTGCAACGGATCGGTGAACCCGATCCTGACGCTGTTTGTGCGCGAACTGGCACCGACCGCAGAAAATATCGCTTTCCTTAGCGGGGTGATCGCCGCATTGCCTGGGGTGTCAGCGCTGCTGGCCGCACCCCGGCTGGGGCGGTTAGGCGATCGCATCGGTACCCAGCGTATCCTGCTGGCCACGATGGTGATCTCGCTGCTGCTGTTTGTTGCCATGTCGTTTGTTACCAGCGCCACCCAGCTTGGGGTGTTGCGTTTTCTGCTGGGATTCGCCGATGGGGCGATGATGCCGGCGGTGCAGACGCTGCTGGTGCGCCACTCACGCGACAACATCACCGGCCGTATCTTTGGTTATAACCAGTCGTTTATGTACCTGGGCAACGTTGCCGGTCCGCTGCTTGGCGCAGCGGTGTCGGCGGTGGCGGGCTTCCGCTGGGTCTTCTTCGCCACCGCCGTGGTGGTGCTGATTAACGTGGTATTTCTGAAGCGCTTTTACCGGCGTCCGAAAACGCCGCTGCCGGCGTCGGTAGGCAAAGCGTCAGCTCCGCCTGCCAGCGCTGCTGAGTCAGTAAAAACTCAGGACTGACGCTCGGACTCCAGGAATCATCACCGCCCACGCCCATATGATGCAGGTCCAGATGCAGCCAGCAGCCCGCTTCGGGCTGCAGCAGGTGACGATGCGAGGTCTCACGCAACTGCTCCAGGCTGAAGCGGCTGAGGGAGAAGGCGAAATCCCCCTTCACCTGCCAGCTGCCGCTGTCGAGCTGGCGGGTACCGCTACGCAATCCGTTTTCACCCGGAAAGACATACGGCGTAAAGAGCTGCGCCAGCGGCAGTTGCCAGCGCGAGAACTGCGCGGCGAGCTGACGATCGGGGTAGTTTTCGTGTGGCCCCAGCCCCAGCCAGCTGACCTGCTGCGGTACCGTTGCCAGCTGACAGCGTAAACCGATACGCGCTGGCGGCGGTAAGCCGCGTGACTGTTCAACCGACAGCGTGATCTGCAGCTCGCCCTGCGGCGTAAACCGATAGCGCTTGCGGCTGATAAAGGCCAGCTGGTCATTGGCATACCAGCCATGCAGCGTCCCGATCTCTACCGCCTGCGGCAGTTCACTGGTTTCCAGGACGATCAGGCTGCTGCGCATCTGGTCATAACCCGCGGCCTTCCAGCGCTCAGCCCAGGCGTTGGGATCGATGCGTTCGGCTTCGCTGGTACCGATATCATTATCCAGCGGTGCCCGGATAAAGCAGTCACGCAGCGGTGACAGCAGCGTCGGCTGATCTTCTGTGTACCACTGCACCAGTTCACCGCTCTGGCGTGAGAAGCACCAGCGCTGTTGTTGATGGGTCACGATAATCTCATCGTCATTCTCATTTATCACAGGCGTCGCTGCCGCGGCGGGCTGCGTCGGCAGAAGCAGCGCTGACGGCAGTGGCCATTGCTGCCAGGCGACGCGCCAGTCTGCCGGACTCCAGTCGGTGGCTTCAATCTGATGTACCGCCAGATTGAGCCAGCACTCGCCCTGAAGCGCAGCGGGCGGGGTCAGGCTGATGCGCTGCTGGCCCTGCGCAGCGAGGTCCAGCCGCACTTCACCTTCTGCCACGGCCTCGCCTGCCTGCTCGATGCGCCAGCGCAGCACTTCATTGTCGCTGCGCCGGAACAGATAATCGCTGCTGACGGTAAAGCTAAACGGATCGTTTGCATCGGCTTCAAACTGATAAAACTGCTGAGCGCACTGTGCTTCAGACAGCGCCGGATGCGGTGTGCGATCGGCAAACACCAGCCCGTTCATGCAGAACTGGCGGTCGTTGGGTTTATCGCCAAAGTCACCGCCGTAAGCCTGCCACGGCTCGCCCTGCGGGTCATAGCGGGTCAGGCTCTGATCGACCCAGTCCCAGACAAAGCCGCCCTGCAAGCGGGGAAACTGACGAAAGGCCTGCCAGTATTTCGCGAAACCACCAAAACTGTTGCCCATCGCATGGGCGTATTCGCACAGGATCAGCGGGCGGGTTTCGCCCGGCAGACCAATCCACTTTTTCAGTGACCATTTCGGCACGGCAGGGAAGGGTTGATCCTGATCCACCCTGGCATACATCGGACAGATAATGTCGGTCGCGGCGCTATCGGCACCGCCGCCTTCATACTGCACCGGGCGGGTCGGATCGACACTTTTGATCCAGCGATAGAGCGCATCATGGGTGCTGCCGTGCCCTGACTCGTTACCCAGCGACCAGATGATGATGCTGCAATGATTGCGATCGCGCTGCACCATCCGGGTGACGCGTTCGCTAAAGGCGGCAAACCAGCGGGGATCGTCCGCAAGCCGGTTCATCGGCTGCATACCGTGAGTTTCGATATTGGCTTCATCCACCACATAGAGGCCGTAGCGATCGCATAACCGGTACCACAGCGGATGGTTTGGGTAGTGTGAACAGCGCACCGCATTAAAATTGTGCTGCTTCATCAGCATGATGTCGCGCCGCATCGTCGCCTCATCCATCACCTGACCTCGCTCAGGATGGTGCTCATGACGGTTAACGCCGCGGATTAACAGTGGTTTGCCGTTCAGGCACAGCAGGCCATTATCGATCGTGACCTGACGGAAGCCGACGTCCCAGGCTTCCACCTCAATCAGCTGCTGGTGTTCATCCAGCAGCGCCAGCGTGGCGCGGTAGAGATGAGGCGTTTCAGCACTCCACAAGCTGGGCTGCTCCACCCGCAGACGCAACAGCGCGCGTTCCGGGTAGTGGCCGCGCTCGTCAATAATCGCGCTGCCGAGCGGCTGCTGGCACTGGCCTATCTGCTGTTCACCCTGCCATAGCGTCAGGCGCAGCTGATATTCAGCCGGCGTGACGGCGGGCAGCGTGACCTTCACTTCCGCCCGCAGCTCGGCACTGGAGAACTCCGGACTCAGTCGGGTTTCCAGTTGCACGTCGGCCAGTTGTACTGCGGGTTTATGCAGCAGGGTGACGTCGCGGAAAATACCGCTCATTCGCCACATATCCTGATCTTCCAGATAGCTGCCATCGCTCCAGCGCAGCACCATCACCGCCAGACGGTTATTGCCGGGCAGCAGATGCGGCGTTAAGTCGAACTCCGCCGGTAAACGGCTATCCTGCGAATAGCCGATCCAGTGGCCGTTGCACCACAGATGAAAGGCCGAGTTAACCCCGTCAAAGATAATGCGGGTCTGGCCGCTGGCCTGCCACTGTGCGTCGGTGGCGAATGTGAGCGAGTAACAACCGGTTGGATTCTCCTGCGGCACGTAGGGTGGATTGACCGGGATCGGGTATTGCACATTGGTATAGATCGGCGCGTCATAGCCGTGCATCTGCCAGTTCGACGGCACCGGCAGCGTGGCCGCCTCCGGCAGATCCTGCAATAGCCAGCTGGCCGGAACCGCTTCAGGCTGCGCAAAGTAGCTGAATTTCCACTGCCCGTTGAGGCTCTTTTGTGAAGGTGAAGGGCGATCGTCGCGCGCCGAGATTTCGTCGCGCCAGCTGGCGAACGGCGGATGCGTATCGAGCCGATGCAGTGCGGTGATCACCGGGTTTTCCCAGTCGCGGCGGGAAAGAATGTCATGAAAAGCAGCCTGAGTCATAAGGGTATCCTTAAAATGTAATGCGCTCACAATGCGCAAAAAAAGCCAGGCTGTAAAGAGTCCGCCTTAACGTTTTGAACAAAATAAGCGGATCAGGGTAGGGCGAAAAGCCAGCGGATGTTGAGATTGTGACGTCGTACTGCCCGTAAAACGTTAAGCCTGGTCAGCAAAGATGAATAGCGGCCCGATACGGAGGATTCTCACTTGTCGGCCTGCAGGCGGCTCCCTACACTCAGCGCGATTTCTTTATCCTGAGGTTGATATGGTTCGAATGATTAAGCTGGCGGCCGTTGTGGCAGTGGTTACCGCGCTGAGCGGATGTATTTTTCCTCCACCGGGCGGCGGCTGGGGCGGACACGGCGGTGGACATGGTGGTGGACCGGGTCGCGGGTTTGTCGATCCGCGTTAAGGCGTAGCGGCCAATTTCAGGCGCGCGAAACGTTACGCAGCGTCACTTTTTGCCGGCAAAACGTTTCGCCTGCATCCACAGCCGGAAGCCGGTTAATAGCGAGGCGTAATCAGAGGGTTAGTGGCGTGACAAAAGCGGTATTACCCTCTGTTTTTTTTGTTGTACCAGTGCTAATTTCTGCTTTTCTTCTCTGCAGAGATGACAGCATGAAAAACCTGATTGCTGAACTATTGGTTAAACTGGCTGAAAAAGAGGAAGCGTCAAAAGAACAGGTCGCTCAGATTGAGGCGCTGGAGATCGTCGTGACTGCGCTGGTGCGTAAGCTGGACCCGCAACAGCATCAGGCGATAACCACCGGAATTGAAACGGCGATGGACAACGCTGCCGACGCCAGCGATGAAAATGCTCTGTTGCTGCGTAACTACATCAATAAACTGCTCAAACATCCCCGCGTATAATGGCGGCGGCGCAAGGTGGGGTGGCATCATTTGCGATCCTGGCGGCACTTCAGCCTGAAATTCCCCCGCTTTGCTTATTCACTGCCAGAATTAAGATGGGTAACTCACTGTGGAGAAGATGCAATGAAGATCGGTTTAATGGCAATGGTCATGGCGGGCCTGCTGGTCAGCGGAATGACCCATGCGGCGGAAAAAACGCCGCAGCAGCAAAAAATGACCATGTGTAATCAACATGCCACCTCACAAGATCTTAAAGGCGACGCCCGTAAAAGTTTTATGAGCGACTGCCTGAAGAAAGACAGCAAAATGGCGGGCATGTCGCCTCAGCAGATGAAAATGAAAACCTGTAACAGCGAAGCCGGGAATAAGAAGCTGGCGGGCGATGCCCGTAAGACCTTTATGAGCCAGTGCCTGAAAAAAAGCTGATGCCTGCCGGCCACCTGGGTGGCCGCCTTTTCCTCTCCGTTCCTGCCGATTAAAACATCCGATAAAACAGGCAACTAACCGCCTCGTTAACATTCCGACATGAGCATCTCGATTCCTTTGCCACACTTACTGTTTGTAGGGGTTTGCGCGGCAGGTCGTTTTTTGCTGCGCATCCGAAAACCAGAACGCAAAAGGAGCCATGTCGTGAACTATCAATTTACCGTAGCCCTGAATGAGTTGCCGCAGCGTCAGCCGGTTAAAAAAAAGCTGGGTGAGACAGAAGTGTTGCTGATCCGTGACGGTGAAAGCGTACGTGCCTTCCAGGCGAAGTGTCCTCACGCTGGCGCACCGCTTGAACAGGGCGCTATCTGCGGCGACCGTCTGGTCTGTCCGTGGCATAAGGCAGCGTTTAACCTGGCGGATGGCAAAATGCGCGAGCCGCTGGCGTTAGCCGATCTGAAGCAGTATCCGCTGCGAATTGAAAACGGCAACGTGCTGGTTAACCCTAAGGCGATGTCGCCTGCCGCGCCGATCGGCAGTGGGGCGAGCGCGCCGGTCTTCGTGGTGCTCGGCGGCGGCGCGGCGGGCAGCGCCGCGCTGTGGCGTCTGCGTCATGACGGCTTTAAGGGCCGCGTGGTGCTGGTCGAACGTGAGCAGGATGCCCCTTACGATCGCACGACGCTAACCAAATTTGTTCCCTCCGGCAAAATGGATATCAGTGAGGTTCCGCAGTTGCTGAAAGAGGATGTGATGGATCACGTAGAGCGCATCAGCGCCACCGTCACCCGCCTCGACAGTCAGCAGCAACGGTTGATTTTCGACTCGGGGGAGTCGCTGCCGTTCGACAAACTGTTGATCGCCAGTGGTGCCACGCCGGTTCTTCCTGAGCTGCCGGGCAACGATCTGCCCGGCGTGCACCTGCTGCGCAGTAAAGACCAGACCGAGGCGCTGCTGCAGGCGGTAGATGCCAGCCAGCAAATTGTGATTATCGGCAACAGTTTTATCGGCACCGAAATGGCTTCGGCGCTGCGTAATCGCAATATCGACGTCACGGTGATTGCCCGTCAGCCGCTGCCGTTTGTAAAACAGTTCGGCGAACAGATTGGCCGCTATTTTTATCAGCTACATCAGGAAAATGGCGTCAAATGGGTTGAGGGGGAGATCGAGGCGTTACAGGGCGACAAACATGTCACCGGCGTGCGGCTAAAAACCGGGCAGCAGCTGGCGGCGGATGTGGTGCTGTTTGCCACCGGGGTAAAACCGGCAACGCCCTTTATCCACGATCTACCGCTGGCGGAGGATGGCAGCCTGCAGACGGATGAACAGCTCCGGGTGGCAGAAAACATCTGGGTAGCGGGCGATATTGCCACCTGGCCGTCGGCACAGGGGCCGCTGCGCATTGAGCACTACCGCGTGGCGCACCAGCAGGGTCAGACGGCAGCGCGCAATATGCTGGATCAGGCGGTCGCTTACGATCGGGTGCCGTTCTTCTGGACCACTCAATATGGCACGCGTTATGAATATCTGGGCCATGCTGCCGAATGGGATGAATACCAGCTGCTGGGATCGCTGGAAGATAAGACCTTTATTGCGTTGTATGGTCAGCACGGGCAGCTGGCTGCGGTCTGCTCATGTGGGCTCTACACCCTGACCGCTGAACTGATTGAGCGGATGCAGCAACCGATGACGCTGGCGCAGGCAGTCGCGCTTTATCAGGCGCAGCAGGGCTAATTCGTCGCGGAAAAGAGCAGGCGCGGGCCTGCTCTGTTTCTGCGCCATGAAATGCGGCGTTAACTGCGGCTCAGTTTTTCCGATTTCGCCATGCACTGCTGCATCGCTTCGATAACCGCCGAACGCAGTCCTTTCTCTTCCAGTACCTTTACTGCTTCAATGGTGGTTCCGCCAGGCGAACAAACCATATCTTTCAGCTCGGCCGGATGCTTACCGGTGGCTAATACCATCTGCGCCGCGCCTTTTACCGCCTGCGCCGCAAACTGATAGGCCTGGGCGCGCGGCATCCCGCCCGCCACGGCCGCATCGGCCATCGCTTCAATAAACATAAACACGTAGGCTGGCGCAGAACCGCTGACGCCAACCACCGAATGAATCAGATACTCATCCACCACAGCAGCTTTGCCGAAGCTCTCAAAAATCGCCACCACCTCATCCGTTTCACTCTGATCAACCAGCGCGTTAGGGGTGACGGAGGTCATGCCTTCGCCCACCAGTGACGGGGTATTTGGCATCGCCCGGATAATTTTGCGATCGTAACCCAGCACTGAAGAGAGCGAATCCAGCGTTACGCCAGCGGCAATCGACACCACCAGCGCCTCTTTCTTCAGGTTGCCCGCCAGATCTTTCAGCACTTTAAGGATGACGTTGGGTTTGACCGCGCCAAACAGGATATCGACGTCACGCGCCATCGCCTCGGCGCTCTCGGCGGCGTTAATGCCGTACTGCTGCGCCATCGCCTGGTTAGTCTCGGCTTTACGATCGTAAATAAAGATATCAGACGGCGCGATTTTGCCACTGTCTACCAGTCCGCCAATAATCGCTTTTGCCATGTTGCCACCGCCAATAAACCCGATTTTCTTTGCCAGCATCGCCATCTCCTTAGTCATTATTCGCTGTTCTTAACGGGCTAGCTTACTGCAGCCAGCCTGAATAACAAGTCAGCCGCGCCCAGGCCAGGCACCGCGCTGCAAATAAAATTTGCCATTGCGGATGAGTCCGGCAAGATCGATGCATTCTCTGATAAGAAGGAATCATGATGGCTATCTGGGTCGATGCTGACGCCTGTCCGAATGTGATCAAAGAGGTGCTCTACCGTGCTGCGGACCGCACCGCAACCACCGTGACCTTTGTCGCCAACCAGTTTCTGCGCGTACCCTCTTCGCCTTATCTGCGTACTTTGCAGGTACCGGCGGGATTTGATGTGGCGGATAACGAAATTGTCCGGCGGGCACAGCCGGGCGATCTGGTGATCACGGCGGATATTCCGCTGGCGGCTGAAGTGATTGAAAAGGGGGCGGCGGCGCTGAATCCGCGCGGTGAACGCTACTCACCGGCCACCATTCGTGAACGGCTGACGATGCGTGATTTTATGGATACCCTGCGGGCAAGTGGCGTGCAGACCGGCGGCCCCGCGGCGATGAATCCGCGTGACCGCCAGCAGTTTGCTAACGAACTGGACAGCTGGCTCAGACAGCAAAAACGCTGAGCTTAGACGAAGTTATCGTCGTCGAAATCGTTACCGCCAAAATCGTTGAGATCGCTGTTATCGGCGAAGCCATTATCCCAGCCCGCATTCTGATCGAGGAATGCGCTGTCCTCACCGCCACCATTAAAGGTGTTGAGGTTGTCATTAACATCCGGCAGCGGCGGCTCGTTAATGATGTTCACAATTTCTTCCGGCTGGGAGTGATGAAACATGCTGGTCAGCATATCCGCCATCACCACGCCGCCCGCAACGCCCACCGCGGTTTGCAGCGCACCGCCCAGGAAACCGGTACCGCGTGCGGCTGGCGCACTGGCATATTGCGGTGGCTGTGCCGCCTGCTGCTGCGGCGCACTGTTCCACGCCGGAGGCTGCTGTTGCGCAGGCGGCTGCTGGCGTGATCCGCTGCCAAATAAGCCCGACAGAAACCCTCCGCTGCTCTGTGCCTGCTGTTGCTGCTGTTGCTGTTGCGCCAGTCGGCTCTCCAGCTCAGTTACCCGATCATTGAGTTTTTTCAGCGCGGCTTCCTGAATCAGAATCGCCTGCGCCATGTAATAGGGCGCGCCCGGCTGCGCCTGCAGATGCTGGTTAATCAGTTGTTCGGCAGCGGCATCGCGTGCCACGGTCTGGCTTTCTGCCTGTTTAAGACGGCTGAACAGCCCTTCGATCAGTTGTTGTTCTTCGCGTTGCATGATGACTCTCCTGTTGCGATTCTATTCAGTATATGGGGCTGCCAGGCTGCAAAGTAAAATTGTGGCGGTAAGCAAATGTTGCGGACGTCACCACGCACCCTCCATGCACAAAACGTGCATGCGTTTCGCTTTGAAAATAAAGGAATTGTCTGAAGTTGTCGGGTCTGGCTGCGCATTTCATGCTTGATGGGTAGAGGCAAAAAAGAAATCCAGTTATCATGCGTCGCATTATTGAGCGAAATATCCAGCCGCAGCATGCGGCAAGGCGGAGGAATGGCCCTGATGTCTCTACCCATCTTTTTGATTGGCGCACGCGGTTGCGGCAAAACCACTGTCGGCAAAGCGTTGTCGCAGGCGTTGGGCTACGCCTTTTGCGATACCGATCATCATCTGCAGCTCACCACGCAGCGCAGCGTGGCGGAGATTGTGGCAGCTGAAGGCTGGGAAGGGTTCCGTGCACGGGAAACCGAGTCGCTCAGGGCGGTGACCGCGCCGTTGACGGTGATTGCGACCGGCGGTGGCATGGTGCTGGCCGAAGAGAACTGCCGCTTTATGCAGGAGCAGGGCCGTGTCATCTGGCTTAGCGCCTCGCCGGAGGTGCTGGCGGAGCGGCTGGAGAGCCAGCCCGAAACGGCACAGCGCCCAACGCTAACCGGACGCCCGATTGCCGATGAGATGGAAGAGGTGCTGCGTGAGCGCGCCCATTTATACCGCGCGGCAGCTCATCATCAGGTCAATGCCATGCAGTCGCCTGATGGCGTCGTCGATGAGATCCTGCACTCGTTATCGCTGGCGCGCGCCAGCTAACCCTCAGATTTTTCCCGCTTTGATCCCGCTTACAGTGCGGTTGTCTATACTTAGCTTCTGACAGGCATCGGCCTGTCTTGTGGAATGTGATTCAGCTAAGAGGGACACAGTATGCCGACAAGACCACCGTACCCACGCGAAGCGCGAATTGTGCCGGTTGAAAAGGGCACCGAAGCTAATAAAGTCACATCGTATGAATTACGTGCTGACCATCCCAAACCAAATTCATTAATCAGTGAGCACGAAACGGAAGAGGAAGCGCGTGACGCCAAGCTGCGTTACGAAGACGTCGAAAAAGAGTAAAACGTTGCCGCTGGCAGGGATGCCAGCCGACATCATGCCAGAATGACGCAATTTTTTGGCTGAATCCATTTAGCCTTCCCTTCTGTTCTGCCTCACCGGACTCCCGCCAGATAAAGCCCCGCTAATCATTCTTCCGCCCTGATTTTGTCCGCCTGTCGATCGGTTCAGCTAAAAATTGTCTCTTGACCGATTCAGCGCAACGTTTTATTTTCGATTTACCGAATCAGGAACTCAGTTCCATATAGTGAAACTCGCTGCATGACCACACTCGAAAATGCCGCCGCCGTACTCAGACTGTTCCAGCGCAAAGGCGTGACTCAGGGACATGTCGGGCTGACATTTAGTGAAGTGGTTGATGCGCTGACGCTGCCGAAAAGCACCGTTTCACGTCTGCTGGCCACGATGGAGAGTCAGGGGCTGCTGGAGCGGGATGCCGAAACGCGTTGCTTTCATATTGGTCGCGTCCTGTTGGCTGCAGCCGGACATTATCTCTCGGCGCCGCTGGTTGATAGCGTCTCCGCGGCCATGGTCAGGCTGGCAGAGAGCACCGGCTGTATGGGCTATGTCTCTAAGCTGGCCGGACGCGAAATATTAGTCATGCGTATGTTTCATGGTCGCCATTTCACCCAGATGGTGACGCCGCCAGGCAGTCGTATGCCGGCGGCCGCAACCTCAACCGGCCGGGCGCTGTTAGCCCAGCTGAGTGATGAAGAGGTTCAGGCGCGTTATCTCGATAACTGGCAGGTGGTTTCCGCAAATTCACCTCAAACGCCTGACGCGCTCTGTGCACGATTAGCTGAAGTGCGTCAGCACGGCTGGTCACTGGCGCGCAATGAGTCACTGCCCGGCATCAGCTCGCTGTCGGTCTGCGTGCATAACAAACATCATGGCGAAACGGTGGCGCTCTGCCTCTCGTTTCTGTCGCAGGAGAGTGAGCCGGGCTACCCGTCAGACCTGCTCGAAGCATTACGCGCAACGGCTGCAGAGATAGCCGAAAAATATGGCGCGTAACTTCACAACGATTTTATCGGCGTAATATTTCGCCACACCAGGGAAAACAAAGGCCTTCGGGCCTTTTTCTTTCAGTCTGATCGTCACTCTTTGCGCAGCATCGGTTGCTGTGCGCGCCTCCCCACGTCTTTTTACGGCTTAAAGCCTGGGCTGCGCGCGCCTGTAGCTGGCTGCTGCGGCGTGTCCGATCGGTGAAATATAAAAACGACGTAAGCCAGCTGGCTGGCAATACGTTATTTCATTTCGTCTGGGTAGGGAGGGGTGGGAATATATGGAACGGGTCAATCCGATTAAGCACGCTGGCGTTGCGCTGGTTTTAATTTTTCTTTCAATTGCGGGTGCCATTATTGGTATTCAGCTGATCACCACCATTGGGGTGACACCCAATACCTCCATTATTGGCGCGCTGTTTGCCATGCTGCTGGCGCGCATTCCGCTACAGGCTTTTCGCCGTTATCGCTCAATTGAAATCCAGAACCTGGCGCAGACCGCCATCTCCTCGGCCACCTTTGGTGCGGCAAATAGCCTGCTGATGCCGATTGCCGTGCCCTGGGCGCTGGGTGAACCGCAACTGGTACTGCCGCTGTTCTGTGGCGTCAGTGCGGCCATGCTGCTGGATGCCTGGCTGCTCTATCGACTGTTTGATACCCGCGTCTTCCCGGCCAGCAATGCCTGGCCGCCGGGCGTTGCGGCGGCAGAAGCGATTAAGGCTGGCGATAAAGGCGGACGTCAGGCGTGGCTGCTGGTGATGGGCATTGTGGGTGGCATCGTCGGCGCGATGCTGAAGATTCCGATGTCCGCTTTCGGCACGGCTTTTATCGGCAACATCTGGGCGCTGTCGATGCTGGGCATCGGCTTCCTGCTGCGCGCTTATGCTCAGCCGGTGGCCGGTATTGATATTAACGCCCTCTACATTCCGCATGGCGTGATGGTCGGTGCCGGTCTGGTGGCGCTGATTCAGGTGGTGATGGTGATCCGCAGCCGCAAAAACGATGCGCTGGTGGTCAGCCGTAATGGTAATGAGGTGCAGCGGGCGCTGGGACTGGGCAGCGTTGGCTACATCCTCATCTCGGCGCTGCTGGCGCTGGCCGGCGGATTATGGAGTGAAATGGGGCTGGCGATGCTGCTGCTGTTTATTCTGTACGCCGCCTTTGCCGCCTTCGTTCACGAACTGATTGTCGGCATTGCCGCCATGCACTCCGGCTGGTTCCCGGCGTTTGCGGTGGCGCTGATCACCCTGATTATTGGCATCCTGATTGGCTTTCCACCGCTGGCACTCTGCCTGCTGTGCGGCTTTACCGCCGCCACCGGACCAGCCTTTGCCGATATGGGTTACGACCTCAAGGCGGGCTTTATCCTGCGCGGTAACGGCGCAGATATGCAGCAGGAGCTGTGGGGCCGCCGCATCCAGCTGATCGCCGCGATGATCGCCTTCGTGGTGTCGATTCCGCTGGTCTGGTATGCCCACACGCTGTTCTTCACCGATAACCTGCTGCCGCCAGTGGCGCGGGTCTATGCCAAAACCATTCAGGCTGGCGCAGAGCCAGGCATTGCCGGCAACCTGCTGATCTGGGCGATCCCTGGCGCGATAATTCAGCTGATCGGCGGGCCAAAGCGCCAGTTAGGCGTGCTGTTAGCCACCGGTTTACTGATCAATAACGCCATGGCCGGCTGGGCGGTGGTGGTGGGGATCGCGCTGCGTATCGTGATCATTCGCGTCTGGGGCGAGCGTGGCCGTTCGCCAATGGAAGTGATGGCCGCGGGCTTTATTGCCGGTGATGCGCTCTTCAGCTTCTTTAATTCACTGTTTGCCAGCAGCAGTAAAAAATAGCTAAGGATTAACCATGAGTTTACAGCAGACCTTGCAGGTCTTTGAGTTACTGGATAGCGCCCTGATTGACGGGCAGCAGGTAGTGGATCTGTTCGCCGCGTACCCGGAAGTGCAGGCCAGCGTGAAGCGGGTTTCCGGTCCCAAAGGCCGGACCGATTTTGTACGCATCGCGATTGCTGGCACGCAGGGCAAAGCCAGCGGCGGGACGGCACCGACGCTGGGCATTATTGGTCGTCTTGGGGGCATCGGCGCCCGGCCTGGGCGCATCGGCATGGTATCCGATGCCGACGGAGCCGTGGCGGCGATCGCCAGTGCGCTCAAGCTGGCGCAGATGCAGAGCAAAGGCGACCGGCTGGCGGGTGACGTAATTGTCACCACTCATATCTGCCCGGATGCGCCCACCCGGCCGCATCAACCGGTCGACTTTATGGATTCGCCGATTGACGATATCACCATGAATGATAACGAAGTGGTCGAGGGCGTGGAGGCGATTCTCTCCATCGACACCACCAAAGGGAACCGCATCATCAACCACAAGGGCTTTGCGCTCTCGCCCACGGTGAAAGAGGGTTACATTCTGCGGGTCTCTGAGGATCTGTTGCGCATCATGGAGATGACCACCGGTCGTCCTGCCGTCACTTTTCCCATCACTACTCAGGACATCACCCCTTACGGAAATGGCATCTACCATCTGAACAGCATTCTGCAACCGTCGACCGCCACCGATGTGCCGGTGGTGGGGGTGGCGATCACCGCAGAATCGGTGGTGCCGGGCTGCGGTACCGGTGCCAGTCATGAGGTGGATATCGCCGCTGCGGCGAAATTTGCGGTGGAAGTGGCGAAAGAGTTTGGTCGCGAGACCTGCCACTTTTATGACGCAGAAGAATACGCGCGGCTGCTGGCGCTCTACGGCAGCCTGGGACATTTGCGTCAGCGGAATCACTGAGATGGCTAAATCCCTGGTCACTCTGACCATCGGTCAGTCACCGCGCAGCGACATTCTGCCGCTGCTGCGTCTGCATCTGCCGGACGCCGTGACCGATCATGCCGGCTTGCTTGATGGATTAAGCGCGGCCGATATCGCGGCGCAGTATGGTCCGGCGGCGGGCGAGAAGATCCTGGTTTCCCGGCTGCAGAGTGGTGAGCAGGTACGGCTGGCGGCATCCAGAGTGGAGCAGGGATTGCAGCGCAAGATCAGCGCCCTGGAGCAGGCGGGTTACGACACCATTCTGCTGCTCTGTACCGGCGAATTTGGCACCTTACGCACCCGGCGCGCGCTGCTGCTGGAGCCGGATCGCATTATCCCGCCGCTGATCTGCGCGATGGTTCAGCAGCAGCGGGTCGGGATTGTGGTGCCGGTTGAAGAGCAGGTAGTGGAACAGGCGGCGAAGTGGCAGTTGCTGCCCACGCCAGCCCATTACGCCGTCGCCAGCCCCTATCAGGCCGATGAGGCCACCTTCGCGGCGGCGGCCCGCACGCTACAGGCTGCCGATGTCGGTCTGGTGGTGCTGGACTGTTTTGGCTATCACCAGCAGCATCGGGCTGCGCTGCAGTCGCGGCTCGGCGTACCGGTATTGCTTTCGAATCAGCTGGTGGCCAGGCTGGCGGCGGAACTGCTGGGCTGACGGGAGAGATCACAAACGACCATCATTTCGCGTGACAGATCAGCGAGTTCCCTTCTACACTGCCAGACACCTTAATGTGCTGTGAGGAAGTATTATGCTCAACATTAGTGAGTATTTTGACGGAAAAGTTAAATCCATCGGTTTTGACAGTGCGAGCACCGGCCGTGCCAGCGTGGGCGTGATGGCTGAAGGCGAATATACCTTTGGTACCGGTCAGCCGGAAGAGATGACCGTGGTGAGCGGCTCGCTGAAGGTACTGCTGCCGGGTGAAACCGAGTGGCAATGGTTTGAGGCGGGTTCGGTGTTTAACGTGCCGGGCCACAGCGAATTTCACTTACAGGTTGGCGAACCCAGTTCTTATCTCTGTCGCTACCTGAAAGGATAAAAAAATGGCCGCAATGCGGCCATTTTCTTTCAGAGCGACGCCAGCTTAACGCTGGGCTTCGCCGCCTAACGCTTCCACCAGGTTGCTGGTCAGCGCAGCCAGTTCGCTGGTCATCAGAATAAAGTCGGCGTCAAAACGCTGGGCAAAATCTTCCCGATCAATATCATCGTTCTGGTCGCGCAGCGTGTCGCTGAACTTCAGGCGTTTGATTGAACCGTCGTCGGCCAGCATAAACTGAATGCGCTCCTGC
The DNA here is from genome assembly GCF_037149395.1 of Pantoea sp. USHLN298. Lineage (NCBI taxonomy): Bacteria > Pseudomonadati > Pseudomonadota > Gammaproteobacteria > Enterobacterales > Erwiniaceae > Pantoea > Pantoea sp. USHLN298. Next base: position 89,700 of record NZ_JBBCRO010000001.1, read on the forward strand.
CAGTCCAGCGCCAGTTTGGTCACCAGTTTACCCGCTTCGATGTGATTCGCGATCTCATCACAGACCAGATCCTGTTTCTTGCAGCGGATCACGCCGCCATCTTCCAGCAGCGCTTTCAGCTCGGCTTCATCCATCAGGGCGAAACCGGCGGGCACCTCGCCAGAACGTACCCATTCGGTCAGGGTCAGTTCAATCGGGCTTTCCAGCGTCAGCGGCACCACCGGCAATGAGCCGAGGCTTTTGCGCAGTAGCGCCAGCGTATCTTCCGCTTTTTTGGCGCTGGCGCAGTCAACCATAATCAGGTTGTTCACCGTGTCGATCCACAGCCAGGTCTGGCTAAAGCGGCTGAAGGCACGCGGCAGCAGGCTGTGCAGCACTTCATCTTTCAGCGAATCTTTTTCGGTCTTCTTCAGCTTGCGGCTCTGCTCCGCTTCCAGCTTGTCGATTTTCGCTTCCAGCGCCTGTTTCACGACCGGTGACGGCAGCATTTTCTCTTCTTTGCGGGCGCAAATCACGATCTGACCGTTGTTTTCATGGGTCAGCGCATCGCTGCGGTTGCCCATCGGCGGCACCCAGCCGGTTTTGCTCATATCCTGACTGCCACACGGCGAAAAAGTGAAGGCGTCGAGCTGTTTTTCCATCTCATCTGCGGACAACGGAATGTCACGATTCAGACGATAAACCATCATATTTTTAAACCACAACATCGGGATTCCTTACCGTGGCGCGATCGGGCGCACAAGTCTAACAGAGTCAGCGCGCATGATAGCGAAACATCGGAGTGGTTTCATTGCCTTTCCGGCTGACGCCTTCTACTGTATGTTCCACCTGAACGAATAACGAGGAATAAACCGTGCGCATAGGCATTGATTTGGGTGGCACCAAGACAGAAGTGATTGCGTTATCCAACGCCGGACAGGAGCTGTTTCGTCACCGGGTCAATACCCCGCGTGATGACTATCAGGCAACGGTCCAGGCGATTGTCGATCTGGTCAGGCTGGCAGAGCAGAAAACCGGTCAGACCGGCACCGTTGGCCTCGGTATTCCCGGCACGATTTCGCCCTACAGCAAGCGGGTCAAAAATGCCAACTCCACCTGGCTTAACGGTCAGCCGCTGGATAAAGATCTGGCGCAGGCGCTGAATCGTGACGTGCGCATCGCCAACGACGCGAATTGTCTCGCCGTTTCCGAGGCGGTTGACGGAGCGGGTGCCGGACAGCCGCTGGTGTTTGCGGTAATCATCGGCACCGGATCGGGTGCCGGGATCGCAATCAACGGCCAGTCTCGTATCGGCGGTAACGGCAATGCTGGCGAGTGGGGCCACAATCCGTTGCCGTGGATGGATGAAGATGAGCTGCGCTATCGGCAGGAAGTGCCCTGTTATTGCGGGCAGCAGGGCTGCATTGAGACCTTCGTCTCAGGCACCGGTTTCGGTATTGATTATCAGCGGCTGAGCGGCGTGTCACGTAAAGGGGCGGAGATCGTGGCGCTGCTGGAACAGCAGGATCCGATCGCTGAACTGGCGATGAGCCGATATGAACTGCGGCTGGCAAAATCGCTGGCGCAGGTGGTGAATCTGATCGATCCGGACGTGATTGTGCTGGGCGGCGGCATGAGCAATGTGGATCGTCTCTATCAGACGGTGCCGACGCTGATGAAAAAATGGGTATTCGGTGGCGAATGCGAAACGCCGGTGCTGAAGGCGCAACACGGCGATTCGAGTGGCGTGCGTGGAGCAGCCTGGCTCTGGCCGCTCAACCACTGATTTTAGCTAGCCTGTCCGGGGCGCGACCTCAGGCCGCGCCCTGCTATTCACCCACCAGCATACTGTCCTGCGGCGCGCGATCGCGCTGTGCCTTAGTCGCCAGGAAGTAGAGATAGCCCACCAGCATAAAGGCGACGAACAGCGCGCCGATTACCGGGTTAAACCACAGCATCGCCAGCAGGCAGACCACCGATAACAGCAGGGCGATGCCCGGCACGATCGGATAACCTGGCGCACGGAAGCTGCGCGCCAGATCCGGTGCCGAACGGCGCAGCCGGAACAGGCTCAGCATACTCATGATATACATCACAATGGCGCCGAACACCGCCATAGTGATCATCGCCGCCGTCAGCGTCATCCCCTGCAGATTAATAATTCCGTCGCTGTAAATGGCGGCGATCCCCAGTATCCCGCCGGTAATAATGGCGCGATGCGGCGTCTGAAAGCGCGACAATTTCGCCAGCCCGGGCGGCAGATAGCCGGCGCGGGCCAGCGCAAAGAACTGGCGTGAATAGCCGAGGATGATGCCGTGGAAGCTGGCGATCAGGCCAAACAGGCCGATCCACACCAGCATGTGCATCCAGTTAGAGTGTTCGCCGACGATCATTTTCATCGCCTGCGGCAGGGGATCGTTGATGTCGGACAGTTTACGCCAGTCACCCGCGCCGCCCGCCATCAGCATCACGCCAACTGCCAGCACCACCAGCGTCAGAATGCCGCTGATATAGGCTCGCGGGATGGTACGGGTCGGATCTTTCGCCTCTTCCGCCGCCATCGCAGCACCTTCAATGGCAAGGAAAAACCAGATGGCGAATGGGATTGCGGCAAAAATACCGGAAAACGCCGGCATACCGAAGCTGTCGCTGCCGGCCCAGCCGTGCGCGGCAAAGTTCGCCAGGCTGAAACCGGGCGAGACTACGCCCATAAACACCAGCAGCTCAATCACCGCCAGAATGGTCACCACCAGTTCGAACATCGCCGCCAGTTTTACGCCAAGAATATTCAGCGTCATAAACAGCAGATAAGCGCCGACCGCGGCGGTTTTCGGGTTGAGTGCCGGATACTGCACGTTGAGGTAGGCACCAATTGCCATCGCAATCGCCGGTGGCGCAAAGACGAACTCAATCAGCGTGGCCAGACCGGCAATCAGCCCGCCGGTTTCGCCAAAGGCGCGGCGGCTGTAGGCAAACGGCCCGCCGGCGTGAGGAATTGCGGTGGTCAGCTCGGTAAAGCTGAAAATAAAGCAGGTATAGAGCGTGGCGATCAGCGCGGTGGTGACCAGGAAGCCCAGCGTGCCCGCCACCGCCCAGCCGTAACTCCAGCCAAAATATTCGCCTGAGATAACCAGGCCAACCGCAATTCCCCACAGATGCAGGGTGCCCAGCGTGGGCTTGAGTCTGTTTGTCATACTGTTATCCCCGTCGTTGTTGGTGCCGCGCGGCAGTGATACCGCACTTCATGGTTTACGCTACAGTGAAGGGATAATGCCGTTGCCTGGCGGGCCGCGACTTGACGCCGGCGCGGTCAATGCTGTCCTCCACGGTCAACTCACAGGCAACACCGGGCCAGATGCACGCTGCGGTCAACTTTGACTCCTCTGCGGTCAAGCAGCTCAGGTTCTGGCAACGCATGCTGAGGTTACGCAAGTGACAGGAGCCGGAATGATGAGCGCGAAACAATATGACAACCTGACTGATTCTCAACTTACCGCACTGGCGCAGCAGGCGCTGGGCTGTTATCCCGCCGCGCTGCAGGGCACGCTGCGGCTGCTGTGTCGTTCGGAGAACGCCACGTTTCTGCTGCAGGCGGGCAGCCGGCGTTATGCGCTGCGGCTGCATCGCGGCGACTACCATCAAAAAGCGGATATCCTCAGCGAGCTGCTGTGGCTGGACGCACTGCGCGAAACCGGCATCGTAGTACCCGAGGCGGTGCCGGACAGCCAGGGCGAAAGGGTGCTGACGCTGCGTTTGCCGGACGGTGGCGAGCGGTATGTGGTGCTGTTTCACTGGATTGACGGCGAGATGCCGACCACCGAGGTGGACCCGCGCGCCTTTCAGCAACTGGGGCAGATTACGGCCCGGCTGCATCAGCACAGTAAACAGTGGCAGCCGCCGGCTGGTTTCCAGCGCATCCTCTGGGATCACCACACCATGACCAGCGCGCAGAGCCACTGGGGCCGCTGGCAGGATGCGCCCAATCTGCCTTCCGCCGATCATGGGATCATCGAACAGGCGATCGCTCAGGCGGGCGAGGCGCTGACGGCGTTTGGCAAAGGATCGGATCGGTTTGGCCTGATCCACGCCGATCTGCGACTGACTAATCTGCTGCTGCATCAGGGGGAAACCCGGGTGATCGATTTCGATGACTGCGGGCTGGGCTGGTATCTGCACGATCTGGCGGCAGCGATCAGTTTTGTCGAGCATCATCCGCGGGCGGCAGAGTGGATCGATCACTGGATTCGCGGCTACGAGCAGGTGTCGCACATCAGCGATCGGGAGATGGCGATGCTGCCAACGCTGCTGATCCAGCGCCGTATCCAGCTCACCGCGTGGGTAGGATCGCACGCCGAAACGGAGATGGCGCAGAGCCTGGGTCCGGAATGGGCCCGCCATTCAGTGCGGCTCTGCCGGCGTTATCTGGAGAGCGAGCAGTTGCCGGTCGGGGTCTGATGCACCAGCGGCGGGCGCAGGTGCGCCGCCGCAGTGCTGTGCGTCCAACCGCCGCGGTCTAACCCGCTGAAATCCTGAAGGATTAAGCTGGTACGGAAATTGCTCAGTCTGTTAATGGGTTTTCCCCTGAATCTGACTGAGGCGACCATGAATCCGATGATGATAAAACAGCCCGATGCATTTGCTGCCTGCTCCGCTGCGGCGGAGGCCGGTAATCACGGCGTGCTGGCCGCTGCGGCCACCGGCCTGAGCGATTTTATTCATACCCGTGGCGGTGACGTGGACCGTATCTTCGGCATCAGCGGTATCGATCCGGAGCGGCTCACCAGCCCGACGCTGAGCCTTGGGCTGGTTAACTACTGTCGGGTGCTGGAGGAAGCGGCACGACACTCCGGTTTTGATAACTTCGGTTTGCACTACGGCAGGCAGTTTAAACCGCAGTCATTAGGCCTGATTGGCTACATCGGCCTCTGTTCCGCCACGCTGGAACAGGCGCTACACAATGTGGTCAACGCCTTTCCGTGGCATCAGCACGACACCTTAACCCGGCTGGTGGACAAAGGAGAGTGCTGGCGGCTCGACTATCAGGTTCGCCACGGGGCGATTCTGACGCGCCGTCAGGATGCGGAGCTGACGCTGGGGATGTTCATGAATCTGATTCGTCATGTGGCGGGTAAAAACTGGGCACCGCGCGAGGTGCATTTTGAACATCCGCGCCCGGAACAGTGGCACGATCACGGGAAAGTGTTTGATGCGCCGGTCTGGTTCGATCAGCCCTTTAACTCGCTGGTGATCCCAAAGCGCGATCTGCTGCGCAGCATGCCGGAAAGCGATCCCATGTTGCTGATGGTGATGCAGGATGCCATCCGGCGGCTCAATCGGGCCGCTTCACAGCAGAGCATGGTGGAGCAGGCGCGCTCACAGGTAAACCTGTCGCTGATGCAGGGCGAACCGGTGCTGGAGGAGGTGGCCGATAAGCTGGGGTTATCGAGCTGGTCACTGCAGCGGCGGCTGCGTGAAGAGGGCTGCAGCTTCAGCGCGCTGGTGGATCAGGTACGCTGCGAAATGGCGACGCACTATCTGCAGCAGAAGCAGCTGCCGATCTCCGAAATGGCACTGCTGCTGGGCTACTCGGAAGTCAGCGCCTTCTCACGCGCGTTTCGGCGCTGGTTCGGCATCAGTCCGCGTCAGTGGCGCCAGCATGGGCTGGCAAGCTAGCCTTGCGCGGCGCAAAGCCAAACCACGCCGGCTGAGTACGCACCGGCGGCGGCGGCAAACCTTTGGTCTGCGCAGCCAGCTGCCAGGCCCGTAAGCACAACGCCTCATCGCCCTGCGTCTGCGTCACCGCATAGCGTCCACTCTGTTGCCACTCCAGCCGGACCAGACATTGCTGGCCCGCATAGCGCGCCGCATCGCTGAACTGCTGATTCAGCCGGTGCTGCATTTGATTAGTCCACTGACAGGATGCGCTGTTGGGGTCCTTCGCGGGCTGACAGAGGTTGACCACACTATCCCGTTGCTTTGGTTCAGAATGCTGGCAGCCGCTCAGGACGATGGCAATAATTACGCCCGGCAATACTTTCATCTTTATATTAATTAAATTCATTGAACTGACCAATTCTGATTAAAGTTCTCTTCTTCTGCTGCCGACAGTCTACAGACCGGACTGGCGAATGCTATGGCATTACTCCGACTGTCGGCAGAACCAGAATTTACCGCCCCGAGCGCGGTTTCTTATTATTTATTCATGGAACAGAAATGCAGAAAAAATATGCCGTTGCGGCACTCACCTTACTCAGTGCTTCGCTGCTCAGCGGCTGCGCGACTGAATCCTCCCGTGCGATTGAAGCACCCCAGGTTCGTGCAGCCAGCCAGCCCGCTTACCAGGGCGTGCGCAGCCCGATTGCGGTTGGTCAGTTTGATAACCGCTCCGCTTACATGAACGGGATTTTCTCGGATGGCGTTGATCGGCTGGGTAATCAGTCAAAAACCATTCTGATCACCCATCTGCAGCAGACTAACCGTTTCAGCGTACTGGATCGCAGCAACCTGAAAGAGCTGGAGCAGGAAGCCGACTTCAAACGCAGTCAGCAAAATATCAAAGGCGCGAACTATATCATCACCGGTGATATCACCGAGTTTGGTCGCAAAGAAGTGGGTGACCAGCAGCTGTGGGGCATTCTGGGCCGCGGTAAGAGCCAGATCGCCTATGCCAAAGTCAATCTCAACGTGGTGGATGTCACCACCTCTGAAGTGGTGTTCAGCGCGCAGGGCGCTGGCGAATACCAGCTTTCAGCCCGTGAGATCATCGGTTTTGGCGGCACCAGCAGTTATGACTCGACGCTGAATGGCAAAGTGATGGATCTGGCGATTCGCGAAGCAGTCGATCATTTAGTGGATGGAATCAACAACGGCGCCTGGCGTCCGGCTAAATAAGGAAGTTATAAATGAAAGCGATCACACTGGGCGGCCTGCTGATGGCGGCTGCACTGCTGGCTGGCTGCGCGCCAAAAGCGCCGAAAACGATTTACTACTGGGGCGACTATCAGCAGCAGCTGTATAGCTACTATCAGAAGGATAGCGATCCACTGAAGCAGATCGACGCGCTGAATCTCGACGTTGAAAAAGCCCGTGCGGCAAACCAGCCGGTTGCGCCAGGGCTGCACGCGCAACTCGGCCTGCTCTACGCCAAAACCGGCGATACCCATAAAGCCTTCGGCCAGTTTGCGACCGAAAAGCAGCTGTTTCCGGAAGCGGGCCCATACATGGATTTTCTGATGAGTAACAAACAAGGAGTGACCCGGTGAAAAAACTGATTGTTCTGTGTGGCGCCCTGGCCGCGCTGCTGCTGACCGGCTGTGCGCAGCATAAAAAACCCTATGACTATAGCGCGTTCCGTGCCAGTAAACCGGCGTCGATTCTGGTGTTACCCGCCGAGAACAAAGCGCCGGATATCAATGCCGCTCACAGCCTGACGTCGCTGGTTACCCGGCCACTGGCTGAAGCGGGTTATTACGTTTTTCCGGTGGCGGTGGTGGAAGAGACTTTCCAGCAGAATGGCCTGACCAGCGGCAGCGAAATCCAGGCGGTCAGCCCGGCGCGTCTGAATAAAATCTTTCACGCCGATAGCGCGCTCTATATCTCCATCAGCGAGTACGGCAGCAGCTACCGGGTGATCGACAGCGTCACCACCGTGTCGGCCACCGCGCGCCTGGTGGATCTGCGCAGTGGCAAAGAACTCTGGCAGGGCTCCGCTTCCGCCAGTGACAATGAAGATGGTAACAACAATAGCGGTGGTCTGGTCGGCATGCTGGTCAGTGCGGCAATCAACCAGATCGCCAGCAACGTCAGCGACAAAGCCCATTCGATTGCCGGTCTCACCAGCAATCGCCTGCTGGCGCAGAACGAGCAGGGCGGTTTGCTGACCGGCCCGCGCTATACGCTGATCAGCGCCCGCTGATCGGTGGCAGAGCGGGCGCTGCGGCGCCCGCTATCCCTGCGGCAGCTCCAGCTGGCTGTAGCCCAGCCCGTTCATTTTCCGCACTTTAATCTGCACCGGTATCCGCTCTTTCATCGCTTCAACGTGGCTGATCACGCCGATGGTTTTGCCGCTGGCGTTGAGCGCATCCAGCGCGTCGAGCGCGGTATCGAGCGTTTGCGCATCCAGCGTGCCAAACCCTTCATCCAGAAACAGCGATTCAATGCGGGTCTTGTGGCTGACCAGGTCAGATAACGCCAGCGCCAGCGCCAGGCTGACGAGGAAGCTCTCGCCACCCGACAGCGTCCGGGTATCGCGCGCCGTGTCAGCCTGCCAGGTATCCACCACGTCGAGCTCCAGCAGATCCTGCGCGCGACGCTGCAACAGATAGCGGCCATGCAGCCGATCGAGCTGGCGATTCGCCAGCGCCACCAGATGATCCAGCGTTAAGCCCTGAGCAAAGCGGCGGAACTTATCGCCGCTGGCCGAGCCAATCAAATCGTTAAGCAGTCCCCACTGCGCCAGCACTGCTTCATCCCCGGCAATCTGCGTCATCAGGCTCTGCTGCTGGTCACGCAGGTGGGCATCGCTCTGCAACTGCTGCTGGATCTGGCCCTGCTGGCTGGCATTGTCACGCAGCGCCAGCCTGAGCTGTTCCAGCTGCTGCGCCAGGACCTCGGCCGAAGCGGGCATCGCGGCAGGCTGTGCCTGCTGGTGGGTCGCCAGCCGCTGATGCAGATCCGCCAGCCGCGCCTGCTGCTGCTGCCGTTGCTGATCGATCTGCTGTAGCTGCTGGCGCAGTTGCTGCACCGTCTGTTCATCGAGTAGCGCGGCGCGCAGTCGGGCTTCATCACTGAAACCGGCGGCGGCCAGCGCCTGCTGCAACCGCTGTTCCGCCTCGGCCAGGCGCGCGGTAAGCGTCTGCTGCTGACTCGCCACTATCGCCAGCTGACCCTGCAGGCTGCTGACCTCGCTTTGCGTCTGCTGTAAGCCATCCCGCAGCTGCGCGAGCTGCGCCTCGTGCTGGCGGAGGCTCTGCTGCATCTGCTGACGGGCGTCAGCCACCTCGCGATCGCCAAACAGCGCCTGGCGCTGCTGGCGCATCTCATCGAGCCGGGTCTGCTCGTGGTGCAACTGCTGCTGCTGAGCGGTCAGCTGCTGCTGTTCCCGTTCTGCCTGCTGTTGCAGGGCAGCCAGCTGGGTTTCGCCGCGCAGCAACTGCGGCTGCAGGTTAGCGAGTAACTGCTCACTTTCCTGCCAGCGCTGCCAGCGGGCCTGCTGAGTCTCCAGCCATGACGCGCGATCAGCGGCGGCAGGCAAGGTAAGGTTATGCTGGCTGAACTGCTGTTGCAGCCCATCCTGCACCTGCTGCCAGTCATGCTGTTCCTGCTGCTGGTGCTGTTGTAGCGCGCTGAGTGCCTGCTGCAGGTTATCCAGCGACTGCTGTGCCAGCTGCTCAGCCTGCAGATGCTGCTGCCAGATCTGCGCCTGCTGAAGATGATGGTCTTTAGCCGCCTGGCGCGCCTGTTCTGCGGTTTCCAGCGCCAGCCGTTGCTGCTCAAGCTGCTGTTCCCGTTCACTTTGCTGCTGCTGCCACTGGGCTAATGCGTCAGCGTCTGACAAGGTGAAGGTAAGTGCCAGCTCACCGCTGAGCGCCTGCCATTGCTGCTCCAGCGCGGTGATATGCCGCTGGGTTTCTGCAATATCGTCGCGCAGCGACTGCTGCTGGATCGCCGACTGTTTCAGTTGCTCTTTTTTGGCGGTGCCCGCTTCGCGAAGCGCGTCGACCTGCTGTTGCAGAGCCGCACGCCGCTGCTGACTGGCACTGATTTCCAGCGTGCTGTAAGCCTCAATCGCCGGATGGCTGCAGGAGCCGCACAGCGGGCAGGGCTGGTCAGGCGTCAGCTGGGCGCGATAGTGCGACAGATCGGCAATCTGCTGCTCCAGCGCGCAAATTTTCTCCACATCGTCCAGCTGCTGTTTTTCGCGTTTCCACTGATCGCGCAGGCTCTGTAATTCCACCTCCGCCTGCTGGTGGGCCTTTTCCAGTCCGGCCAGCTGCTGCTGGCGCTGACTCTGTTGCCGATGCAGCGGTTGCCACTGAGTCGAGAGCAGCAGCAGCTGCTGGCGCGCCGCGCGGCTGGCGTGCAGCTGGCTCAGCGCTTCACGCAGCGCCGCTGGCGGGTGCTGCTCCTGGAGCGAAGTTAGTGCTTGCTCCGCTTGCAGCAGCGCCTGTGCAGCGGCCTGTTCGGCTTGCTGGCGCGGTAATGCTTGCTGCGCCTGCTGCTCCCGTTCGGCCTGCTGCGCCGCGATCTTCTGCTGCTGTTGCTGCTGCTGTTGTGCCAGTCCGGCCAGCGTCGCTTCACGCTGCGCCAGCTGGGCGAAGCGTTCCTGCCACAGCGGCAGCAAAGCGCCCCATTGCGCCATATCGGCTAACTGCTGTCGCAGGGTTTGTTGCCCGGCGATCGCCTGTTGTAACGCGGTTAGCTGGCGGGTCTGTTCCGTTAACGCGCTTTGGGTCTGATCGTACTGCTGCTGCTGGCGATCTTTTTCCTGCTGCTGCCGGGTCAGCTGTTGTTGCAGCACGCGCAGTGACTGATCAAGCGGGATGACCTGTTCGTTGAGCAGGCTCTCCTGCTGCTGCTGTTGCTGGTGCGCCTGTTCAGCGGCGGCCTGCGCCGCGGCGGTAAGCTGCTGCTGGCGCTGTTGTTCAGTCTGCGCCCGCTGATGGGCCTCGGTGAGCTGCTGCTGGCGGCCGCGCACTTCATGCTGCTCCTGCGCCAGCTGGTCGCGCTGTTGCAGAGCTGGTCGCAGTTTTTCAGCCGGTTCGCTGCGCGCCAGTCGCTGCCGATCCGCTTCGGCGGCCTGTGCTGCTGCTTCAGCCTGCTGCAGAGCAGTGTTCGCCGTGGCGATCTCCTGCTCTAATTGCAGCGCCTGTTGCTGCCACTGCTGCTGCTGCTGAGCCTGCTGATAGTCGCGGCTCAGCGTCTTTTCCGCCTCGCTCAGCCGGGCGATCTGCTGTTGCAGCGCGGTGCGTGTTTCATCATCCAGCAGCGCCATCGCTCCCGCCCGGCTGCGCAACAGATCCAGCGCGGTCCTGGCCTCTTTATGACGTTCATAGATCGCCGTGGAGATCAGGCCGTAAATTTCGGTGCCGGTCAGCTCCTCCAGCAGTTCGGCACGTTCGCTGGCTTTGGCGTTGAGGAAAGCGGCGAACTGGCCCTGTGACAGCATCATAGAGCGGGTAAAGCGTTCAAAGTCGAGACCGGAGAGGGTCTCGATCAGCCTGAGCTTGTCGCCGACCTTGTCGGCGACAATGGTGTCATCGGCACAGCGCGCCAGCTCAACCCGTGGTGCCTGCAGTTTGCCGTCGGCGGTGCCGCGGGCGCGGTTCTGGCTCCAGAAGGCGCGCCAGGCTTCGCCTTTGATCTCAAATTCGACTTCGGCCAGACACTCGGCGCAGTCGCGGGTCATCAGCGCATTCTGACTCTGTGAAATGGCACCGAGGCGCGGCGTCTGGTGATAGAGCGCCAGACAAATAGCATCCAGCAGGGTGGTTTTGCCTGCGCCGGTTGCGCCGGTAATCGCGAACAGGCCGTTGCTGGCAAAGGGTTCGGCACGGAAATCGATAAACCATTCGCCGCGCAGTGCGTTGAGGTTTTTAAAGCGTAGCGTGAGGATCTTCATTGTGGCTCCCCGATATCGGCCAGCGTCTGGCGGAATAGCGTGGTCATCTGGTCGATCTGCTGCGGCTGCAGTTCGCTATCCAGCGCCAGCCGACGGGCAAACACCTCTTCCACTTTCAGCTCGCTCAGGGTTTCGTTATCCAGCCGCGCCAGGCTGTGCTGACGCTGCTCACGGCTGCGGCGTAACAGTAAGACTTCCACCGGCAGTTCTGCGGTCAGGGTTTCCACCTGTCGCTGCAGATCGCTGAGGTACTCCTGGGTCGTGACTTCGATATCCAGCCAGGTCGGCTTTTCCTGCGGCACGTCGCTGAATGCGCTGAGCTGCTGCGCAATCTGCGCCAGCGAGCCTTTCAGCACCTGCATTGGCTGCACCTGCGGCACCACCAGCGGGCTCACCGATTGCAGACCGCTGGCGGTAAATTCCAGCAGGAAGACGCTTTTTTCACTGCCCAGCTCATCAAAACTGAGCGGAATCGGCGAGCCGCTGTAGCGGATATGCTCACTGCCCGCTACCCGCTGAGCACGATGAATGTGGCCCAGCGCGATGTAATCAGCGTCCGGAAAGGCGGAGGCCGGAAAGGCGTCCAGCGTGCCGATATAGATGTCACGCACCGAGTCGCTCTGGCTGACGCCGACGGTGGTGAGATGGCCGGTCGCCACGATCGGCAGTGCCGGCTCCAGCGCCCGTGCGGCGGCAACGCGCTGCTGATAGTGGTGAGCAATCGCCTCCAGCAGCGACGTCTGCTTGTCACGTCCGGACTGACCGGCGCGGCTGCGCAGGATGTCGCGCGGTCGCAGGTAAGGAATGGCGCACAGCCGCACGCCCGGTTCGCCCTGACGGGTAGTGAGCACCATCACGTCACTCTCCGCCTGCGGCGTGGCGATCACCCGGGTATTCAGACAGGCGAGCAGCTCGCGCGACTCATTGAGCGTCGCCACCGAGTCGTGATTACCCGCCAGCACAATCAGCTGGCAGCCGCTGGGTTGCAGCGCCACCACAAAGCGGTTGAACATTTCGCGCGCGTAGCTGGGCGGGGTGCCGGTATCGAACAGATCGCCGGCGACGATTAACGCATCCACCTGATGCTGTTCAATCTGGATCAACAGCCAGTCGAGAAACGCCTGATGTTCCGCCGCCCGACTTTTGTTGTAAAAGAACTGCCCCAGATGCCAGTCCGCAGTATGAATGATGCGCATAAGAGTCCCTGCCGTTGTGATTCGCCCGGCGATTATACTGGCTCTGCGGCCAAAGCAAAAAATTGTCGCTGCGCTGTCATAAATGATTACCAACGGGGTTACAGGCGGGTTATGTTTTTCATAAAAGTGTCACAAATCTGACGCATAATGGCGCCGCGAATCTCAGTGACAGCCGTCATATCAGCAGGAGTAATAATGGCTAAGCGCATTTTGGTTGTGGAAGATGAAGCCCCAATCCGTGAAATGTTGTGTTTTGTTCTGGAGCAGAACGACTATCAGCCAATCGAGGCGGAAGATTATGACAGCGCAGTGGGTAAGCTGATTGAACCCTGGCCCGATCTGATCCTGCTGGACTGGATGTTACCTGGCGGCAGCGGCATTCAGTTTATCAAACACCTGAAACGCGAAGCGATGACCCGTGATATCCCGGTGATGATGCTGACCGCCCGCGGTGAAGAGGAAGACCGGGTGCGCGGGCTGGAAGTCGGTGCTGACGATTACATCACCAAGCCTTTTTCGCCGAAAGAGCTGATGGCGCGCATCAAAGCGGTCATGCGCCGTATCTCTCCGATGGCGGTGGAAGAGGTGATTGAGATGCAGGGGCTGAGTCTGGACCCCTCCTCGCATCGGGTGATGTCGGAAACCACGCCGCTGGAAATGGGACCGACCGAATACAAACTGCTGCACTTCTTTATGACGCACCCGGAGCGGGTCTACAGCCGCGAACAGTTGCTGAACCACGTCTGGGGCACCAATGTGTATGTTGAAGATCGCACCGTCGATGTTCACATTCGCCGTTTACGTAAAGCGCTGGAAGTCTCCGGCCACGATCGCATGGTACAAACCGTCCGTGGAACAGGGTATCGTTTCTCTGCCCGCTACTAAACGGAGTTTTCACCGTGCTGGAACGCCTCTCCTGGAAGAGATTACTGTCAGAACTGCTGCTGGCCTGTTTGCCTGCGTTGCTGCTCGGTCTGCTGTTCGGCTATCTGCCGTGGTGGCTGCTGCTGAGCGTGCTGGCGGTGCTGCTGTGGCATTTTCACAACCTGATGCGGCTGTCGCACTGGTTGTGGCTCGATCGTACCATGACGCCGCCTGCCGGACGCGCCAGCTGGGAACCGCTGTTTTACGGGCTTTATCAGATGCAGTTACGCAACCGGCGGCGGCGGCGTGAGCTCGGCAACCTGATTAAACGCTTTCGCAGCGGCGCCGAGTCGCTGCCGGATGCGGTGATCCTCACCACCGAAGAGGGCACCATCTTCTGGTGCAACGGGCTGGCGCAACAGCATCTCGGGCTACGCTGGCCGGAAGATAATGGCCAGAACATCCTTAACCTGCTGCGTTACCCGGAGTTCTCGCGCTATATCCGCCAGCGTGATTTCGATAAGCCGTTAACGCTGGTGCTGAATAACCAGTATCACATGGAGTTTCGCGTCATGCCCTACAGCGAAGGGCAGTGGCTGCTGGTGGCGCGCGACGTGACGCAGATGCATCAGCTGGAAGGCGCGCGGCGTAATTTCTTTGCCAACGTCAGCCATGAGCTGCGGACTCCGCTGACGGTGCTGCAGGGCTATCTGGAGATGATGAACGACTCGGTGATGAACGAGCGTTCGCGCGGCAAAGCGCTGCACACCATGTCGGAGCAGACGCGCCGCATGGACAGCCTGGTCAAACAGCTGCTGACGCTGTCGCGAATTGAAGCCGCACCGGCGATCGACCTGAAAGAGAAGGTTGACGTGCCGGTGATGCTGAAGCTGCTGCAGCATGAGGCCGCGACCCTGAGCAACGGGCGGCACGACCTCCATTTCCATACCGACCCGCATCTGAAAGTGTTCGGCAACGATGAGCAGCTGCGCAGTGCTATCTCCAATCTGGTCTACAACGCGGTGAACCACACGCCAGACGGTACCCGCATCGATATCAGCTGGCTGCGCAGCAAGCAGGGCGCCACCTTCCGGGTCTGCGACAATGGACCGGGCATCGCCGCGGAACATATTCCCCGTCTCACCGAGCGCTTCTACCGGGTCGATAAAGCGCGATCGCGCGCCACCGGCGGCAGCGGGCTGGGGCTGGCGATCGTGAAACATGCCCTGAGCCACCATAATGCGCGGCTGGATATCACCAGCGTGCCGCATCAGGAGACCTGTTTTACCTTTACCCTGCCAGCAAGGTTGATTGTCAGCGGTGGGATGCAGGAGAATGCCGTTCATTAATCGCTGCCGGATCTCCCTGATGCGCCTCTTTCTTTTATTGATCGTTACGCTGCTGCCGGGCATGGCGCTGGCACAGTCCGGCGCGCTGTCGGGCAACCTCAGCAGCGTTGGCTCCGATACCCTCGGTTATCTGATGACGCTGTGGGGTGAAGATTTCAGCCGACAGGCACCGGGGGTTAATGTGCAGGTGCAGGCATCCGGCTCCTCGACCGCACCCACGGCGCTGGCGGCTGGCGCCGCGCAGCTCGGCCCGATGAGCCGGCCGATGCAGGCAGATGAGCGTCAGGCGTTTGAAGCGCGCTATGGTTATCCGCCGCTGGCGGTGCCGGTGGCCATGGATGCGCTGGTGGTGGTGGTGAATCAGCGCAACCCGCTACAGCAGATCACGCCGCGTCAGCTCGACGCCATCTTCTCCATTACCCGACTGTGCGGCGCAACGTCAGTGCCGCAGCGCTGGGGCGATCTCGGTGCCCAGGGCGCCGGGTGGGCCCGACGACCCATCCAGCGCTACGGCCGCAACTCCGCCTCGGGCACCTGGGGTTTCTTCAAGCAGCAGGTGCTCTGTCAGGGCGATTTTCGCAACGACGTCGCGGAATTTCCCGGATCGGCGGCGGTGGTGCAGGCGGTGGCCGGCAATCCCCGCAGCATTGGCTACGCCAGTTTTGGCTTCCATCTCAGCGGCGTAAAGATGCTGTCGGTGGTTAACCCGCAGGGCGAAGCTGTGCCACCCGATGCGGAAGCGATCCGCAGCGGCCGCTATCCGTGGGCGCGTCCGCTCTATCTCTACGTCAACAAGGCACCGGGTAAGCCGTTACCGCCGCTGGTCGCCGCCTTTCTGCAACAGGTGCTCTCGGTGCAGGGACAGCGTCGCGTCAGCGAAGCGGGTTACCTGCCGCTCTCTGATCGTCAGATGGCAGAGGCACGCGCAGCGCTGCACTGATTGGTAACGGCGATGCGCTGCCGCCTTGCTGCCATCAACATGAATTTTCTTCACGTCTGTTGAATTTTCTTCTGTTGCAACGGGACGCAACCCATGTCACTCTCCTCTTAGACGTTTAGCCATCCAGATGGCTATTTATATCAGAATGCAATTATTTCCTGCCGTAACCATCGGCAGGCGAGTCAGGAGTGATCATGCAAAGACAAACCGCCCCGTTCCGTGCCGATACCGTTGGCAGTTTCCTCCGTCCCGCCGCCATTAAGCAGGCGCGTGAGCAGTTTGCTGCCGGAGAGATTGATGCCGCCGCCCTGCGCCAGGTTGAAGATGACGCCATTCGTGATGTGGTCGCGAAGCAGCGTGAAAATGGTCTGCAGGTGGTGACCGATGGCGAGTTTCGTCGCGGCTGGTGGCACTTCGACTTTTTCTACGGCCTGGATGGGGTAGAAGCATATGAAGCCGAGCAGGGGATTCAGTTCAACGGTGTGCAGACCAAAGCCCATGGCGTGAAAGTGGTAAGCAAGCTCGGCTTTTCCAGCCATCCGATGCTGGATCACTTCCGTTTCCTGCAAAGCGTTGCCGGTGACGCCGTGCCGAAAATGACTATTCCCAGCCCCAGCGTGCTGCACTTCCGCGGCGGGCGCAAAGTGATCGACGCGCAGGTTTACCCGGATCTGGCGGATTACTTTGACGATCTGGCCCAGACTTACAAAGATGCGATCAAAGCGTTTTACGATGCGGGCTGCCGTTATCTGCAGCTGGATGACACCGTCTGGGCTTACCTCTGCTCAGAAGATCAGAAGCGTGAGATCCGGGCGCGTGGCGACGATCCGGAAGCGCTGGCGCGGACCTATGCGCAGGTGCTGAACAAGGCGCTGGAAGATAAACCGGCCGACCTGACCGTGGGCCTGCATGTCTGTCGCGGCAATTTCCGTTCAACCTGGATCTCAGAAGGCGGCTACGAGCCGGTGGCGGAGATCCTGTTTGGCAGCGTCAACGTCGACGCCTTCTTCCTGGAATATGATAATGCCCGCTCCGGCGGTTTCGAGCCGCTGCGCTTCATTAAGCCGGGACATCAGCAGGTGGTACTGGGTCTGATCACCACCAAATCGGGTGAACTGGAAGATCCGGCGCAGGTGAAAGCGCGGCTGGCCGAAGCCGCACAATATGTGAGCCTCAGCCAGATCTGCCTTAGCCCGCAGTGCGGCTTTGCTTCCACCGAAGAGGGCAACAGCCTGAGCGAAGATCAGCAGTGGCAGAAGATTCGGCTGGTGGTCGATATCGCAAAACAGGTGTGGTAATGCTGTAAAGCTGTGCAAACAGGCGCGTAAAACGCGCCTTTTGTGCATTTATCAGCGGCCTGATGCGGGTAATTCTCGCGGTCTGTTTATTATTTAGGCACATCATCTTGGGTGCCTGCGCTAAAAATCAACGCTATCCACTGGCTCCGTTCTAAATAGCGGGATATCCTTCTGGTTTTCCGATCCCGTATTGCCTTTCCCCGCTATAAACGTTTTACTTAGCCCCGTTGTCGATCCATCCCTCCGTGAACAGAAAAAAAGCAGTTTAAATCACCTGCGCTTCACCTCACGACGAGCATAATGCGCTGACATTGGCTGGCTGGTCGGGGTTTTAACGCAGCAAGGGGACAACACTCACTCAACTTCCACCGCAACATCAGTGACAGGCCGTATGACACATCGTTTAACTTCGAAAGACATTCTCGCGCTGGGCTTCATGACATTTGCCCTGTTTGTTGGCGCGGGCAACATCATTTTCCCGCCGATGGTGGGCATCCAGTCTGGTGAACACGTCTGGACCGCCGCTATTGGCTTTCTGATCACCGCTGTGGGTCTGCCGGTAATGACCGTGGTCGCGCTGGCGCGCGTCGGCGGCGGCGTCGATGCGCTCAGTACGCCTATCGGTAAGGTTGCCGGTCTGGTGCTGGCTACCGTCTGCTATCTGGCGGTCGGGCCGCTGTTCGCCACGCCGCGCACCGCGACCGTCTCGTTTGAGATGGGGATTGCCCCGCTGACCGGTGAAGGCGCGATGCCGCTGTTTATCTACAGTCTGGTCTACTTTACGCTGGTGATTGGCGTGTCGCTTTATCCAGGCAAACTGCTCGATACCGTGGGCCACTTCCTGGCACCGCTGAAAATTGTGGCGCTGACCGTGCTGGGCGTTGCCGCGCTGGTGTGGCCAGCAGGCGGCACCATTCCGGCCACGGCCGATTATCAGCGTGCGGCCTTCTCCAGCGGCTTTGTTAATGGTTATCTGACCATGGATACGCTGGGCGCGCTGGTGTTTGGCATCGTCATCGTCAATGCTGCCCGTTCACGCGGCGTGGATAATGCCGCGCTGCTGACGCGCTATACCGTGCTGGCCGGCCTGATTGCCGGTGTTGGCCTGACGCTGGTTTATCTCTGCCTGTTTAAACTGGGCGCGGGCAGCGGGGCGCTGGTGGATCAAAACGCCAACGGTGCAGCGATTCTGCATGCCTATGTTCAGCACACCTTTGGTAACATGGGCAGCTTCTTCCTGGCCACGCTGATCTTCATCGCCTGTATGGTCACTGCCGTGGGTCTGACCTGCGCCTGTGCGGAATTTTTTGCGCAATACCTGCCGTTGTCGTATAAAACGCTGGTGTTTATCCTTGGTCTGTTCTCGATGGTGGTGTCGAACCTCGGCCTGAGCCACCTGATTCAGATTTCCATCCCGGTACTGACGGCAATTTATCCGCCCTGTATCGTGCTGGTGGTGCTGAGCTTCACCCTGAACTGGTGGAACAAGAGCAGCCGGATTATCGCGCCTGCTATGCTGATCAGCCTGCTGTTCGGTATTGTGGATGCGATTAAAACTACCGGGTTTAAAGATTTGCTGCCTGCATTCAGTCAGCATCTGCCGCTGGCCGATCAGGGTCTTGCCTGGTTGCCGCCATCGCTGGTGATGCTGCTGATTGCCGCCGTGGTCGATCGGGTTAAGGGACGCGAACAGGTCACCGTTCACTCGTAACAGACGGCACTGATTTTTCTTTAACCACGGGCTTGCCCGTGGTTTTTTCATTTCACAGGTACAGGTTGTTATGCAAGAAACCAACAAGCTCAAACGCGGACTGAGCACGCGCCACATCCGCTTTATGGCGCTGGGATCGGCGATTGGCACCGGGCTGTTTTACGGTTCCGCCGATGCGATCAAAATGGCCGGACCCAGCGTGCTGCTCGCCTATATTATCGGCGGGGCAGTGGCCTACATCATCATGCGCGCGCTGGGCGAGATGTCCGTCAACAATCCCCAGGCCAGCTCCTTCTCACGCTACGCCCAGGACTATCTCGGCCCGATGGCCGGTTACATCACCGGCTGGACTTACTGCTTTGAAATCCTGATTGTGGCGATCGCCGATGTGACGGCGTTCGGCATCTATATGGGCGTCTGGTTTCCTGAGGTGCCGCACTGGATTTGGGTACTGAGCGTGGTGCTGATTATCGGCGCGGTCAACCTGATGAGCGTGAAGGTGTTCGGCGAAGTGGAGTTCTGGTTCTCCTTCTTTAAGGTCGCCACCATTATCGTGATGATCCTCGCCGGTTTCGGCATGATTATCTGGGGCATCGGCAACGGTGGCCAGCCGACCGGCATCCACAATCTGTGGACCAACGGCGGCTTCTTTGCCCACGGCGTGGTCGGGATGCTGCTGTCGCTGCAGATGGTGATGTTTGCTTACGGCGGGATCGAAATTATCGGTATCACCGCCGGGGAAGCGAAGGACCCGGAGAAGTCGATTCCCCGTGCCATTAACTCGGTGCCGTGGCGCATCCTGGTGTTTTATGTCGGCACCCTGTTTGTGATTATGTCGATCTATCCGTGGAACCAGGTAGGCACCTCTGGCAGTCCGTTTGTGCTGACCTTCCAGCACCTGGGAATTGCGGCGGCGGCCTCGATTCTGAATTTTGTGGTGCTGACCGCCTCACTCTCCGCCATTAACAGCGACGTGTTTGGCGTGGGCCGTATGCTGCACGGTATGGCCCAGCAGGGACATGCACCGAAGATGTTTATGAAAGTCTCTTCCCGCGGCATTCCGTGGGTGACGGTGGTGGTGATGATGTTCGCGATGCTGATTGCGGTCTATCTCAACTACCTGATGCCGGAGAAGGTGTTCCTGGTGATCGCCTCGCTGGCGACCTTTGCCACGGTCTGGGTGTGGATCATGATTCTGCTGTCGCAGATCGCCTTCCGCCGCAAAATCGGCAAACAGGCCGCCAGCCAGCTGAAGTTCGCGCTGCCAGGCGGCAGCTGGACCGCCGGTGTCGGTGTCGCCTTCCTCTGCTTCATCATTGCGCTGATTGGCTATTTCCCGGATACCCGGGTGTCGCTCTATGTCGGCGTGGTGTGGATAGTGGTGCTGCTGCTGGGCTATAAGCTGGTGCGTAAGCCACACTAATCCCTTTGTGGCTCCCCGGCATCCGGGGAGCCACAGGCGGCATGCCGCCTCTGCCATTCTCTTCCCTGATCCCAACCTTTGACCTTCCCGGCATCATCTTCTCAGCAACCTCCCTGCGCCAGAACAGGCGTGACGGCGGCAGGTTGCAGAGGGTGGAATATCCTTTAGCGTGGGCAACGGATGATTGACAGGGATTGAGCTGGCCGTCAGGTAAAACCCGGCGGTGAGGAGGTCAGGCTGGAGGATGAGTGCATGGCAGGGAGCGGAGAACAAATAAAAAACGGCGAAACCAGTCGCCGAAATATTCAAGAGAATCAGAGAAATAAAAAGGGATGATTGACGGGGTTATCGTAAAACAAAATTAACGCCGCTGGTAGCCAGGCTATTTTAAATAAGAAAACTCCCCGCCCGCGCTGATTCAATTAATTAATCGTGGCAGCGCTGCACAGCCACAGCGGCGTAAATTTGATTAGCCGCAGGATCAGGGCAATCTGACCGAAACCGGCATCGTGGCGCTGTTGTCCAGCCGTTTTTGCCATTGCGTCAGCGTCGATTGATAAGGGCAAAGCAGACCGACATCGGTGATCCTGCAGTCTGGCTGATGCCACTCCTGACGTAATAAACCCTGTGTATCATCAATCGGCTGTAACTGCCGCAGGCCATCCAGGCTCTGCGCCTGGAAGTAAAGCCGCAGAAAACGCTCGCCGCTCTGGCTGTCGCGCCAGCGCTCCAGCACCAGGCTGCTGCCGGGCGGGATATTGCCACGGGCGTAGCCGGGCAACTGCCAGTCAAATCCCAGCAGCGTACGCACCATCGCAATATTGGTGTCATGCGCCACCAGAATCAGCCAGCGGGTAGAAGAGGTTGTGCTGGTCATTTCAGTCAGCATCGCGTTAAGCAGAATTGAGCCCCGACGCTGCGCCTGATAGAGCAGGTCGTTGCTGAGATCATAATTAGCGGTCAGCAGCGGCAGCAGCGAGGTGATCTGCGCCGCACGGGTGATATGTCCCCACGCCAGCTGATCGAACGGCAGATTTTCGCTGTAACCCAGCCGCAGCGTCTCCACCATGCTGGCCATCACGCTCAGCCCCTGAACATAGGTGTTGCCGCTGCGGGTTTGTTTGAATTGCCATGGCCGATCAAAAAAATCACAGCGATCGGTGGGTGGGCAGACCGCCGCTTTCAGCTGCTGAATCGCCGGCTGCAGTTGCTGCTGTAGCTCTGCCAGATCGCCCGCTTTCTGCTGCTTTGCCGCTAACTCCCGATCGGGATCGGTTTTTGCGATTGCCAGCTTATCGCTCTGGAACAGTGGATCAATCTCACCCGCCACGTAATGGATTGGCACGCCGCAGCCCGGAAACGCGCTGTCAGCGATCGCCTGAGCGGTGGCACGGGTGCGCTGGAGCGGGCTGGCGCGCAGATAGACCTCGGCTGAGGAGGGACAGCCAGCCGGCAGCAAACCGAGCTGGCGATAGTGCTCGCCCTGCCAGCGCCCCTTGTTGACTACGGCGCTGTAACCGTGACCGGTCAGCTCGCCATCCGCCGTTGACCACACCGGCCAGGATTGCTGGCTGGCGGCTTCGATCTCTTTCCGGTTGCCGGGCGTCGGTGGCCGCACGCCGTGGCGGCTCAGCTCAACCACTTTCTCCAGCTGGTAGTGGGGCTGCGGTGCCGCCTGCAGCGGCAGACTCAGCAGCCAGAGTGAACTTAGCGTTAACACCCAGCCGCGCCACCGGTTACGCATCATTTATTCATCCAGCGCGCGATTGCCGGTCAGCGCTTTGATCTGTGGATAGAGTGCAGCGTTCGCCAGCAATACCGGATTGCCGTTTTTCAGGCCGTCGTTAGCGAGGTAATCGTTGGTCATGCCGCCCGCCTCGCGCATCAGCACGATACCCGGCAGGCTATCCCAAGGATGCATATGCGCTTCGTAGTAGCCAATCAGCCGGCCCGCCGCCGCCCAGGCACTGGTCAGCGCGCCGGAACCGATGCGGATAAACATCCCGCCCTGTTGAATCAGTCCGCCGATCAGTCGGGTGACGCTTTCCGCGCCGGTGCGGCTGGAGTTGCTGATGCCGAGCAAGCCTTCGTTGAGCTGCTGCGCGGCGTGAACCTGCAGCCGGGTCTCATTGACCCATGCGCCCTGGCCCTGTCGGGCATGGAACAGCTCCTGATGATTGGGATCGCATACCACGCCAATCACCGGTTCACCGTCACACACCACCGCCAGTGAAACGCACCAGTTAGGCAGGCCGTTAACGAAACAGGCGGTGCCGTCAATCGGATCGACGACCCAGATAAACCGGGCATGACCCATTTCGCCGCCGCTCTCTTCACCGTAAACGGCATCCTCCGGGAAGCGCTCCTCAATCAGCGTTTTGATTAAGGCTTCGACGTTGCGATCGGCTTCGCTGACCACGTCCTGCAGATCCCTCTTGTGTTCCACCACCAGGTTTTGACGCTGCTGATACCAGGAATAAGCCCGGCTGGCCGCCGCACGGGCGATGTCGCAGGCGTAACGATAACGCGCGTCAATTTCAGAATGCGAAGCGGATGACATCTTTCCCTCTTATGATTTTTTTGCCATAGCGAACGGAAGTCGCGCCTGAACAGGCGTTCTGGCTGTGTGGTTTGCTTAACTATTGTTAAGAAAGGCTTCATTAAGCCGCAGATGAGACGCGATGGCAAGATGGGGAAGGGGCGGTCAGCCCGCTTTTTTGTGCGTTAATGGCCGGCAGCCGCCGGCTGACAGAAGAGAATCAGGTTTTACAGCGTTCTGGCCGTCGCCAGCGCCATTAAACGCGGATAAAAAATGAAAAACAGCTCTTCGAGCTGATCGTAATTTTCCGTGAAATCCTGATAAGAGTCGCGCAGCGCCGCCAGGCGCGGGCGGCGACTGGCCATACCCTGCAGCACTCGCTCCAGACGTGCAGGCTCGGCATAGTGCTCAAACCAGCGCTCGCGCCACATCACCGCGTTCAGTTGCTGAAAGGGTTCGGGCGTCGCCGCCAGCTGCGGCATGATTTCGCGCTCGGCGGCGGCCGAAAATTGCGTCAGGGTCAGGTCGGGAGTGAATTGCGGCCAGTGACGGGCGAGAAAATGGTCCCAGATGACATCGAGGGTGATCGGGGCGACGCGGTAGGTTTCCGGGCGGAACAGCTGACGGGCACGGCGGACTTCCGGCAGCGCATCGGTCATCACGTCGAGCCGGCGATGCATCAGAATACCGTCCGCCACCGGCGTGGGCCAGTGCTGGTGCGGGTTACCCCGGACAAAATCAGCCATTAAATTGCCGAGCAACGAGCTGTCAGCCAGTTGGGCCAGATGGAGATGTGCAAGAAAGTTCATGCTGCATTATAGGCTGAACTGCCTTTGCGCAGCCAGTTGTTCAGAATTGGTCGATTTTCCGCTAAACTGTGCCGCCTGTTTTTGCCTGAGAAAGAACTCTTTCATGCGTGTCGCCGATTTTGCTTTTGAATTGCCCGAATCCCTGATTGCCCACTATCCGCAGGCGCAGCGCAGCGGCTGTCGTCTGCTGTCGCTCGATGGTCCCAGCGGCGCACTGACGCACGGTGTCTTCACCGACGTGCTGGATAAGCTCAATCCAGGCGATCTGCTGGTGTTCAACAACACCCGCGTGATCCCGGCGCGCGTCTTTGGTCGTAAAGCCAGCGGTGGCAAAATCGAAATGCTGGTGGAGCGGATGCTTGACGACAAGCGCGTGCTGGCCCATGTGCGCGCCTCAAAAGCGCCTAAGCCGGGCGCCGCCCTGTTGCTGGGTGAAGATGAGAGCGTTAAAGCGACCATGGTGGCGCGCCACGATGCGCTGTTCGAGATCGTGTTTGACGATGAGCGTGCGGTGCTCGATATCCTGAACAGCGTCGGTCATATGCCGCTGCCTCCTTACATCGATCGCCCGGATGAAGAGGCTGACCGCGAGCTTTATCAGACCGTTTACAGCGCCCGTCCGGGTGCCGTCGCGGCCCCGACCGCCGGTCTGCACTTCGATGAACCGCTGCTTCAGGCGCTGAAAGAGAAGGGCGTTGAGATGGCCTTTGTTACGCTGCATGTCGGGGCCGGAACCTTCCAGCCGGTGCGCGTCGACAACATTGAAGAGCATCATATGCACGCCGAATATGCGGAAGTGCCGCAGGAGGTGGTGGATGCGGTGCTGGCCTGTAAGGCGCGCGGCAATAAGGTGGTCGCGGTCGGCACCACTTCGGTACGTTCGCTGGAGAGCGCGGCCAAAGCGAGTCAGGATGCGCTGATTGCGCCGTTCTTCAACGATACCCAGATTTTTATCTATCCGGGCTACCACTATCAGGTGATCGATGCGCTGATCACCAATTTCCACCTGCCCGAATCTACCCTGATTATGCTGGTCTCGGCGTTCGCCGGTTACCAGCACACCATGGCAGCCTACCGCGCTGCCGTGGCTGAGCAATATCGTTTCTTCAGTTATGGTGACGCGATGTTTATCAGCAAAAATCCGCAGGCGCCGCTGGAAAAAGTTGGCGACTGATTTATTAACCCATGACCTGTTGCGCCGCGTGGTATTCAGGCAGTACATGTGTTACTTGCCGCGTCGCGCGCACCAGGCCAGTTGCTGCTCAATGGTGCGCAAGACGGAATGCTCGCCGGGTGCGAAGGTTATGACAGTAAAAAACTGCTATGTCGGTTCCGTTACAGGGTCAATGCAAATTATCTTCGCATAAACCCAATTCTCTTATTCCCTTATCAACCACAGGTATTATCCGGCCTGCTTCGCGGCCACACTGAATCTGAACAGCCGTTGCTGTGGTGAAGTGTACTTTATCCGCATCGAATTTAGGTTAGCATTCTGAAAAGGTGTTGATGGGGATGGCTAACTTTTTTGGAAGTTGGGAGGCGTTAAGGCTATCAGGGATTCTCTTCAGGACCTTTTCTATATCATATCCTCTAACTGGTTTTTCGTCAGTAAAAGAGTAGGTATGAGCAACTAACCTGATATATTTATGGTGCAGAGGTTTCCTGCCTATCTCGACAGAAATATTAAAAAAATCATATCATGATGCATAAAAAAGGGGCGTTAAGCCCCTTTAATAAATGACAGGATAAGATGTTAATTTAACCCTTTATCATAAACGTAGAAAAGAGAACTTTGGTACTTTATGATTGTATCGGGCTTTCCATATTGTTTATTGATGCCATCAATGCATAGATCTATATTTGAGCATGACTCGCCATCAGAAGATAGCATTATGAATGTTTTTTTATTTCCAGGTTTAATTTTGTTTCTGAAAGATTGAGCATGGGGAGTATTCCAATCAATAAAGCCATTGTCATTTCTAAATATAACAGGGCTGAAATCAATTTCCCCTTTCGAAAGCCAGTTTACGACGTTTGGATTACCCGACCAATATGGACCAAAGCCATAATTCAGGCCGTTTTGTTCCATGAATTTAACTTGAGATTCGGCAGAGGAGACAAGATTGTCACTATTTTGTTTCAAATGAACAACTAAGGAAGAGATGGAAATAAATGAAATTGCAATAATGTAAAGATGTTTTGAACCATGCTTTGATAATATCATAAAAAAAGATATTATATAAAATATATAAACTATGTTTACTAAGAACCTGGCGGAATAGTATTGTTTTTCTGGGGAGCCCAATATATAAGCTCCAGATATCCCTGCCACACTCATAACAAGTAAGAAAGATATTGCGTTTTTTTCAGCGAAATATAATTTATATAAACCATAAGCGCCAAGGGTCATGATAACGACAAATGATGCAATCCTTGAAATTTCATTGTCAGCGTAGAATAAGTTTAACATAGAACCTATCCCATACGCATACCAATATATATTGGATTTTATTACTTCAATGCTGGCCAGATGAAAATGGGATAAAGGCACTGCGAGCCAGTTCTGGAGTATATGGCTGAAATAAATCAATAAGGAAATGAGTGCTATTGTAGAAGGGATGAATTTATTTTTTTTATCCGTGCTGTCACTTAAAAGTTGGTACAATAAAAAAGGAATACCAAATGATGCAATATACCAGGGATCAGAGACGCCAGCAATCAATATTATTAGTGAGGAGATTATGGATGCTAAAATCTTACGATTTATTCGCAGGTTTACGTAAATTAACAAAAGACCATAAAGATTCGATGTGTTATGAGAAAATGGATGGGAGATAAATCCAACCTTGTAACAAAAATAAGGGAGGAAACATAAAAAAGGAACTATAAAGATAGAGTTTTTATTTGATGTTATTTTGCTTAATATCAGGAATGATATAATGGCGCAAGTGAAGACCTGTAGAGACGATATTGCAATAAGAGTGTTTATTGACTCATATCCGAATATTTTATAAATAATAAAATGAATAGGGTATACTGAGAGATACCAATTGTCATCAGTTGGGATCCATTCTTTTATTGCATGAAATCCGCTTCTTTCTATTTCTCCCCAGACTAATGCAGAGTTTATTGTATCTGCATCAAGCGTAAAGTACTTGCCAGAGGTATATATTGATAAAATAAGTGAAAATGTTGAAATTAAAAAAAATAGGTATGATTTATTCTGTTCTGTGTTTGTCATTATAAGGGAGTCCGATAATTTAAATGATTTATTTATCTGTGTTGTTTTTTAAAATAAACTTTGGTCTCCTTTTTGATTCGATATATATCCTTCCGATATATTCACCCAGAACGCCGATGCCGATCAACTGAACACCGCCGAGGAAAAGTATTGAAACCATAATGGACGTATATCCATGCACCGCATTTCCATATACTAACTTTTCAAAAATCATGAATAATCCATAAAAGAAAGAAAGACCGGCCACAGTCAATCCTATGTATGACCATATACGAAGTGGGAAAGTTGAAAAAGATGTAAACCCCTCTAGCGCCAGGTTCCACAACTTCCAGCCATTGAATTTACTCTTTCCAGCCACCCGGTCTTCCCGGCGATACTCAACGACAGCAGTCTTTCCTCCGACCCAGCTAAGTAAACCCTTCATGAAAATATTTCTTTCTTTAAGGCGCAAAATGCTTTTCACAATGTCTTTCGACATAAGGCGGAAGTCGCCGACATTCTCTTCTATTTTTGGATTGCTTATTTTATTGTGCATCCTGTAGAAAGCTGATGCAGTTCTACGCTTCAGGTAGCTGTCACAGCTTCTGTCTGCTCTCTTTGCAAGAACGACATCATAACCTTCTTGCCACTTAGCGATAAGCTCAGGAATGACTTCGATAGGGTCCTGTAGATCAACATCTATAGGTATGATGGCGTCACCGGTGGCAAATTCCAGTCCCGCATAAAGCGCTGGCTCTTTGCCGAAATTCCTTGTGAAAGATATGGCCTTAACAAGGTCATCTTCAGATGAAAGGCGATTAATAATGCTTTCGGTGCCATCTGAACTGCCGTCATTAATAAATACTATCTCAACATCTTTCCCTTTGAACTGGTCTAACTCCCTCACTGCTGAATAGAAAATAGGTATCGCTTCCTCTTCATTGAGAACAGGGACAATAAGAGATATTTTCATTTTTTCTTCCTGAATATTATGAACTTAGAATAAAAAAAACCACACACCAGGCTTACGCATGAGAATACAAACAACGTCATGACAGGAGGGACGTGTAATCTGTCAGAGTATGATCCAATCATGATGGCAACTATCCCCATGAAGAAAACATACATGATGTATCTGATCGTCGTCGCTTCAGTGCTGAACGTCCATCTTGCATTTGCAAAGAAGGAGAATGTTACAGCTGCACAGAATGCGATGAAATTAGCAAGTGCCTGAGGCTGACCAGACTTGTAGAAAATTGCAAAAGTCAGCCAGTGAATTAGCGTGTTGATTATGCCTACGGTTGTATACCGCGCGAACAGATTAAACATTCTTGTGTCCATAGTTAAAGTCGGAGGATTTTGTCACTGGATGAGGCCATGATCAAGAACTCCTGGAAAGATGGTGCATCTTCTGAAAACCCGCTCCCTTATGTTTTAAGTGTGACAAATTTGTGACAAAAAATTGACACAATTGCGCAGAAATCGATAAATCCTGTAATACAATGACGGCGTCCCCGATCGGGTGACTGGCTGGCTTGTATAGCAGCTTCTGTGGTTGTTATCATGCGCCACGTTTAATTAGACATCGGACTGTTTCTCCGGTGGAGGCTTTGTGAAATTTGAACTTGATACCACAGACGGGCGCGCGCGCCGTGGCCGTCTGGTTTTTGATCGCGGCGTGGTGGAAACCCCGGCGTTTATGCCGGTCGGTACCTACGGCACGGTAAAAGGCATGACGCCGGAAGAAGTGCAGGAGACCGGCGCACAGATCATTCTGGGCAATACCTTCCATCTCTGGCTGCGTCCCGGCCAGGAGATCATGAAACTGCATGGCGACCTGCATGACTTTATGCAGTGGAAAGGGCCGATCCTGACGGATTCGGGCGGTTTCCAGGTCTTCAGCCTGGGCGACATCCGCAAGATCACCGAAGCGGGCGTGCACTTCCGTAACCCCATCAACGGCGACGCCATTTTCCTCGATCCTGAAAAGTCGATGGAGATTCAGTATGACCTCGGCTCCGACATCGTCATGATCTTCGACGAATGTACGCCGTACCCGGCGGACTGGGACTATGCCAAACGTTCAATGGAGATGTCGCTGCGCTGGGCAAAACGCAGCCGTGACCGTTTTGACAGCCTGGGTAACAAAAATGCGCTGTTCGGTATCATCCAGGGCTCGGTTTACGAAGATTTACGAGATGTGTCGGTGAAAGGTCTGGTAGAGATTGGCTTTGATGGGTACGCTGTGGGCGGCCTGGCGGTGGGTGAGCCTAAACAGGACATGCACCGTATTCTAGAGCACGTCTGCCCGCAGCTGCCGCAGGATAAACCGCGCTATCTGATGGGTGTCGGTAAGCCTGAAGATCTGGTGGAAGGGGTCCGTCGCGGCGTCGATATGTTCGACTGTGTGATGCCAACCCGCAACGCGCGTAACGGCCATCTTTTTGTCACTGACGGTGTGGTGAAAATCCGCAACGCGAAATACAAAGATGACACCGCACCACTGGATGCGGAATGTGATTGTTACACCTGTCGCAATTACAGCCGCGCCTACTTGTATCATCTGGACCGTTGTAACGAAATACTGGGCGCGCGTCTCAATACGATTCACAATCTGCGCTATTACCAGCGCCTGATGGCAGGTTTACGCCAGGCCATCGAAGAGGGTAAATTAGAGCGCTTTGTAAACGAGTTCTACCAACGGACGGGCAAAGAAGTTCCGCCTTTAACGTCTGATAATTCATCTATGAGGGAAATTTAATGAGCTTTTTCATTTCTGACGCCGTGGCCGCAGCAGGCGCACCGTCGCAGGGAAGTCCGTATTCTCTGGTGATCATGCTGGTGGTGTTTGGTCTGATTTTTTACTTCATGATCCTGCGTCCGCAGCAGAAACGTGCGAAAGAGCACAAGAAGCTGATGGATTCCATCTCTAAGGGCGATGAAGTGCTGACCAGCGGTGGCCTGGTAGGTCGCGTAACAAAAGTGTCTGACACTGGCTACGTCTCTATCGCGCTGAATGAGACCAATGAAGTGGTCATTAAACGTGATTTCGTCGCTGCCGTTCTGCCGAAAGGTACTATGAAGGCGCTGTAATTCTATCTTCCCTAAGGGAACTGCCGTGTTAAATCGTTATCCTTTGTGGAAGTATGTGATGCTGGTCGTCGTGATTCTCGTCGGCCTGCTGTATGCGCTTCCCAACCTCTATGGTGAGGATCCGGCCGTTCAAATCACTGGCGCGCGCGGAAGCGCCGCCAGTGAGCAGACGTTGGATCACATTCAGTCCGCATTAAAACAAGACAATATCCAGAGCAAATCCGTTGCGCTGGAAAACGGGGCGATTACTGCGCGCTTTGCTAACACCGACGTGCAGTTGCGCGCCCGTGAAGCGATCATGAAAGCGCTGGGTGAAGACTACGTCGTGGCGCTGAACCTGGCACCGGCCACGCCGCGCTGGCTGACGATGCTGTCAGCGGAACCGATGAAACTCGGTCTCGATCTGCGTGGTGGTGTGCACTTCCTGATGGAAGTGGACATGGATACCGCCTTAGGCAAGCTGCAGGAGCAGAATGCCGATACGCTGCGTAGCGATCTGCGCACCAAAAATATTCCTTATACCAACGTCAACAAAATCGCGAACTACGGCGTGGAAATTCGTTTCCGTGACGCCGCCAGCCGTGATGCTGCTGTCTCCTGGCTGACCTCCCGTCATCAGGACCTGGTGATCAACAGCAGCGGCAACGATGCGCTGCGCGCTACCATGAGCGATGCGCGCCTGAGCGAAGCGCGTGAATATGCGGTTCAGCAGAACATTACTATCCTGCGTAACCGTGTGAACCAGCTGGGCGTAGCCGAACCGCTGGTGCAGCGTCAGGGTTCCGATCGCATTGTGGTTGAGCTGCCAGGGATTCAGGACACGGCCCGCGCGAAAGAGATTCTGGGTGCGACCGCGACGCTGGAATTCCGTCTGGTTAACACCAGCGTTGATCCTACCGCGGCGGCCAGTGGCCGGGTGCCGGGTGACTCTGAAGTCAAAGATATGCGTGACGGCCAGCCGGTGGTGCTCTACAAGCGGGTGATCCTGACCGGTGACCACATCACCGACTCGACCTCCAGCATGGATGAGTACAACCAGCCACAGGTGAACATTTCACTGGATGGCGCAGGCGGTAACATCATGTCTAACTTCACCAAGGACAACATCGGCAAGCCGATGGCGACCCTGTTTGTGGAGTACAAAGACAGCGGTAAAAAAGATGCCAATGGCCGTTCGATTCTGGTGAAACAGGAAGAGGTGATTAACGTCGCTAACATCCAGTCTCGCCTCGGGAACAGCTTCCGCATCACCGGCATCAACAATCCGAACGAAGCGCGTCAACTGTCGCTGCTGCTGCGTGCCGGTGCGTTGATTGCGCCAATCCAGATTGTGGAAGAGCGCACCATCGGCCCGACCATGGGTCAGCAAAACATTACTCAGGGTCTGGAAGCCTGCCTGTGGGGCCTGCTCGCCTCGATCCTGTTTATGGTGGTGTTCTACAAGAAGTTTGGTCTGATTGCGACCAGTGCGCTGTTGGTGAACCTGGTGCTGATTGTCGGCGTTATGTCACTGCTGCCTGGCGCGACCCTGACTATGCCGGGTATTGCCGGTATTGTGTTAACTCTGGCGGTGGCAGTCGATGCTAACGTACTGATTAACGAACGTATTAAAGAAGAGCTGCGTAACGGGCGCTCGGTTCAGCAGGCAATTCATGAGGGCTATAAAGGCGCCTTCTCCAGTATTGTCGATGCGAACGTGACCACCCTGATCAAAGTCATCATTCTTTATGCGGTCGGCACCGGTTCGATCAAAGGCTTTGCGATTACCACCGCAATTGGTATCGCGACTTCAATGTTCACCGCGATCGTCGGTACCCGTGCCATTGTTAACCTGGTTTACGGTGGCAAACGCATCAACAAGCTGTCTATCTGAGGAGTGCGTTGTGGCACAGGAATATAACATTGAGCAGTTGAACCACGGGCGTAAAGTCGTCGACTTTATGCGCTGGGATAAGCTGGCCTTCATCATCTCAGGTCTGCTGATTATCGCCGCGATTGCCATTGTCGGCATCCGTGGCTTCAACTGGGGACTCGATTTCACCGGCGGTACGGTGATTGAGATCGCGCTGGAAAAACCGGCCGATCTCGATACGCTGCGTGGTGATTTGGTGAAAGCGGGATTTGACGAGCCGCTGGTGCAGAACTTTGGCAGCAGCCGTGACGTGATGGTGCGCATGGCACCGGTCAGCGGACCGGCAGGCACCGAGTTAGGCAACAAAGTGGTTTCGGTGATTAACCAGACCACCCAGCAGAACGCCACCGTGAAGCGTATCGAGTTCGTTGGCCCGAGCGTGGGTAGCGATCTGGCGCAGGCGGGTGCGATGGCGCTGCTGTCGGCACTGGTTGCGATTCTGATCTATATCGGTTTTCGCTTTGAGTGGCGTCTGGCGCTGGGTACCGTACTGGCGCTGGCGCATGACGTGATCATCACCTGCGGCCTGCTGGCGCTGTTCCGGATTGAGATCGACCTGACGATTGTCGCCTCGCTGATGTCGGTGATTGGCTACTCGCTTAACGATAAAATCGTGGTTTCCGACCGTATTCGTGAGAACTTCCGCAAGATTCGCCGCGGCAGCTCTTACGACATTACCAACGTGTCGCTGACCCAGACGTTAAGCCGTACCCTGATTACTTCACTGACCACGCTGGCGATGATCCTCATCCTGTTCATCTTTGGTGGCGCGTTGCTGAAAGGCTTCTCACTGACCATGTTGATCGGTGTGACCATCGGTACGATTTCATCGATTTATGTCTCGTCGGCGCTGGCGCTGAAGCTGGGCATGAAGCGTGAACATATGCTGGTGCAGAAAGTCGAAAAAGAGGGCGCGGATCAGCCTTCTATTCTGCCGTAAGCGTGGCAGAGTGATGAAAAACGGGCGGCCTGTGAGGGTCGCCCGTTTTTATTTGCGCCGGTTAAGGCGCAGCAGGAGTCGTTTGAGTCGGTGAGTCAGCGGTCACATCGTGCACTCGGAGATATCCCAGCTGATCCGGCGTCAGGCCACTCAGCCGCAGCGGGACATCCGCTGAGTGTTGCGGTAACAGCGAGGCGGGAACGGCAATGGTCTGGCTCAGGCTGTCGCTGTTAAGCGGCTTGCCGGTTGCCGGGTCCAGTACGCCCCAGATTACCGTCGCGTGCAGCGCAGGCAACGGTTGATCGTCCATCGAGCGGATCGACAGCGTAGCCCGCGATCCACTGGCTTCTGCCACCACCGGCGACAGCGTCAGCCGCAGCGTGCCGAGCTGAGTTTGCAACGCCACCGGGGTATTCGCCTGCGGCACCAGCCATGCGCCGTTGGTTGAGTGGCTGTTAAGCTGCCCCTGAATCTCCAGCGCACTCGCCTGGGTGGTTAAGTGCTGCATCTGCTGATTAAGCTGGCTCACTTCCTGATGCAACTGTTTAACCTGCGGGTTCGTCACCGGGGTACTACAACCGCTCAGTAACGCCAGTGAAAGTGCTGCTGGCGCCCAAACCGTCCTGATCATAAGTTATCCTTGTCGGTTATTTTGGAATGCGTAAAACCTGGCCGGGATAGATCTTATCAGGATGCGACAGCATTGGCTTGTTGGCTTCGAAAATCTTGTTGTATTCGTTAGGATTTCCATAAACCTGTTTTGAAATAGCGCTCAGCGTGTCGCCTTTTTTCACCGTGTAGAGTTCCGACTCGGCTGCGCTGTCGTTCACGGTCACCTTGTCTTCCACTTTGGTGATGCCCGCTACGTTGCCGGCGGCAACCAGAATCTTCTCTTTCAGCTCCTGTGACAGGCCATCACCGCTGACTGTAACGGTGTCGCCATCCACTTTCACATTCACTTTGTCACTGTCCGGCAGGCCGAGCTTATTAATGTGATCCTGCAATTTTTTACTCTGGTCATCGCCGCCATTCACGGCATCCCACAGCTTTTCACCCGCTTCTTTCACGAAATTGAACAAACCCATAAAACCTCCAATGTGTCAGGTAAATTATTTTACTTGCAGCTCATTAAGCGTAGTCCCTTTTGCCGCAGGTGAAATTTACCACTGTTTATGCTGCGAGGTGAATCCTGCAAACGCACGGAAGAGATTTTGTTGATCGGCAGTTCGCGCTACACTGTCAGGCCCATTTCTCTCGCGTCAGGAAACGTCATGCATTGCCCATTCTGCTCCGCTGTGGACACCAAAGTGATTGATTCTCGTCTGGTTAGTGAAGGATCGTCGGTGCGACGCCGCCGCCAGTGTCTGATGTGTCATGAGCGTTTTACCACTTTTGAGGTGGCAGAACTGGTGATGCCGCGCGTGGTGAAGAGTAATGACGTACGCGAACCTTTCAATGAAGACAAAATGGCCAGCGGGATGATGAAGGCGCTTGAGAAGCGTCCGGTTAGTGCCGACGCGGTTGAGAGCGCGGTAAACCACATTAAAACCCAGCTGCGCGCCACCGGCGAACGCGAAATTCCCAGCAAACTGATTGGCAATCTGGTGATGGATGAGCTGAAAAAGCTCGATAAAGTCGCCTATATTCGTTTTGCCTCGGTTTACCGCAGTTTCGAAGATATACGTGATTTTGGCGAAGAGATCGCCCGGTTACAGGATTAAGCGATGACCGATGAAATCTATATGGCGCGCGCGCTGGAACTGGCGCGGCGCGGCCGTTTTACCACCATGCCGAATCCGAACGTCGGCTGTGTGATCGTACGCGACGGTCAGGTGGTGGGCGAGGGCTGGCATCAGCGTGCCGGTGAACCCCATGCTGAAGTCCATGCTCTGCGGATGGCCGGTGAAAAAGCGCGTGGCGCGACCGCTTATGTCACGCTGGAGCCGTGCAGCCATCATGGCCGCACGCCGCCCTGCAGCGATGCGCTGATCGCCGCCGGTGTCAGCCGGGTAGTCGCGGCGATGCAGGACCCCAATCCGCAGGTTGCCGGTCGCGGTCTGCACCGTCTGCATCAGGCCGGGATTGCGGTCAGTCATGGGCTGATGATGGACGAAGCGGAAGCCCTGAACCGCGGTTTCCTGAAGCGGATGCGTACCGGTTTCCCGTGGATCCAGCTCAAACTGGGTGCCTCGCTGGATGGTCGCACTGCGATGGCGAATGGCGAAAGCCAGTGGATCACCTCAGCGGCCGCGCGTCGTGATGTTCAGCGGTTACGGGCGCAAAGCGCCGCGATCCTCAGCAGCAGCGCCACGGTGCTGGCTGACGATCCCTCACTGACGGTGCGCTGGTCCGAACTCAACGCCGACACCCAAGCATTACTGAATGAGCAGCAACTGCGGCAGCCGCTGCGGGTGATCATCGATAGCCAGAACCGGGTGACACCGCAGCATCGCCTGATTGACCAGCCGGGCGAAACCTGGCTGATGCGCCATCAACCCGATCAGCAGTCGTGGCCTGCCAGCGTCACGCAAATCGCGGTACCGCTGCGCGAACAGCAGCTGGACCTGGTGGCGATGATGATGCTGCTGGGTCAGCGTCAGGTGAACAGCGTCTGGGTCGAAGCGGGTGCCAGCCTGGCGGGCGCGCTGCTGCAGGCCGGACTGGCGGATGAACTGATTGTTTATCTGGCACCGAAGTTACTTGGCGACCAGGGTCGCGGCCTGTGCCAGCTGCCGGGCCTTGATCGGCTGGCCGATGCGCCGAACTTTGTTTTCCGCGACGTTCGTCAGGTCGGCGAGGATTTACGCCTGACCCTGACGCCGCAATAACACGGACGGAAAAGCGAGAGCACGCCGCCGAAGAGTATGATAGAATCCGCCCCCCTGCGCGGGGCCAAACAAACCCCCTGAAAGGATAAGTATGAACGTTATCGAAGCTGCTGTTGCAACGCCTGAGGCCAATGTTGCCATCGTTATTGCGCGTTTTAACAACTTCATTAATGACAGCCTGCTGGATGGTGCAGTTGATGCCCTGAAACGTATTGGCCAGGTCAAAGATGACAATATCACCGTAGTCTGGGTTCCTGGCGCGTATGAACTGCCTCTGGCAGCGCGCGCGCTGGCAAAAACCAGCAAGTATGACGCCGTTATTGCACTGGGTACCGTGATTCGTGGTGGCACCGCTCACTTCGAATATGTGGCCGGTGAAGCCAGCTCCGGTATCGCCAGCGTTGCCATGAACAGCGAGATTCCAGTCGCGTTCGGCGTGCTGACCACCGAAAATATCGAGCAGGCCATTGAGCGTGCTGGCACCAAAGCCGGTAATAAAGGTGCCGAAGCGGCCCTGACTGCGCTCGAAATGATCAACGTATTGAAAGCCATTAAAGCCTGATTTTTGTAAGGGGAATTTTGTGAAACCTGCTGCTCGTCGTCGCGCCCGTGAGTGCGCTGTTCAGGCGCTTTACTCCTGGCAGTTGTCTAACAACGACATTGCCGATGTGGAATACCAGTTTCTGGCGGAACAAGACGTCAAAGACGTCGACATTAGCTATTTCCGCGAACTGCTGTCCGGTGTGGCGACCAACAGTGCGTATCTGGATGGACTGATGAAGCCTTACCTGTCGCGTCAGCTCGAAGAGCTGGGCCAGGTCGAAAAAGCTATCCTGCGTATCTCGCTGTATGAGCTGAGCAAACGCGATGATGTGCCCTATAAAGTGGCCATCAACGAAGGGATTGAGCTGGCGAAAGTGTTCGGCGCTGAAGACAGCCATAAATTTGTTAACGGCGTACTGGATAAAGCCGGTCCACAGATTCGACCCCATCGCAAATAAACAAAAAGGCCGGCTTGCCGGCCTTTTTTCATAAAGGGTTAAGCGGAACGCAATTATGTCTTGTGGTGAATTTGAACTCATCGCACGCTACTTCAACCGCAGAACGCGCAGCCGTCGTGACGTCGAACTCGGCATCGGCGACGATTGTGCGTTACTTAGCGTGCCGGAAAAACAGACGCTGGCGATCAGCACCGATACCCTGGTCGCGGGCGTGCATTTCTTACGGGATATCCATCCTGCCGATTTAGGCTACAAAGCGCTGGCGGTTAACCTCAGCGATCTCGCCGCGATGGGCGCCGATCCGGCGTGGCTGACGCTGGCCTTAACCCTGCCGCAGGTCGATGAGAGCTGGCTCTCTGCGTTCAGCGAAAGCCTGTTCGAGCTGCTGGAATATTATGATATGCAGCTGGTGGGCGGCGATACCACGCGCGGCCCGCTGAGCCTGACGCTGGCGATTCATGGCCTGGTGCCGCAGGGCCGCGCCCTGAAACGTTCGGGCGCAAAACCGGGTGACTGGATCTACGTCACCGGCACGCTGGGTGACAGTGCGGCCGGTCTGGCGCTGCTGCAACATCACTGCCGTATCAGCGATCCGGCGGTGCATGAAGCGCTGATTAAACGCCATCTGCGGCCGATGCCGCGCATTCTGCAGGGGCAGGCGCTGCGCTCTCTGGCTTCCTCGGCGGTGGATCTCTCTGACGGGTTGATCTCTGACCTCGGTCATGTGCTGAAAGCCAGCGGTTGTGGCGCGCGGCTAAACCTCGACGCGTTACCGCTCTCCGCCGCGCTACGCGATCACTTCGAGCCCGATCAGGTGTTACGCTGGGCGCTGAGCGGCGGCGAAGATTATGAGCTCTGCTTTACCGTGCCTGAGGTGAACCGCGGCGCGCTGGACGTGGCGCTGGGTCATCTTGGCGTGCCTTATACCTGCATTGGTCAGATGGCACCGGAGTCGGAAGGGCTACTGCTGCTGGAAAACGGCAAGCCAGCGACGTTCCGCCATAAAGGGTTTGATCACTTTGATGCTAAATAACGACGTGGCAAAAGGCCGGCTGCGGATGAGCAATCCCTGGCATCTGCTGGCGACCGGTTTTGGCAGCGGACTCAGCCCGGTGGTGCCTGGCACCATGGGATCGCTGGCGGCGATCCCCTTCTGGTGGCTGATGACATCTCTGCCGCAGGATCTTTACTCGCTGGTGGTGCTGGTGGGGATCTGCGTCGGCGTTTACCTCTGTCATCGTACCGCCAAAGATATGGGCGTACACGATCACGGCAGCATTGTCTGGGACGAGTTTATCGGCATGTGGATCACGCTGATGGCGATCCCGGTTAACAGCTGGCAGTGGGTGCTGGGCGGCTTTGTGCTGTTCCGCATTCTGGATATGTGGAAACCCTGGCCGATACGCTGGTTCGATCGCAACGTGCATGGCGGTATGGGCATCATGGTTGACGATATTATTGCCGGCGTGATTGCCGCGGCGATGCTGTATGGCTTTGGGGTCTGGCTGGCCGGTTAAGACGGTTGTTGGCATCCCGCATGGAATGCCGTTATTGCCGCGCACCTTAACTCCGCGGTTAAGGTGCGCGCGTCAGCGTTTACTCGTATCCGACCGCCTGATGCGGTTGATAGACCTCTTCCAGCGCGGCAATCTCAGCTTCACTCAGCGTCACCTCTACCGCCTTCACCAAATCATCAAACTGCTCAGCTCGCGAAGCACCAATAATGGGTGCGGTGACGGCTGGCTTACTCAACAGCCATGCCAGCGCTACCTGCGCCCGGCTAACCCCTTTATCCTCAGCGACCTGCGCCAGCCGCTGCGCGATCGCCGCATCGTTCTCTTCAGTATTGGCATACAGTGATTCCATCACCTTATCTGAGCTGGAGCGCGCGGTGGTTTCGCCCCACGGACGGGTCAGCTTGCCGCGCGCCAGCGGACTCCACGGCAGCACGGCGATCTGTTCCTGCAGGCAGAGCGGGTGCATTTCACGCTCCTCCTCACGCTGAATCAGGTTGTACTGATCCTGCATGCTGACGAAGCGATGCCAGCCTCGATCCTTCTGCATCGTGAGTGCCTGAGCAAACTGGCTGGCATGCATCGATGAGGCACCGATATAGCGCGCTTTGCCGGATTGCACCACATCGTGCAGCGCTTCCAGCGTCTCCTCCAGCGGCGTATCGTAATCCCAGCGGTGGATTTGCAGCAGATCGACATGCTCCATTCCCAGGCGCTGCAGACTGTCATCAATCGATTGCAGGATATTCTGGCGCGACAGGCCCTGCGACAGGTTACTCAGCGGAAAGTAGACTTTGGTAGCGACCACTACCTCGTCGCGGCGGGCAAAGTCTTTCAGCGCCCGGCCAAGGATCTCTTCACTGCTGCCATCGGAGTAGCTATTGGCGGTGTCAAAAAAGTTGATGCCGGCATTCAGCGCCTGCTGGATCAGCGGACGACTGCTGGCTTCCGGCAGCGTCCAGGCGTGATTGCCGCGGGTCGGCTCTCCAAAGGTCATACAGCCGAGACAGAGACGCGAAACCTGCAGATCGGTATTACCCAGGTGAATGGTTTTCATAATGGCTCCAGCGGCATAGCGCATGATTTTTAGCAGAGAATAAGCATAGCAAGGGTTGCGCTCCCCGAGGGGAGCGCAGAGGAGGGGATTACTGCGCCAGCCAGCTGGCGATCTGTTGCTGAATACCTTCTGCATCCAGCAGATAGTCATGACGGATTTCGTCCTGCGTACCCTGCGGGATGAACTCATCAGGCAGGCCGATATTCAGAACCGGAATGCGCAGACGCTTCGCCATCACCAGTTCGTTGACACCACTGCCCGCGCCGCCTTTGATGGCGCCTTCTTCCAGCGTAATCAACGCTTCGTGACTGGCCGACAGCTCAGCGATCAGCGCCTCATCCAGCGGCTTAACGAAGCGCATATCCACCAGCGTGGCATTAAGCGCTTCTGCCGCGGCAGCCGCTTCCGGTAACAGCGTACCGAAGTTGAGGATCGCCAGTTTTTCGCCCTGACGCTTCACCACGCCTTTACCCAGCGGCAGGCTTTGCAACGGTGCCAGCGGCGTGCCGATGCCGGTGCCGCGCGGATAACGTACCGCGCTTGGACCATCCTGATAGTGATAACCGGTGTAGAGCATCTGCCGGCATTCGTTCTCATCGCTCGGCGTCATGATCACCATATCCGGCACGCAGCGCAGATAGGCCAGATCAAACGCGCCCTGATGGGTCTGACCATCGGCACCAACAATGCCGCCGCGATCGATAGCAAACAGGACCGGCAGTTTCTGGATAGCCACGTCGTGGATCAGCTGATCGTAGGCGCGCTGCAGGAAAGTGGAGTAGATGGCAACGATCGGTTTGTAGCCGCCAATCGCCATCCCGGCCGCGAAGGTCACTGCATGCTGCTCAGCAATCGCCACGTCAAAATACTGGTTGGGATATTCGCGTGAGAAGCCGACCATACCGGAGCCTTCACGCATCGCAGGGGTGATCGCCATCAGTTTCGGATCGTCGGCTGCCATTTCGCACAGCCAGTTACCGAAAATCTTCGAGTAGCTCGGCAAGC
Organism: Pantoea sp. USHLN298; assembly: GCF_037149395.1. NCBI lineage: Bacteria > Pseudomonadati > Pseudomonadota > Gammaproteobacteria > Enterobacterales > Erwiniaceae > Pantoea > Pantoea sp. USHLN298. Next base: position 129,998 of record NZ_JBBCRO010000001.1, read on the forward strand.
CTTCTGCGCTTTTGGGCAGTTCGCCGCTGGCGGGATCAAATTTCGGTACCGCATGCCAGGCGATCGGATCTTCTTCTGCCGGCGCGTAGCCTTTGCCTTTTCGGGTCATGATATGCAGGAACTGCGGCCCTTTCAGGCTGCGCATGTTGCTCAGGGTATTGACCAGCGTCAGCACATCGTGACCGTCGACCGGGCCGATATAGTTAAAGCCCAGCTCTTCGAATAGCGTACCCGGCACCACCATGCCTTTCAGATGCTCTTCGGTGCGGCGCACCAGCTCTTTAATCGGCGGCAGGCCGGTCAGCACGCGCTTTCCGCCTTCGCGCAGTCGCGCATAGGTTTTGCCCGACAGGATCTGCGCCAGGCGATTGTTCAGCGCGCCGACGTTCTCCGAGATCGACATCTCGTTATCGTTCAGGATCACCAGCATGTCTGGTTTGATATCGCCCGCGTGGTTCATCGCTTCAAATGCCATGCCCGCGGTGATGGCACCGTCGCCGATAATACAGGCGGTGCGACGACCCAGGCCTTCGCGCTCTGCCGCCGCCGCCATGCCGAGACCCGCGCTGATTGAGGTTGACGAGTGGCCGACGCTCAGCACGTCATATTCACTTTCGCCGCGCCAGGGAAACGGATGCACGCCATTTTTCTGGCGAATAGTGCCAATGCGATCGCGACGACCGGTCAGGATTTTATGCGGATAAGCCTGATGACCCACATCCCAGACCAGATGGTCGAACGGGGTGTTGTAGACATAATGAAGCGCAACCGTCAGTTCGACCACGCCTAAACCCGACGCAAAGTGGCCGCTTGAGCGGCTCACGCTGTCTAGCAGATACTGACGCAGTTCATCACAGAGCGCGGGCAACTTCTCTTTCGGCAGGGCGCGCAGCTCCTGAACCGTATTTGCCAGCGCCAGTGTCGGGTATTTTGCAATATCAAAACTCATCAGAGACTCATTATGGAAGTTATTTGTCGCGTTCAATTATGAAGCTCGCCAGCGCCTGCAATGCTGTGGTGTTATAGGATTGCGCTGCGAGAATTTCTAATGCATCAAGGGCTTCCTGATACAAATCCCGCGCTTTAGCACGGGCCTGTTCTAACCCTAACAGTGAAGGATAGGTGCTTTTGCCGAGATGTTGATCGGCTCCCTGACGTTTTCCGATAACCGCGGTATCGCCCACCACATCCAGAATGTCGTCCTGTACCTGAAAGGCGAGGCCGATAGCCTCAGCATAGCGGTCGAGTGCCGGTAAAGCTGCCCGACCCGTTTCGCCTGCCGCCAGCGCACCCAGCCGCACTGCGGCGCGAATCAGCGCGCCGGTCTTATGGCGATGAATCTGCTCCAGCTGAACCAGATCTACCGACTGACCCTCTGCCGCCAGATCCAGCGCCTGACCGCCACACATCCCCGCCACGCCGCTGGCCTGCGCCAGTTCCGACAGCATCATAAGCCGATACTCTGCGCTGACGCCCGGCATTGGCGTATCGGTCAGAATCGAGAAGGCCAGCGTCTGTAAAGCATCGCCGGCCAGTATCGCGGTATCTTCGCCATACTTAATGTGGCAGGTCGGCTGCCCGCGACGCAGTGCGTCGTCGTCCATCGCAGGGAGATCGTCATGAATCAGAGAGTACGCGTGAATGCATTCAACCGCCGCAGCGGGCGCATCCAGACTCGCCGGGTCGGCATGAAGCATTTCGCCGGTGGCATAAACCAGAAAAGGGCGCAGGCGTTTACCGCCTAATAATGCCCCATAATGCATGGCATTAACCAGAGGAGAACTCTGAAAAGGGAGTGGCTCTATAAAGCGCGTCAATGCGGCATTCACCTGCTGGTGATACCCATTCAGCATCTGGGCAAAATCCATTAGTCGTTTTCCGGGGTAAAAGAGGTGAGTTCGGCATCTTTATCGTCGCTCAGCAAAATGCGCACACGCTGTTCAGCCTGTTGCAACGTTTGCTGACCGGTACGCGCCAGTTGCACGCCCCGCTCAAACTCATTCAGTGCCTCTTCCAACGGCAGTTCACCACTTTCCAGACGGCTGACAATCTGTTCCAGCTGCTGCAATGACGTTTCAAAGCTGGCTGGCTGTTCGGCTTTTTTCGGCATATTTTGGGTCGACTCACGGTTGGGACATTATCCTGCAATCGGTCATGGTAGCTGAGACCAAATGATTAGCAAAATAATCAATGCGGCGGCTGTTGAAGAAGCAGTCACCTGACAAAGGTGATATACTCCTGCGCCTCGGATGCGGTTGCGCCATGCAGCCCGCAATTTTGTGATTTTACCAGCTAAGTGCTGCCTGTTTTAGCACTTATTTGCCCAACGAAGCTGTGTCGCCATGAAGTTTATCATCAAGTTATTTCCTGAAATCACCATCAAGAGTCCGTCGGTGCGTTTGCGCTTTATTAAGATTCTTGCCAGCAATATCCGCAATGTCCTTAAGACTGTCAGTGAGGATATCGCGGTCGTGCGCTATTGGGATCATATTGAAGTGCGTTCTAAAAATCCGGCGCTCGGGGAGATTATTCCTGATGAGCTGACGCGCATTCCAGGGATCCACCACGTTTTAGCGGTAGAAGATCGCGAATACACCGATATTCATCATATCTTTGAGCAGACCTTAGCCCAGTACCGCGACAGCCTGGAAGGAAAAAGCTTCTGCGTCCGCGTTAAGCGTCGCGGTAAGCACAGCTTCAGTTCACAGGATGTGGAACGTTATGTCGGTGGCGGACTGAATCAGCACATCGAAAGCGCGCGCGTTCAGCTTAAAAATCCGGACGTGACGGTCAATCTTGAAGTGGAAGAGAACCGGCTGACGCTGGTGACGGCGCGCTACGAAGGGCTGGGCGGATTCCCGATCGGCACTCAGGAAGATGTGCTGTCGCTGATTTCTGGCGGCTTCGACTCCGGCGTCTCCAGCTATATGCTGCTGCGTCGCGGCAGCCGCGTGCACTACTGCTTCTTTAATCTGGGCGGCGCAGCGCATGAAATCGGCGTTCGTCAGGTCGCGCACTACCTATGGAATCGCTTTGGCCGTTCGCATCGGGTTCGCTTTGTGGCGATCAATTTCGAGCCGGTGGTGGGTGAAATCCTGGAAAAAGTGGATGATGGCCAGATGGGCGTGGTGCTGAAACGCATGATGGTGCGTGCCGCCTCCATCATTGCTGAGCGCTACGGCGTGCAGGCGCTGGTGACCGGTGAAGCAGTCGGCCAGGTCTCCAGCCAGACGCTGACTAACCTGCGCCTGATCGATAACGCCTCGGACACCCTGATTCTGCGTCCGCTGATCTCGCATGATAAAGAGCACATCATCAAGGTGGCGCGTGAGATCGGTACTGAAGATTTTGCCAGCACCATGCCGGAGTATTGCGGCGTGATCTCAAAAAGCCCGACGGTGAAAGCGGTTAAGGCGAAGATTGAGGCAGAGGAGCAGAATTTCGACTTCGCTATTCTCAATCGGGTAGTGGAAGAGGCGACCAACGTCGATATCCGTACCATCGCTGAGCAGACCGAAGAAGAGGTGGTGGAAGTCGAAACTGTGGCCTCGCTGGGCGATAACGATATCGTGCTGGATATCCGGGCGATTGATGAGCAGGAAGAGAATCCGCTCAAGCTCAGTGCGACTGAGGTTAAATCGCTGCCGTTTTATAAGCTCAGCAGCCAGTTTGGCGATCTCGATCAGAACCGTACCTGGTTGCTCTATTGCGATCGCGGCGTGATGAGTCGTCTGCAGGCGCTTTATCTGCATGAGCAGGGCTTTAAAAACGTTAAAGTTTACCGCCCGTAAGGGTTTCTCCGTCGGTAACATCGCCAGTCGGGACGATCACCGTCCCGACTGGCCGCCGCTGTTGTCATCAGGCCTGATAGTCGTAAATGCCCGGAGCCAGCACCAGTTGTGCCGCTACTTCGCGCGCCATCTCTTTGCCTATCAGCAGATCAATCAGCTTCAGGGCAAAATCCATCGCAGTACCGGGTCCCTGACTGGTCAGCAGCTTCACCCGCGGGTCCCAGACCACCCGACGCTCCATCCATTTCTCTTCAGGAATCGTCTGTTTCAGGCCGGGAAAGCCCGTCATGTTGCCTACCGGGAACAGATCGTGCGGCACCAGTACCGTACCGGCCGCGGCACAGATGGCCGCAACAATTTTATCGTTAAGATGATACTGCCGCACCGTTTCGACCAGCAGCGGGCTGTCGCGGAATGTCTCTGCGCCTTTCAGCCCGCCGGGCAGCACTATCGCCGCATAATCGTTATCTGCCACCTCGACCAGGGGCGCATCGGCCAGCAGGCGAACGCCACGTGAGCAGCGGATTTCAAGGCTGCCATCACTCTCAACGCTGGCGGTCACCACTTTCAGTCCGGCCCGCACCAGCAGGTCGATAGTGGTAACGGCTTCGGTCTCTTCACTGCCATGTGCCAGGCAAACCAGTACCGATGCGTTCGCGGACATAATAAGACTCCTTACGTTTAACAATGTCATACAGACGGCTGTTTTCAGTCAGCACCAGACCGTGGGCGCGGGCGCGGCGCAGCAGAAAGCCGCTGATATAGTCGATTTCAGTCAGCCGCTGAGCGCGGATATCCTGCAGCATCGACGAGGTATTGGCGGCGGTGCTTTCAATCACGTCGAAAATCATATCCTGCAGGCTTTCGCTGGCGACGGCCTGACCTTCGCGCTCCATGACCCAGCTGATCTCCTCGCACAAGCGTGCGATCGGGTCGGCATAGGCGCGTAACGCACCGTTCTGACACTCATACTCTACCGTCATCGGATTAATCACGCAGTTGACCGCCAGCTTGCGCCAGCAGGCGGCGCGGATATTGTCGTGCCAGGCGACGTCGGGTAGCGCATGATGCAGGATCTCAGCCAGGTCGCTGTAAGCGGCGCTTTTGCGGTTGCCGGGACCGATATGAGTGATGCCGCTGGCGATGTGTTTAATCACCGTGCCGTCGCGCATCGCGGCATGAGTGGTGACGCCGCGCAGCAGCGGCTGAGTCAGCCCTTTCAGCTCCTCCAGCGTCCCCATGCCATTGTGCAACAGCAGCACCGGGCAGTTTTCTGCCAGCACGCTTTCAAGATTTTTAACCGCCGGGGAGACCTGCGGGGCTTTCAGGGTCACCAGCAGCAGCTGGCTTTCAGCCAGAAACAGCGGATCGTTAGCGATAAACGTACGGTTTGAAATGTTGCCTTGCGGATCGACGACATTGGCTGAGCAATAAGGCTGAGGGACCCGTAACCATCCCTGAACCTCGTGTCCCTGGCGAGCCAGCGCCGTGAGCCAGACCTGCCCCAGAGCACCGCAACCTAACACGGTAATTTTCATACTGCCTCCCGCTGGCGGGCTATCCATTTATTATTTACTGTCACTGTACAAGTATAGCGTTGTACGCAGCCTGATTTTATTTAGCGCCTTAAGACGCGTATTATGCATGTCACTTTAGCGTCAGGAGAAGAAGAGATGCCATCTTTCGATATCGTTTCAGAAGTCGATCTGCAGGAAATTCGCAATGCGGTGGAAAATGCCAACCGTGAAGTGTCTACCCGCTTTGATTTCCGCAACGTGAGCGCCGAATTTGAGCTCAACGAAAAGAATGAAACCATCAAAATCACCAGCGAGTCCGATTTTCAGGTCAAACAGCTGGTCGATATTTTGCGTGAGAAACTGCTGAAGCGCGGAATTGAAGGCGGTGCTTTAGAGGTGCCGGAAGAGATTGAGCACAGCGGTAAAAGCTGGGCGGTGGATGCCAAACTGAAAAAAGGCATTGAAAGCGATGTCGCGAAGAAGCTGGTGAAGCTGATTAAAGACAGCAAGCTGAAAGTGCAGACGCAGATTCAGGGTGAAGCCCTGCGCGTGACCGGCAAAGCGCGTGATGATTTGCAGGGTGCGATGGCAATCGTGCGCGGCAGCAATCTGGGACAGCCATTCCAGTTTAAAAACTTCCGCGATTAAGCGGCAGCAGGCTGAGTTTCAGCATGAATGCAGTGATAAAAACCCGGCTAAGGCCGGGTTTTTTGTTGTTGAGTTTGGGTGGGCTTCTGTTGCTTTAAAAAAGTCGAAATTCTGGAGAGAGTTGGGAGCTATAGGGCGTCTGTGCGATCGCGCGCTTGCTCAGGGAGCATGTGCCTTTCGCAAAGACGCGAAAGCGCCATGGATGGCGGCTTTTGCAACTTTCCGATCTGACCGTGTTCCCTGAGCCAGCTCGATCCTGAAGCGAAACGAGCTGACGTTATCACTAAATTTTTTTAAGCTAGCAACTACCCAGCAGAGCTTCCAGCTCAGGGCGGCTGGTAACCTTGCTATCAATTTTGATGTAAGCGCTTTTCTCTTCCGGCACGATGAACACCGAGTTAACGCCAGGCTGGGCTTTCAGGCGCTGCTCCAGATTGGGAGCCGCCAGTGCCGCATCGCTCAGCACCAGACGCAGGCTGCTGACGTATGGCGGCTCCTGCATTGTCATGCTGACAAACAGCCAGGCGGCGGCAACGATGGCACCGACCAGGAATACGGTCTGCGCATCGAAGTGACCGAATACCCAGCCGCCCATGCTGCCGCCTACCGCCACGCCGAGGAACTGGCTGGTGGAGTAAAGACCCATCGCCGTGCCTTTATAGCCAGCGGGCGACTCTTTACTCACCAGCGACGGCAGAATCGCTTCCATCAGGTTAAAGGCAAAGAAGAACAGCTGAACGCCGATCACCAGCGTCCAGAAGTGACCCGCCGCGCCCCACAGCACGATCTCAGCCACCACGATCGTCCCGACGCAGCCCACAAACACTCGCTTCATGCGGCGTTTCACTTCGGCGTAGATGATGAACGGCACCACGCCGGCAAAGGCGATCAGCATCGTCGCAAGATAGACTTTCCAGTGCTCCGGAGCCGGTAAGCCCGCCTGTTCAAACTGGCCGGGCAGGGCGACAAAGCTCGACATCAACAGCACATGCAGACAGAAAATACCGATATTGAGTTTAACCAGTCGGGAATTGGCCAGCACTTTGCGGAAGCTGCCTTTAACCATGCCGGATTCACGGTTCAGCACATGGTGAGAGGCAGATGGCACCACCAGCAGGGTAATCACAATGCCGACCGAGGCCAGGATCGCGATCATCCAGAACAGCGCATGCAGACCCAGCGCATGAGTGACGATCGGGCCGACCACCATCGCAATCGCGAAAGTGATACCGAAACTGATGCCGATAAAGGCCATCGCCTTGGTGCGGTTCTGTTCACGGGTCAGATCGGACAGTAACGCCATCACCGCGGCGGCAATCGCCCCGGAGCCCTGCAGAGCGCGCCCCAGGATAATCCCCCAGATCGATTCGGTGCAGGCCGCGATGACGCTGCCGAGCACAAACAGCAGCAGCCCGCCAACGATCAGCGGCTTACGACCGATACGGTCTGAGAGCAGACCAAAAGGAATCTGAAATATCGCCTGAGCCAGGCCATAAATGCCAATCGCCAGGCCGATTAAGGTTTCGCTCGCACCCTGTAACGCCATGCCATAAGTGGTCAAGACCGGCAGGACCATGAACATTCCCAACATGCGCAGGGAAAAGACCGTACCGAGGCCCCATGTGGCGCGCAGCTCCACCGGAGTCATTTTATTATCGTTCATTCCAACCTCTGTTAATGTGCTGCGTTCATTCTAGGGGGCGGGGCAGGGCGGGTAAAATAATAGTTTTTAAGCAGTGGTAACAAAAAGAAAGGGCGCGAAAATCGCGCCCTTTTCATGCTGTTGCGGTATCGGTTACCCGATGTAAGTCAGCAGGTCTTTTGAGGCGGGTGCCATCGAATCTACCGACATCATCACGCTCAGCGCGGTGATAGCGACGATAGAGAAAACGAACAGCTTCCGCGCCCAGACACGATCGTTAGAGGTCTTGTAACCCGATAACGCCATGCCCAGCCACCAGACGCTGACGGCCGCAGCGACCACCAGATATTTGTAGCCAGCGTAACCCCCCAGCGTCAGCATCAGCGTGGCAATCATAAATGCCAGAATGTAGAGCGTAATATGATTCTTCGCCACCGAGATACCTTTCACCACCGGCAGAACCGGGATGTTGGCGGCCTGGTAATCTTTAAAGCGGAAGATAGCAATCGCATACGAATGCGGCATCTGCCACAGGCTAAAGATCGCCAGCAGGATTAACGCGCCCGCATCAAACTCATTGGAGACCGCGCAGTAACCGATCACCGGCGGCGCGGCGCCAGACAGGCTGCCGATCAGCGTACCGTAGACGGAGTTACGCTTCATATAGAGGCTGTAAACGCCCACGTACACCACGAAGCCCATCACCGCCAGCCACATGGCCAGCGGGTTAGCGCCGAAATAGAGCAACGCAAAGCCAGCAATACCCAATACAGTGGCATAAACCAGGCTTACTTTCGCGGAGATGAGGCCTTTTACCAGCACCCGATTCCTGGTTCTCTCCATTTTGATGTCGATGTCGCGGTCAATCACGTTGTTGAAAACACAACCTGATGCGACCACCAGTGACACGCCAACCAGTGCGGTGAGAAACAGGGCGTAATCAATGCTGCCTTTAGAAGCCAGCAAAAATCCGCCGATCACAGAAATTAAATTCCCGAAAATAATTCCTGGTTTTGTAACTTGCAGGTATTGCTTAAACATTACGCGCGACTCTTTAGTGAGGCATCATGTTGTAGTTGAGGTTCCACATGATCCACAGTGAGCCTACAACGACAATCAGGATGATGATTGCCGAGAAGACAATGGCCACCATGTTCCAGCCACCCTCAGATTTGCTGTCTAAGTGCAGGAAGTAAACCAGGTGCACCAGCACCTGAATCACTGCACAGACCAGCACAACACCGAGAATGGTACCGTGAGAGGCACTGCCATCCATTACCATCCAGAACGGGATCGCCGTCAGGATGATAGAGAGGATGAAGCCGATCATGTAAGACTTCACGCTACCGTGAGAAGCGCCATGTTCGTTAACAGAATGACTCATTACATGGCTCCCATCAGGTATACAACGGTGAAGACGCAAATCCAGACCACGTCCAGGAAGTGCCAGAACAGGCTCAGACACATGATACGGGTACGGTTAGTGGCATTCAGGCCGCGTTTAGAGACCTGGAACATCAGCACCAGCATCCAAATCAGACCTGAGGTCACGTGCAGACCGTGGGTACCGACCAGCGTAAAGAAGCCAGACAGGAAGCCACTGCGATCCGGACCAAAGCCTTCGGCAATCAGGTGATGGAATTCATAGATTTCCATACCGATGAAGCCCAGACCGAACAGGAAGGTCAGCGCCAGCCAGCCGATAACGGCACCTTTTTGCTCCTTGTTCATGGAGATAACAGCCATGCCGTAAGTGATCGAACTCAACAGCAGCAGGGCGGTTTCTACCAGAACAAACGGCAGTTCAAAGATATCTTTACCTGCCGGGCCACCGGCAGTGTTGTTGACCATAACTGCATAGGTCGCAAACAGGGTTGCGAAGATAATGCAGTCACTCATCAGGTAGATCCAGAAGCCAAAGACTTTATTGGCTCCTGCATCGTGATGCCCATGCTCCGCATGGGCGTCGTGGTGATGCTTAATCAGAGTTTCAGTTGACATTATTTCAGACCTGCTTTGCTGATATCGTCAAAGTGCTGCTTCTCAATCTTCTGAACTTCGGCAACCGGTACGTAGTAATCCACGTCCTCGTCGAAGCTCTTCACGATCCAGGTAACGATCATGCCGAGGAAAGAGAGACCTGCCAGCCACCAGATGTGCCAGATCAGCGCGAAGCCCATAACCGTGGCGAATGCACAGATGATCAACGCGGCACCACTGTTTTTCGGCATATGAATTTCTTCATATTTTTCCGGCTGTTTGTACGCTTCGCCTTTCTCTTTCATTTCCCAGAAAGCGTCACGCTCATGCACATGCGGGATCACGGCAAAGTTGTAGAACGGTGGTGGTGAAGAGGTTGCCCACTCCAGCGTACGGCCGCCCCACGGGTCACCGGTCAGATCGCGGTTCTGGTCACGGTCACGGACCGAAACGTAGAACATGGTCAGCTGACACAGGATACCCATTGCAATCAGACCGGCACCGACCGCAGCAACCACCAGCAAGGAGTGGAACTGTGGATCGATATCCTGGCTCAGACGACGGGTCATACCCATGAAGCCCAGTGCGTACAGCGGCATAAAGGCAACGAAGAAACCAATAATCCAGAACCAGAATGCGCGCTTGCCCCAGGTTTCGTTCAGGGTGAAGCCGAAGGCTTTCGGGAACCAGTAGGTCACGCCCGCCATACAACCGAACACCACACCACCGATAATCACGTTATGGAAGTGTGCAATCAGGAACAGGCTGTTGTGCAGAATGAAGTCAGCACCCGGAACGGCCAGCAGTACGCCGGTCATACCCCCTACGGAGAAGGTTACCAGGAAGCCAACGGTCCACAGCATGGCAGAGTGCATCTGAATGCGGCCCTGATACATGGTGAACAGCCAGTTAAAGATTTTAACCCCGGTCGGAATCGCGATGATCATCGTCATGATACCGAAGAAGGCGTTAACGTTGGCACCCGCACCCATGGTGAAGAAGTGGTGCAGCCAGACGATGAACGACAGAACGGTAATGGCGATGGTCGCCCACACCAGCGAGGTGTAACCAAACAGACGTTTTTTGGAGAAGGTCGCGGTAATTTCTGCGAACACACCAAACACCGGCAGGACCAGAATGTACACTTCCGGATGACCCCAGACCCAGATCAGGTTGACGTACATCATCATGTTCCCGCCCATTTCATTGGTGAAGAAATGGAAGCCGAGATAACGATCAAGCGTCAGCAGCGCCAGCGTAACGGTCAGAACCGGGAACGCAGCGATGATCAGGACGTTGGTGCACAGCGCAGTCCAGGTAAAGACCGGCATTTTGAACAGGCTCATGCCCGGTGCGCGCATCTTCAGAATGGTCACGAAGAAGTTAATACCGGTTAAGGTCGTACCAATACCGGAGAGCTGGAGACTCCAGATCCAGTAATCGACCCCGACGCCGGGACTGTACTCCGCGCCGGAGAGCGGCGGATAGGCCAGCCAGCCGGTCTGTGCGAACTCGCCCACACCCAGCGACAGGTTAACCAGGATCACACCGACCGCAGTAAACCAGAAGCTCAGGTTGTTCAGGAACGGGAACGCAACGTCGCGTGCGCCAATCTGCAGCGGAACGGCGATGTTCATCAGGCCAACCACGAACGGCATCGCCACGAAGAAGATCATAATCACGCCGTGCGCGGTAAAGATCTGGTCGTAGTGATGCGGTGGCAATATGCCTGCTTCCCCGGCCGAAGCCAGAACCTGTTGGGTACGCATCATGATCGCATCGGCAAAGCCACGCAGCAGCATGACGAAGGCCATGATGATATACATGATACCCAGTTTTTTGTGGTCAACAGACGTTAGCCATTCTGACCACAGATATTGCCATTTACCAAAATAGGTGATGGCAGCAATGACCGCCAGACCACCTAAGATGATACCGGCGACCGTAACCATGATAATCGGCTCATGGTACGGCACTGCATCCAGTGTTAATTTTCCGAACATCGTATTATTCCTCGGCTCCCGCGGAAGCGGCGTGACTCATGTCCATACCTTCGTGCTCTGGCATGTCCATTTTCCCGTGGCTCATCTTGAACTTGTTAATGACTTGCAAGAACAGTTTCGGATCAGCTGAAGAGAAATATTCCACCGGATGATTTTCGCTTGGCACAGCCACTTTCTCGAAATCTTCCATAGTGTTCAGCGTGTTAGGGGCTGCTTTAACTTTAGCCACCCACTGCTGGAATTCCGCATCGTCTTTGGTTGCAATGGCTTTAAACTTCATGCCAGAGAAACCGCGACCACTGAAGTTCGCAGAGATACCGTCGAAAATCCCTGGCTCATTCGCAATCAGATGCAGCTTGGTCTGCATACCAGCCATCGCATAAATCTGGCTGCCGAGCGTCGGGATGAAGAAAGAGTTCATGACGGAGTTGGACGTGATTTTGAAGTTCACGGGCGTATTTGCCGGGAAGGCAATCTGGTTCACGGTCGCAATACCCTGTTCCGGGTAAATGAACAACCATTTCCAGTCCAGCGCAACCACATCGATCTCAACCGGTTTCACATCAGATTGCAGCGGTTTGCTGGGCTCCAGTGCGTGGGTTGATTTCCAGGTCAGCACGCTGAGGAAGAGAATGATCAGGATCGGAATGGTCCAGACCACGGCTTCCACTTTGTTAGAGTGTGACCAGTTCGGGCTGTACTTCGCATTCGTGTTGGACGCCCGATATTTCCAGGCAAACACCACGGCCATCAAGACTGCGGGGATGACGACGATCAACATCAGGCCAAAGGCAGTCAGTATCAGCGAACGTTGCTCCAGTGCAATCTGTCCTTTGGGATTTAACAATGCACTATCGCAGCCACTCATTAATAAAGTGCCTGCAATTAATGACAAAATCCCCAAACTTTTATTGTATTTACTGAGTCTCATTTAACGACCTCAATGACAAAGGGCTCTATTGTCGTTTAAGTGTGCGCGCATTTTACGGGAAGGTTTATGCAGTGTAAACCAGCTTAAGGATGTGTCAGAGGCGTGTTGACACCTTTTGCTAAGGGTGTCACAGATGTTGCTTCAGGTGACAAATTATTAACGCAGACAAGCAGTTGGGGCCAATATAACAAAAACCAATGGAAGTAACCGCTAAAAAATCAGGGAAAGGAATAACCCTTACTTTTATCTCCAGATTATTTAACAAATTCGCATCATTTGATCGATGAAATTTAACCAAACTAATTGCTCACCGGTTTTTAGTATTTCAGAGGTTCCTATTTTAGCAAGAATGTTTTTTTTAAAAATAACACGCGATGATAAAACTCAGCGACCTCTGGCTGAAGGCAAACAATAAGCGGTCACCGATGAAACATTGATTCCGCTAATGACTGGTGGCGGCAGAGGATGGCGTGTTTTTCAGCGCCCGATAGTCGAGCAGCACGCCCGCCAGCACCGCCAGCAAGGTCAGCGCCATTCCGATTTCAAACAGTGTTGAAAGCCACGGTGCCAGGGCTGTTACGCCGAGCGCGTTAAACGCCAGCGTCAGCAACCACAGCGCCAGTACGCCGCACCCTGTGGCGAACAAACGGTTGGTCCAGCGATAGCCTTGCGGGTAGCAGCAGCGCACCAGGAAGGTGCCGCTTTGCTGTACCTGATCCAGCGTCTGGCGGCAGAATGCCAGCAGCACTAATCCCGGTAAGCCAGCGACCACGGTAAAGGCATAAAACGTCGGCCAGCCCCAGAGTTCCACCAGCCAGCCGGCAGCCGGACCGACATAAACCCGGCCAACGGCGGAGAGCGCCGACAGCAGAGCAAACTGCGTCGCGGAAAAGGACTTGTTGCACAGCGTCATTAACAGCGCCACAAACGCGGCAGTTCCCATACCGCCGCACAGGTTTTCAACAAAGACTGCGCTCGCCATGCTCCACAGATGCTTGTCGGTCACCGCCAGCAGCCAGTAGCCAAAATTCGACACCGCCTGCAGTACGCCAAAAATCATCAGTGCCCGGAACAGGCTCAGACGCTGCATCAGCACGCCGCCATACAGCGCGCCGATAATGGTGGCCAGCAGCCCCAGCGTTTTATTCACCAGCCCGACATCCCCGGCGTTGAAGCCCACACCCCGGATCAGGAAGGTGGTCGTCAGCGAGGCGGCAAAGGCATCGCCCAGCTTATAAAGGATGATCAGCGTGATCAGCAGCCAGGCGTTGTTGCGCTGGAAAAAGTCTTTAAGCGGGTCGACCACCGCCTGCCGCAGTGAATGCGGCGTGGAGATGCGTGTATCCGGCTCACTGGCCATCAGCGTGGCAATGATGCCCGGCACCATCATCAGCGCCATCAGCCAGTAGGTCGCCTGCCAGCCCAGATAGCGGTCAGCCAGCCACAGCGCCAGTCCACCCGAAATCAGCATCGCCAGCCGGTAGCCCAGTACGGTAATTGCCGCGCCGCTGCCGCGTTCTTCAGGCGGCAGGATGTCCGTTTTCCAGGCGTCGAATACGATGTCCTGCGACGCAGAACAGAAAGCGATCAGCACGGCCAGCGCGGCCATCAGAGTCAGATCCCGGCTGGGTTGCAGAAAACCCATCGCCACAATGCCGCCGACCAGCGCCAGCTGACTCAGCAGTAACCAGCCGCGACGTCGCCCAAGAAACGGCGGCGTGTAGCGGTCCATCATCGGCGACCAGAGAAACTTAAACACGTACGCCTGTCCCACCAGCGAAAAGAAGCCGATGGTTTTCAGGTCAACATTTTCCACCGTCATCCACGCCTGCAACGTACCGGCGGTCAGGGCCAGCGGTAGCCCGGAAGCAAAGCCAAGCAGCAATAAGACGGCGGCGTTTTTCTGACTGAAGAGGCGAAGATAGTGGTTCATGCTGACCCTGATGGTAACGATGTGCCCGGCGCAGCGCCGGGCAGGCGTGAAGCGGAATTAACGGGCGTTTTGCTTGATGAAGTCGTTGACGCTGGTGTCCTGCGCCATATCAGCGATGACATCGCTCATGGTGGAGTTGACGGCGTCGGTGATCTTCTGGTTACTGGCGCTGAACGCACCTTCTACGCTGTAGGTCTGGCGGTAGTTTTTAACCTGCTTGTTGCCATTTTTCGCGGTAGCGATGATGGAGATATCCGCTTTGGTGGTAATGCTGTAGCGCACATTGCCCTGGGTCACGTCGGCATAGAGGTTGTTCACCACAATCTGCAGATCGACCGCGCCATTCGGGCCCACCATATAACCGCGTGCGGTCATCTGCTTCTCCAGCACTTCCTGCAGCAGGAAACGCAGATCGCGCGAAGGCGTCAGCGTCACTAGCTGACCATCACGGTTCACTTTTGCCAGCGCCTGATCGCTGCGTTGATCGGCGCCGTTGATGCTGACAGTTACGCCCATCAGGCCAGGGTCCTGCTGAGGCAGCTGAATTTTGGGCTGAATAGTAAGGGTATTATTGCTGGTTGCACAGCCGGCCAAAATGAAGGCAGCCAGCAGCGGGAATAACAGTTTTTTCAACATACTTTTTCTCGTGGGTGTCGGGGGTTGGTTTGCAAAAACTGCCGCCATCATAGCATTGCCCGGCAGTGAAAAAAGCCCCGTTAAAGGGGAAAATACTTCTCAGGCAGATTTTAAACCGGATCGTTCAGGTCAGGGTTTGCTGCCGCTTTCCTCTGCGTTATCATGCGCGCCGTTGTGGCCCGGCCCGCAAATGTAATCTTTACCGTCGGGCTGCGGGAAAGCGCGGGAAAAGCGACTAAGATTGAAAGAGATGGGGCACAGCGCTCGCCATTGAGGAGTAATACCCATGATTCGCGAACAAATAGAAGAAAAGCTGCGCCTGGCTTTTGAGCCGGCTCATCTGGAAGTGCATGACGAAAGTTATCGCCACAACGTTCCTGCCGGGTCTGAGAGCCATTTCAAAGTGGTTATTGTCAGTGATTGCTTTGCTGGTCAACGTTTCCTGGCGCGACATCGTGCCATCTACGGTGAACTCGCGGCCGAATTAGCCGGCAGCGTGCATGCTTTAGCCCTTCATACCTATACCCTGAAAGAGTGGGAAGGACTGCAGGATACAGTGCTGGCTTCGCCAAACTGTCGCGGTGCCGGAACGCTCGCCTGACGCTCTCCTCTGAAACGGCCTGCGGGCCGTTTTTTTCTGTTATTTCGCCAGAAACGCGATCTCCGGCTCAAAAAAGCAGCAAAGCTGCTGAAAAGTGGTGAGTTAGCATCCTCGACTCATTCCAGCGATGCCGCTATAATGCTGCGTCTATTTTTCCGGAATGTCTTCGGGACGCTTCTGGTAACAGGGATCAGGTTCTCTTCACGGAAGCCGTCCCGGTTGTTGGATACGGCGCATTTCACTATGTGTGGTGTCTGAAGTTGACCGAGCACGTGATTTTTTGAGGTAACAAGATGCAAGTTTCTGTAGAGACCACTCAGGGCCTGGGCCGTCGCATTACGATTACTGTCGCTGCTGACAGCATCGAAAGCGCAGTAAAAAAAGAACTGGTTGACGTTGCCAGGAAAGTCCGCATCGATGGTTTCCGTAAAGGCAAAGTGCCGATGAACATCGTGGCGCAGCGTTACGGCGCTTCTGTCCGTCAGGACGTGCTGGGCGATCTGATGACGCGTAACTTCGTTGACGCCATCATCAAAGAGAAGATCAATCCGGCTGGCGCACCAAACTATGTGCCGGGCGAATACAAAGAAGGTCAGGATTTCACCTACGCGGTTGAGTTCGAAGTCTATCCGGAAGTTGAGCTGAAAGGCCTGGAAAACATCGAAGTTGAAAAACCACTGGTTGAAGTGACCGATGCTGATGTGGACACCATGCTGGACACTCTGCGCAAGCAGCAGGCTAACTGGATCGAAAGCGATGCAGCAGCGGGTCCGGAAGATCGTGCCACTATCGATTTCAACGGTTCAGTAGACGGTGAAGAATTCGAAGGCGGCAAAGCCTCTGATTTCGTCCTGGCGATGGGCCAGGGCCGCATGATCCCAGGCTTCGAAGAAGGCGTTGTGGGCCACAAAGCGGGCGAGACTTTCACTATCGACGTGAAATTCCCGGACGACTACCACGCAGAAAACCTGAAAGGGAAAGATGCGAAGTTCGAGATCGTGCTGAAGAAAGTTGAGACGCGCGAACTGCCAGAACTGACTGAAGAGTTCATCAAACGTTTCGGCGTTGAAGATGGTTCAGTTGCCGGTCTGCGTGCAGAAGTGCGTAAGAACATGGATCGTGAGCTGAAAGGCGCAATCCGTAACCGCGTGAAAACTCAGGCGATTGATGGCCTGGTTGCCGCTAACGAAATCGACGTGCCAGCTGCCCTGATCGACAGCGAAATCGACGTTCTGCGTCGCCAGGCTGCACAGCGTTTCGGTGGCAACGAGCAGCAAGCGCTGGAACTGCCACGCGAACTGTTTGAAGAGCAGGCGAAACGCCGTGTAGTCGTGGGCCTGCTGCTGGGCGAAGTGATTCGTACTCACGAGCTGAAAGCTGATGAAGATCGCGTTAAGGCGCTGATCGAAGAGATGGCGTCTGCATATGAAGATCCGCAGGAAGTCATCGAGTTCTACAGCAAGAATAACGAGCTGATGAACAACATGCGCAACGTCGCGCTGGAAGAGCAAGCGGTTGAAGCGGTACTGGCGAAAGCTAAAGTGACCGACAAAGAGACCAACTTCCAGGATCTGATGAATCAGACCGCTCAGGCCTGATCACGCAGTTAACCGTCTGTGCTAAGCCCGTGACTGAAAAGTCGCGGGCTTTTTTGTGTTTCGCGTTTGAGCGCACACTCCTGACCGCTATTTGCCTAATTAATCGGCAAATTCTTCACGCATCGCTTTTTCCGGGTTAGCGATTGAGGAAAAGGTTGTTATGCTTGAAACAACTGGGCAGCATCCCCAGATACAGGGAGTATGCAAGAAAACAGTTATGCTGACTGATTAACCGTCCTGAGGTGTCGGAAAGAGGCGCAGCGTGGTTTTTCCCGCTCGTCTTACGTAGAATCGGTACAGAATGTTGCCAATGAAATTTATCCAGGAGACGGTAATGTCATACAGTGGCGATCGTGAATATACAGCACCGCACAATGCGCTGGTGCCAATGGTGGTCGAACAAACTTCGCGCGGTGAGCGTTCTTACGACATCTACTCCCGTCTGCTCAAAGAGCGCGTCATCTTTCTGACCGGCCAGGTTGAAGATCACATGGCGAATCTGATCGTGGCGCAGATGCTGTTTCTGGAAGCAGAGAACCCGGAAAAAGATATCTATCTCTACATCAACTCACCAGGCGGGGTGATTACCGCCGGGATGTCGATCTACGACACCATGAAATTTATCAAACCGGATGTCAGCACCATCTGTATGGGACAGGCCTGCTCAATGGGCGCCTTCCTGCTGACGGCGGGCACTAAAGGCAAGCGTTTCTGCCTGCCAAACTCACGCGTGATGATCCACCAGCCGCTGGGCGGCTATCAGGGTCAGGCATCAGATATTGAAATCCATGCGCGTGAAATCCTGAAAGTTAAGCAGCGTATGAATGAGCTGATGGCTGAACATACCGGTAAAACGCTGGAAGAAATTGAGCGTGATACCGAGCGTGACCGTTTCCTCTCGGCGAATGAAGCGGTAGAGTATGGATTAGTCGATTCAATTCTGACGCATCGAGAATAAGACCCGCTTTACCCTTGTCCTTACGCTATAGTTAACGGGATAAGGGTATAGTTTGGGTTGAATGAATTTCGGCCGTCTCCGCACGGCCAGCGCCGTACGCCGGTATGGCCTGAGAACAAGAAGAGGTTAACTGATGACAGATAAGCGCAAAGACGGTTCAGGAAAGTTGCTGTACTGCTCTTTTTGCGGCAAAAGCCAGCATGAAGTGCGAAAGCTGATTGCCGGGCCGTCAGTGTATATCTGCGATGAGTGTGTTGATCTGTGTAACGACATCATTCGCGAAGAGATTAAAGAAGTTGCCCCGCATCGCGAACGTAGCGCGCTGCCTACACCGCATGAAATTCGCCATCACCTCGATGATTATGTAATCGGCCAGGAAAAGGCGAAGAAAGTGCTGGCTGTAGCGGTGTATAACCACTACAAACGCCTGCGCAATGGTGATACCAGCAATGGCATCGAACTGGGCAAAAGTAACATTCTGCTGATTGGCCCAACCGGTAGCGGTAAAACGCTGCTGGCAGAAACCCTGGCTCGCCTGCTGGACGTCCCGTTCACCATGGCGGACGCCACCACGCTGACCGAAGCGGGTTACGTGGGTGAAGATGTCGAGAACATCATTCAGAAGCTGCTGCAGAAGTGTGATTACGACGTTCAGAAAGCACAGCGCGGCATCGTCTACATCGATGAGATCGACAAGATTTCACGTAAGTCTGACAACCCGTCCATCACCCGTGACGTGTCGGGCGAAGGCGTGCAGCAGGCGTTGCTGAAACTGATTGAAGGCACCGTGGCTGCCGTTCCGCCGCAGGGTGGACGTAAGCATCCGCAGCAGGAATTTTTGCAGGTTGATACCTCGAAAATTCTGTTTATCTGCGGCGGCGCCTTTGCCGGACTGGATAAAGTGATTGCCCAGCGTGTGGAAACCGGATCGGGTATCGGTTTTGGTGCCACCGTAAAAGGCAAATCGCAGAAAGCCAGCGAAGGCGAACTGCTTTCACAGTGCGAACCGGAAGATTTGATCAAGTTTGGTCTGATCCCGGAATTTATTGGTCGTCTGCCGGTGGTTGCCACCCTCAGCGAACTGAGTGAAGAAGCGCTGATTCAGATTCTGCGTGAACCGAAAAACGCCCTGACAAAACAGTACCAGGCGCTGTTTAACCTGGAAGGCGTTGAGCTGGAGTTCCGTGACGAGGCGTTAACCGCTATCGCGAAAAAAGCGATGTCACGTAAAACCGGTGCGCGTGGTTTGCGTTCAATCGTCGAAGGGGCGTTGCTGGAAACCATGTACGACCTGCCGTCGATGGAAGATGTCGAAAAAGTGGTGATTGATGAATCAGTTATTGATGGTCAGTCTGAGCCGATGCTGATTTACGGTAAGCACGAAGCGCAGGCTTCTGGCGAATAAATAAACAGATCATCCAGGTTGTCATCTTAAAAAAGGGGAAAATGTTTCCCCTTTTGCTTTTCTCACCTCTGTGACGTTGAATGTCGGACGATCATCCCCATATACTCAGATACCTGTGGGTTTAACTGCATACCTGCCTGATGCGGTTCCCATCACCTGGCGGACATTAAACTAAGAGAGAGCTCTATGAATCCTGAGCGTTCTGAACGCATTGAAATCCCCGTGTTGCCGCTGCGCGACGTGGTGGTTTATCCGCACATGGTAATTCCGTTGTTTGTTGGCCGGGAAAAATCAATTCGGTGCCTCGAAGCCGCAATGGATCATGATAAGAAGATCATGCTGGTCGCACAGAAAGAGGCTTCAACGGATGAACCTGGCATTAACGATCTCTTCTCAGTAGGGACCGTTGCGTCTGTATTGCAAATGCTGAAACTGCCGGATGGCACGGTTAAAGTGCTGGTCGAAGGTTTGCAGCGCGCCCACATTACGACGCTGGCCGATAACGGCGATCATTTTGTGGCACAAGCTGAATATCTGGTTTCACCAGAGATTGAAGAGCGCGAGCAGGAAGTGCTGGTGCGCACCGCAATCAATCAGTTTGAAGGCTACATCAAACTCAATAAAAAGATCCCGCCTGAGGTATTAACCTCGCTGAACAACATTGACGATGCGGCGCGCCTTGCCGACACCGTCGCTGCCCATATGCCGCTGAAACTGGCTGATAAACAGTCTGTGCTGGAGATGTCCGACGTTAACGAACGTCTGGAATATCTGATGGCGATGATGGAATCGGAAATCGATCTGCTGCAGGTTGAGAAGCGTATTCGCAACCGCGTTAAAAAGCAGATGGAAAAGAGCCAGCGTGAGTACTATCTGAATGAGCAGATGAAGGCGATTCAGAAAGAGCTGGGCGAGATGGACGATGCGCCTGACGAGTACGAAGCGTTAAAACGCAAAATCGACGCGGCAAAAATGCCGGAAGAGGCGCGTGAAAAAGCGGAAGCTGAATTGCAGAAGCTGAAAATGATGTCACCGATGTCGGCTGAAGCGACAGTGGTACGCGGCTACATTGACTGGATGGTGCAGGTTCCGTGGAATGCGCGCAGTAAAGTCAAAAAAGACCTGCGTAAAGCCCAGGAGACGCTGGATACCGATCATTACGGCCTTGAGCGCGTGAAGGATCGTATCCTTGAGTATCTTGCGGTCCAGAGTCGCGTCAGCAAAATCAAAGGCCCGATCCTCTGCCTGGTCGGACCGCCAGGGGTAGGTAAAACCTCGCTGGGTCAGTCAATCGCTAA
The DNA here is from genome assembly GCF_037149395.1 of Pantoea sp. USHLN298. Classification (NCBI taxonomy): domain Bacteria; kingdom Pseudomonadati; phylum Pseudomonadota; class Gammaproteobacteria; order Enterobacterales; family Erwiniaceae; genus Pantoea; species Pantoea sp. USHLN298. The sequence goes on from NZ_JBBCRO010000001.1 coordinate 150,939, forward strand.
AGCGACCGGACGTAAGTATGTGCGTATGGCGCTGGGCGGCGTGCGTGACGAAGCTGAAATCCGCGGTCACCGCCGCACCTATATCGGTTCGATGCCGGGCAAACTGATCCAGAAAATGGCGAAAGTTGGGGTCAAAAACCCGCTGTTCCTGCTGGATGAGATCGACAAGATGTCGTCTGATATGCGTGGCGATCCGGCTTCGGCCCTGCTGGAAGTGCTTGATCCTGAACAGAACATTGCGTTCAACGACCACTATCTGGAAGTTGATTATGACCTGTCGGATGTGATGTTCGTGGCGACCTCGAACTCAATGAACATTCCGGCACCGCTGCTTGACCGTATGGAAGTGATTCGTCTGTCGGGTTACACCGAAGATGAAAAACTCAACATCGCCAAACAGCATCTGCTGCCGAAGCAGATTGAGCGTAACGCGCTGAAAGCCCATGAGATCACGGTTGAAGACAGTGCAATCGTCGGCATCATCCGCTACTACACCCGTGAAGCCGGTGTGCGTAGTCTTGAGCGTGAGCTGTCGAAACTGTGCCGTAAAGCCGTGAAGTCGCTGCTGATGGACAAAACGCAAAAGCACATCACCATCAACGGTGAAAACCTGAAGGATTTCCTTGGGGTGCAGCGCTTTGACTACGGTCGTGCTGACAGTGAAAACCGCGTGGGTCAGGTTACCGGTCTGGCGTGGACTGAAGTGGGCGGCGATCTGCTGACCATCGAAACCGCCTGCGTGCCGGGTAAAGGCAAGCTGACCTATACCGGTTCCCTGGGTGAGGTGATGCAGGAGTCAATTCAGGCCGCCTTAACCGTGGTCCGCGCCCGCGCAGAGAAACTGGGCATCAATGGCGACTTCTACGAAAAACGTGATATCCACGTTCACGTTCCGGAAGGCGCGACGCCAAAAGATGGTCCAAGTGCCGGTATTGCCATGTGTACCGCACTGGTGTCCTGTCTGACCGGGAATCCGGTTCGCGCCGACGTGGCGATGACCGGTGAAATCACCCTGCGTGGTCAGGTACTGCCGATTGGCGGATTGAAAGAGAAGCTGCTGGCAGCCCACCGTGGTGGGATTAAAACGGTCCTGATCCCGGATGACAACAAACGCGATCTGGAAGAAATTCCACAGAACGTGATTGCCGATCTCGACATCCATCCGGTGAAACGCATTGAAGAAGTGCTGAATCTGGCACTGGAAAATGCGCCTTACGGTATGCAGGTTGCGACAGCAAAATAGTGATTAACGGCATAAACCGTTAAAAAGCGAAGCTGGCAGGGCAAATGGTGCTTGCCAGCTTTTTTTTGTGCCGCTAATTTAGGTGGCTGCCGAAGCGGTGTTCTCGGAGAAATTACGTTGTTTCGGCTCCACAGGCTTGATATAACTTGCTGCGCGTTCGGATCCGGCGGGAAGCGCGGGGACGATGTGAAATAATAAAAGAGGGGATGAATAGAGTGAATAAGTCACAGTTGATCGACAAAATTGCTGCGGATGCTGATATTTCTAAAGCAGCAGCGGGACGTGTTTTAGATGCATTTATGGGTTCTGTTTCTGACGCGCTGAAAGGCGGCGATGAAGTGGCGCTGGTTGGTTTCGGTACTTTCTCCGTGCGCGAGCGTGCTGCACGTACTGGTCGTAACCCACAAACCGGTAAAGAGATCACTATTCCGGCCGGTAAAGTACCGGGTTTTCGTGCTGGTAAGGCATTGAAAGACGCAGTCAATTAATAACAACGAAAACGTTCATTGACGTATTTTCTTCAGTGGATCAGAGGACGGTTAACGCGTTCTCATGTAACATACGGGCACATCAATCAGATGTGCCTTTTTTGTTTTAACCGGCGATAATCAGGCCGTAACAGGGACCTGAGCCGGACTGAGGCTGACAGCGAAGTCTGCAGCTGCGTAATGCGTCAGGAAACGGCGTATTGCGCCCGAGCTTTACATTCACACTACAGCGGAGTGTTGTCATACCATGATGGACAATTTACGCGCGGCGTCGAACCATGTCGTGCTCAAGATTATTTTGGGGTTGATTATCCTCTCCTTTGTGCTGACGGGCGTTGGCAACTATCTGATTGGCGGCAACAATGACTATGCAGCCAAAGTTAACGGTCAGGAAATCAGCCGGGCGCAGCTGGAGCAGGCGTTCAACAGTGAGCGCAGCCGTCAGCAGCAGATGCTGGGCGATCAGTTCTCTCAGCTGGCCAGTAATGACGGTTACATGCAGCAGATCCGCCAGCAGGCGCTGTCGCAGTTAGTCGATCAGGCCCTGCTCGCCAGCTATATCAAAGATCTGCATCTCAGCATCAGTGACGATCAGGTCAAGCAGGCGATTTTTAATCAGCAGGCTTTCCAGACCAACGGCAAATTTGATAACGCTAAGTATCTGGGCATGATCGGCAGCATGGGCTTCAGTGCTGACCAGTATGCTGAAGCGCTGCGTAAGCAACTTTCTAATCAGCAGCTGATTAACGCGGTCGCGAACACAGACTTTATGCTCAAGGGCGAAACCAGCAAACTGGTGGAGCTGGTTTCACAGCAGCGCGCTATTCGTCAGGCGACGCTGGATGTTAACGCGCTGGCGGCAAAGCAGACCGTGACTGATGATGAAATCAATCAGTATTATCAGCAGCATAAAGCGAATTTCATGGCGCCGGAACAGTTCCGTGTCAGCTACATTCTGATGGATGCGGCCAGCATGCAGCAGGCTGCCAGCGAGGCCGATATTCAGGCCTGGTACGACCAGCATAAAGCAGACTATACCCAGCCGCAGCGTAATCGCTACAGCGTGATTCAGACCAAAACCGAAGCGGATGCCACGGCGTTGCTGGCCCAGCTGAAAGACGGTGCCAGCTTTGCTGATCTGGCAAAAACCAAATCCATCGACCCGATTTCCGCGCGTAAAGGCGGTGATATGGGCTGGCTGGAACCTGCGACCACGCCAGATGAGCTGAAAAATGCGGGTCTGACTGAAAAAGGCCAGATGTCCGGGGTGATTAAATCCTCTGTAGGTTTCCTGATTGTGCGCCTCGACGATATTCAGCCAGAGCAGGTTAAGCCGCTGAATGAAGTGCGTGATGCCATCGCCGCGAAAGTGAAGCAGGAGAAGGGCGTGGATGCCTTCTATAAACTGCAGCAGAAAGTCAGCGAAGCGGCCAGCAACGATAATGAATCGCTGGCGGGTGCCGAGCAGGCTTCCGGTCTGAAAGCCAAAGAAACCGGCTGGTTCAGTCAGGATGCGCTGCCGAAAGAGCTCGACTTCGACGCGGTGAAACAGGCGATCTTTAACGGAGGTCTGGTTGGTCAGAACGGTGCGCCTGGCAATAACTCTGACATCATCAGCGTTGACGGCGACCGGGCCTTTGTACTGCGCATCAGCGAGCACAAGCCGGAAGCGGTCAAGCCGCTGGATCAGGTTAAAACCCAGATTGCGGACACCCTGAAACACGATAAAGCCACACAGCAGGCAAAATCGCAGGCGGACAAGCTGCTGGCCGACCTGAAAGCCGGTAAACAGGATGCGTTAACCGCTGCGGGCCTGACTCTGAGCGCCAGCAAAACGGTTGATCGCAACGCGCAGGACCCGGTAGCACAGGCGGCCTTTAATCTGCCACAGCCGGCAGAGAATAAGCCATCCTGGGGCGTGAGCGAAGATATGCAGGGCAATGTGGTACTGGTGGCGGTAGATAAAGTGACGACCGGCAGCATGCCGCAGGCGCAGATTGATGAAATGGTCAAAGGCGTGACGCAGAATAATGCCCAGCTGACCTTCGAAGCGCTGCTGCAGAATCTGCGCAAAGAGGCCAAAATTAAGTACGGCGCTGCCGCACAAATGCAGTAAGCCTCGCAAAAACTGCGTAACAACTGAAATAATCAAAGGCCGCATTCGCGGCCTTTTCCATATCTGAGATCGCTGTTTTGAAGCCTCTCTTCTTTGGTGACACTCTGTGATGGCTGTTAACCACAAGGAGAAATACAGCATGGCTAAATCTACTTTATTCGCCCTTTACCTTTCACTTGCGCTGGGCGGCGCGCTTTATCAGACCTCACTTTCTGCCGCACCCGCGCCCGCTTCGGACAGCCGCGCAGCCGCGAAAACTGACCTGTCCTCAACGCCATCTGCAGCCGTACCGCAGCAGGAGCAGGTCAGCATCAATGAGGCGACCGCAGAACAGCTCTCGGCGGCGATGAACGGGGTCGGGCTGAAGAAAGCGCAGGCGATTGTCAGCTATCGCGAACAGTACGGTCCGTTCAGCGCGATTCAGCAATTAAATGAGGTGCCGGGTATCGGTAACGCCCTGGTGGAGCGAAATGCGGCCCGACTGAAATTGTGAAGCGCCGCGCATCTCTGATGCTTTCTCTGCTGTAGGGAAACCACTCTGCTAAAGTGAACAGGTCCAACCAGTTAACTCGCAGCAGCAGGAGAGCATAAACATGCAGACCACAATTAAAGTGCGCGGCTACCATCTCGATGTCTATCAGCACGTTAACAACGCGCGCTATCTGGAATTTCTTGAGGAGGCGCGCTGGCAATGGCTGGAAGAGGTTGAGGCGTTTCACTGGTTGCTTGAGCAAAAACTGGCGTTTGTGGTGGTAAACATCAACATCAACTATCGTCGCCCGGCAGTGCTGGGCGACGTGCTGGCTATCGACAGCGAGATAACTCAACTGAACGGTAAAAGCGGCATTATTGCGCAGCGGGTGTTGCTGGCGGGAGGAGAAACGGTTGTCGCCGATGCCGCGCTGACCTTTGTCTGCATCGATCTGCGCAGTCAGAAAGCGGTGCCGCTGGAGGGCGAGTTACGTGAGCGGCTGACACGCCTGATTGCATCCTGACAGAGCAGAAGCGGCAACCGGGATTGATTGCCGCCCGAAGCCGGTTATTTCAGGCCGCTTTTGGCCTTGAGCGCCGCCATCACGCCGCTACGATCGTTAAGGTAGCCCTGCAGACCGTTGGCGCGTAAGTGGCAGGCGGCACACTCACCGCAGCCGTCTCCCTTGATGCCGTTATAGCAGGTCAGGGTCTGCTCGCGTACCAGCGGCAACTGCTGCCAGTAATCAGCCAGCGCCCAGGTTTCCGCTTTGTTCAGCCACATCAGCGGTGTTTCAAAACGGACTTCGCGCGCCATGCCCAGGCTGACCGCATGATTCAGCGCTTTAACAAACTCGTCGCGGCAGTCGGGATAGCCGGAAAAATCCGTTTCGCACACGCCGGTGATCACCGCTTCCGCTTCGACCTGATAAGCATAAACCGATGCCAGCGTCAGAAACAGGATATTGCGGCCCGGCACGAAGGTGCTCGGCAAACCGCTGGCGTTGGGGTCCCAGGTCGGCACCGGAATATTATCCCGCGTCAGGCTGCTGACGGCGAGATCGTTCAGCATCGTGACATCCAGCACTTTATGGGCGCGAGCGCCTAACCGGATGGCCAGATCGCGTGCGACATCGATCTCTTCGCGATGGCGCTGACCGTAATCGAAAGTGACACAATGAACTTCATCATATTGCTGCAAAGCCTGAATAAGGCAGGTAGTGGAATCTTGTCCACCACTAAAAACTACAACGGCGCGTTTCATGCTTTTTTCCTGATCGTTAATTATCTGCTTATGGTAATGCCTCATTCCGCCGCTGAACAGCTGCTTGGCGGCTCAATCGGTGGCGGGATCCAGGCGCGACTAAAATCGAACCAGCCCAGGGTGTTCAGTTCGATTCCTTCAACGCCGGGCGGGGCGTAAATCTGATAGCGATAGTTAAACAGCGGCAGCAGGATGCCCGTTGCCATCAGCTGTTGATAGAGCTGGTGCAGCGCCTGGCGGCGGGCCTCACTCTCTGCAACCTGCTGAATCGCCAGCAGACGGGTTTGAACTGCGATGCCCTGCGGCGTCGGCCAGAAGGGATGCCACAGCCGATCGATCTGTAACCAGTTCGCCAGGGTGAAAACCGGGGCATCGCCAATCAGTCGGTCACCCATGACAATATCGGCCTCATCCAGCTGCCGGATACCGTGCCAGCTCTTTACCGGATGAAACACCACGCTGAGCCGGCAACCGTGCTGTTGCAACAGCTGGCGCAGCGCCTCTGCCGTCTGGTGCAGTTCCACCGGCAGCTGATAATGCAGCGTCAGGCTGGCGGGCAGCGGCAGCGGATCGGCATCAATAGCTGGCACCGGCCAGCCTGGCAGCAACTCCTGGCTGGGGGTAATCAATCCCTCATCAAGCGGTAAGCGACCAATAATGCCGCTTTGCTGGATCAGCTGAAACAGCCGTCGCGCCTGATCCGGGGAGAAGCCCGCGCGGGGCCGACAGGCCAGATAGCAAAAACCCAGGCTGATACTGCTGCTCACCGGTTGCAGGGATTTCAGATCACCGGCATCGCCTATCGCAATCTGTACCGGATGACGACAGCTACTGCCCAGCATCGGATCAAACAGCTGTGGGGTGATCCAGTACTCCACCGCCTGCAGCAACGGCAGACGCAGATGCCAGCGGGCATGGCTTTCGATTCTCACCAGTTCAGGGGTGAAGTGCATGAGCTTCCACGGACCGCTGCCGATGCGGTTATCGTCGGGATGCGGTAGCAGGCACAGCAGATGAGCGAGTCGATGGGGCAGCCAGAAGTCGCTGCGTCTCAGGGTAAACCGCACGGCCAGCGGATGAGGCGCATCAACGCTGACCACATCAGCCAGCAGCGTGCTGACGCGCGGCTCCTGCAACAGCTGTCGGAACTGCGCGACCAGCTGAGCGGCCCGTATCGGCTCCTCGTTATGCCACACCAGCTGCGGTCGTAACCAGAATAACCAGCTACAGGCTGACGCATCCTGTTGCCAGTGATGGGCCAGATCCCCGACCGGCTCATCCTGTTCAAAGCGGGTCAGCCCCGAATAGAGCTGCCGCACCAGATGCTGCTCGGCGCGGCCCGTGATCTGCCGCGGCTCGGTACTCTCCAGCGGACGATAGTAGGGAATGCGCAGCACCGGTGAATCGTTCTGCCACTGTCCGCCCATCAGTGGCCGCAGCATGTTAATCAGCCGTTCCGGCGGCACATCCAGCAACTGCAACGCATCGGCGGTATCTCCGGCATCGAGCTGGCGTTGCAGTAACTGCTGACGCAGCTCTTCAGGCGAGCGCAGAAACCGGAGCTGGCCCTGTTTGCCACGCCCCGGCTCACCGTGCCACTGCAACCAGCCCGCATGTTGCCACTGAGAAAGCAGAGTACGCAGATGACGTTCACTACAGATGCAGTGCCGCGCCATGTCGGCGACGCAGGTTTGCTGAGCCGCGCCCTGGCTTTGCTGCCACAGGCGCTGAAACTGATTAAGACGGTTGAGCTGGCGCATCATAAACCCGGAACAGTTTTTTCAAAGTATTCACTATTAGTTCCGTAATTAACAGGCAATAGTAGTGCTCATTGTGACAGCAGAGGAATGATTATGGTGCGCTTAGCCGCCTTTGATATGGATGGCACGTTATTACTGCCTGACCATCAGTTGGGCCAGCAAACGCTGGCGAGCCTGCACGCGCTGCATCAGCGCGATATCCATCTGACGCTGGCTACCGGCCGTCATCTGCTGGAGATGCAGATCCTGCGGCAAAAGATGACCCTGCCAGCCTGGCTAATCACCGGTAATGGCACCCGGATACACGATCAACAGGGTAACCTGCTGTATGCGCACGATCTGCCGCCTCAGGTGGCGGAAGAGGTGATCCACAGCCACTGGGAAACCCACGCCAGCCTGCATGTCTTTAACGATAGCGGCTGGTTCACCGATCGTCCGCAGCCAGCGCTGCTGGCTGCCCATCAGATGAGCGGATTCCACTATCAGCTGCGTGATCTGAAAACAATGCCGGCTCATCAGGTCACCAAAATCTGTTTTGTTGATCATCACTCGTCGCTCTGCCAGCTGAAAACCCAGCTGGATGCCGCGCTGGGCGAGCAGGCCAATATCTGCTTCTCTGCGCTGGATTGCCTGGAGGTGTTGCCCAAAAACTGCAACAAAGGCAGCGCACTGGCGCGGTTATGCGATCATCTTTCACTGACGCTGGCGGAGTGCATGGCGTTCGGCGATGCGATGAACGATCGGGAGATGCTGGCACAGGCGGGCCACGGTTTCATCATGGGAAATGCGATGGCGCAGTTAAAGGCGGCGTTACCGCATTTACCGGTATTGGGGCATTGCGAGACACAGGCGGTGTCTCACTATTTAAATCACTGGCTGGCCACACCCTGCCTCGCGTATTCCCCCGAATGCTGAGGATTGCCGTGTACCGGACAGGATGTCCGGTTTTTTATTCCAGCTCGCGCTGCCACGGCGTGATATCGCCAATGTGCTTCGCCACCCATTCCGGCTGGTAATAGCTATCCGGATAGCGCTCGCCGCTGTCACACAGCAGCGTCACCAGTGCGCCTTGCTGATTGGCGGCCCGTAAGCGTTTCGCGACCTGCATCATGCCCCAGAAGTTGGTGCCGGTAGAGGCACCGGGTTTACGTCCCAGAATCTTTTCCAGTTTCAGCATGGCGGCCAGCGTCGCCCCATCGGGCACTTTCATCATTTCATCAATCACGTCTGGCATAAATGAAGGTTCTACCCGTGGACGACCAATGCCTTCAATCAGGCTGCCACGCGTGCTGGTCAGGCTGGCATCGCGCTGATGCCAGTAATCAAAAAACACCGAGTGCTGCGGATCGACCACCAGCAGTTGGGTAGCGAAGCCCTGATAGCGAATATAACGTCCCAGCGTGGCGGAGGTGCCGCCGGTGCCGGCGCTCATGATCAGCGTATGCGGAACGGGGTAAGGCTCGTGCTGCATCTGGCGAAAAATGCTTTCGGCAATGTTGTTATTACCGCGCCAGTCGGTTGCCCGCTCAGCATAGGTAAACTGATCCATAAAGTGGCCGTTCAGCTCGCGCGCCAGCCGTTCCGACTCCACGTAGAGCTGGCAGGGATCTTCAACGAAATGGCACTGCCCACCATAAAAGGTGATCTGCTCAATTTTACGTTTCGCCGTGCTGGCGGGCATCACCGCGATAAACGGCAGGCCCAGCAGCCGTGCGAAGTACGCCTCAGAAACCGCAGTGCTGCCTGACGAGGCTTCAATTATTGGCGTATCCTGTTTAATCCAGCCATTCGCCAGGCCATACAGAAACAGTGAGCGCGCCAGCCGGTGCTTGAGGCTGCCACTCGGATGGGTACTCTCATCTTTCAGGTAAAACCAGATGCCGGGAAAGTCCGCCAGATCGAAACGGATCAAATGGGTCTCAGCCGATCGTTGAAAATCGGCGTTAATTTCGTTGATAGCGTGGCGAATCCAGCAGGTGTGCATTCTGAGCGTCCGGCAGTGAGAGTTGCGGCTATTTTAAGGCACGGGCAGGAAAAAGAGATTGCAATATTGACGCTAAAATAGCGCTAATGGAGAAAATCATTCTCTCGGAGTGGCGAATGTTAGATAAAACTGACCTGAAACTGCTGGCGTTACTGCAGCACGATTGCACCCTGTCGCTGCAGGCTTTAGCCGAGGCGGTCAACCTCACCACCACACCCTGTTGGAAGCGCCTGAAAAAGCTCGAAGATGATGGCATTATTCGCGCGCGGGTGGCGTTACTGGATGGTGAAAAAATCGGATTGTCACTGACGGCGTTTATGTTTGTGAAAACCCAGCAGCACAGCAGCGACTGGTATCAGGCGTTTGTCTCGGTGGTCAACAGCATGCCGGAAGTGATGGCCTTTTACCGGATGGCCGGTGAGTATGACTATCTGCTGCGTATTCAGGTCTCTGATATGAAAAGTTATGATGCTTTTTACAAGCGGTTAGTCAATGGCGTCCCTGGCCTGATTGATGTGACCTCCAGCTTTGCCATGGAAGAGATTAAATACACCACGGCTTTACCCGTCGCCTCATAAAGGCATGAGATTGAGAACAGCGTTGTGCGATTATTCAGTCAACTAAGTTGGTATTTTCTGCGTGAGTGGCGGCGCTATCTGGGCGCGGTCACCTTACTGATCATTATTGCCATTCTGCAACTCCTGCCGCCGCATGTGGTCGGGGTCATTGTGGATGGCGTGACGCAAAACAGCATGAGCCTGCGTCAAATCATGCTGTGGATCGGCGTGATGCTGGCGACCGCGGTGGTGGTGTATCTGCTGCGCTACGTCTGGCGCGTGCTGCTGTTTGGTGCCTCTTACCAGCTGGCGGTTGAGCTGCGCGAAGATTTCTATCGCCAGCTCAGCCGCCAGCAACCGGCCTTCTATCTGCGCCACCGTACCGGCGACCTGATTGCGCGTGCCACCAATGATGTTGATCGGGTGGTGTTTGCCGCCGGGGAAGGGGTACTGACGCTGGTCGATTCGCTGGTGATGGGCTGCGTCGTGCTGCTGGTGATGAGCACCCAGATCAGCTGGCAGCTGACGCTGCTTTCGCTGGTGCCGATGCCGATCATGGCGATCGTGATTCATCGCTACGGCAATCAGTTGCATCACCGCTTTAAGGTGGCGCAGGCCGCGTTTTCCAGCCTCAACGACCAGACACAGGAGAGCCTGACCAGTATTCGGATGATCAAATCCTTTGGTCTGGAACAGCATCAGTCGCAGCAGTTCTCTGAGATCGCCCGCGATACCGGCGAAAAAAACCTGCGGGTGGCGCGGGTCGATGCCCGTTTCGATCCCACCATCTATATCGCCATCGGCTTCTCAAATCTGCTGGCGATCGGCGGTGGTAGCTGGATGGTCTGGCACGATCAGATGACGCTGGGTCAGCTTACCAGTTTTGTGATGTACCTCGGTTTGATGATCTGGCCGATGCTGGCGCTGGCGTGGATGTTCAACATCGTCGAGCGCGGCAGCGCCGCCTGGAGCCGCATCCGCGCGCTGCTGGCGGAAGCACCGGCAGTGGAAGATGGGGATAAAATCCTGCCGCCGGAAGCCGGTCCCCTTCAGGTGGCGATCCGGGCGTTTCACTATCCGGCCAGTGCCGAGCCGGTGCTGAGTAATGTCAGCTTTGAACTGAAGCCCGGCGAGATGCTGGGGCTGTGCGGCCCGACCGGCAGCGGCAAGAGCACGCTGCTCAGCCTGATCCAGCGCCATTTTGACATTCAGCAGGGCGATATCCGCTATCACCAGATTCCGCTGCCGCAGTTGCGGCTGGATAGCTGGCGCAGCCGGCTGGCGGTGGTGAGTCAGACGCCGTTTCTCTTTTCCGACAGCGTCGCCAGCAACATCGCGCTGGGGAAACCGGGCGCAACTCAGCAGGAGATTGAGCAGGCTGCCACGCTGGCCTGCGTCCACGACGATATTCTGCGGCTGCCGCAGGGCTATGAAACCGAAGTCGGGGAACGTGGCGTCATGCTGTCGGGCGGGCAGAAGCAGCGCATTTCTATAGCGCGCGCGCTGCTGCTGAACGCCGAGATCCTGGTGCTGGATGATGCGCTGTCGGCGGTGGATGGCCGTACCGAGCATGAAATTCTGCATAACCTGCGTCAGTGGGGACGGGGCCGGACGTTGATCATCAGTGCGCACCGCTTATCGGCGCTGACGGAAGCCAGTGAAATTCTGGTGCTCCAGCACGGCACTATCGCCCAGCGTGGCGATCATGATGCGCTGGCAGATCGTCCCGGCTGGTATCGCGACATGTACCGTTATCAGCAGCTGGAAGCCGCGCTGGATGACGATGAGAATGAGAAAGGAGTGCCGCATGGCTAAGTCTGCACGCTTGTGGCCGACCCTGAAACGTTTACTCAGTTACGGCAAGCCGTGGCGGAAATCCCTGTCGCTGGCGGTGGGGATGTTATGGATTGCCGCCGCTGCCGAGGTGACCGGACCGGTGCTGGTCAGCTACTTTATCGACAATCTGGTGGCGAAACATCAGATGCCCTGGGGGCTGGTCGCCGGGCTGACGGTAAGCTTTATCCTGCTGCAACTGCTGGCAGCAGCGCTGCATTACTGGCAGGCACTGCTGTTTAATCGCGCCGCCATCGGCGTGGTGCAGCAGTTGCGCTGCGACGTGATGAATGCTGCGCTGTGTCAGCCGCTCAGCGCCTTTGATACCCAGCCGGTCGGACAGATTATTTCACGCGTGACCAATGACACCGAGGTGATCCGCGATCTCTATGTCACGGTGGTGGCGACGGTACTGCGCAGCGCGGCGCTGGTGGGTGCCATGATGGTGGCGATGTTCAGCCTTGACTGGCGCATGGCGCTGGTGGCGATGATGATCTTTCCGCTGGTGCTGGTGGTCATGCTGATATATCAGCGTTACAGCACGCCGATTGCCCGTCGGGTCCGCAGCTATCTGGCTGACATCAATAATGGCTTTAACGAAGTGATCAGCGGCATGAGCGTCATCCAGCAGTTTCGTCAGCAGGCGCGCTTTGGCGAGCGGATGGGGGAGGCGAGTCGTTCTCACTATCTGGCGCGGATGGAAACGCTGCGGCTGGATGGTTTTCTGCTGCGCCCGCTGTTAAGCCTGTTTTCGGCGATGGTGCTGTGCGGATTGCTGATGCTGTTCAGTTTCTCCGTTCCTGGCGTGTTTGAAGTCGGGGTGCTGTACGCCTTTATTACCTATCTGGGCCGGCTGAATGAGCCTCTGATTGAGCTCACCACGCAGCAGTCGATGCTGCAGCAGGCGGTGGTCTCCGGTGAGCGTATCTTCGAACTGATGGATGCAGCGCAGCAGCACTATGGACCCGATTCTCAGCCGCTGGCGTCAGGTCGTCTGACTCTGAAGAATCTGAGTTTTGCCTACCGTGAAGATCGTGACGTGCTCAGCGATATCAATCTTGAGGTGCCGTCACGCAGCTTTGTGGCGTTGGTCGGACATACCGGCAGCGGCAAAAGCACGCTGGCGAACCTGCTGATGGGCTACTACCCGATTACCCGCGGCGAGATTCGCATTGATGACCGTCCGATTGGTGAACTCAGTCATGCGGTGCTGCGGCGGGGTATCGCGATGGTTCAGCAGGACCCGGTGGTGCTGGCGGATACGTTGCTGGCCAACGTCCGGCTCGGCCGTGATATCAGCGAAGAGGTGGTCTGGACGGTACTGGAGCAGGTACAGCTGGCTCCTCTGGCGCGCGCATTGCCTGACGGCATCCATACCCGGCTGGGTGAGCAGGGCAATAATCTGTCGGTCGGGCAGAAGCAGTTGCTGGCGCTGGCGCGGGTGCTGGTCGACCTGCCGCAGGTGATGATCCTTGATGAAGCGACCGCCAATATCGACTCGGGTACCGAGCAGGCGATTCAGCAGACGCTGCGAACTCTGCGCCAGCACAGCACGCTGGTGGTGATTGCGCACCGGCTTTCAACCATTACCGAAGCCGATAACATTCTGGTGCTGCATCGTGGACGGGTGGTCGAACAGGGTAATCACGCGCAATTACTGGCGCTGCAGGGGCGTTACTGGCAGATGTACCAATTGCAGCAGGTAGGCGATGATCTGGCGACGGGCATCCCCTTAACAACTGAAGCGTAAGTTGCACCTTTTTTGCGCGGTTTTATCAGAATAATCTGGTTAAATGCACTCCTTTGACGCCTGGCGCACCAAAGGAGTGCATTGGCTGTGCTGACGCGCGGCTATTCCTTCCTCTCCTCACCGATCCCGGCTAAAACACGCCTTGCCCCGTCTCGCCTCAGAGATTGATTCCGCTGTTTTTTTATTTGTGGCACAGGCTTTGCTTAACTCTCTGCGTGTCTGTGAGACTCACTCATTTAATCGCTGGAGGGGATCCAATGAAGCTGGTTACCGTCGTAATTAAGCCATTCAAGCTGGAGGATGTGCGTGAAGCCTTATCCTCTATCGGCATTCAGGGGCTGACCGTCTCCGAAGTAAAAGGATTTGGTCGCCAGAAAGGCCATGCGGAGCTTTACCGTGGCGCAGAGTACAGCGTGAACTTCCTGCCTAAGGTCAAAATCGATATCGCGATTGCCGACGACCAGTTAGACGAAGTGGTGGATGTCATCAGTAAAGCGGCTTACACCGGCAAAATTGGCGACGGTAAAATTTTCGTGGCTGAACTGCAGCGCGTCATCCGTATTCGTACCGGCGAGACCGACGAAGCCGCTCTGTAATTAAGACTCAGTACTGTGATGGGATGGATAAAAATGAATAAAGTTTTCGCTAAGTTGGGCCTCACCAGCCTGGCACTGTTACCATCGCTCGCGATGGCTGCACCTGCCGTTGCGGACAAGGCTGATAACGCATTTATGATGATTTGCACCGCGCTGGTGCTGTTTATGTCGATTCCAGGGATTGCGCTGTTTTACGGCGGTTTGATTCGCGGCAAGAACGTCCTGTCGATGCTGACTCAGGTGGCGGTGACCTTCTCGCTGGTGTGCGTATTATGGATGGTTTATGGCTATTCACTGGCCTTCAGCGAAGGTAACGCCTTCTTTGGTGGCTTTGGCTGGGCGATGCTGAAAAATATTCAGCTGACCGCGGTGATGGGAAGCTTCTACCAGTATATCCACGTTGCCTTCCAGGCATCATTTGCCTGTATTACCGTCGGCCTGATTGTCGGTGCTATCGCTGAACGTATCCGTTTCTCTGCGGTGCTGATTTTTGTCGGCGTCTGGCTGACCCTGGCCTACCTGCCTATCGCACACATGGTGTGGGCGGGCGGCTTCCTGGCGCAGGATGGCGCGCTGGACTTTGCTGGCGGTACCGTGGTGCATATCAATGCCGCCGTGGCGGGACTGGTCGGCGCTTACCTGGTGGGTAAACGTGCTGGCTTCGGCAAAGAAGCGTTTAAACCGCATAACCTGCCAATGGTCTTCACCGGTACGGCCATCCTCTATGTCGGCTGGTTTGGTTTTAACGCCGGTTCTGCCTCGGCGGCTAACGAAATTGCAGCACTGGCCTTCCTGAACACCGTGGTCGCCACGGCGGGCGCGGTACTGTCATGGACCTTTGGTGAGTGGGCCGTACGCGGTAAACCTTCACTGCTGGGTGCCTGTTCCGGCTTCATCGCGGGCCTGGTCGCCATCACCCCAGCCTGTGGTTACGTGGGTGTCGGCGGGGCGTTAATCATTGGCCTGGTCGGTGGACTGGCCGGTCTGTGGGGCGTCACCACCCTGAAAAAATGGCTGCGGGTCGACGATCCTTGCGATGTGTTTGGCGTGCATGGCGTCTGCGGCATCGTGGGTTGTATCCTGACTGGCGTCTTTGCTTCTTCTTCGCTGGGCGGTGTCGGCTATGCAGAAGGCGTGACCATGGGCCATCAGGTATGGGTGCAGCTGTTCAGCGTCGGCCTGACCATCGTCTGGTCTGGCGTCGTCGCCTTCATTGGCTTCAAGCTGGCGGATATGATTGTGGGACTGCGCGTGCCGGAAGAGCATGAGCGTGAAGGTCTGGACGTCAACAGCCACGGCGAAAATGCCTATAACCAGTAACCTTCACTATTAAATAGCCAATCAGGGGCGAGCAATCGCCCCTTTTTTTATTCGCTGCGCTGGCGCATCACCCCTTCCTGCACCGTCGAGGCTACCAGCACGCCTTGCTGATTATAAAACTCGCCTCGCACAAAACCGCGCGCCCCCGAGGCCGAGGTGCTGACTACGCTATAGAGCAGCCATTCGCTGAAGTCGAACGGACGGTGAAACCACATCGAGTGATCGATGGTCGCCACCTGCATATCGGCTTCCAGAAAGCCCTTGCCGTGCGGCTGCAGCGCGACCGGCAGAAAATTGAGGTCAGAGGCATAGCCCAGCAGATATTGATGGATACGCAGATCGTCCGGTAACACGCCGTTGGCACGGATCCAGACCTGACGTTCAGGTTTATCAACGTGGCCCTTGAGCGGATTGTGCAACTGCACCGGGCGAATCTCCAGTGGCCGTTCGGCGATAAATTTCTCTCGCAGTTTTTCCGGCAGCATATGCGCCATTTTCTGCGCCATCACCTGCTCGGAGAGCAGATTCTCAGGACCGGCCACCTCGGGCATCGCATTCTGATGTTCAAAACCGCTTTCCGGTGCCTGGAATGAGGCGGTCATATAAAAAATCGGCTGGCCATTCTGTATCGCACTAACGCGCCGGGCGCTGAAGCTTTTGCCGTCACGCAGGGTTTCAACATCATAAATAATCGCTTTCTGGCTATCGCCGGGCCGCAGGAAGTAGCTGTGAAAGGAGTGGATGATGCGATCTTCCGCGACCGTCTGCTTGGCTGCATACAGCGCCTGTCCGACTACCTGACCGCCAAACACCTGACGCAGCCCCAGATCTTCACTCTGACCGCGATACAAACCCTCTTCCAGCTTTTCCAGATTTAATAAATTCAGCAGATTTTGCAGTGCCTGGCTCATGGCGCATTCCTCAATATAGTGACCCGCTCAGTGTGAAAGATCCGACCAGTTCACGTCAATCAGACTTTCCTCTTTGCCGTCGCCAGGCAAACTCCCGATTTTGTGCCAGAATTAAGCACATACGGCGAGTGAAGCGCTGTACGCAGGATTCGCTGCCGAAAATCATTTTGATCAAAAGGAGACGACATCAATGAAACTCTGGCATGTGTTCAGTGGGGTAGTTATGGCGGTGGCTGTTGCAGGATGCGCCGACAAAGGTAAACCGGTACCAACTCCAACGTTGGGCTCGGCCGTGGCGGGACAGCAGGCGGCGATTGCGCAGCCTAACGTCAGCGGTTCGGTCTATATCCGACAGCGTATTGCGCTGCCGCCGGATGCGGTGCTCACCGTGACGCTCTCTGACGCCTCTGTGGCCGATGCGCCATCGAAAGTGTTGTCACAGCGCGTGGTACGCACCGAAGGTAAACAGGCACCGTTCCAGTTCGTGCTGCCGTTTAACCCAGCCGACATTCAGCCGAACGCGCGTATTCTGCTGAGCGCCGCTATCTCGATTGATGGCAAGCTGGCCTTTATTACCGAAGGCGTGAAGCCAGTGATTAACCAGGGTGGCACCAAAGCTGAGCTGCTGCTGGTGCCGGTACCGTCAATGGCGATGCCAACCCAGCCGGGTGCCGCGACCACCGTGCCGTCGACATCACCGACTCAGGTGACGCCGTCCGCTTCTGTGCCAGCCCCGACCAGCATGTAACTTACTGTGGGGCGACTCTGTCGCCCCTTTTCGGGCTTAAAAGCGCCAGCGGTAGGCCTCAAGGTCGATGCGGCCATCATCACTCACCACTACACCTTCCGCCTCCAGCGCATCGCGCTGACGAAACAGTCCGTCCCCCTGAAGCGAGATCGCCCCATGCCGGTTAACCACCCGATGCCAGGGCAGGGTGCTGCCCTGCGGCAGGCGACTCAGTACACCGCCGACCTGACGGGCGGCGCGTGGAGAGCCCGCTAGCAGCGCGACATCGCCGTAGGTCGCGACCTGGCCCGCAGGAATCGCGGCAACAATTTGCCAGATGCGTTGCTGAAAACTGTCAGGCTGATCCATCTGCTTATCCCGTCTGGAAAAAGGGCGTCAACTTTACCACGTCAAACCCCAGTGATACGCGGCAAACTGTGGGTTGTTCAAGAAACCAACGGTCGTCCCGACTGCGCTTGCAATTGCCAGGGCCTTCCCCGATAATGCCTGCGCTCTCGAAATGAGGGCTTGTCAATGGGGGCCCTGTTGGTTCTCCCGCAATGCTAGCTTGTGAACTCGGTCAGGTCCGGAAGGAAGCAGCCGCAGCAGGTGACGCGTGTGCCGGGATGTAGCTGGCAGGGCCCCCACCATTTTTATCTCCCGCATAACCTATCCCTTATCAGATTCCAGACAGGCGAAACTCGCCTGAGGCCGATCCATTGCCGGCAGGCGAGAGTATTAAATGCTTAGGATGAGGCAATCGAACGAAAGGGTTGTGCAAATTAACGCACAAATTTCCACACCGAACCTGGTACTTTATCGTAAAGCTTGTTCATCGTCAGTTCAGCCAGGCGATGATCGGCCGCTGAGTAAAATACCGCTAACTCATCTTCAGGTAATTCATACTTGTTTTTTTCAATGACCCTTTCAAGGGTATCGATTGAGCGACAACGACGCAGTCGCATCAAATAATCCGTTTTAGTCAGGTTTTTGTTCATAAATAAACCGTTCTCACGTCAGTACTTATAATGAATGGCTCGGTTGCTGGAGAAAAGCGCACTCTTCAGTGAACAGGTTAAATAAGCGTTTAGCTGAACGTTGCCACCGTTGCAGATCCTGAGTATTGACACCATAGTTGCTGAACAACATAAAGGTATCATCAAGATATTCATCGATTTGCGAAATCAGCGCTTCATCTTCAACGTGCTTAATTTTGTAATTCATGGTGAAAGAGGCGATATGCTCGATCAAATCGTTGAGCTGTAAATTGCTTTCAGAAGTGGGATCATTAACCCAGCCGTGATGGCTATCCGTTAATGTTGCCATGCTCTCGTCAAACAGACTCTCACACAGGTATTTAAGCTGGGCAATATCATGCCGTTTCGGTGAGTATTCGTCCATCTTTTTCCCCTCCATAGCTAGCACAGTTGCCGCGCGGCGGCGATATAGGGTAAAGCGGCCAGGAAGCGATTTATCAGGCAGTTATTAAACGGGATTCGTCAAATATAGTGTAAAACCATTAGTTCTGCTCACCTCCATTACTAAATATTACAATTCGTCGGCGGGCGAAGGCCGCTGGTTGCCGATCACATCAAACACAAGCGCACCGGGCTCAATATGAAAGGAAACCCGTTCTGACTGGCTAACGGTTTCATTTAGATCCAGGCAGGGACTAAATAAATTCCAGGCATAATCGTAAAGTAACTTAAAACTATTGGGCCCCTGCTTTTCCACAGAAATAATTTTCAGGCTGCCTGGAACTAATCGGGCATCTTGTGAATACCAGTGTAAATCGCCTACCAGCCCATCCGATATTTTGAGAATATTCCGCTGAACAATCGCTGCTATTTTTGCGCAGTCCGATTCGTCCTGTGCAATATCGCATTCAATTCGTGACAGCATAACCGATCCGTTAATAACAGTTGATAAACCTATCATTGGTTTTCTGCAACCGCTTTGCAAGCCAGCCGCGAATGAAATTGTCGATTTCGGGCATTTTCCCTACGATAAACCTGACGTCATCGCCATGCTGCCTGCATCGGGACCGACTCGCCGCCGGATTAAATATATTTTTTGATACACATTGGGCAGGTTGCCGGGCGGCAACATCAGATAGTATAGTTGTTATGTTATAACATAATGGTGAAAAGATGCGGCAGAGTGGACTGTTAATGTCACTGGGTGGACGACTGGCCGTGGCGATGCTCTTCATCGCCCTACTGACGGCAGCCATGTGGTGGGGAATCAGCGGATGATTGTGTTTCACGGGCTACAGGCGGGTTACCAGGGACAGCAGGTGACACCGGAAATAAACGGTCAGATCGTGCCGGGTAGCATGACCGCGCTGGTCGGCGCTAACGGCAGCGGCAAGTCAACGCTGCTAAAGACCATCGCCGGGCTGCTACCGCCCGTAAAAGGGCGGTGCCAGCTGCAGGTCACCCGCCGTGATACCGGCTGGCTGCCTCAGCGTAGTGAACTGGAAACCCGTTTTCCGCTGACGGTATATGAACTGGTTTCGATCGGTTGCTGGCCGCGCTGCGGCTGGTTTGGCGGCATTCATCGGGCATTACGTCGGGAGATCTGGCAGGCGCTG
Source organism: Pantoea sp. USHLN298 (assembly GCF_037149395.1). Taxonomy (NCBI): domain Bacteria; kingdom Pseudomonadati; phylum Pseudomonadota; class Gammaproteobacteria; order Enterobacterales; family Erwiniaceae; genus Pantoea; species Pantoea sp. USHLN298. Next base: position 170,552 of record NZ_JBBCRO010000001.1, read on the forward strand.
GAAGCGGTGCAGATGGCAGAGTACGCCGATGCGCAGCCGGTTACTTTATCCGGTGGACAACTGCAACGCGTGCTGTTTGCCCGACTGATGCTGCAGCGTAGCCGGCTGTGGTTGCTGGATGAACCCTTTAACGGCATTGACAGCCAGACCGTGACATTACTGATGTCGATCCTGGAGCAACAGCAGCAGGCGGGCACCACCTTGCTGGTGGTGCTGCACGACCGTCCTCTGGTCGCGCGCTACTTCAGCGAGGTGCTGTCGATGGATGACGGCACCTTCAGCCAGACGCCAGTCGCCGGTTCAGCAATGCAGAAGGTGGCACCGTGACGCTGATTCAGCCCTTTATCGAATTTGGTTTTATGCGACGTGCGCTGGTGGCCTGTATCGCACTGGCGGTCAGCGCGACTCCGCTGGGTGTGTTCCTTTCGTTACGTCGCATGAGCCTGATTGGCGATGCGCTGTCCCATGCGGTGTTACCGGGTGCCGCTATCGGTTACCTGATCTCCGGCCTTTCGCTGGTGGCGATGGGCATTGGCGGCCTGATTGCCGGGCTGGCGGTGGCGCTGCTCTCCGGGGCGGTCAGTCGTTATACGCCGCTGAAAGAAGATGCCAGCTTCGCCGGTTTTTATCTGGGTTCGCTGGCACTTGGCGTCACGCTGGTCTCACTGCGCGGTTCAAGCGTGGATCTGCTGCATGTGCTGTTCGGGTCGCTGCTGGCGGTGGATAACGGTGCGCTGCTGCTGGTCGGCGGTATCGCCGCCTTTACCCTGATCCTGCTGGCGATACTCTATCGCCCGCTGGTGATTGACGCTTTTGACAGTGACTTCCTGCGCGCGCAGGGCAGATGGAGCGCGCCGCTGGTGCATGGTCTGTTTCTGATGCTGGTGGTGCTGAATCTGGTGGCGGGTTTTCAGGTGCTCGGCACGCTGATGTCGGTGGGATTAATGATGCTGCCCGCCGCCAGCGCCCGGTTCTGGAGCCGCCATCTCGCCGCGATGCTGGCGATTGCCATTCTGATGGCGGTGATCTCGGCGCTGGCGGGGCTGATGCTCTCCTGGCACTTTTCGCTGCCGGCCGGACCCGCCGTGGTGCTGAGCGCCGCCATGCTGTTTTTTCTTTCGATTCTGACAGGGCCGTGCGGTGGCATTTTGCGCCGCCATTAAACGTAAGGGGTAGCTATGAAGAAATTACCGGTTAGTCTGGCGCTCGCCGCGCTGTTTGCCGCGCCATTAGCCATGGCAAAAACGGTGAATGTGGTAGCCAGTTTTACCGTGCTGGCAGATATCGTAAAACAGGTTGGTGGTGATCATGTCAGGGTTAAAAGCCTGGTCGGGCCGGATGGCGACCCGCACACCTTCGAACCGACGCCACAGGACAGTCAGGCATTGGCGAAAGCCGATCTGGTGTTTGTCAGCGGTTTAGGGCTGGAAGGGTGGATGGACCGGCTGGTCAGCGCGTCGGGCTATCGCGGGCAGCCGGTGGTGGCCTCAACCGGCATCACCACGCGCAGCATGGAGGAAGAGGGGAAAACCATCACCGATCCCCACGCCTGGAACAGTATGCAGAACGGCGTAATTTACGCCACCAACGTGATGAATGCGCTGGTCATGGCTGACCCGGAGGATGCCGCGCAGATTCGTCAGCGTGGTGAAAACTACATTCAGCAGCTGCAGGCGCTGGACCTCTGGGCGAAAACGGCGTTTGACCGGGTGCCCGCCGGACGACGTAAAGTGCTGACCAGCCACGATGCGTTTGGCTATTTTGGTCAGCGATATGGCGTCACCTTCCTGGCGCCGGTCGGTTTCTCCACCGAGTCAGAGGCCAGTGCCAGTGAAGTTGGCAGCCTGATCTCACAGCTGAAACAGCAGCATATCCAGCGTTACTTTATTGAGAACCAGACCGATCCGCGACTGGTGAAGCAGATTGCCAGCGCGACCGGTGCCCAGCCAGGCGGCGAGCTCTATCCCGAGGCGTTGTCACCGGCGACCGGTCCGGCACCAACCTATGAAGCGGCATTCAGACACAACGTAAATGCGATGCTGAAGAGTATGCAATAGTGATAAAAAGGCCGGGAATCCCCGGCCACTCATCACGACATAAACTAGCGTTTTTTCTTTCTTCCCTGCACCGCCTTGAAGCGCGGATTTGATTTGCAAATGACGTAAATACGGCCTTTACGGCGCACCACTTTGCAATCCCGGTGGCGACTTTTTGCTGAGCGCAGCGAGCTTAATACCTGCATGATCCTCTCCCTTACTTACGGCCCAGAAAGCGACCAAAACGCTGGTTAAAGCGAGCGGTACTGCCCTCTTTGGCAAAATCTTTCTGCTTACCGGTATAGAACACATGCGAGGCTGACGACACATCAAGCGTGACGTAAGGCAGGGTTTCGCCTTCAAATTCCACGGTGCGGTCAGTGCGGATGGTCGAACCGATTTTGAACCAGACGTCCGCCGAGGTGTCATGGAAAACCACATGGCGATAGTCGGGATGGATATTCGCTTTCATAATACTCACCTATGTAATGTTATAATATAACAATATTATGCGCCGGGTTTACCGGGATTGCAACCGTCGGCAGGATCGGAAGCCGCAAGGGCAGGCAACGGCGTAGTAACGTCAGCGCAGAAAAAGGGTAACGGAGCAGGAAAGGCCAGGTACAGGCAAAGGTCGGGGCAAAAGCGTCAGCGCAGCAAAAGGGAAAACCAGACAGCCGCCGTCCGGCAAACAGAAATAAAAAAGGCCGCTTGCGCGGCCTTTTACCTTTTCACTACTCAGTAAGCATTAGTGAGTCGGGTTGTGTTCAACCGGGTGACCTTTTTCGATTTCCGATTTGTTCTTATTAAAGCGGCGACGGACCACCACGAAGAACACCGGAACGAAGAAGATAACCAGTAAGGTCGCGGTAACCATACCACCGACCACGCCGGTACCAACGGCGTTCTGCGAACCTGAACCGGCACCGGTACTGATCGCCAGTGGCAGTACGCCGAGAATAAACGCCAGCGAGGTCATCAGGATAGGACGCAGACGCATACGACAGGCTTCCAGCGTCGACTCAACCAATCCTTTGCCCTCTTTATCCATCAGATCTTTAGCAAATTCGACGATCAGGATGGCGTTCTTCGTCGAGAGGCCAATGGTTGTCAGTAACCCCACCACAAAGTAGACGTCATTACTTAATCCACGCAGCGTAGTGAAGATCAGTGCACCGATGACCCCGAGTGGCACCACCAGCATAACGGAGAACGGAATCGACCAGCTCTCGTACAACGCCGCAAGACAGAGGAAGACCACAATCAGCGAGATGGCATACAACGCAGGTGCCTGGTTGCCTGACAGCCGTTCCTGATAGGACATTCCGGTCCAGTCATAACCGATACCGGCAGGCAGCTTCGAGGCCAGCTCTTCCATCAGATCCATTGCCGTACCGGAGCTCTTACCTGGCGCAGCCTGTCCGAGGATCTCCATCGCTGGCAGACCGTTGTAACGCTCAAGACGCGGTGAACCATATTGCCATTTTGCTGACGAGAAGGCAGAGAAGGGCACCATGGTTCCGCTGCTGTTGCGCACATACCACTTACCAATGTCGTCCGGCAGCATACGGGAATCCGCACGTCCCATTACGTACACTTTCTTCACGCGACCGCGGTCGATGAAGTCATTGACGTAAGAGCCGCCCCACGAGGCCGCCAGCGTAGTGTTGATATCACTCAGGGAAACGCCCAGTGCCTGCGCTTTCTCCTGATCGATAATCAGCTTGTACTGCGGTGTATCTTCCATGCCGTTAGGACGTACGCCGACCAGCGTATCCGGATGCTGAGCGATCATACCGAACAGCTGATTACGTGCTTCGGTGAGCTTTTCGTGACCCAGGTTATTCTGGTCAATCAGCTCAAAGTCGAAGCCGGTGGCATTACCCAGTTCGATAATCGCGGGCAGGTTGAATGGAATGACCATCGCATCTTTGATCGCGCCCAGCGCCTGCATGGCACGGCCCGCAATCGCCGGCACTTTCAGATCGCTGCTGCCACGCTCATCCCACGGCTTCAGACTGACGAAGGCGATACCGGTATTCTGTCCACGACCGGCAAAACCAAAGCCGTTAACGGTAAACACCGACTTCACCGAATCCTTCTCTTTCGTCAGGAAGTAATCGGTCACCTGGTCCAGTACTTTCTGGGTACGTTCCTGGGTTGCGCCAGCAGGCAACTGCGCCTGTGCCAGCAGCAAGCCCTGGTCCTCTTCCGGCAGGAATGAGGTCGGTAAGCGCAGGAACAGAAACGCCATGCCCACCACAATCACCAGATAGATCAGCATATAGCGGCCAGTGCTGCGAACGATATGGCCTACGCTATCCACATAGTGGTTAGTGCTCTTATCGAACATACGGTTAAACCAGCCGAAGAAACCGGTGGTCTGGCCGTGTTCGCCTTTTTTAACCGGCTTCAGCATGGTGGCACACAGCGCTGGCGTCAGAATGAACGCAACCAGCACCGACAGGGCCATCGCCGAAACGATAGTAATAGAGAACTGGCGGTAGATAACCCCGGTTGAACCCCCAAAGAAGGCCATCGGGATAAATACGGCTGCCAGCACCAGGGCGATACCGACCAGTGCGCCCTGAATCTGCTCCATTGACCGTTTGGTCGCTTCTTTAGGCGGCAGTCCCTCTTCCGCCATGACGCGCTCAACGTTCTCGACCACCACGATGGCGTCATCCACCAGCAGGCCGATAGCCAGCACCATCGCGAACATCGTCAGGGTGTTTATTGAATAGCCAAAGGCGCTGATAACGGCGAAGGTACCTAACAGCACCACCGGCACGGCGATCGTCGGGATCAGCGTGGCGCGGAAGTTCTGCAGGAACAGGTACATTACCAGGAACACCAGCACAATCGCTTCTAACAGCGTTTTCACCACTTCGAAGATGGAGATCTTCACAAATGGGGTGGTGTCATAAGGATAAACAACCTTCATACCGGCCGGGAACGTAGACTGCATCCGGGCCAGTTCAGCTTTCACCGCGTTAGCGGTATCGAGCGCATTGGCGCCGGTCGCCAGTTTGATACCGATACCGGAAGCCGGTTTGCCGTTATACCGGGCTACGATATCGTAGTTTTCAGCGCCGAGTTCAATCTTCGCCACGTCACGCAGACGCACCTGCGAGCCATCCTCATTCACCTTGAGCAGAATTTTGCCGAACTCATCGGTAGAGGTCAGACGGGTTTGCGCAATGATAGAGGCGTTCAGCTGCTGGCCTGGCACCGGTGGTGTACCACCGAGCTGACCGGCTGCTACCTGGGTATTCTGAGTATTCAGCGCACTGATCACATCAACCGGCGTCAGGTTGTAGTTGTTCAGCTTGTGCGGGTCCATCCAGATACGCATTGCGTACTGGGCACCAAACACCTGAGTGTCACCCACGCCCTTGGTACGGCTAAGCGGATCTTTGATGGTAGAGGCAATATAGTCAGAAATATCATTCTGCGTCATATTGTCATCATCACTGATGAAACCGGCCACCATCAGGAAGCTGCTGGAAGATTTTTTAACCTGAATCCCCTGCTGTTGCACTTCCTGCGGCAGTAACGGCGTCGCCAGTTGCAGTTTGTTCTGCACCTGAACCTGCGCAATATCCGGATCGGTGCCGGACTCAAACGAGATAGTCAGGGTCAGAGTACCGGATGAGTCGCTGCTCGAGGACATATACATCAGTCCGTCGATGCCGTTCATATTCTGTTCGATGACCTGGGTCACCGAATCCTGCAGTGTTTTCGCATCCGCACCTGGGTAGGTGGCCTGAATCTCAATCGCCGGCGGCGCAACATTGGGATATTGCTCGATCGGCAGTTTGAGAATCGATAGCGCACCGACCATCATGATGATGATGGCGAGCACCCACGCAAAGATGGGGCGATCGATAAAGAACTTAGCCATGAATCAACGGCTCCTGTTATGACGATGACTTATCAGACTGCGACTTTGCATCGGGCGCAGCTTTAGCATCGTCTGAGACTTCTTGTGGAGTAACCTGTGCACCCGGCTTGGCGCGTTGCAGACCGGTACTGATCACACGTTCACCTGCTTTCACACCGTCGGTCACTAACCACTTATCGCCAATTGCTTGCGTGGCGGTCACGGTACGTGATTCCACTTTATTATCCGCACCCACGACCATCACGGTCGCCTGACCGGTTGGCGTACGGGTGACCGCCTGTTGCGGTACCAGCAGCGCGCTTGGGTTGGTGCCTTCATCCAGACGGGCGCGAACAAACATGCCAGGTAACAGCACATGGTTCGGGTTCGGGAAGATGGCGCGCAGGGTAATAGAACCGGTGGTTTCATCAACGGTCACGTCAGAGAACTCCAGCGTACCCGGCTGGGCGTAGCTGCTGCCGTTCTGCATCAGTAACGTTACGTTGGCTTTGCCATCGTTCTGCTTCAGCTGACCTGACTCCAGTTCGGAACGTAAGCGCATGAAATCTTCGCTCGACTGGGTGACGTCAACGTACATCGGGTCGAGTTGTTGCACGGTGGCCAGCGCGGTGGTTTGTGCGCTCTGCACCAGCGCACCTTCGGTGACCGATGATTTGCCGATGCGGCCGCTGATAGGGGAGGTAACTTTGGTATAGGCCAGGTTAATGCGGGCCGTCTCAACGTTGGCTTTGGCGACCTGAACCGCGGCATCGTTTTGCGCGGCGGTAGCCACGGCAGTGTCATAATCCTGCTGACTGATATATTTGGTGCCCAGCAGCGGCTTATAACGTTTAACGGTCAGTTGAGCGATACGGGCATTGGCTTCTGCCTGCACCAGATCGCCTTTTGCGCTGTCATAAGCGGCCTGGTAGGTTGCAGGATCGATCTGATAAAGCGACTGACCCGCTTTGACATCGCTGCCTTCAATAAAATTACGCTTCAGAATGATACCGGAAACCTGAGGACGGACTTCAGCCACGCGATATGCAGAGGTACGGCCAGGCAGTTCGGTGGAAATTTTCAGCGGTTCGGCTTTTAAGGTGACAACGCCCACTTCTGGCGCCTGTTGTTGGGCGGCTTGTTCGGATTTATTGTTATCACATCCTGTTAACAAAAAGCTGCCTGATAGCATCAGGACGGCCGCCAGAGGCGATAATCCTCTGATTTTATTCATAAATAAACCTCTAGTGTCCGATATCAATTGATCAATGGATCACAATCCGAAGAACCCATTGCTGCGTCAAATCGCGGGTCATGCTATGGTACATACATTCACAAATGTATGTAAACTTACACGTCTGTAAAAAAAGCCCCCTATGGCACGAAAAACCAAAGCGCAAGCACTTGAAACACGGCATCAAATTCTCGATGCCGCCGTCATCCTGTTTTCACAACAGGGCGTTTCTGCCACTTCACTGGCGGATATTGCTTCAGCGGCCAGCGTCACGCGGGGAGCCATCTACTGGCATTTCAAAAACAAAGCTGATGTTTTGCATGAAATCTGGCTTCGCTGTGATGCCGGGCTGGATAATGTGGAACTTGAGTATCAAACAAAATATCCCGGCGATCCACTCTCTGTTTTACGCGCCATGTTGGTCTATATCTTTGACGCAACAGCAAACGATCCGCAACGCCGCGCACTGATGGAGATTATTTTCCATAAATGCGAGTTTGTTGGCGAGATGGCGGCGCTGAAGAATATCCAGCAGAGCTTACTGCTCGAATGCTACGACAAAATTGAAGATGTGCTGCGTCAGTGCATCGAAGCGGAACAGCTTCCGGGTAGCCTCAATACCCGCCAGGCGGCGCTGATTATGCGCGGTTACGTTAATGGCATGATGGAAAGCTGGCTGTTTACGCCAGAAAGTTTCGATTTAGCCGGCGATGCGCCTGCGCTGGTGGATGCCTTTATCGATATGCTTCGCCTCAGCCCGACCCTGACCGCCCGCGGCTAAGGCGGTGGCTGGCAGTCACGTTTGTTCTCAAAATCGCGCTGCACTATTGCCAGCGCCGACAGCACGGTTTCAACCGGCAACTGATGCTCTTCCAGTAACTGAATCAGATCCACCGCCAGTTTAACGTCATCCGGGGCATTCTCCAGTGACATCTCTCCTCCTATATACGCAGTTTCGCTGCCACCAGCAGCATTAACAGGGAACCGGCAATCGCCATGCCTAATGCGCCGATGTGCAGCGTCGCCAGGCTACCCAGTTCAAAATAGCTGGCAATGTATCCGCCAATCAGCGCGCCAATCATCGACAGCGTCAGAGTCGCAAACAGGCCACCCGGCCGGCCCGGCATCACGATGCGTTTAAGCAACCCTAACAGCAATCCGCAGAGTAGCCAGATCAGTAAACCCATTATTTTTCTCCGTGCCGAACCCTATCGAGTATAGAAGCGCTTTTTTGCCGCTGCGCTTTATTCCTCCTGCTGACCGCCGCGCAGCGATAATGCCCATTCTACCGAGCGAATCGCCTGCCGACAGCGTGCCAGACGGCCCTCTAATGTCTCCAGATCCTGCTTCAGCTGATGCTGAACCGCCAGCGTTTCCGCCAGCGCCAGTCGCTGTTCGCGCTGATCAATCATCGCCAGCAGCCGCCGCTCATATTCACGATATTCCTGATATTTGACGGCGCGAGGATTGCTCAGTGGCTTTTCACGCCGGGTACGCAGCTGCTGGGTGCTCGCTTCACGTTGCAATGCCGCCACCTGATCGACCAGTCGTTCGGCCAGCCAGGCGCTACGGACCAGATCGCTGGCGCTGTCGCATAGCCGGGTAAAATTCTGCTCCACCTCAGCCAGATAGTCGGCGAGGCGGGTTCCTTTGGTGCGGAACAGCTGACTGTCGAAGCGCGGCAGGCGACAGTGTCCGTCGGGATGTGCCGCGATATCCTGACGTAGCGCAATAAGTGCCTGCTGCAGACGCTGTTGTGCGGAGATCGCGCTCATGCCGTCAGGCTCCGTTGTGCTAACGTAGGCGGATGAGGAAAGAGTTGGGCGGCATTCATGCAACGCATTCTGTTATTAACCCTCGGCTGGCTGGCGATTATGCTGGGGACCCTGGGCATTGTATTACCATTATTACCTACCACGCCATTTATGCTGTTGGCCGCCTGGTGCTTTGCCCGCTCATCGCCGCGCTTTCATCACTGGCTGCTGTGGCGCTCGCCGTTCGGGCGTTATCTGCGCCACTGGCAGCAGCATCGCGCCATGCCGCCCGGTGCGAAAGGGCGCGCTATCTGCCTGATTGTGGTGACTTTTGCCATTTCAATTGCGCTGGTCCATCTGTGGTGGATACGGATTCTGCTGCTGGTGATGCTGACGATACTGCTGCTGTTTATGTGGCGGATTCCGGTGGTGTCAGAAACAGCGGATGCGCCGCCACCGCCGCGATAAAGTTGCATTTATCCGGTCATTTGCTTAGATTTGGGCGTCTTCGTGCGTGGCTTCCCTTTGTGAATTGACTTCCGCTGAGCCTTTTACCAGGTATTGGCGCTATTGAAGCTGCGCGAAACAGAATTTTTTACCAGGCGTATCATTATGACCGACACTGCGCAGCAGCTTGAATTCATTAAAAACAGCATTAAAAGCATTCCTGATTATCCGAAGCCGGGCATCCTGTTTCGTGACGTGACCAGTCTGCTGGAAGATCCTAAAGCCTATGCCGCGTCAATTGCGCTGCTGGTTGAGCGCTATCGTGATAAAGGCATCACTAAAGTGGTCGGCACCGAAGCGCGCGGTTTTCTGTTCGGCGCGCCAGTGGCGTTAGGGTTGGGCGTAGGGTTTGTCCCGGTGCGTAAGCCGGGTAAGCTACCGCGTGAAACCTACAGCGAGGCTTACGAGCTGGAGTACGGCACCGATCGGCTGGAACTGCACAAAGATGCGATTCAGCCGGGCGACGTGGTGCTGGTGGTGGACGATCTGCTGGCGACCGGCGGCACCATTGAAGCCACCGTCAAACTGATTCGTCGCGCAGGCGGCGAAGTCCGGGATGCCGCTTTCATTATTAACCTGTTCGATCTGACCGGTGAAACGCGTCTGAAAGCCCTCGGTGTTGAGAGCTACAGCCTGGTCAATTTCCCCGGCCATTAAGCCTTTTTTCGACCCTGTCATGCGGCAGGGTCGTCACGCCTTCTCGTTCAAGATAACGAGTGCCAGGCAAAAGCGTAGCTGTTAGACTACTGCAATCCTGTACAGGGGTTGCAGAGCGTCTGCGCTCATCTTTTCCATCCAACTTCGTCGAATCCACATGAGCTATCAGGTACTTGCGCGAAAATGGCGTCCCCAGGCTTTTGCTGATGTTGTCGGTCAGGAACATGTTCTGACGGCGCTGGCGAATGGATTGTCTCTGGGACGTATCCACCATGCATATCTCTTCTCCGGCACACGCGGCGTAGGGAAAACCACCATTGCGCGTCTGCTGGCTAAGGGCCTTAACTGCGAAACCGGAATCACCGCCACGCCCTGTGGACAGTGTGATAATTGCCGGGAGATCGAGCAGGGCCGTTTTGTCGATCTGATCGAGATCGATGCCGCGTCGCGTACCAAAGTCGAAGACACCCGCGATCTGCTCGACAATGTGCAGTACGCACCGGCGCGCGGCCGCTTCAAAGTCTATCTGATTGATGAAGTACACATGCTGTCGCGCCACAGCTTCAATGCGTTGCTGAAAACGCTGGAAGAGCCACCGTCACACGTTAAATTTTTGCTGGCGACCACCGATCCGCAGAAACTGCCGGTGACGATCCTCTCCCGCTGCCTGCAGTTTCATCTCAAAGCGCTGGATGTCGATCAGATCCGTCAGCAGCTTGAGCATGTTCTGCAGCAGGAGCAGATCGACAGCGAAACGCGGGCGCTGCAGTTGCTGGCCCGCGCCGCTGACGGCAGTATGCGTGATGCCCTGAGTCTCACCGATCAGGCGATCGCGATGGGGCAGGGTGCCGTGACCAGCACCACGGTCAGCGCCATGCTCGGCACGCTGGACGACGAGCAGCCGCTCGGCCTGCTGGAAGCGCTGGTCGATGGTGATGGTCAACAGGTGATGTCGCTGCTGAGTCAGGCCGCATCGCGCGGCGTGGAGTGGGAAGCGCTGCTGGTTGAAATGCTGCGCTTACTGCACCAGATTGCGATGGTGCAACTGCTGCCAACCTCGCTGAACGACGATGACGAAAGCAACGCGCTCAGGCTGCGTGAGCTGGCGCGCGTGGTGCCGCCTGCCGATCTGCAGCTCTATTATCAGACCTTACTGATGGGCCGCAAAGATCTGCCGATTGCGCCCGATCGCCGGATGGGCGTAGAGATGACGCTGCTGCGCGCACTGGCGTTTCATCCCAAAGCTGCGGTGGCTGAACCGATTGCCCGCCCGGCGTTAACCCAGCAATCAGCGCCGGTACCACCGACGGAACAGCCGCCGTCACCGCAGGCCGCGGCGCAGCCCCGCCCCTCGGTAGCGCCGTCGCAATCCTCTGCGACGTCACCGCCATCGCCAGTGCGTACGGCAGCACCATCTTCTTCAGCACCGTCACCGGCGGCACAGCAGCCGGTCGCGGCACAGCCGCAGATGGCCGCGCCGGAGCCGGTGCCACAGTCACCGACCGTTGCGCCAGCGCCGACCGCCGATAGCGCGCTTTCCAGTTCCACCAGTCAGCTCCTGCAGGCGCGCACCCAGTTGTTGCGTCAGGGAGCGAACAAACCAAAAAAGAGTGAGCCGGCGGCGCCAGGTGCGCGGCCGGCCAACTCCGCGCTGGAGCGGCTGGCCTCGGTTACCGAGCGCAGCCAGCAGCGTATCCGCGAGCGGGAGCCTGCGGCACCGGTAAAAGAAGAGGCCTATCGCTGGAAAGCGCAGACTCAGCCGGTGGTGGTGGCCGAACCGGTCGCCACGCCAAAGGCCTTGCGTTCTGCGCTGGAGCATGAGAAAACCCCTGAGCTGGCGGCGCGCCTGGCGGAAGAAGCCCAGCAGCGCGATCCCTGGGCGGCGGAAATTGCCGCTCTGCCGTTGCCTAAGCTGGTGCAGCAGCTGGCGCTGAACGCATGGAAAGAGACCACCGAAACCGGGGTTATCCTGCATCTGCGTTCCAGCCAGCGCCACCTCAATTCGGCGTCCGCTCAGCAGGTGTTGAGTGCCGCCCTGAGTGAAGCCGCCGGGCAGGGAGTTGAACTCTCGGTGGTTGAAGACGATAATTCAACGGTGTTGACGCCACTGGAGTGGCGTCAGGCCATTTACGAAGAGAAGCTGGCGCAGGCGCGTCAGTCGATCACCTGTGATACCCACATTCAGACGTTACAGCGGTTTTTTGACGCCGATCTGGATGAGGAGAGTATCCGACCTGTTTGAACACGCTGCCGCTATCTCAACGATAGCGTTGTGGCCTCAGCTGAGAGAGAAAACTATGTTTGGTGGTAAAGGCGGATTGGGCAACCTGATGAAACAGGCCCAGCAGATGCAGGACAAAATGGCTAAGGTTCAGGAAGAGATCGCCGCGCTGGAAGTGACCGGTGAATCAGGCGCAGGCCTGGTGAAGGTTACCATCAACGGTGCGCACAACTGCCGCCGCGTGGAAGTCGATCCCAGCCTGCTGGAAGATGACAAAGATATGCTGGAAGATCTGATCGCTGCGGCGTTCAACGATGCCGCACGCCGCATTGATGAAACCCAGAAAGAGAAGATGGCTTCTGTCTCCTCCGGTATGCAGCTGCCACCAGGCTTCAAGATGCCGTTCTGATGCAAACCAGCCCACTGCTTGAATCACTGATGGAGTCGCTGCGCTGTCTGCCCGGCGTTGGGCCGAAATCGGCGCAGCGCATGGCGTTTCAGCTGCTGCAACGCGATCGCAGCGGCGGGATGCGCCTGGCACAGGCGCTGACCCGGGCGATGTCAGAGATCGGTCACTGTGCCGATTGCCGTACCTTCACCGAGCAGGAGATCTGCACCATCTGCGCCAATCCTCGGCGTCAGCAGAATGGACTGATCTGTGTGGTGGAGAGTCCGGCGGATATTCACGCCATTGAGCAAACGGGCCAGTTTGCCGGTCGTTACTTTGTGCTGATGGGACACCTGTCGCCGCTGGATGGCATTGGTCCGGCCGATATCGGTCTGGATCGCCTGGAGCAGCGGCTGGAGAGTGAAACCATTCAGGAAGTGATCCTCGCCACCAATCCCACGGTGGAAGGGGAAGCGACCGCCAACTACATTGCAGAGCTGTGCGGTCAGTATGGCGTTGACGCCAGCCGCATCGCCCACGGTGTCCCGGTTGGCGGTGAGCTGGAGATGGTCGATGGCACCACGCTGTCCCATTCACTGGCCGGACGTCACAAGATTAAATTTTAATCACTTGCCGGTGTTGTGACAGACACCGGCTTGAAAACCTCGCCGTCATCCCCACATCAACCTCAACGTTTGTTCAACCTGTTTTGTTGAGGTAGCAATGACCATGAAAGGACAAGAGACCCGTGGCTTTCAGTCAGAAGTAAAACAACTTCTGCACCTGATGATCCATTCTCTCTATTCAAACAAAGAGATTTTCCTGCGTGAGCTGATTTCCAACGCCTCGGATGCGGCAGACAAACTGCGTTTCCGTGCGCTGTCCGATGCCAGCCTGTATGAAGGTGACGGCGAACTGCGCGTCCGTCTCTCTGTTGACAAGGACAACCGCACCCTGACGCTGAGCGACAACGGTATCGGTATGCGTCGCGACGAGGTGATTGAGAACCTCGGGACCATCGCCAAATCGGGCACCAAAGCGTTTCTGGAATCACTGGGTTCCGATCAGGCCAAAGACAGCCAGCTGATTGGTCAGTTCGGGGTCGGCTTCTACTCCGCATTTATCGTGGCGGATAAGGTCACGGTTCGCACCCGTGCAGCCGGTGCGTCAGCTGACGAAGGCGTTTACTGGGAATCGGCGGGTGAGGGCGAATATACCCTGGCTGATATCGAGAAAGCCGATCGCGGCACCGAAATTACCCTGCACCTGCGCGAAGGTGAAGATGAGTTCCTCGACGCGTGGCGCGTTCGCAGCATCATCAGCAAATATTCCGATCACATTGCGCTGCCGGTTGAAATCGAAAGCAAAGATGAAGAGAGCGGCAGCACCAGCTGGGAAAAAATCAACAAAGCCCAGGCGCTGTGGACCCGCAACAAGTCTGAGATCAGCGACGAAGAGTACCACGAGTTCTACAAGCACATTGCCCATGACTTCAGCGATCCGGTCGCCTGGAGCCACAACCGTGTGGAAGGCAAGCAGGAGTACACCAGCCTGCTCTACATCCCGGCGCGTGCCCCGTTCGATATGTGGAACCGCGATCACAAGCACGGCCTGAAACTCTACGTACAGCGCGTCTTTATCATGGACGACGCCGAGCAGTTCATGCCGAACTACCTGCGCTTTGTGCGCGGTCTGATCGACTCTAACGATCTGCCACTGAACGTCTCCCGTGAGATCCTGCAGGATAGCCGTGTGACCCAGAGCCTGCGCGGCGCGCTGACCAAACGCACCCTGCAGATGCTGGAAAAACTGGCGAAAGACGACAGCGAAAAATATCAGACCTTCTGGAAAGAGTTCGGTCTGGTGCTGAAAGAGGGGCCGGCAGAAGATCACGCTAACCAGGAAGCGATTGCTAAACTGCTGCGCTTTGCCACCACCCAGAGCGAAGGCGCGGCGCAAACCGTTTCGCTGGAGGATTACGTCAGCCGGATGGTGGAAGGTCAGGAGAAGATTTACTACATCACCGCAGACAGCTATGCGGCCGCGAAGAGCAGCCCGCATCTTGAGCTGTTCCGCAAGAAAGGTATTGAAGTGCTGCTGCTCTCCGATCGTATCGATGAGTGGATGATGAGCTACCTGACGGAGTTCGACGGTAAAACCTTCCAGTCGGTGAGCAAAGCCGATGAGTCGCTGAGCAAGCTGGCGGATGAAGAGACCGAAGAGCAGAAAGAGGCGGAAAAAGCGCTGGAGCCGTTTGTTGAGCGGGTGAAAACGCTGCTGGGCGAGCGGGTGAAAGAGGTGCGTCTGACCCATCGTCTGACCGACACACCAGCCATCGTTACCACCGATGCCAACGAAATGACCACCCAGATGGCGAAGCTGTTTGCCGCCGCCGGTCAGGACGTGCCGGAAGTGAAGTATATCTTCGAGATCAACCCGGATCATTCGCTGGTGAAACGCGTGGCGGAGACCGAAGATGAAACCCGCTTCGGCGAGTGGATCGAACTGCTGCTGGATCAGGCGCTGCTGGCTGAGCGCGGCACCCTCGACGATCCGAACCAGTTTATCCGTCGCATGAACCAGCTGCTGACAGCATAATGACAACAGGCCGGTGGTTTTCATCGGCCTGAATGCAGATATCCTGCTCCCATCGCATTGCCGCTGACGCCGTTCAGCGCTGAGTGTGAGCGGGCTTTCAGGGTTAAAAAGCAGTGAATTTATCAGTTCTCTGAAGCCGGTGATCATCACCGGCTTTTTTATGGCTGCGCAGCCTCACGCAGCCAGTCGCGGAACAGGCTGATGGCCGGATCGTGACGCCGGCTCTGTTTGGTCATCATCCAGGTGGCCCGTTCAACCCGGACAAACCCGAGCGGTGCCATCAGAGTGCCATCTTCCAGCTCCTGCCGGACCAGCAGGCGCGGCGCCATTAATATCCCCAGCCCACTGCGTGCCGCCTGAATACCCAGCGTCAGGCTGTCGAAATGCTTACCGCCGCTAAAATCGCCACTGACGCCCGCTTTTTCCGCCCACTCTCTCCAGGCGTGCAGGCGCGTATCAGCATGCAGCAGCGGCAGGGCGGAGAGATCGCTGCCGTTTTGCAACTGGCTGGCAAACTGCGGCGCGCACAGCGGACCGATCTCATCTTCACTGACCAGCGTGGCGTCAATGTCATCCTCAGGCGGTTCGCCGTGGCTCAGGATCAGCACATCGATATGTTCACTGCGCAACTGCGATACCGCGGTCAGCGGCTGAAAGCGGATCTCAATTTCCGGGTAACGCTGGTAGAAGCTGGCGATGCGCGGAATCAGCCACTGTGATAAAAAACTGGGGGCGCAGGAGAGGCTGATATGCTGGCGCAGGTCGGTACGAATGGTTTCGCAACTGCTGAGTAATTCACTGAACGCCTGATGGCAGCTCAGCAGCAAACGTTCACCGTGTGAGGTTAACTTTACCCGGCCGTTGCCGCGGACAAACAGCGGCTTACCCATCCAGCTCTCCAGCTGCCGAACCTGGTGGCTGATCGCACTGTGCGTAACGTGCAGCCGATCCGCCGCCACGCTAAAGCTGCTGTGTAATGCCGCCTGGTGGAAATAGTGCAGCGCTCTCAGCGGTGGCAGTCCGGTCATCCTCATCCCCTGTTTAAAAATCTAACAGCGATTGTTCATTTATATCATTTTAAAGTCCAGCCGCATTCCCCTACTCTACAGGGCAGATTCTGGCGGGTTGACTCAGCCCACTATCTGTGTTTTTTCCGGCGATTCCGCCTCACTTCGCGCTCCGCTACCTCGCAACATAACTAAAACGAGACAACCATGGCACACGCCCCTTCTTCCTCTGCCACGCCGTCAGAGACGCGCGACCGTCTGCGCCTGGCGCTGTCACGTTTTTACAAGCTGGAGCAGTTTGATCTTTTCTTCGCCCCTTCGCTGCATGTGGCACGGGTGCTGCTGTCGCAGCTGTTTCTGCGCCAGGAGCAGGCGCGCAATCAGACCCGCTATGCCTCCCACTATCCGGTGACCGAACTTAACGTGCTGCCGGCAATTCCACTGATGGCCGGCAACATCATGCTGGTACCGCACGTCGATCTGCCGAACGGCCGGGTTCGCCCGCTGCGCGATTGCCAGAATCAGGGCGTCACTGAGGCGAGCGAAAGTTTTGCCAGCGTGCTGCACCATAACCTGATCGATGATGCGCATCTGTTTGTCACCCGGCTGGATCGTCATGCCGAGATCTGTGGCGATCTGGTGCTGGTGGCGCTGCGCACCTGTGACTTCAGTACCCTGGTGCGCAGTGAACTGCGTCTGTTTGAGCAGGGACTGACTCTGACGGCGGTTAACCACGCGCTGCGGCGCTTTGACGATCCGCAGTGGCGGCCATACAACGCCGCTACCGTGGATGCGCTGTCGCTTGCTGGTCCGCCGGTGCTGCACTCCAGCCACCAGCCAGGTTTACCCTTTGCCAGCTTTAGCGTGCCGCCGGCAATCATCACCAGCCTGTGTGACGCAGAGGATGTGGTGAAATGGCCGCAGCAGGCGCGGCTGCAGCTCAATGCCAACGTGCGCGGCAGCGGTAAAAAGAGCATCAATATGACTCATCAGTTGGGTAAGCGATTGCAGGTGTTGTTTGGCGCTGGCGGTAAATCTGAAAAAGGCGCGGGCAGGTCGACAGGCGCTGTTATCGGGCCGGAAAGGCAGTAAAGTAGCCGGGTGCGATCCGCGCCCTTCCTTGTGATGAGCGGGTCATAATGGTATGTTCTTCGCCTTCTAAGATAGATCAATGCGATTCGCAAGGGGATTTACGCAATGCGTATTATTCTGCTCGGAGCTCCGGGCGCAGGTAAGGGGACTCAGGCCCAATTCATCATGGAGAAGTACGGCATTCCGCAAATCTCCACCGGCGACATGTTGCGTGCAGCGGTAAAAGCGGGCAGCGAGCTGGGCAACCAGGCGAAAGCCATTATGGATGCTGGCAAACTGGTAACCGATGAGCTGGTGATTGCGCTGGTTAAAGAGCGTATCACTCAGGAAGACTGCAAAAACGGTTTCCTGCTGGACGGTTTCCCGCGCACCATTCCTCAGGCGGATGCAATGAAAGAAGCCGGGATCACCGTGGATCACGTGCTGGAGTTCGCGGTACCGGACGAACTGATTGTTGAGCGTATCGTTGGCCGTCGTGTTCACGCGCCATCAGGCCGCGTTTACCACGTCACTTTCAATCCACCCAAAGTGGAAGGCAAAGATGACGTGACCGGCGAAGAGCTGACCACCCGTAAAGACGATCAGGAAGAGACCGTGCGTAAGCGCCTGGTGGAATACCATCAGATGACCGCGCCGTTAATTGCTTACTACAGCAAAGAAGCGGAAGCAGGCCACACGGCTTATCACAAAATCGACGGCACCCGTAAGGTGACCGAAGTAAGCGCTGAGCTGGCGAAGATCCTCGGCTAAGCGTATCGGGGCCGGTATTACTGGCCCCTTTTGCAGTAATTGCTTTTACCTCCCACTAATTCCGCTACAATTTCCTCGTTTTCACGCATCCCCGTCGTCATCAAGGAATCACAATGAGGCAAGATAAGCCCGGCGTGTTACTGGTTAATTTAGGTACGCCAGACGCCCCAACCACACCTGCTGTTAAACGCTATCTGAAACAGTTTTTAAGCGATCCTCGCGTGGTCGATACCCCGCGCTGGCTCTGGTGGCCGATTCTGAATGGTGTCGTGCTGCCGTTTCGCTCGCCGCGCGTGTCGAAGCTCTACGCCTCAGTCTGGATGGAAGGCGGTTCGCCACTGCTGGTATACAGCCAGCGTCAGCGTGATGCGCTGGCGGCGCGCGTGGATATGCCGGTCGAACTTGGCATGAGTTACGGTAATCCCAGCATGAAAAGCGCGGTGGATAAGCTGATGGCGCAGGGCGTGACGCGCCTGATCGTGCTGCCGCTTTATCCGCAGTTCTCCTGCTCAACGGTGGCAGCGGTGTGGGATGGATTAACCGCGGTATTCAAAGATTACCGTTCGTTGCCCGAAGTGCAGTTTATTCGCGACTACGCCGAGCATCCTGCCTATATTGCGGCGCTGAAGGCCTCTGTCGAACGCTCTTTTGAGCGTCACGGTCAGCCCGATCTGCTGGTGATGTCGTTCCACGGTATCCCGCAGCGCTTCGCTAATGAAGGCGATGACTATCCTCAGCGCTGTGCCGACACTACCGCGGCACTGACCAAAGCGCTTGGTCTGCGAGAAGATCAGTTCATGCTGACCTTCCAGTCGCGCTTTGGCCGTGAACCCTGGCTGATGCCCTACACCGACGAAACCATGAAAAGCCTGCCGGCCAAAGGGATCAAACACGTACAGGTGATGAGCCCCGGCTTCTCTTCAGACTGCCTGGAGACGCTGGAGGAGATCAGCGGTGAAAACTGCGAAATCTTCATGCACGCCGGTGGTGAGAAGTTTGAGTACATTCCGGCCCTGAACGCCGACGAAGCCCACATTGAAATGATGGTCCAGCTGGTCAGCGCACGCCGTTAAGCGAAGGCAGAGAGTGTGATATCATTCTCTGCCTGTTTTTCCAGACGGCATTCCCATGAAATTTCCCGGCAAACGCAAATCCAAACACTACTTCCCGGTCAGCGCACGCGATCCCCTGTTACAGCCTGCTCAACACGACGTTGACGCCGGAAGCTGGGTGGTTGGTATCGATCAGACGCTGGTCGATATCGAAGCGAAAGTTGATGAGGCTTTCCTGACCCGTTATGGCCTCAGTGCCGGCCATTCACTGGTGATTGACGATGCGGTGGCGGAAGCGCTCTACAACGAACTGATGCGCGATGCGCTGATTACCCATCAGTTTGCCGGCGGTACCATTGGCAATACCCTGCACAACTTCTCGGTGCTGGCCGATGATCGATCGGTGCTGCTGGGCGTGATGTGCAACAACATCCAGATCGGTGGCTACGCCTATCGCTATCTGTGTAATACCTCCAGCCGGATGGATCTCAACTACCTGCAGGGCGTAGACGGCGCGATTGGCCGCTGCTTTACGCTGATTAGTGAGAACGGTGAGCGAACCTTCGCCATCAGCCCGGGCCAGATGAACCAGCTGCATCCCGATAATGTGCCGGAAGAGGTGATTGCCGGAGCCTCGGCGCTGGTGCTGACCTCTTATCTGGTGCGCTGTGCGGAAGGCGAGCCGATGCCGCAGGCCACCTTACGGGCGATTGAGTACGCCAAACGTCATAATGTGCCGGTGGTGCTGACGCTGGGAACCAAACATGTGATTGGCGATAACCCGCAGTTCTGGCGCGACTTCCTGCGCGAGCACGTTACGATCGTGGCAATGAATGAAGAGGAAGCGCTGGCGCTGACCGGCGAAGCCGATCCGCTGCTGGCCTCCGATATGGCGCTGGAGTGGGTCGACCTGGTGCTCTGTACCGCCGGACCAACCGGGCTGTATATGGCGGGCTATACCGAAGACGAATTCAAACGGAAAACCAACCATCCGCTGTTGCCGGGCGCTATCGCTGAGTTTAACCAGTATGAGTTCAGCCGGGTGATGCGCCAGCAGGATTGCCAGCAACCGCTGCGGATTTTCTCGCACATTGCGCCTTACATGGGCGGACCGGAGAAGATCATGAATACCAACGGTGCCGGGGATGGCGCGCTGGCGGCGTTACTGCATGACATTACCGCCAACAACTACCATCGCCTCAACGTCCCTAACTCCAGCAAACATGCGCGTCCGTATCTGACCTATTCGTCGCTGGCGCAGGTGTGTAAGTATGCCAACCGCGTTAGCTATCAGGTGCTGAATCAGCATTCACCACGCTTAACCCGTGGCTTACCGGAGCGGGAAGACAGCCTGGAAGAGTCCTACTGGGATCGGTAAAGCGGGCAGCTGCCGCGCGGCAGACAGTTGGCAAACTCAAATCAGGTTTAATCTGGCAGCGATGGATTAGCTCAACGCGCAGGGAACGGGGTCAGAGGAGGAAAGCGTCCCGCCGCCTGGATAAAAACGCTACGCGTTGGCCCGGCAACGGGCGCACCTCAGGGATGAGGTGCGTAATCGGGCGGGCCGGGCAGGTCATGGATTGGCTTTAGCGTCTTTCCGATCTGACCCTGTTCCCTGTGCCGTCACGGTCTCACAGCTAGCCGGGCCAGATGAATCAGCGCACGACATCGCAGGGCTGTAAATCTTCGCCCTGCGTCATCTCATCCTGCAGGATTTGCAGCATACTGCTGGCGATCTCACGTTCGCCCATCACCACGCGGGTTGCGCCGCGTTCCATGATGTATTCCACTTCATCGTCATAGTGGGCGCGGGCGATAATCTCGATATTCTGATGCTTCTCGCGCGCGGCGGTGACCACTTCGCCCGCTTCATAGCCATTCGGGATGGTCAGCAACAGCCAGCGGGCGCAATCGAGCCGCGCCAGCTCCATGGTTTCAGCGCGTGCCGCATTGCCCAGCACCGCTTTAATCCCTTGCTCGCGCAGCGCTTCGACGCGTGGACGGGAATTTTCAACCACCACCAGCGGCACGTTGGCCTCAATCAGCTTCTGGCCGATCAGGCTACCGACCCGGCCATAGCCGACAATCACCGCATGATTGCAGAAATTCACCGGAATCTGCTTCTCTTCCTCGATTGCTTCTTCCAGCGTCTGCTCCTCGATGGTTTCGGTTTTCGCCAGAAAACGCTCCAGCAGGGTAAACAGAATCGGGTTGAGCATGATCGACAGGATCGCGGCCGCCAGCACCAGATTGCGTCCTTCATCACTGAGCAGGCCGAGCGAGATGCCGAGTCCGGCGAGAATAAAGGCGAACTCGCCAATCTGCGCCAGACTGACCGAGATAGTTAAGGCGGTGCGGCGGGAGTGGCCCAGCAGCGTCACCAGCAGCCAGGCGGCCATCGATTTCCCCACCACAATAATCACCAGCGCGCCCAGCACCGCCAGCGGCTGCGTCACCAGGATGGCGGGATCAAACAGCATACCGACCGAGACGAAGAACAGCACGGCAAAGGCGTCGCGCAGCGGCAGGGTATCCCGGGCGGCACGATGGCTCAGTTCAGATTCGTTCAGCACCATACCGGCAAAGAAGGCGCCGAGCGCGAATGAGACATCGAAAAATTCAACGGCGCCAAAGGCAATCCCCAGCGCCAGCGCTAACACCGCCAGCGTAAACAGCTCGCGTGAGCCGGTGGCGGCGCTGCGGGCAAGAATCCAGGGCACGGCGCGGCGGCCGACCACCATCATCAGTATCATAAAGGCGGCGACTTTACCGATGGTCCACAGCAGGTCCCACGCCAGCAAACCGGCGCTGGCGTTCCCCTGTTCCATCATGCCGGCAATCGCGGGCAGCAGTACCAGCGTCAGCACCATCACCAGGTCTTCAACAATCAGCCAGCCAATGGCGATCTGGCCGCGCTGGCTATCAATCAGCTGGCGCTCTTCTAATGCCCGCAGTAACACCACGGTACTGGCGGTAGAGAGACAGAGGCCAAACACCAGACCGGTCATCCACGACCATCCCAGCGTCCATGACAGCCCCATTCCCAGTAACGTCGCTACCGCGATCTGCGCGACGGCACCGGGAATGGCGATCGACTTTACCGACATCAGATCTTTCATAGAAAAATGCAGGCCAACGCCGAACATCAGCAGGATCACGCCCAGCTCCGCCAGTTCCGGCGCGAGATTGGTATCCGCGACAAAACCCGGCGTAAAGGGGCCGGCCATCACGCCCGCCAGCAGGTAGCCGACCAGCGGTGAAATACGCAGGCGGTTTGCCAGCATCCCAAGGAGAAAGGCCAGAACCAGCGCCCCGACAATAGTGGTGATCAACGGTGTGGTGTGATGCATGCCTGTCTCCTTGTATATAAATGTATCCGCTTGTAACAAATGAGTTTAATGCAAAACAGGCGCTTTCGCTGAGCAATTTGCGGGAAGAGCAGAAAAAAACGATTAAAAGAGATGAAAACGCAACAGAAAGCCTGTTTTGGCTGATTATCGAGAATATGGGCCGGATTGACGCTTTATCAAGGGCCGGCTAAATAAAAAATCATGCCGTTAAATGCCCTAAGCGTGACGCGAATAACCGGAAAATGCGCCTGGCCGCCTGATAAACCTTATCCTGGCGCGGTTTTGCGCTGGAGTTCACGATTCAGCCTGCCGGGCCCGCTTACGGCGCGCTGAAAACGCGCCCCCGGTTAGGGTTAATCGCGCACCCAGTGTGCGTTGGCCTTGAGTTCATCAGAATAATGTGCGAAACAGTGGGGCAGTCCGGTCAGCGAACCCGTAGAGAGAAACCGGCCAGAGAGAAATAAGGAGATTAACGGTGTTGTTATCACGATGGGCAGGATTGGGCGGTGCGCTGGTACTGGCGTTAATGCCGCTGTTTTCTCAGGCTGCAGAGCCAGACCGCACGTACCGTTTTAGCCTGCTGCACACCAATGATGAACATGGTCACTTCTGGTTTAATCCGCAGGGTGAATATGGTCTGGCAGCACAGAAAACGCTGATGGATAGCCTGCGCTACGAGGTGCAGGCCAAAGGCGGTGGCGCGTTAATTCTCTCGGCGGGTGACGTAAATACCGGCGTGCCGGAGTCGGATGAACTGGATGCCGAACCCGATTTCCGTGGCATGAACCTGATTGGCTACGATGCGATGGCGCTCGGCAATCATGAATTTGATAAGCCGATTGCGGTGCTGCGCAAGCAGGAGAAGTGGGCGCGATTCCCGTTGCTGGCCGCCAACGTCTACCAGAAAAGCAGCGGCGAGCGGATGTTCAAACCCTGGGCGGTGTTCAATCGTCTCGGCCTGAAAATTGCGGTGCTGGGGCTGATCACGCCTGATACGGCACGGCTGGCCAATCCGGCCGGCTTAACCGATATCGAATTTCGTGATCCCGTCGCCGAGACGGTCAAAGCGGTGGCTGAGTTACGCGCCACCGAGAAGCCGGACGTGATTATCGCACTGACGCATCTGGGCCACTACGACGACGGCAAACACGGCAGCAACGGTATCGGTGATGTTACCCTGGCGCGCAGCCTGCCGGCCGGGACCCTTGACCTGATTGTCGGCGGTCACTCGCATGATGCGGTCTGCATGGAAAAAGAGAACGTCAGCGTAAAAAATTATCAGCCGGGTCAGCCCTGCCAGCCCGATAAACAGAACGGCATCTGGATTATGCAGGCAGAGAAATGGGGCAAATATGTCGGGCGCGGCGATTTCACCTTCCGTAATGGTCAGGTGACGCTGGAGTCCTACCAGCTGGTGCCGGTTAATCTCAAACATCTGGTGAAAAACGCAGACGGCAGCGAAACCTGGCTCACCTGGCAGCAGGAGATCCCGAAAAACAGCGCCATGATGAAGCTGCTGATGCCGTTTCAGAAACGGGCTGAGGCGAAGCTGACCGTCAACGTTGGCAGCATAGTGGGAGATTTTAATGGCGAAAAAGAGCAGGTGCGCTTTGAGCAGACCAATCTCGGCCAGCTGATTTTACGCGCGCAGATGGCGCACACTAAAGCGGACTTTGCGGTGATGAGCGGCGGCGGTATCCGAACTTCTCTGAAATCGGGCAAACTGAGCTGGCGCGATCTGCTGCAGGTCCAGCCGTTTGGCAATCAGGTAGTGTCGGTGAGCCTGACCGGTGCGGAGATCAAAAAATATCTGGCGGTGGTCGCCAATATCCAGTCTGACTCAGGCGGCTACGCCCAGTTTGCGGGCATCAGCCTGACGGCTGACGGCAAAGAGGCCAGCAATATCCGTATCAACGGCAAGCCGCTGCAGGATACACAGCACTATCGCATGGCCACCAACAGCTTTAATGCGGCGGGCGGCGACGGCTATCCACGACTGGATAACCATGCCGGTTACGTTAACAGCGGCGCGCTGGATGCGCAGGTGCTGCGCGACTTTATCAAGGCACACTCACCGGTCAAAGCCAGCGACTATCAGCCACAAGGCCAGGTTGTGCATCTTACCGATGAGCAGATCAGGCAACGTGATGAGGCGGCGGAGAAAGCGCGTAAACGCAACTACCCCAAAATGATTCTGGCGTGGATCTGGCCGTGGGGGAATGAAACAGCCCGCGCCCACTGAACGTTTCGGGAGGCATAGCGCCTCCCGATTTCTTTATGCCTGACAGGATTTACGGCTGATCCAGCGCTCGCGCAGTTTATCCCAGATCCAGTTATAGCCCATGGTGTAAGGCAGGAAGAACAGGAAGAAGCCCACTTCCACCAGGAAAGCCTGCCACAGTGAAATATCCAGCATCCAGGCGGCAATCGGCAGGCCGATCAGAATAAATCCTCCTTCGAATCCCAGCGCGTGCAGCACGCGCACGCCAGCGCTGCGCTTCTGTCCCGGCGGATGCAGTCGATCAAATCCGCTGTTGTAGATCATGTTCCACAGCATGGCGACGGTGGACAACATAATGGCCAGCG
Organism: Pantoea sp. USHLN298; assembly: GCF_037149395.1. Classification (NCBI taxonomy): domain Bacteria; kingdom Pseudomonadati; phylum Pseudomonadota; class Gammaproteobacteria; order Enterobacterales; family Erwiniaceae; genus Pantoea; species Pantoea sp. USHLN298. Next base: position 195,667 of record NZ_JBBCRO010000001.1, read on the forward strand.
ATCCCATCTGAAACAGCGGCTTATTCATTACCCAGGCGGCCAGCGGCGACACGGTCAGGATCGCCAGCGTTTCAAAACAGACGGCATGTAAAATACGTTCTTTGATTGAGCGGGTACGCATTGCTTCATTCTCCTTCGTTTATGCCACGCATTCTCTCACCACCGGATGCTAGAATAAAATGAATACCTATCGGAAAAAGCGATGGATAAGATGCGTTACTCCCCGGAATCCCTTGAGGCGTTTGTTCAGACCGTCACCAGCGGCTCGTTTTCAGCCGCCGCCCGCGCGCTGGGAAAAAGCCAGTCCACCATCAGTGCGGCGGTAGCGAATTTAGAAGACGATCTCGGCTTTGTGCTGTTTGATCGTGGCGGACGCCAGCCAATATTAACCGAGCAGGGACGACGCGCCCTGCCGCAGGTGCAGCAGATCCTGGCAGCCAGTGAACGGCTCGATGCGCTGGCGATACGTTTATCGCAGGGCGTCGAGCCCCGATTAAGTTTTGCCGTTTCCGACTTCTGGCAAACGGATCATCACGAACATCTGCTCAAGCAGTTTGACGCGCGCTACCCGGAGATTGAGCTGGAGTGCATGATTGCAGAGGATGGCGATGTGCTGGATCTGCTGCAGGCCGGACGCGTTCACCTTGGCGTGGTCCGGGCGCAGCCCGCGCTGCCGGCGGATATCGCCGTGGCACGGTTGCAGGTGGAAGCGGAAATGGCCGTCTATCTGCATCGCGATCATCCACTGGCGACGCTCAACGCCGTCAGTGAAAGTCAGCTTGAAGAGGTACGACATCTGCGGCTGAACACCTGGGTCGAGCAGCGGGAACCGATCTCACTGGGGCGGGTCTGGTCAGCGCCCACCTATTTGCTCCTGCTGGAGATGGCGGAGCAGGGCTTTGGCTGGAGCATCCTGCCGCGCTGGCTGGTAAAGCAGTTTGGCCACGGCGTGTTGCAGGAGTTGCCACTGCCGGGCTGGCCGCAGCATATCGCGGTTGAGGTGATCTGGTCGCGCCGAAACCCGCCGGGCCCGGCGGGACGCTGGATGATCGATCAGCTGTGCGCTCAGCCGCGGGTTTAATCGTGGCGGGCAATGTCCGCCAGCGGCGCAGCCAGCAGGCGGGCCAGGTCCTGGGGTGCCAGTTCTATATCGAGCCCGCGCTTGCCGCCGGAAACAAAAATGGTGGCAAAGTCAGCAGCAGAAATATCGATCACCGTGGGTAGCCGTTTCTTCTGGCCCAGCGGGCTGATGCCGCCCACCAGGTAGCCGGTCACCCGCTGCGCCTGCAGCGGATCGGCCATATCCACCTTTTTCGCGCCCAGTGCTTTCGCGACTTTTTTCAGATCGAGCTGGGTCGACACCGGCGTAACCGCCACCGCCAGCTGTTTCGCTTCACCATTCAGCGCCACCAGCAGCGTTTTGTACACCTGACGTGCGTCCAGATTCAGTTTCCGCACCGCCTCATCGCCAAAGTGGGTTTCGTGACTGTCATGTTCGTAGGGGTGCAGAGTGAAGCTGACTTTTTGTTTTTCCAGCAATTTTACCGCAGGTGTCATACCGGTCCCTTCCTGAGAAAAATCTTATTACCACTGATGAATGAATAAAGGTGGCGAAAATTTGTGCTTTGGGCGAGAATTGGCCGCGCGCCAGCAATCTGATTGCTGAGCGATAACCAAAATCATAAACAAATTCCTCTTTGACGGGCCGGTAACATTACCGGCTCTCTTTTTTTCAGGGCTTCTTCAGCATCCCGGGCAGGTTATCCTCACCGTAAAGATGCAGCGCACCAACTGCCACCACATATTCCCCCGCCGCTAAGGCCTGCAGTTTATCCCGCCACTGCGCATTACGCTGACCGATCAACGTATCATTCAGCGCCTGACTGAAGGTCGCGGGCAGCGCAATCTGCGGCTGACGCGGCGGCGTATCCAGCCACCAGCTCACCATCATCTGCAGCAGCCGGGCGTTGGTATGCCAGTGGGTCAGCGTATCCTGCAGCAGCGCCATACCATCATCCGGCAGGGTATTCAGCAGGGCGATCTGCGCCTCAGCGCCCTCCAGCTCTATCACCGGCTTGTTCCACTGCTTTGCTGCCTGCAACAGCTGATAGTCAATGCCGTAGTCGGGGCGTAATCCCAGCCGCTGCGCCTGCTGCGCCTGTAGCATCAGTGCAATTTGCCAGGCGGGCAGGGTGTCAAACGAACCGATCGACAGGTTCATCTCATCACACAGGCCGGTGAGCGTCTGCAGAGCCGCGTCATCCAGCCGGGTAGCCAGCGGTGGACGTTCTGCGCTGCGATCGAACGGTGAGCCACCCTGAGTAATATCCGCTTCGACGATCAGTGCATCCGCTTTCTGCAACTGACGCAGCAGCCGCGCAGGCAGCGGCTGCATATCCCGCGTGCCCATATGAATGCTGCCCACCAGGTGCAGATGACAATCGCCGAGCCGGACATCCATGGACGGCCAGCGATAACTGGCGGGAAAGAGTTGGCTGATAAAGCCGCGCAGTGAGCGCCAAACGTTGCCTGTCATTCCCGATCCTTCGCTATGTTAAACCCCCATGCTAGCGGCTTCAGGCTTTGAAAAACAGCACCGAAACGGCTAATCCTGGCGCGGGGGCTGATAGCGCAGCAGGCGATTAGCATTCGCCACCACGGTAATTGAGGAGAGCGCCATCGCAGCACCTGCCACAATCGGGCTGAGTAACGTACCGGTCAGCGGATAGAGCACGCCAGCCGCCACCGGAATACCGATGCTGTTATAAATAAATGCGCCGAACAGGTTCTGCCGGATATTCCGCAGCGTCGCTGAGGAGATCGCTAACGCATCGGCCACGCTGTTGAGATCGGCGCGCATCAGGGTAATGCCCGCGGTTTCAACCGCCACATCGCTGCCGCCGCCCATCGCAATACCCACTTCAGCCTGGGCCAGTGCCGGCGCATCGTTAATGCCGTCACCGACCATCGCAACGCGTCGTCCCTGCTGCTGCAACTGCGCAATCGCCGCGGCTTTGCCTTCCGGCAGTACGCCCGCGATCACCTCATCAATCCCCACCTCAGCCGCAATGGCCTGCGCGGTTTTCTGATGGTCGCCGGTGAGCATAATCAGGCGATAACCCGACTGATGCAGCCGCTTCAGCGCCGTTGCGCTCTCCGGCCGCAGGGCATCGCGCAGGGCGATCAGGCCGATCAACTGGCCCTGCTCAGCCAGCAACACCGGCGTCGCGCCCTGTTGCGTCAGGCGTTCGATATCGGCTGCGGCGGGCTGGCAATCCACTCCGTTTTCCTGCAGCAGGGCGGCATTGCCCAGCAGCAGTGCTCTGCCATCGAGTATGCCGCTGACGCCCTTGCCGCGTATTGTACGAAATTGTGCCAGTGCAGGCGGACTCTGCAGGTCAGCTTCGGCAACAATGGCTTTTGCCAGCGGATGACCGGAGGAGAACTCCAGCGCGGCGGCACTCTGTAATACCGACTTACGGCTGGCTGTACCCCAGACCCGCACCTCGCTGACCTGCGGCGTACCCGCAGTCAGGGTACCGGTTTTATCAAACACCAGCGTGTCGATCTGGCTGGCGCGCTGTAACGCATCGGCATCGCGCACCAGCACGCCCAGCTCGGCGGCACGACCTACGCCCGCGATAATCGACATCGGCGTTGCCAGCCCTAACGCACAGGGACAGGCAATGATCAGCACGGTAGTGGCAATCACCAGCATATAGGCGATCTGCGGCTGCGGTCCGAACAGGTACCAGATGCCGCCGCTGATCAGCGCAATCGCCACCACCACCGGGACGAAAACCGCGGAGATGCGATCGGCTAACCGGCCGACATCGGGCTTGCTGCTTTGCGCCTGACGCACCAGCCGGATAATGCGCGACAGCGTGGTGTGGCTGCCGGTTGCGCGGGCTTCAAACTGCACTGAGCCATCCTGAACCAGGGTACCGGCAAACACCGCGTCGCCCTGGCTTTTGCTTTGTGGCACCGCTTCGCCGGTCAGCATCGCCTCATCGAACCAGGCAACGCCTGCGGTGATCTCACCATCGACCGGCACCCGATCGCCGGTTACCAGACGCAACGTCATGCCGGCCTGCACCGCATCGATCGGGATCAGCGTATCGCCCTGAGGATCGACCCGTCGCGCCTGCGCCGGGGTCAGATCGAGCAGACGTTCCAGCGCTTTTGACGATCGCTGACGCGCCCGCTGCTCCAGCGCATGACCGAGATTGATCAACCCAAGGATCATGACGCTGGCTTCGAAATAGAGGTGCCGCGCCTGCGCCGGGAAAAAGTCGGGCCACAGCACCACGCTGAACGAGTAGATCCAGGCCGCGGCAGTACCCAGTGCCACCAGCGTGTCCATGGTAGCGCTGCCGTTGCGCGCGCTGCGCCAGGCGCTGCGATAGAAATGAGTGCCGGTGATCACCATCACCAGCAGCGTGATAACGCCCAGCGTCAGCCAGCGGCCGTGGTTGCTGGCGGTGAGCATCATGTTGTCGCCCATCATTCCCCAGATCATCAGCGGCACACCAAAAACCAGTGCCACTGCCGCCTGCCAGCTGAAACGGCGCATCGCGCGACGTGAACTCTGCTGCTGTTTCTCACGCCGCTCCTGCTCATCGTCGACCACCTGCGCGCCGTAACCCGCGGCATCCACCGCGGCGACCAGCTGTTGCGGTTCGACCTCGCCCAGCACCAGCGCGCTGCGTTCGCCCAGGTTAACCCGGGCCTGACTGACGCCGGGCACCTGCTGCAGTGCCTTTTCAACCCGGCTGACGCAGCTGGCGCAGGTCATGCCGTCAATCAGCAGCATGTGAGCGGGAACGTTTTTTTCTGCCGGACGGGAGAGCGTATCCGTTGTCAGCGCCTCCGGCGGCGGCTCCGATGCTGTCAACGGCTCAGGCTTTGGGGAAGCGTCAGCCGCTTTCAGCGTGGCGTGATAGCCCGCCTGTTCGACGGTGGCGATCAGGGCTGCCGCATCGGCCGCGCCGGAAACCCGCGCTTCCTGCTGGGTAACCTCTGCCTGCTCAACATCGTCCCGCTGTTCCAGCGCCTCTTTCACCCGTTTAACGCAATGGCCGCAGGACAGACCGTCCAGGGCCAGAGAAATGGTCTGTGACATGATGAACTCCTTGTGTGATCAGATTTGACCGGTTGGTCAGTTTCGATTCATGATTAAGCATAAACCTTCCATCAAGGGGAAGGTCAAGGGGGACAAAATGAACATCAGCGATGTGGCGAAAAAGACCGGGCTGACCAGCAAGGCGATTCGTTTTTATGAAGAGAAGGGGGTCGTCACGCCCCCGTTGCGCAGTGAAAATGGCTATCGCAGCTACAGCATGCGCCATCTGGATGAACTCAATCTGTTGCGCCAGGCGCGTCAGGTTGGCTTTACGCTGGATGAGTGCCGTGAACTGGTGGCGCTGTTCAATAATCCGTCGCGCCACAGCGCCGACGTCAAGGCGCGTACCTTACAGAAAGCCGATGAGATTGCGGCACATATTGAAGAGCTGCACGCGATGCGCGCACGCTTACTGGCGCTGGCCGAGGCCTGTCCGGGCGACGACAGCGCCGAATGCCCAATCATCAATAATCTGGCCGGATGCTGTTCTCAGCCGGGCGGTAAGCGCGGCTGAATGCGCAGAGTAATGCCTTCAACCGCCACCACTTCGACCGGCGTGCCCGCTGGCAGATTCTGCTCTGCCTCTACCCGCCAGCTGCTGTCACCGATTCGCACATGGCCGGTGCGGTTCTGCAGCGCGCTCTCCAGCGTTAACTGCAGGCCAATCATCTGGCTGCCGCGCTGATTAAGGGCATTCGGCGTCTGATGCGCTTCCCGATGGCGCATCCAGCGATACCATAAAAAGACGCAGACCAGCGTCAGAACGGCAAACATTGAGCCCTGAGCGGTCCAGCTAAACGGCATTACCCATTCGATAATGCCGACCATTACCGCGGCCAGGCCGCTCCACAGCAGATAACCGCTGGTGCCCAGCATCTCTGCTGCCAGTAGCAGTCCGCCCAGCGTCAGCCAGAACCAGTGCGGATGGGCAATGATATCGACCAGCATCAGCGTTTCGACTCGGTACGGGATGCTTTCAGCAGTTCACCGATGCCGGCAATCGAACCGAGCAGGCTGCTTGCCTCCAGCGGCATCATCACCACTTTACTGTTATCGGCTTCGCCAATTTTTTGCAGCGCGTCGGTATATTTCTGTGCCACGAAGTAGTTGATCGCCTGGATATCGCCCGCGGCAATCGCCTCAGAGACCATTTTGGTGGCGTTGGCTTCCGCTTCCGCCTGCCGTTCCCGCGCCTCTGCCTGCAGGAACGCCGAGGTCCGTTCCCCTTCGGCTTTCAGGATCTGCGACTGTTTATCCCCTTCGGCGCGCAGGATAGCCGCCTGGCGAACCCCTTCCGCCGTGAGAATATCGGCGCGTTTGGTCCGCTCCGCTTTCATCTGCGCATTCATCGCACCGATCAGCTCCTGCGGCGGACGAACATCGCGGATCTCGATGCGGGTAATCTTGACGCCCCACGGATTGGTCGCTTCATCGACGATATGCAGCAGGCGGGTGTTGATGCTGTCGCGTTGCGACAACATTTCGTCCAGCTCCATGCTGCCAAGCACGGTGCGCATATTGGTCATGGTAAGGTTCAGAATAGCCTGCTCAAGATTGCTGACTTCATATGCGGCACGCGCCGGGTCAACGACCTGAATAAAGCAGACCGCATCAATGGTGACGTTGGCGTTATCTTTAGAGATGATCTCTTGCGAGGGGATATCCAGTACCTGTTCCATCATGTTGATTTTACGACCGACACGATCCATGAACGGCACCACCAGGCTTAACCCGGGTTGCAGCGTGCGGGTATAACGGCCAAAACGCTCAACCGTCCATTGAAAACCCTGTGGCACAATCTTGACGGTCGCCCAGACAGCCACCAGCGCCAGCACGATCAGAGCAGGAATTACAGTTATCATACAACCTCCGCGTTGTCAGATTAACGGGCCGAGTCGCTTCGGCCCGTGGTCCCGCCGTTAGTAGAGCAGGGAATAGAGCTGGCGACGGTAACGGGCAGCGAGTGCGTCGCCGGTTCCCAGCGCCGCCAGAATCTCCTGCAGCATTTTACGCGCCTGGCCGTCAGCAGCGTTAAGATCAGATTTCAGGAAGCTGAAAAGCAGTTCCAGCGCTTCTTCATTACGACCCACCTGATGCAGCTGTAACGAGAGTTTAGCAGCCAGTCCGGCGTTAGATGGGTCGGCTTCCAGCTGAGATTGCAGCTGCTGAATCTCCGGCGTATCTGCGGCCTGTTTCAGCAGATCGATCTGCGCCATCAGGCTTTGATAACGGGTATCCTGATCCTGTAACGGTACGGCTTTCAGCACCGTTTCCGCTTCATCGCTGCGGCTCAGGGTGATCAGCACCTCTGCCAGCAGAAAGCCAATTTCGCTCGACTGGTTGCTTAGCTGCCAGGCCTCTTTTAACAGCGGCAGCGCCTCCAGCGGTTTGCCTTCTTCCATCAGCGCCATCGCCTGCTGAGCTTTCAGCTCCTCTTCACGCGGCAACACTTTTTCCAGCAGGGCGCGAATCGCTTCTTCGGGTTGTGGTCCCTGGAAGCCATCGACCGGCTGACCGTTCTGGAACAGATAGACGGTTGGAATCGAGCGCAGACCAAACTGCGACGCCACCATTTGCTCTTTATCGCAATCCAGTCGGGCGAGAATAAACTGGCCGGCATACTCCTGCGCCAGCCGCTCCAGCACCGGCGTCAGCTCCTGGCAATGCTGGCTGCGCTCAGACCAGAAGTAAAACAGCACCGGCAGCTGCATCGACTGCTCAAGCGTCTGATGCAGGTTAGATTCGTTGATGTCGATTATCGAAGCATGTGGTGACATGGAGAAGTCTCTTTGCAAAAAGTGTTTAAAGAATATGGGGCCGACTGGCCGCGCTTCAAGTTCTAATCAGGCCGGGCGCTTAATGACTGCGCAAAATGCGATCCAGCATCCAGCCTGGCAACAGGCGTTTCAACAGGCTCATGGCATGTGCGACCAGCGTCACCGGATAGCGTAAACGTGGATGTTTACTCTCGAGTGCATGACGAAGTTTAGGCAGAATGGCCTCCGGTGGCAGCGTAAAGCGCGCGGCAATGCCCGGATTGCGCACCGGCTTATCCTGCTCGCCCTGGGTCACATTATCGGTGAAACGGGTGTGAATCGGGCCCGGTTCAATCAGGCTGACGCGGATCTGACTGCTCCGCAGCTCCAGCCGCAGCGCATCGCTCCAGGCTTCCAGCGCATACTTACTGGCGGCGTACGCGCCCCGGCCCGGCGTCGAGATCAGCCCGAGCACCGAACTGGTATTAATAATCCGGCCATCGCCGCTGGCCGCCAGCGCGGGGATCAGCCGCAGCGTCAGCTGATGAACGCCGAAAAAGTTACTGGAAAACTGCTGCTCCAGCTGCTGACGAGAAAGGGTGCGTAACGGTCCATAAAGACCAAAACCGGCATTATTAAACAGGCCGGCGAGACAGTTATTGCTGAGCGCGATGACCTTATCGGCAGCGTGATCGACGCTGTCTGGAGCGTCGAGATCCAGCTGCAGTCCGATAAAACCCAGCGTCTCCATGCGCGCCACATCATCCGCCTTGCGGCAGGCGGCGATCACCCGGTAGCCGCGCGCCTGTAAATCGTGCGCCGCCACCAGACCAATACCGCTGGAACAACCTGTTATCAGGATGGTTTTTTGCATTTCTTTACCCTTTTTGCACGCCTGTTCGCGCTACGGCTGCTTAACTAAGGGAGCCAGCTCTTTTGCCATCAGCTGCGCAATAAAAGATTGCGCATCCGGATTGGGATGAATACCGTCCTGCTGCATCCACTCCGGCTTCAGATAGACCTGCTCCATGAAAAAGGGCACCAGCGGAATATTGTACTGCTGCGCTAAATCAGGATAGATACCGCTGAACGCCTCGGTATAGCGGCGTCCGTAATTGGCCGGCAGCCGAATCTGCATCAGCAGCGGCTTCGCGTTGGCGGCTTTAACATCGTCGATCACTTTACGCAGATTTTGCGCGATATCAGCGGGCGGGAAACCACGCAGACCGTCGTTACCGCCCAATTCGATTAACACCCATTGCGGCTGATGCTGCTTTAATAGCGCCGGCAAACGCGCCAGTCCTTGTGCGGCGGTATCGCCGCTGATGCTGGCGTTGATCACTCTGGGCTGCTGTTGCCACTGCTTATCCAGCAGGCTCGGCCAGGCCGCAGTCGCAGACATCCGATATCCGGCGCTCAGGCTGTCGCCCAGTACCATCAGGGTGTCAGCGGCGGCAAAACGCGACACCAGCAAAAGAATCAATAACAGGAAGGGATAATGCCAGCGGAAAACATTGTTGAAGTTCATCATCTTACTAAATCCGTCGGTCAGGGAGAGCATCAGTTAACCATCCTTACCGGAGTTGAGTTAGTTGTCAAACCAGCCGAGACCATCGCGCTGATCGGCGAGTCGGGCTCCGGTAAGTCAACCCTGCTGGGGATTCTGGCCGGGCTGGACGATGGTAGCAGCGGTGAGGTTCATCTGCTGGGCCAGCCGCTGCACCAGATGAATGAAGAGCAGCGTGCGGCGTTACGCGCTCGCCAGGTCGGGTTTGTCTTTCAGTCTTTTATGCTGGTGCCGACCCTGAATGCGCTGGAAAATGTGCAACTGCCGTCGCTGCTGCGGGGTGACAGCGATCGTCAGAGCCGCGAGCAGGCGCGGGAACTGTTGACGCTGCTCGGGCTGGGTGAGCGTCTGCACCATCTGCCGGCGCAGCTTTCCGGCGGCGAGCAGCAGCGTGTGGCGCTGGCGCGTGCCTTCAGTGGCCGTCCAGGCCTGCTGTTTGCCGATGAGCCGACCGGCAATCTTGACCGCAAAACCGGCGATCGCATCGCCGACCTGCTGTTTTCGCTGAACCGCGATTTTGCCACCACCCTGATTCTGGTCACCCACGATGAGCAACTGGCGGCGCGCTGCGATCGTCGCCTGCGGCTGCGTGACGGTAAATTGTGGGAGGAGCAATGATCTGGCGCTGGTTCTGGCGCGAGTGGCGCTCGCCCTCGCTGTTAATTGTCTGGCTGGCGTTGACGCTGGCGGTGGCCTGCGTGCTGGCGCTGGGGTCGATCAGCGATCGGATGGAGAAAGGCCTCAGCCAGCAGAGCCGTGATTTTATGGCGGGCGACCGGACGCTGCGCAGCAGTGATGCGGCGCCGGAGGCGTGGCTGGAGAAAGCGCGGGAAACCGGGCTGACGGTCAGTCGGCAGCTAACCTTTATGACCATGACCTTTGCCGATCAGACGCCGCAGCTGGCAGCCGTGAAGGCGGTGGATGATCGCTATCCGATGTTTGGCACGTTGCAGACCCAACCCGCGGATCTGAAGCCGCAGGCGGGCACCGCGCTGGCGGCACCGCGGCTGATGGCGTTGCTCAATCTCAAGGTCGGCGATCTGCTTGAGGTGGGCGATACTCAGCTACGGATTGCCGGTGAAGTGATTCAGGAGCCGGACGGCGGTTTTAACCCGTTTGAGATGGCACCGCGGCTGCTGATCAACCTGGCGGACGCGGCAAAAACCGGAGCGATTCAGCCCGGCAGCCGTATCAGCTGGCGCTACAAATTTTCCGGCAAACCGGAGCAACTGGCGCGCTATGACCGCTGGATAGAGCCGCAGATCAAAGCTGACCAGCGCTGGATCAGCGTGGAAAACTCAGAGGATGCGCTGGGACGTTCGATGCAGCGGGCACAACAGTTCCTGCTGTTATCTGCGCTGCTGACCCTGATGCTGGCGATTGCCGCGGTGGCAGTGGCCATGAGCCACTATTGCCGCAGTCGCTACGATCTGGTGGCGGTGCTGAAGACGCTGGGGGCCACTCAGGGGGCGTTGCAGAAGTTGATTATCGGTCAGTGGCTGGCGGTGCTGCTGCTGGCGGCAATAGCAGGCAGCGTGCTGGGCCAGGCGGTTGAAGCGGTACTGATGGCGATGCTGAAACCGGTGCTGCCGGCCAGCTTACCGGCGGCCAGCGTCTGGCCGTGGGTCTGGGCGGTTGGCTCGCTGTTCGTTATCTCGCTGCTGGTGGGGCTGCGGCCTTATCGCCTGCTGCTGGCGACGCAGCCGTTGCGGGTGCTGCGGCGTGATGCGGTCGCTAACCTGTGGCCGCTGAAAATCTATATTCCGCTGATGGCTGCGGTGGTGGTGGGGCTGCTGGCGCTGCTGGTAGGCGGCAGTAAAATGCTGTGGGCGCTGCTGGCAGGCGTGGTGGTGCTGGCCGGACTGCTGTCGCTGCTGGGCTGGGGCACGCTGCTGCTGCTGCGTCGGCTGGTGGTGCGCAACCTGGCATTACGGCTGGCGATCAACCGCCTGCTGCGTCAGCCGGGCATCACGCTGAGTCAGCTCTCCGCCTTTTCGCTGTCGTTTATGCTGCTGGCGCTGCTGCTGGTGATGCGTGGCGATCTGCTGGATCGCTGGCAGCAGCAGCTACCGGCCGACAGTCCGAACTTCTTCCTGCTGAATATGACGGCGGATCAGGTGCCGCAGGTGCGCGATTTCCTGCAGTCTCATCAGATCAAACCCGAAACCTTCTACCCGATAGCGCGGGTGCGGCTCAGCGAACTCAATGGCAAACCGGCCGATCCGACGCGGGATAACGCTCTCAACCGTGAACTTAACCTCACCGCGCTGGCGGAGCGGCCGGATCATAATCCGCTGGTTGCCGGTCGCTGGCCGCCGAAAGCGGGCGAGGTCTCGATGGAGGCGGAGCTGGCGAATCGCTTAGGGTTGAAGCTGGGTGATACCCTGACCTTTGATGGCGATACGCAAAAATTCAGCGCCAGAATCACCAGCCTGCGTAAAGTGGACTGGGAGAGCCTGAAGCCGAATTTCTTCTTTATCTTCCCGCCGGGCGCGCTGGATAGCCAGCCGCAGACCTGGCTCACCAGCTTCCGTATGGAGGCCAATCCGGCATTACTGGCGGAGCTGAACCGTAGCTTCCCGGCGCTGAGTCTGCTGGATATCGGCAGTATCATGCGGCAGATCGGCCAGGTGCTGGCGCAGGTCAGTCAGGCGCTGGAGATTATGGTGATCCTGGTGACCGCCTGCGGCGTGCTGCTGTTGCTGGCGCAGATTCAGGTCGGGATGCGTCAGCGGCGTCAGGAACTGGTGGTGTACCGGACGCTGGGCGCCAGTAAACGGCTGCTGCGCACCACCTTATGGTGCGAGTTTGCCCTGCTTGGCGTGGTTTCCGGGGTCGCCGCGGCGATTGGCGCGGAAGCGGCGCTGTGGGGATTGCAGCGCAAGATTTTTGATTTTCCGTGGCAGCCTGACTGGACGCTGTGGCTGGCGTTACCGCTGTGCGGCGCGTTGTTGTTGTCGCTGTGCGGGGGCTGGCTTGGCGTGCGGTTACTGAAAGGCAAAGCGCTGTTCAGGAAGTTTGATGCGGCATGATGCGGCATAAGGAAGGGCTGAGTTTAACCCTCCTCCAGATCGCATGTCGTCAGCATCCGGTCGTCTTCCCGATCGCAGCCAGAACCAGCAAGCGGGTCACGGGAAACGCAGAGCAATGCGTCACGCCGCCTGGATAAAAACGCCGCAACGTATTGGCCCGGCAACGGGCGCACCTCAGGGATGAGGTGCGCAGTGGTGCGTGCCGGGCTGGCAGGGATGCCGTTTTTGCGTCTTTGCGATCGTTTCCCGTGACCGGCGTCTGCCTCTGACTTAACGCGAACTGCGCCATCGCGCTCAGCCGCCTGATAAAGCCATCAGCAGGCGGTGCGGAGATTACAGTTTCTCAACCGCCCAGGCGATACCGCTGGCGTACTCTTCCGGTAGCTGTGGCACCAGCGCGTTAAGGGCCGCCCTGAGCCGCGCGGTATCACCGTCGGTCAGGTTAAGATGCCCGACCTTACGGCCCGGACGCACCTCTTTGTCATACCAGTGCAGATGCACCAGCGGCTGCTGCAACCAGTCAATGTTCACGGCGGTGCCAATCAGATTGACCATCACCGACGGCGCAAACACCACCGGCTGTGGCAACGGCAGCCCCAGAATTGCCCGCAGATGCAGTTCAAACTGGCTGATCGAGGCGCCATTCTGCGTCCAGTGACCGCTGTTGTGAACGCGCGGCGCCAGTTCATTAATCAGCAGACCGTCCGGCGTGACAAAACACTCCATCGCCATTACGCCGACGTAGTTCAGTTCCTGCATGATGGCGCTCAGCATCGCTTCCGCCTGCTGCTGCCGGGCCTGATCCGCCACCGGCCACGCCACGCTGGTGCGCAGAATGCCATCCTGATGCAGGTTGTGGGTCAGCGGATAGAACACCGTGCCACCATCGTGACCGCGCGCACCGACCAGCGACACTTCGCCGGAGAAATTAATTCCCTGTTCGACGATGCATTCGCCATAGCACTCTTCCGGCAACGCATCGGTTTCACCGGCGCGCAGACGCCACTGGCCGCGACCGTCATAGCCGCCGGTGCGACGTTTCACAATCGCCAGTTCGCCGAGCGAGTCAAACACTGACGGCCATTCGCTTTGGTCGGCCAGCAACTGCCAAGGCGCAGTCGCAAGATGGAGCTGATCCAGCAGCTGTTTCTGAGTAAAGCGATCGGCCAGACGCGGAAAAATCTCGCGGTTCACAAACGCCGGGTGGCTCGCCAGTTCACGCGTCAGCGCGGTTTCCGGCCAGCGCTCGATTTCGGCGGTGATGACGCTGTCGGCCATCGGCAGGGCAGCCGGATCGGCATCCAGACCCACCGGATAGACCGCAATCCCCAGCGGTTCACCCGCCTGACGCAGCATACGGCCTAACTGACCGTTACCGAGTACGCAAACCGGCTTCATGCGTCCTCCCGCGGATCGGGATGATTCAGCACCTCATCGGTCTGGCTCTGACGCCAGTTCGCCAGCCGTGATGCCAGCGCGCCGTCGTGAATCGCCAGAATCTGCGCCGCCAGCAGTGCGGCATTGGCGGCACCGGCTTTGCCGATCGCCAGCGTACCGACCGGAATCCCGCGCGGCATCTGCACAATCGAATAGAGGCTATCGACGCCGCTCAGCGCGGCGCTCTGTACCGGCACGCCCAGTACCGGCAGCAGGGTTTTAGCCGCCAGCATACCCGGCAGATGTGCCGCGCCACCCGCGCCAGCAATAATGACCTGAAAACCCTGGTCAGCAGCGGTTTCGGCAAAGCTGAACAGTTTATCGGGCGTACGGTGTGCGGAGACCACTTCAACATGGAAGGGCACGTCCAGGCTGGTAAGGATTTCCGCAGTGAACTGCATGGTGGACCAGTCACTTTTAGAACCCATAACAATCGCGATGCGGGCCGGGGCGGCGTTGGATGACATGCGGTCAACTCCTGTGAATGAACAAACAGACCTGGCCGGGCGGACAGGTTTTGAAGGGCACAGAGAATAGCATGAGAAGCGAGCAAGGAAAACGGTTGCGTCGGGCGAAAGGGGCGGATTTTCCCGACGATTAAAAGTCGAAATCGATCAGCTGAATGCCGCTGGCGTCGAGCTGAATCATCGATCCCCGGCTGTGCCAGGCACCCAGTACCGCGCGCTGCGCGGTTTCATCCTGTAGCGTCAGCTGATGAATGGCCGGACGGTGGGTATGGCCGTGGATCAGCAGACGTACCTGCTGGCGCAGCATAGTGGCGGTGACCGCCTCGTGGTTCACATCCATGATGGAGATGGATTTATGCTGATTGGCCTGTTTGCTGTCGGCACGCATCCGGGCGGCGATGCGTTTACGCAGCGACAGTGGCAGCGCAAGAAACAGCCGCTGAATCCACCGGTTATGGACTTTAGCGCGAAAACGCAGATAGCCGGCGTCGTCGGTGCAGAGCGTATCGCCGTGCATGATCAGCAGGCGGTGGCCGTAGAGCGTCAGAACCTGTTCTTCAGGCAGCAGCGTCATCCCGCTGGCGCGGGCGAAGCGCTGACCGATCAGGAAATCGCGATTGCCATGAATAAAGTAGATCGGAACGGAGAGGGCGCGCAGGGCGCTGGCGACCTGCTGATGCAGCGGATTCGGATCGTCGTCACCAATCCAGGCTTCAAACAGATCGCCAAGAATATAGAGCGCGTCGCAGTGTGGCGCTTCGCGCTGTAAAAAATGCAGAAAACCGGCGGTGATCGCCGGTTCTTCCTGACACAGATGGAGGTCTGCGATAAACAGGGTACGCGACATTACTCGCTGACGGTCACTTTCTGGATGATTACGTCATCTTTCGGCACATCCTGGTGCATGCCGCTGCGGCCAGTAGAAACGCCCTTGATTTTCTCGACCACATCCATGCCTTCAACCACTTCGGCGAATACACAATAACCCCAGCCCTGGACGCTTTCGTCACGGAAGTTCAGGAAGTCATTGTCAGCCACGTTGATGAAAAACTGTGCGGTCGCAGAGTGCGGCGCTGAGGTACGTGCCATGGCCAGCGTACCTTTGGTGTTTTTCAGGCCATTGTTGGCTTCGTTCTGGATTTCATCTTTGGTGGCTTTCTGCTTCATGCCCGGCTCGAAGCCGCCGCCCTGAATCATAAAACCATTGATCACCCGGTGGAAAATGGTGTTGTCGTAGAAACCTTCACGGCAGTAATCCAGGAAGTTCTTTACGGTTGCCGGCGCTTTATCATCGAAGGTTTTGATTACGATATCGCCATGGTTCGTCTGGAAAGTTACCATTATTGTCGTCCTGTAAAGGTTGTCGTCAGTTGCTGAGGCCGCTTTATCGGTTGGCGTGCCTCTTTTTGTCGACCGTTCTTATATCATAATTTCTGCTGACGCGTCAGCAGCGCGGCGCAGTTGGCTTGCTTTGCGTCGCGCGAGCGATAAAAATACGGCACAATGTCTGGATACTTAAAAGTGTCAACCACACGCCAATACGGAACCGTTCAATGCTTAAGATTTATAACACCCTGAGTCGACAGAAAGAGGAATTCAGACCCATTCATGCCGGTAAGATCGGGATGTATGTTTGCGGCATCACGGTGTATGACCTCTGTCACATTGGTCATGGGCGGACGTTCGTGGCGTTTGACGTGGTGGCACGCTATCTGCGTTACCTCGGCTACCAGCTGGACTACGTGCGTAACATCACCGACATCGACGATAAAATTATCAAGCGTGCCAATGAAAACGGCGAGAGCATCGAAACCCTGACCAACCGGATGATTGGTGAGATGCACAACGATTTCGCTGCGCTGGGCATTCTGCCGCCCGATCAGGAGCCGCGCGCCACGCGCCACATCGCGGAGATCATTGAGCTGGTGGAAACACTGATCGCTCGCGGTCACGCTTATGTGGCGGACAATGGCGACGTGATGTTTGATGTGCTTAGCGATACCGATTACGGCGCGCTGTCCCGTCAGGATCTGGAGCAGCTGCAGGCGGGCGCGCGGGTTGAAGTCGCCGACGTGAAGCGCAACCCGATGGACTTCGTGCTGTGGAAAATGTCCAAAGCGGATGAGCCAGCCTGGTCATCGCCGTGGGGCAATGGTCGTCCCGGCTGGCACATCGAGTGCTCGGCAATGAACTGCAAACAGCTCGGCACCCATTTCGATATCCACGGCGGCGGCTCCGATCTGATGTTCCCGCACCATGAAAACGAGATCGCTCAGTCGAGCTGCGCCCATGACGGCCCTTACGTCAACTACTGGATGCACTCCGGCATGGTGATGGTTGACCGCGAGAAGATGTCGAAATCGCTTGGCAACTTCTTCACGGTGCGTGACGTGCTGCAACATTATGATGCTGAAACCGTGCGTTACTTCCTGATGTCCGGTCACTATCGCAGCCAGCTGAACTACGGCGAAGATAACCTGAATCAGGCGCGTGCGGCGCTGGAGCGTCTCTACACCGCGCTGCGCCACACCGACAGCAGCGTACCTGCCCAGGGCGGCGAAGCGTTTGAAACACGTTTCCGCACCGCCATGGATGATGACTTCAACACGCCGGAAGCCTATTCGGTGCTGTTTGATATGGCGCGTGAAGTCAATCGCCTGAAAAGTGAAGATCGTGACGCAGCGAATGGCCTGGCGGCGAAGCTGCGTGAAATCGCCAACGTGCTGGGCATCCTGCAACAGGACCCGGAGCAGTTCCTGCAAAGTGGCGCGCAGGTGAATGATGAAGAAGTCGCAGAGATTGAACATTGGGTGAAAGCGCGTGCCGATGCGCGTGCCGCCAAAGACTGGGCGCAGGCGGATATCGCCCGCGACAAGCTCAACGCGCTCGGCGTGATCGTTGAAGATGGACCGCAGGGGTCCAGCTGGCGCCGCAAATAAACCGGAGAGGGCGAGCAATCGCCTTTTTTTATGGCGATTGAACAGATTCAGATACGCGGCTTTCGATCGATTCGTGATCTGACGCTGCCGCTGCAGCAGCTCAATGTGGTCAGCGGCCCTAACGGCTGCGGTAAATCCAACCTCTATAAAGCGGTGCGGCTGCTGCATGAGGCGGCCAGCGGGCGTCTGGCGCTGGCGCTGGCTGACGAAGGCGGCATTCAGAAAGCGATGTGGGCCGGTGGCTTACGCCGGGGCGATCGCCGACACGATCCAAAGCGGCTGGAGCTGGCGGTGGTGATGGAGGATATGGATTACCAGCTGGAGATTG
This sequence comes from Pantoea sp. USHLN298, assembly GCF_037149395.1. Classification (NCBI taxonomy): domain Bacteria; kingdom Pseudomonadati; phylum Pseudomonadota; class Gammaproteobacteria; order Enterobacterales; family Erwiniaceae; genus Pantoea; species Pantoea sp. USHLN298. The sequence goes on from NZ_JBBCRO010000001.1 coordinate 213,315, forward strand.
GCTTTCCCGAACCGCTGGTCACCAGCCTGTTCAATCTCGATCCGTTGGTGAAGCAGGAGCGACTCTGGCTGAGCGGTCAGCAGCGCCGTCCTTCCGCCTGCATTATGCAGCGCGAAAATCAGACCGCCTTTCTGCACAACGTTGAGGGCGAACGCGTCGCCTATCCGGCGGTGCTGCATCCCGAAGAGTCGCTGTTCGGTCAGCTTGGCGAACCCCATCGCTATCCGGAGCTTTCGCAGCTGCGTGAACGTCTGCAGCAGTGGCGTTTCTATCATGAGTTCGCGGTCTGGCCTGGCTCACCGATACGTGCGCCGCAGATTGGCGTCCGGGCCCCGGTGCTGGCGCATGACGGCAGTAATCTGGCGGCGGCGTGGGCGACCATTGTGGAGCGCGGCCATTCAGAGCTGTTGTTTGAGGTGATGGCGCAGGCCTTTCCCGACAGCCAGTTTGAGGTGGAGGTCCAGAACGGTCGTTTTCAGATGCTGATGTCGCGACGTGGCATTCTGCGCCCGCTGGAAAGCGCTGAGTTTTCTGACGGTACGCTACGGTTTCTCTGTCTGGTGGTGGCGCTGCTCAGCCCGCGTCCACCCGCCTTTATGGCGCTGAATGAGCCGGAGAACAGCCTGCATGAAGATCTGCTGCCGGCGCTGGCACGCTTAATCGCTGAAGCCAGTGAGTTCAGTCAGCTCTGGATCACCAGCCATTCGCCCCTGCTCGCGACGTTGATTGCGCAGCACACGGCGGTGAATCATATTGCGCTGGAACAGCGGGAAGGGGAGACGCGGGTGAAGGGGGAGACGTTGTTGTAACAGCGTCCCCGCAGGGACGCCGGAGGTTTACGCGACCACAGTAATGCGGAAACCTGAAAATTCTACGGTCTGACCGGCTACGATTTTGCAGCGTTTACGCGTTTCCACCGCGCCATCGACCTTCACTTCACCCTCGGCAATCACGACTTTAGCCTGTGCGCCGCTCTGAACCCAGCCTTCCAGTTTCAGCAGATCACACAGATCGACGTGCGGGAATTTTCCCAGCGAAAAAGTTGCCATTTATTCTACCTCTCCATCATGAAACTCTTCACACGCCTGCAGCGTGTTTTGAATCAGGGTTGCAACGGTCATCGGTCCGACACCGCCTGGTACCGGCGTGATATAGGCCGCGCGCTGTGACGCGGAATCAAAATCGACGTCGCCAACCACTTTGCCGCTTTCCAGCCGGTTAATGCCGACATCAATCACAATAGCGCCCGGCTTAATCCAGTCGCCCGGAATAAAGCCCGGTTTACCGACCGCAACCACCAGCAGATCGGCATGTTCAACGTGATGACGCAGATCTTTGGTAAAACGGTGGGTAACGGTGGTGGTACAGCCCGCCAGCAGCAGTTCCATACTCATTGGCCGGCCAACGATGTTGGACGCGCCAACCACCACGGCGTTCAGGCCGTAGGTGTCGATGTTGTAGCGTTCCAGCAACGTCACGATACCGCGCGGGGTGCAGGGACGCAGTTTTGGCGCACGCTGGCACAGGCGACCGACGTTATACGGGTGGAAGCCATCGACATCTTTATCGGGCGTGATGCGCTCCAGCACTTTGACGTTGTCGATGCCGGCGGGCAGCGGCAGCTGCACCAGAATGCCATCAATGTCGTTGTCCTGATTGAGCTGGTCGATCAGCTCCAGCAGCTCCGCTTCGCGGGTGGTGGCGGGCAGATCGTAGGAGCGGGAGAGGAAACCGACCTCTTCACAGGCGCGGCGTTTGCTGGCCACATAAATCTGCGATGCCGGGTTTTCACCCACCAGAACCACTGCCAGACCCGGCGCACGTTTGCCGGCCGCCAGACGCTGCTTCACTTTTTCCGCAACCTCAAGGCGCACCTGCTGCGCAATCGTTTTACCGTCAATAATTTTTGCTGCCATCAGAGAGGAAATCCACTGTGTTGTGTTGAATCGGGGGAAGGGGGCTATTTTGTCAGAAGCGTGGCGCGCTGTCAGTTACAGTTTCAGACGCGTACGCGCTTTCCGGCTTTTTCGTCGCGACGAGTGCCGGCCTGCATGCGTATGATATCTGCAGGACAATCAGGGGACGATGTAATGATTTGGATAATGCTTGCTACTCTGGCGGTGGTGTTTGTCGCTGGATTTCAGCTGCTCACCGCTGGCTCACGTCACGCCGCTCAGCGGCTCAGCAAACGGCTGCAGCTGCCACCGGTACAGGTGGAATCAATGATCTCTATGATGGGGAAAGAGGCGGCGAAAGAGTTTACCGACTATCTCAGCAACGATAATGAAACGCATCTGCATAATGGCGCAGCGGTTCTGCTGATCTGGCAGGTGTTGATTGTTGACGGCAGCGAGGAGAACAGCCAGCGCTGGCATGCGATTCTCAGTCGTGCCGGTTTTCCACCGCTTATTAGCCGCCAGCAGCTGCTGCTCGCGCTGGGCTTTCTGCGCCAGCTGGAGCCGGACATCCCGGCGCTACATGCACTTCGTGAGCAATACAATGCGCGTTTCACATCACAAGGGATTGAGCTGGAAGGAGAATTTACCGACAACAGTAAACTCGTGTCGCTCAGCGAATGGCGCAGGCGTCACTGACGGCAATTGGTCATTACCGCAGCAGTTCGCTGCGGAGAAACGGCAAAAACGTTGACGTACCCGCTTCCCGACGTATAATCCGTGCCATCTCCATGCGCCCTTAGCTCAGTTGGATAGAGCACCGGCCTTCTAAGCCGTAGGTCACAGGTTCGAATCCTGTAGGGCGTACCAAATAAAATCAACGAGTAATCACCTCCCTCCGACGACCAGATTTTCCACATGGGACAGATGTGGGACGCGACTGCCAAAAATCGCATCAATTTGCCGTGCATGCTCCGTTAAGTGATTAGGTGCAAGGTGTGCATATCGCTGGACCATTTCAATACTTTCCCAGCCGCCCATTTCCTGCAGCGCAGATAACGGAACACCAGCCTGAATTAACCAGCTCGCCCATGTATGCCGCAAGTCGTGAAACCGGAAATCCTCAATACCGGCTCGTTTCAGTGCTGCGCGCCACGCAGTGTTTGAATTGACCCGCATCTTCCTGACGCTGGCTGTTGTGGTCCCGTCGTTCCTCTTCACTGATTCGGTATGAACAAATACCCAATTGTTGTGCCGGCCAATCTGTCGCCTCAGGACTGATTCGGCCATTTCATTCTGCGCCACGCCAATAGCTCTGCCTGACTTGCTTTCTTCCGGATAAATCCACGCCACCTTTCGCTGCAGGTCAATCTGCTGCCACTTGAGGTCAACGATGCTTGAACGGCGCAATCCTGTCTCCAGCGCAAACTCTACGGTAGACTTCAGAGGTTCGGGACATTCATCAATCAGTCGCTTTGCCTCAGCGGGTTCGAGCCACCGTACCCGCTTATTTCTTTCCTGCGGCACTTTGATGACCGGCGACTTCTCGATCCATTTCCATTCCCGTTCCGCTGCACGCATTATCGCTTTCATTAATGCCAGGTGCTTAGCTTTGGTTGAGGTGGAAACGGCAGCCGGTTTGTACTCCCCGATATCCAGCCCCTTCTTCGCCATTGATACGGCGCGCTGCTCCCTTCTCTCTTTTGCTTTGCGGTTAGTCAGCCTGCTGACTGCGGCATAAATCTTCGCCTCGCTGATATCCTTCAGCAATACGCCTTCAAAGTGCATGAGCCAGAATCCGATCCTGCCCTTATCTGCATCGAGCGATCTCTTGTGCGCCTTTTCTTCCAGCCAGCGCAGGCAAGCCTCTTCAAAGGTTACGTCGGGAAAATCACCCAGGCGATCTATTCGCCATAACTCAGCCTTTCTCCGATCGTGCAGCTCCTGTGCTTGCTTTCGGTCCTCTGTGCCAAGAGATTCTTTAATGCGCTTCCCGCCTGGCGTTCTCTTCCTCAAGCGACTTCAGGCGTTTAACCTCGGGCACCTCCATACCGCCATACTTCTTACGCCAGGTGTAAAAGGTGGCGTCGGAAATGGCGTGCTTACGGCAGAGCTCACGGGCAGAAACCCCGGCTTCAGCTCGCGGAGGATACTTATGATCTGTTCGTCGGAAAAACGCTTCTTCATGGGGATGTCCTCATGTGGCTTATGAAGACATTACTAACATCGCGGTGTATTAATCAACGGGGGGCAGGTCAATCTGGGGATTGGTAGCGTCAAGGTCACGGTCCGCTAGAATACAACCGCGATGGGTGACGAGTTAGTAGGTCAGGTTTAATCAGTAAAACCGCGCAAGACAACGTGTTGGTATAATCGTTAGTGTAATTTTTTTCGAAAATTATTTTATGCTTTTTGTCAATTGGTTAGGGTATTAATTTGAATCCTGTAGACACCAGGTTCAAGTCAAGAGATGTTAATCAACGCCTTTTTATGCATGAAATTTAATGAAATTGCTGCACTTCAGTTCTCGACACTAAACATAAATCTAACTATAAATATCCTGCCAAAACGACCCATATACTGTTAGAGATCTTCCGACATACTGATTATGTCCCTTCAGAAGATCGCCATGCGTAAGATCCGATTCACCGAACACCAGATCATTGCCGTTCTGAAGTCTTTCGAAGCCGGACGGATCGTCCATTAGCCTAACAATGCCGCCCAATTCGAGCCATGCCTAAGCTTACTGTTATGTAAATATCTCCCCTAAACAAACCATTCGCTTAATCGGCATTCAGTATCGCACTGATTTTACCTAAAAAAACCGCGTGCCAAAATCAGTTAACCACAACAATTCCTCACCCTGACATCAGCAATAATCGATATCACGATATTGTTTCCATTCCTCCTCCTCGATAAGCTGGTGACACACTGCCAGATTAAGCTCAACAAAACCTTCCCAGGTGTAGAGTTGGGAGTAATGACGTTCAAATTGCAGATCGACCCGACAAATATCCGGACGATCGTTGTATATGCTGCAACCTTTACTGGCTGCGTCATAATGTAAGCATGTGCCGTCACCACGATCCAGAGAACGCGTTTCTTCTGCCAGACTCACGCGCTGGCAACAAAGACCGCACTGAACGCATGGGAATGGTGAAAGGTTGCTATAGCAGGACATTTTCATCACTCGTTATTAGGCCCGCGAATATACGCGAGCCTGGTTTTAACTTACGCGGCAACATCATCCAGATTGTCTTTTTTACCTTCGGCAACGGCTGCAATATCAATAATCCGTCGTTCAGTGGAAAGCACTAGATTTCCCTCTTGATCAAGGATCGGGGTATCAATCATGGCTTTCAATAATTGCGCGTACTTAACTGACATAAATACGGCTTCTTTGCTCTCCTGCGGGAAGTCACGGAAGTTTTCACCGTGGCTTTTTAGGGCGTTCTTCATGACGTGAACGCTACCGCGAAGGCGACCACTCGTCAGAGAGAAGGCATTATTTGCCAGCGTCGTGACCTTTTCGATAGTCTGGAGTTTACCCACCATTAATGCGCCCTGGTCGCGGATCGTTTTTGCCTGTTCCAGGTTACTGTGTGCGTTGTTTAGCGCTTCTTCACCCTTATTGCCCAGAATATGGCCGAAAATAGCCAGAGCCGGGCCTGCAACAATTCCGCCCAACACCATCATTCCACCAGCCATGCCAAAACCACCTGTTGCCAGTGAACCGCCGCCAAGCCATGCCAGCGTGGCATTGGTTGCTGCTACGCCAGACAGAGAGGAGATCGCCGTTCCTGTGCTTGCCGTTGCCAGCAGCATCGTGCCGTTATAGGCACCAAATGCCAGCGCTGCACCGCTTCCCATTCCCGCGCCAATACCCAGACCGGCATCTTTCAGCATCTGATAATCCTGCTTCAGGCCCGACAAGGTTGAGCTGGTAAAATCACCCGCGTTGAGTTTTTCCAGCTCAGCGCTGTTAGCCAGTTCGACGTTTTTAAGGCGGCCGAAGTTAACGATAAAATCATTAATGATGCCGTTGAACGCACGAAGCTTGCGCTGACCATAGTCTTCAATGATTTTATTGGTGGCTTCACGGCTGGACTCAATTTGAGCGCTTGCGTTATCAACCATGCTCTGTGCGTTTTCATTGATGTTTTTTGCATTGTTGTGGTCTTTTGCACCACCAGCACCTTTAGCAATACCGTAAATCCCTGCGGCAGCTGCTACCGCACCGATAATAATTGGAATAGGCATGTCATAACTCCTTTATTCAAGAATCAGGGCGAGTAATTTACTTATTTCATTGTTTAACGACTCAGCATGATCCAGCAGATCTTTAAAAATAAAGTCCGGAATTTTTAATGTAAGCTGAATTTCTTTCAGCAACATCCATTCAATGCTGGAAATGTGGCCATCTCGTAGCGCGACCAAAAAAAGCTGGAAAATAATGACTTTTGGCGTCGTGATATTCTCCATTGTTTGATGCTCGAGCAGAGTTTTTAATACTGAGGTTGCAGCCTGAATACGAGTTTCAGGCGTATCAATGATGGAAAGTGGATAGGTCTTCAGTTTCTCAATGAGTTTTTTTTCAGCAGAAATGCTGAAGAATCCATCAAAGACTCCCGAAGCAGAAAAGCCTGGCGAGTGCTGTTCCATCTCTTTCAGTAACTCAGTTTCCAGAGCATCCTTCTGGATTGTCAAATTATTCAGGTCAGAGTCCGACCTCAGTTCATCCTTCGTTTTTCCATCCCAAAGCAATGGGTTGTCGGACAATGCAAGAAGTCTGGCAAGCTCAATGAGCAGTGCCTTTTTATCAGCAGGCAGCATTTTAATTAGCATGGTGATCCTGTTCCCTTTCACAACATTAAAGGTTTATCTGAGTTCATAAAATCTTCGAACTCAGACATGGTCTGGAACTGAAGTTGGATGCCGAGCAAAGTGGCAAAATCATTAACCGCAAATGCGAGGTCATTAATATTATCGGTGTCTTCAGAAATGGCTTTAAAGAGACGGTGTGTATCTTTATGAAGCTGTGGAATTTCCCTAGCCATAAATTCATCAAGCAACGCCTGCTGCTGTGCGATACAAGCACGGGCTTCAGTCTCAACAGCGCTGATTTGTGCCAAACGTTTACGCGAGAGTGCCGCCCCACGAGCTGCTTCAAGAGCGCTTTGATAAAACATGGATGAAAGCGTGTAACCAATCATGCCGCCAATCGCCGCCCCGACCACCGGAATGGGTATAGCTATTTGCCCGAGTGCCGCCATCATCCCACTGGAAAACATTCCGGCACCTTTTTCACCGATCTCATGCAGCAATTGAGCTTCATCAATTTCATTATTGACGTAACGCTTGATGGAGACTCCCAGCGACAAGCAGATATTGACCACCAGCGCGGGGGCTGATGTTCCAGCTATGGCTTGCAGTGCCTGCCTTTCTGACTGTTGTAAACCCGCCTTTATTGCTGAACCCGCGAATGCTGTGCCATAACCCAGCGCTGCTGCTTTAGCGGTATCAACAACTGTATCTTCAGCGGCTTCACCTAGCGTTTTCTTTTGTTGCGCTACATTAAAGATGTTGACGACCAGTGAAATCGCACTGCCAACAGCCGCCCCTGTTTTTGCCCCTTCAATACCCGCGCGGTGGCTGGTGCGTGCAATATCCATTGCAGTTGCGATCTTGGGATGCTCACGGTAGAAAATGGCTTGTTTGGTCGTTAAACCACTGTCACGAACATTACCAGCCAGCTGATCGTAGTTCTCTGCTTCACGGAGAAGTTTATCTGCAACATCCTGCTTTCCGGCAGCCTCAACCTTACTCGCTTGTTCACGCAGGTCTGCGGCTTGTTTACGACAGTGTTCCGCCGCTCCTTCATACTGTTCCGACGGCAACTCCAGCTTAACGCCCCGGTAGCGTGAGAATTTACCGTCATCTTTGGCGATATCTTTTAAAAGTTGGTCACGGTCGCCGACAAATTTCATCTGGCTTTGCGAACCTTCAACAATCACGCCATTCTGAATTTTCACGCGATCGACGACATTATGGTTGCGACCATATTCTTTCAAATCGTCGCTACGGATCGTTCGCACGGTCTCGCCATTAATAATCGCTTCTGCGTTATCACGACTGGTGGTTGCAATTTCCGCAGAGTAACCCGCCTGCTGCTTAATATTCTGTGTCGCGTAATCAGGATTCACTTTATGCTTCGCGATATCCGCCAAACCTTTAGCAAACCGTTGCCCGGTCTCGTTATCAACGCCACGATAGCCTTTAATATATTCGGCGCTTGCACTGCCAAAACGCTTAACGATTTCACCTTCAGCCACAGCGATAACTGTACGGTTCTGATCGCTGTCGATTTGGTCCTTGTCGCGTTGTTGCTTATTATTGTCAGTAGGCGATAACGCGAAATTCTCATTTGATTCCATAATTATTCCCGTGCAGGTCTATGGATTGCCTTTATATTTCCGTGCCGATTTACGCTTCCACAACCGGCTGCCGTTGAACGTTACTGACTGCTTCCCCAAAGGCAGCTAAAAACCACTTCAGCATGGCGCTGTCTACCACCGTGGCGGAGAATTCCAGGCGTTCATTGCCTATTTTCCGATGGGTTTGATCCAGTGAAAGCGGTGATTCAATCAAGTGGAATCCAGCGGTACGGTCAATTTCAAACGTGAGAAATATCTGGTGGCCTTCACCAAATCCGAAGCGCCCATCGTCATCATATTGTTTCAGATTGAATTCGGCTGGACGCTCGAAGGTAAAGGTGCTGACGCTAGCGGATAGAATACGATTGAGCGCCAGACTGCGTTCGTTGTTGTAGCCTTCGAAACGACAGACCAGGTAGAGGCGAGGGCCTTGCTGCGCTAGGCCCAATGGCATCACTGTGTTTTCACTCTCTTTTCCGCTCGCATTGCGATAGGTGATGCGCAATAAACGATTGAGATATAACGCTTCACTAACAGATTCAAACACGCCATCAGCAATCGGTGGCGGCAGTAACGGTTGGCTGGTTGCCACAATGCGTACTTTATCCGGCCACTCTGCTTCGAGACGGGTAGGGCCGTTGTCATGCAAATTACGTTGCGCCTGGGTGAACAACCCGTTCATTGATTTGATTAATCGGGTTGGTAAAATAGGCTTCAGATGTGCTTCTGCCATTGCCAATAGCAGCGATTCTTGCGGCGTCAGCATCGGTAGCGAAACGCCATTAGAATTCTCCAGCCAGCGATAGCCATAGGGACGGCTACGGTTGTCGCACTCGATATCAAAATGGTCGCAAAGCATTTCCAGATTACGCTGAATAGTCCGTAAATCGCGCGAGATTCCCGCATGCAACAATTGCTCGTGCAGTTCTCTTGCTGTGATTTTTCTGCCGCGCGGAATACGACGCAACAGCTCAAGAGCCAGCACGGTAGTTTCAATAGTTTCGGGTCTTTTAGCCATTTTGATCCCCTATCAAATTAATTACTACAGAAAGCCAATCGCTGATTTATTGCGTTTTTTCATCCAGCACTCGTTTTTCAGTGCCGCAACAAAGGCTTCTACTGAACTCACTGGCCTGAATTGATGTTGACGTGCTACCAGCGCAAAATCACCAGGTGTCAGATAGTCCAGTTTTGATACTTCCTCGATGTCACTGAAATGCGGCTCATTAAGCTGTAGCTCACGGCAGTAGAGATTCAGCAATGCCACAGCCTGTTCATCACAGAGATAGTTGAAGCGCACCTTAAAATCGAAACGACGCAGCGCGGCGGCATCCAGCACATCAAATCTGTTCGTAGTGGCGATCAAAATACCTTCAAACTGTGCCATCTGACTCAGCATCTCGTTGGCGCTGCTTACCTGCCAGGGGTACTGAAATTCGTCGCGTACGCTGAGAAAACTGTCAATCTCATCAATCAGCAGTAGCGCATTGTCGCGGTACGCCTGATCAAATAGTGCCGCTATGTTCTGTTCACTTTCACCCACGTAACGACCAAAAAGCTGTGAGGCTTTGCGTTCTATTACCATCATATCTAGCTGCTTCGCCAGCCAATATACCCATGCAGTTTTACCTGTGCCCGGTGGGCCATAAAGACAAAAACGAGCTGATTGGCCACGCATCAGAGCTTTTCCAATCTCGCCAAGGGGAACATCACTACTGATAAATGCAGAGTCATAGAGCGCTGATGTTTGGGCAGCAACATGACGTTTTATCGGCATATGTCCTTGTGCCTTTAGGGTGTTATTGATTAAATACATTAAAGTCTCAGGGCGATTTTCTTTGGGTAGATTTTCGCCAATGGCCGCAAGCACGCTTGCCGCCCGGTTAACAACCGCCGGTGCAAGATAAGGCGCTTCAGCTAACTGAGAGATGGCGTCAGGTGCCAGTATCTCGCCGCAGGCTTGTTGTATGATATCTGCCCGCAGCTCACGTGGTGGGGCATTGAGTTCAATTACCATGTCAAAGCGGCGCACCAGAGCCGGATCCATACAGCTGATGTCATTGGCTACCCAGAGAGAGGGGACGACATTCTCTTCCAATAAGCGATTGATCCATGCTTTCGCTAATGGAAGCGGGTTGCTGTTATGTATTCCGGGACTTTCGACAAAAACATCTTCAGCCTCATCGAGTAGAATGAGCGATTTTTCTTCAATGAATAAACGCTGAGCTGCACGCCAGGCACGTAAGCGACGACTTCCGCTGAGTGGGCGCAGGGCTTCATTCTCACTACTAACTTCATAGAGAGAAGTCTGCAACTCTTCGGCGATCAAGCGGCATAGCTGACTTTTACCACTGCCCGGGTGACCATGAATTAGGATGTTTACCCCAACACGATGCGTGTTTAGTGCATGATGCAACCATTGGCGCAGAATACTTACTGCCGGGATGTGAGCATAATTTTCTAACTTCAGTTCGGCTGGTCCACAGCCATTAATCAGGCCTTGCAGGAGTCGCGCTGGGCTAGTCTCACCAGCGTAAAGGCGTTCTGACAATGTTGGCGAGAAAGGCTCAAGTTTGCTGCGTAGCAAATGTGCGCCATTCATTTCAAGACTAATCAGCCCGGTTTTAGTTAAGGTGCTCGTAGGGCCAAGCGCATCGCGTACATCGATCTCGGGTATATCTAAAATTGCCGCCAACACGCGATAAACGTTTGCGGAGGTGAGCGACCCAAGCCATTCCGTGACGTCATCGAGCAGCCGTTCCTGATGTAACTGTAATGTGAATTCCAGTATGGATTTTTCGGCACTGTTTAGGCCAATACGCGTGGAAAATCTGCTCACTGCAGAATGAAAAATAGAATACTGGGTTAGCGAATTATGCTGTTCAGCATCCTGATAATATTTTCGTAACTTATTCAGTAACGAATCTTGATCTTGTTGGGTAAAGTTAAAAGGATGTTCATGGGTGAGATGAAGATAATCAGCCAGCTGCTGATTACTAAATCCATGCTGAGTAATAAACTGTTTATGTGCGCCCAGGCGAAAAAGTATCCGCAAAATCCACTGTTGCATTTTAGTATCCCGATAATTCATTTCAGCGACTTCAGTTAGTTCAGCAGACTTTTCAGTGTTCATATTTATCCCTCGTGAAAATGCTATTTTCATATTACGCTGTGACATTTTGTGTCGCAGGGAGTGAGGGTGATTTTTTAGGGTTTTTTGTTCGCCTGCGGCACAAGTTGTCGCAGGGGTATGAATGGGGTTTTGTGTTGGGAAATAATTATATTAAATTTTCTCTTCTAATTGCCGATAACTCTTTTTCAGCCCTGAGTTAATTGTATTTGTTCGCAAAGTATACGTTTTAATCTGTGAGGAAATGGAAATGCCAAGTAAATCTATACGTTCGATGATTAAAGAGATTAACAATCCGGATGCCGATGGTCACGGGCTTTGGTTGCCAAATATTCAGCGACAATTTGTATGGAACAAGGAGCAGATTGCCAGATTGTGTGACTCAGTGATGCGCCGCTACCCATTATCATCCATGCTATTATGGCGTACGAATGAACCGATCAAGTATCGAAGCTTTATCCAGAACCTTAATGGCGGCAAAGTAGATCTCAAAAGTCATTACCAGCACAATCCAAAGAAATTAAAACGTCTGGTTTTGGATGGGCAGCAACGATTACAAAGTTTTTATCTTGCTCTACAAGGTTGCATCGATAACGAAGTGCTTCATTTGCATGTTTTAAGCGGAGAGCAGGTGAGTTCAGAGGAGATCCGTTATCGGTTTGAGTTTAAAATACCTGCAGAAAAAAACTGGCCGTGGGTACCTCTGGCTAAAATTATTTACTCAGGTAGTCTTCCGGAGGATTTACTTTTTGAACTAGCGGAAGATGAAGTTGCGGCACTCACTGATAATCAACGGCGCCAGGCAATACGTAATTTGAGTCTTGCTCAGCGTGAGTTCGGCAATGATAGCGTTTTGCTTTATCATGAAATTGATAGCACCCAGGATGATAACGCGCTAAAATTTGAAGATGTGGTTGAAGTATTCATTCGCGCTAACTCTGGTGGCACTAAATTAAATAAATCAGATTTGATGTTTACGCTGCTTTCTACGGAGTGGGAAGATGCTGATATCGTATTTGAAGATTTTTTAGATAAAATTAACGATAATGAAAGATTCCAGTTTTCACGCGACTTTCTTATTAAGCTTAGTACAACAGTGCTTGGCTATAATGCGAAGTATGATGTCGATAAACTTCGGGACGACCAGGTTAGGAAGGAAATTAGCGAAAACTGGCCAGATATTGCTAGCGCATTACTTTTTGTTAAAGATGAGATCGTCACCAGTACTTATATCCGTTCTCACAAGGCGTTAACGTCTTATAATGCGCTTATTCCTTTAGTCTATTTGCAATATCACTTTCCCGGACAGTTATCTAAATCAAAAATTCTTCACGAATATTTTGTTCCTGCGCTGTTTTCTGGAGTGTTTTCTGGTCAGCCAGATAGTATTATAGATAAAATGGTTAAATCTATAAAAGAAAATGAAGGGTTTGATATAAAGAAAATCAAATTATTGATTGAAACTTCTAACAAATATTTACATGTTAATGAAAGTCACGTATTAAACTATTGTGGCTATGGATCTGGAAATATTCATTTGCTCTTCAATATTTGGTATGGCAGGGAGTATAGGGCGGGTGGATTCCAGCATGAGCCTCAAATAGATCATATTTTTGCGCGCAGTATACTTAAAGACCAGAAGGAATTGAACGACGCTACAGGACGCGAAGTTCAGCGTTATGGTGCCTGGGAAATAAACCAATTGGCAAATTGTATGTTGCTGCCCGCACATCAAAATGGTGCAGGCGATAAAGGTGATAAATCAGTCGATAAATGGCTGGCTGAGCAATCAGAAGACTTTCTCGATTTGCACTGTATCCCAAAAACAAAAACATTATGGAAAGTCGAAAATTATGAACGCTTTATTGATAAGCGCCAGCAGCTAATCATTAAGCGATGTGAGGAGTTGGGATTACTCAGCTCAGAGGAGTAATGCAACCGGAGCAATTCTGCACAGGATGACAGAGTTGCTTTTAATCTTACATTGCTCACTCTTTTGTATAAGCCTTCTGGCAAGGAGGCCGGTTTCAACTGGCTATGCCTGAAGATAACTGGAACGCGCCACCATCAACGATGACGAGGTTGCGATTATCAGCTGCCGAAAAAGTGACGGATAAAGTGAGAAGAGGTGAGGGAGGGTAAGTGACCGCTGGCCCCTGTTGTTCTGCGCAGACAGGAATAGAAAGAAAATGCCGGGCCAGATCCACCTTTCAGGGAAAATGAACAGTGGCTCTCTCCGTTGCAGAGAGAGCCACAGATTAACCTATTAAGATGGCCCGGATGTCATTAACGTTGGTTAACGTCGGTCCGGTGATCAGCAGGTCATTAATCGCATGAAAATAGCTGTAGCTGTCATGCGCATTCAGATAGCTAAGCGCATCAAGTCCGCAGGTTTTACCGCGCACCAGCGTATCCGGAAAAACCATCGCACCCGCAGCCTCCTCGGTGCCATCAATACCGTCACTGTCTCCCGCGATGGCCCAGATTCCGCTTTCTCCCCGCAGTGCGCAGGCCAGCCCAAGTAAAAACTCGCTGTTACGCCCGCCTTTCCCTGCCTTTGCCTCGTTTACCGTGACCGTTGTTTCTCCCCCGGAAAGCAACACAGCCGGCCCTTTCAGCGGCTGACCGTGCTGCTTCACCGATTTTGCGATGCCCGCCATAACGGTGGCGACCTCCCGGCTCTCACCTTCGATAGCATCGCCGAGTATCAGCGGGGTGATCCCGTGACGACGCGCGGCGCTGGCCGCGGCCTGTAATGCCATCGCGGGTGTGGCAATCATTCTGACCTCACCTTTAGCCAGCATCCCTGATAATGCCGTCGGCTGGCTCAGCACATGGCGAACTGCTGCGGAGATCGGAATAGCGTAGCGCTCCAGTACCTTCAGCGCCTCTTCTGGCGTGCTGCTGTCAGCCACCGTCGGACCGGATGCCACATCCGCCGGATTATCACCCGGCACATCGCTGATAATCAGCGAAACCACCCGGGCAGGCTGCGCCAGTGCAGCCAGCCGGCCGCCCTTTATCGCCGACAGATGACGCCTGACCAGATTCATCTCTCTGATGCTGGCACCGCTGTGCAGCAGTGCCCGGGTAACTGACTGTTTATCGGCCAGCGTGATACCCGGCGCGGGTAAGGCCATCACGGCGGAGCCACCGCCAGATATCAGCGCCAGCACCAGATCGTCGGGTGTCAGGCCGCGCAGCGTTTCCAGAATCAGCATCGCTGCCGTTTCACTCATTGCATCTGAAACCGGATGAGACGCCTCCAGAATACGGATGCGTCCGGCGGGTACGGCGTGACCGTAGCGCGTCACCACCACGCCACTGACTTCCACATCTGGCCAGGCGGCATCCACCGCTGCCGCCATAGCGGCCGACGCCTTGCCGGCCCCGACCACCACACAGCGGCCGGCGGGCTTCCGCGGCAGCGCGGCCGGCACGACAGGTCCGGGACGGGCGCTGTCAACCGCCTGCGTAAAGATATCCTCCAGTATCGCTGCGGCCTGATCGTTTCTCATCGTTATGCACTCTCGGCAACGGTTGAACGGGATTCGATGAACTGCACCACGGCGCGCGTAACATCGGCGGTGGTTGCCGTGCCGCCCACATCGGGCGTCAGGATGCCGTGGGTGCAGACATGTTCGATGCCTTCCATGATCAGCGCGGCGGCTTCAGGCTCGCCCAGATGCTCCAGCATCTGTACCGCCGTCCAGAAAGTGGCGATCGGGTTGGCGATGCCCTTACCGGTGATATCAAAGGCTGAGCCGTGGATCGGTTCGAACATCGAAGGAAAACGCCGCTCAGGATCGATGTTCGCCGTCGGCGCTACGCCGAGGCTGCCCGCCAGCGCGCCCGCCAGGTCGGATAAAATATCGGCGTGCAGGTTGGTGGCGACGATGGTATCCAGGCTCTGCGGATGTAGCGTCATGCGGTGCGTCATGGCATCCACCAGCATTTTGTCCCACTGCACATCCGGAAACTCCTGCGCCACCTCAGCGGCAATTTCATCCCACATCACCATGCCATGACGCTGCGCATTGGATTTGGTAACTACCGTCAGCAGCTTACGCGGGCGGGATTGCGCCAGTTTAAAGGCATAACGCATGATGCGCGTGACCCCGACGCGGGTGAAAATCGCCACTTCGGTACCGACTTCTTCCGGCAGACCTCTATGGGCGCGGCCACCGTTGCCGGAGTATTCCCCTTCGGAGTTTTCGCGCACGATCACCCAGTCGAGATCGCCTGGTCCGCGGTTGCGCAGCGGCGAGGTGACGCCAGGCAGAATTTTGGTTGGCCGCACATTGGCGTACTGATCGAATCCCTGGCAAATCGGCAGGCGCAGCCCCCAGAGGGTGATGTGGTCAGGCACATCTGGCGCACCGACCGCGCCGAAATAGATCGCATCGAATTTTTTCAGCGTCTGCAGGCCATCTTCCGGCATCATCACGCCGTAGCGTTTGTAGTAGTCGGAACCCCAGTCGAAGGTCTGAATATCAAATTTCAGCTGCGGATCGCGCTGTGACAGTGCCTTCAGAACCTCAATGCCGGCTGAGATGACCTCAGGGCCGATACCGTCAGCAGGAATAGCGGCAATAGAGTAGTTACGCATGATGTTTCTCCGTATCGATTAATGGGTGTGAGGTTGATGAAGTTCAGTGGTCTGTGGCTTTTTCGCTTTTCCGGACAGTATCAGTACCGTCAGGGCTGAAATCAGCAGCAGTCCGGCCACGAAATAGAGTCCCCAGGTATAGCTGCCGGTTTGCTGGCGGATGATGCCAATCATCATCGGGCCGACAAAGCCGCCGAGGTTGCCAATCGAGTTGATGGCAGCGATGCCAGCCGCTGCCGCTGGCCCGCTCAGGAACAGGGTCGGCATGCTCCAGAGCGGTGGCTTGGATGCGCTGATCCCGACGGTAACCAGCGTCAGGGCGATAATCACTGAGAAAAGGGTGCTGACGCTGCCGGCATAAATCAGTCCGGCCGCGGCCAGCAGACAGGCAGCAATAACGTGCCAGCTGCGCTCGTTGGTCCGGTCGGAGTGGCGCGCCCAGAGGATCATGCCGAGAACGCCGATCACTGCCGGGAAAGCATTGAGGAAGCCGATTTCTAACGATGAGGCACCGAAGCTGTGAATAATCTGCGGTGCCCAGATACCCAGGGTATAAAGGCCGGCCGAGGTGCCAAAATAGACCAGCGCCAGTGCCAGCACCCGCTTATCCGCCAGACCGCGCCATGCGCTGCTGTGGCTCTGTCCCACCGCACGCGCCTGCTCTTCAGCCTGCATGGTGTTTTGCAGCCAGCTCCGCTCCTCTTCGGTCAGCCATTTCGCTTTAGCCGGACGGTCGGTGAGCCAGAACAGCACCACGATGCCCAGCAGTAACGCGGGGATCGCCTCCAGCACGAACATCCACTGCCAGCCGGCAAAACCCATCAGCCCGTGCATCTCCAGCAGCGCGGCGGAGATCGGTGAGCCCAGCGCGGTAGAGAGCGGCGCTGCGGCCATGAAAATAGCGGTGACCTGCGCACGTTTTACCGCCGGGAACCAGTAGCTGAGATAAAGAATGATGCCCGGAAAGAAACCGGCCTCGGCCACGCCGAGCAGAAAACGCAGAATATAGAAACTGGTGGTGCCCTGCACAAATGCCATACAACCCGAGACCAGTCCCCAGGTAATCATGACGCGGGCGATCCAGATCCGGGCACCGACCTTATGCAGAATCAGGTTAGACGGGACTTCAAACAGAAAGTAGCCAAGAAAGAAAATCCCGGCCCCCATCCCGAAGACCATCGGCGAAAAACCCAGGTCCTGATTCATGGTCAGGGCGGCAAAGCCAATGTTAACCCGGTCGAGAAATGCGATGAAATACAACAGCATGATAAAAGGAATGATCCGCAGCGTTACTTTGCGCATCACCTTTTTTTCGAGGTCATTGTGCATAACAGGATGCTCCACAGTCAGGTAGGGTTGTTATCGTTTTGTTGTGAACTCAGTATGCTGTTTTGACTGGCGTTATCATCGGCAAGGGTTTATATAAATAAGTTGAATAATCTGAATGCGGGCGAAAAATGGATATAAATCAGCTGAGATGCTTCGTGGTGGTAGGTGATGAACTTCACTTCGGCAGGGCAGCCCGCAAGCTTGAAATGATGCCTGCGTCACTCAGCCGCTTTATCCGGTTGCTGGAGGAGGATTTAGGCATACGGCTGCTGAATCGTTCGACCCGGAATGTGACTCTGACCCGGGAAGGCGCAGAGTTTTTGAGTGAGGCTAAGTCCGTGGTTGCTGATTTTGATGCATTACGGTTGCGGTTCCATAAAAACATCGCTGCGCAGAAAAAGACATTGCGGATCGGGGCCATTGACAGCGCGGCGAGGGGATTACTGCCGAAACTGCTCAACCTGTTCGTCAGCGCCTTTCCTGATGCGGATATCCATATCAGCGAAGATAAATCGCACAGCCTGATCCCACGACTGACCTCCGGCTGGCTGGATCTGGTCTTTGTCCGGCCGCCAGAACAGACCGACGTCACCCTGACCACGCGCTTTATTGCCAATGAAACCTGCGTGCTGGCGGTGCCGGCGCATCACCGGCTGGTGGATTACGCGCAGGTGAGCATCGACGATTTTTGCGACGAGCCCGTCATCGTGCCGGAAAGACGCACCCGGCCTCACAGCCATGACCTGACGATGAACCTGTTCAGAGCGGCGGGCCGATATCCGGTGATTGCGCAGTATGCCGAGGAAAAACAGACCATCCTGAGCTTTGTCGCTGCCGGGCTGGGCGTGGCGCTCGTTCCTTCCTCTTACCGCAACATGAACGCGGATGGCGTAAAGTACCTGCCGCTGGCACCGGTCAATGATATGGAAATTGAAGGGCTGCCGCTCTGTGTGATGTGGCACCAGGGAAACAGGGACAGATATGTGAATGCCGTACTTAATATCCTGGCGGACAATAGCGAGATATTGACGAAAGATCTGTAGTGATCTTCATGCATACCCAGGGCGCTGGCGAGGTGGAACGGCCGCCAGATCAGACTTCCCGATAGCGTGGTGATGCTTTCGGCCAGATAAGGGCGTTGCCCGTCAGCGCGCCAGCCAGAGAGGATTACCCGTCAAACGCCTGAAAAGCCCGCCGGGTCGGTGATAAACGTAACCACTGGTAAACAAGTTTGAGTTTTAGCCATTCCTGCAGGAAGTCAGCTTTTCACTGGCTATGCTTGTACCTGACTGGAACACGCCAGTTATTACAGGGAAAAAAATATGCAGAAGTTAACGTTTGGCATCATGGTTGCTGGCCTCCTTTTCGGCATGAGCATGCAGGCTGAGGCGAAGGGATGCCTGAAAGGGGCGGCGGTCGGCGGCGTCGCTGGTCATGTTGCCCATCACGGTGTTGCAGGAGCCGCTGCTGGCTGCGCGGTAGGTCATCACATGGCTAAGAAAAAAGAGAAAGAAGCGGAAAATCAACAGCAAAGTCAGAAGTAACACCCTTTAACCTTTGCTACAGCGTTGTTTGAATTAACCCTGGTTCAGTAGCGACTGATATCAGCCAGATTTCAGTCGCTGGCTGGCCAGGGTTGAAAGCCGTGGCATGGTATTAATCAGCGATGAAGCCATAACAGCCGAAAAAATAAAGGATAAAGTGAGGCGCGGCCGGGGCAGCAGAACTCGCAGCCCGAAGCGGACGTTTATTCAGACATTCAGCGAGTCCTTTCAGATGAGCTGACCTTAATCCCCGGTGAACTCTCCCTGAAACCGCTAAGCCCTTTATCTGCTGCAGCAGAACCAGATAGCTCATCCGTGGTCGGGCCGCGACAACCGTCCGCTTGCCGCTGTCATTCTTTTGTCATTACTCGCTCACCCTGATGTCAGGGCCGGTTGCTTATTCTGAAGGTGAACTTTCACAATCAGGAGTATGACAATGAAACTGAATACCATCACCCTGGCCCTGGGTATGCTGCTGGCTGTCGCCGGCGGTGAGGCGCAAGCGCAGTCGCAGCCGGTAAAAAATATTGTGCTGGTACACGGCGCGTTTGTTGGCGGCGCGGGCTGGCGGCCGGTCTATGATCGGCTGACGCATGACGGCTATCAGGTGACGCTGGTACAGGAGCCGCTGACCAGTTTTGCAGAGGATGTGACGGCAACGCGACGGATTATCGATCAGCAGAATGGGCCGGTGATTCTGGTCGGCCACAGCTACGGCGGGGCGATCATCAGTGAAGCGGGTAACGACAGTAAAGTGGCAGGGCTGGTGTACATTGCCGCTCATGCGCTGGACAACGGCGAAACCGAGGCCAGCAACGGGAAAAAATTCCCCAACAGCGCCCATCCGTTTGCCCGATCGGCCGATGGCTATCTGACGATTGCGCCACAGTATTATCACAGCGATTTTGCTGCCGACCTGCCCGCCGCGCAGGCTGACTTTGAGGCACATGCGCAGATGCCAACCAACTCCGCGGTGTTCACCGCTAACATTGCCGATCCGGCGTGGAAAACCCGGCCCAGCTGGTACATGGTGGCGAAAGCTGACAAAATTATCAGTCCCGATCTGGAGCGGATGTACGCCCGACGTGCGCACAGCCATACGGTAGAAATTGCCGGTGCCAGCCATTCGGTCTATCAGTCACATCCTGAGGATGTTGTAAAATTGATCGAGCAAGCCGCACAACAGGCACAGCCCTGAAAACAACCCGCGGGAAGAGGCGCATGAAAATTCTGGTGATTGAAGATGAGGCCAAAGCGCGTGATTACATGCGCAAAGGATTGACGGAAGCCGGCTTCATCGTCGACGTGGCGGACAATGGCGTGGATGGTCTGTTCTATGCCCGTGAGCATCACTACGATCTGATCCTGCTCGACGTGATGCTGCCCGGCATCGATGGCTGGCAGGTGATGGCGGAGATGGATCAACAGATCCACACTCCGGTGATCTTCCTGACCGCCAAAGGCACGCTGGAAGATCGCATCAAAGGACTGGAGCTGGGCGCGGATGATTACCTGGTTAAACCCTTTTCCTTTGCCGAACTGCTGGCGCGCGTCCGTACTCAACTGCGGCGCGGCAGCCAGCAGAAGCTGCCGGACATTCTCACGCTGGCCGATTTGCAGCTCGACGTCTTTAAACGCCGCGTCGAGCGCGGTGGCCAGCGCATCGATCTCACCAACAAAGAGTTCAACCTGCTGCACCTGTTTCTGCTGCATCCGGGCGAAGTGCTGACCCGGACGCTGATCGCTTCCCGCGTCTGGGACATGAATTTTGATAGCGACACCAACGTGGTTGATGTGGCGGTGAAGCGTCTGCGTCAGAAAATTGATGGTCCGTTTGCTCAACCACTGATTCACACCGTGCATGGCGTGGGTTATCGCTGCGAAGCCGAAGCGTGAAGCGCCATTCTCTGACGCTGCGTCTGTCGCTGATGCTCAGCGTCACGGTGATCGTTATTTTTTCACTCTGTGGTTACGCGCTTTATCACTCACTGGCAACGCAAATCAGCGTGCGGGACGATGCCGCCCTGCTGACGCGCATCGATCAGATTCGTACGCTGCTGCGCGATGAAGATGCCATCACGCTGATCCAGCAAAAACCCCGCCTGTTTGCCAACATGCTCGGCAATACCGAGTCGTTGCTGGTGCTGCGGTTTCCCGGCCAGCCGCCGCTGATTGTGGTGAATCCGGGACAGCGTCCTCTGCCTGCCATCACGCCGATTCCGGCTGACCAGCCGCTGACGCTGTCGTCGGTGCATCATCTTGTCAGCGCAGGCGGCACGCCGTTTATCTCGGCGGCGGCGCTGGCACCAACCCGCGATGGCAACGGCCAGATTGAGATCGTGACCGGCCGCCTGATGCGCGACCGCACCCAGACTCTGCAGCATTACCGCGACCAGATAGTGCTGGCGACCACGCTGGCGGCCGTGCTGGTGGCGGCCATCAGCATCTGGCTGGTGCGACGCGCGCTGTCGCCGCTGCGCAGCCTGGCGGCAGAGGCGGAAGCGATCGATGTGCGTCATTTAGCACGACGGATGCCCGGACAGGCGCAGGCGGAATTAGAGCCGCTGGTGGCGGCGTTTAATCAGATGCTGAGTCGCCTCGAAACCGGCTATCAGCAGTTGAGTCAGGTCTCGGCGGATATGGCGCATGAACTGCGCACGCCCATCGGCACGCTGCTGGGGCAGACCGAAGTGGCGCTGAGCCAGACCCGCAGCCTGGGTGATTATCAGGCATTGCTCGGCTCCAACTACGAAGAACTGGAACGGCTGGCGAAGATGATCGACAACATGCTGTTTCTTGCCAGAGCGGAAGATGCCAGTCAGGCACGGGATGAACAGCGTATCGATCTGGCGTCGCTGGGCGAGAAGCTGCGGAGCTATTTCGACGATATGGCGGAGGAAAAAGCGATGCGGCTGGAGATGGCGTTAAACGGTGAACTGCAGGCCGATCCGCTGTTGCTGCAACGCGCGCTGGCCAACCTGATGGCCAATGCGCTGCGCTATGGCGATGCCGGCACGCCGGTGAGAATCAGTAGCAGGGTATTGCCATCGGCGGTCGAACTGGTGGTGGAAAATCACGGCCCGACGCTGAGCGCTGACCAGCAGGCACGCGTTTTTGATCGTTTCTGGCGCGCCGATGCGTCACGGCATCAGGGCAGCAGCGGGTTAGGGCTCGCTATTGTGCGCAGCATTATGCAACGCCATCAGGGACGTTGTGAGGTGCAGAGTGCGCACGGCATCACGCGCTTCACGCTGCGCTTTCCACAGCCGGCGTGATCGCCGGAACATGACAGTCAGGCATATGTGCCTTAGCGGCGGGTCTGGTGACGGAGACGTTTGCGGGTGACCCGATGATAGCAATAGGCCAGCGAAAAAGTGACACAAAGCAGCCTGTTGCTGGTCGACAGCAATCCACTCGCCAGCAGCCTGAAGGCTTCAATCGCTTTTGGCAGCGTGATGGCAGGGTTCTCGCTCACTGCGACCCAAAGGGCGGCATTAAAAGCCGAACCATTGAGTAAGCGCGCGGCCGCTTCAGTATCGACCGGCCTGAGCGCGCCGCTTGCGGCCATTTCCGCCAGTGCGCTGCGGGTGGCGTCGAGACAGGCATTCTGGCTCGGCCAGCGGCCGGGATCGCCAGGAAAAGCCGGGCCATCCAGCAAGACGATACGCTGCACTTCCGGGTCGAGCGCCATTTCAATGTAAGCGGCACCCTCCCGCATCAGTTTTTCCCAGTCCGAATCGGCGCTAGCGGCCACCTCTCTGGCACGCAGCGCGATCTCGCTGTCGACCTGCGCCACCACCGCGGCCAGCAGCCCCTTTTTATCACCGAAATGATGATACAGCGCACCGCGGGTGAGCCCGACGCTGGCGGACTGAGGCGGCGGCCAATCCCTGTTCGGCAAAGGCTTCCTGGCAGCAAAAACCAGTTTGCCACCGTGCTGGAGATTAAAAATGAAATATGGACAGAGGCGTCTTACCCGAACTGGACCGCGGTAGGCGGGTTTTGATTTTGAAATTAAGGTAATTGCCCGGCTGCCTGAGCCGGCGGATAACCGCTGATGCTGGGCGTCTGACGCTGATTCAATGGTGGCGGGCCGCTTTGTGGCAAGAGACCGCCGGTGGAAGGCATACCGGCGGTCTGATCGGGGTAATGTGGGTTCCGCTGCCTGAACCTGGCGCGGTTGAGTTCAGTGCCTGTTACTCCACGCTACACCGGACACGTAGGCCGGAGAGGGCGAGATCGCTCAGCGCACGGGAAGGCGCGGCACAGCCTGCTGCGATAATGTGGACTTTCATGGCCTGGCTCTGGGGTGAGAGCGCCGTATGCGTCACACAGTGCTGGGTCATCATGCCGGTGAGATAGATATCGGTAATACCGTGTTCGCTGAGTAACGATTCAAGATTGGTGTTAAAAAAGCTGTCCGCTTCCGCCTTAACCACCACGGGTGCATTCTCCAGCGCCGCCGCGATATCAGGATGAAACGCGGCGCCTGCGGTATCCGGACGGAAAAACGGCGCTTCAGCCGTGGCGATATGCTGAACGCCGACGATCAGCCATCCCTTTTCCCGCGCGTCATCAATCGCGTTAACGGCCGCCTTGCACGCCTCTTCGGCGGCCTCAAGCGGAAAGGCTCCGCCGGGGAAATAGTCATTCTGAATATCAATCACGATCAGGGCATTTTTCATGGTGAATCCTTTATTAGCAGGGAGGAAAGAAAACTTTTTGGTCAGCTACCCGGTCACGACCGCGCCGATGATGAATATCTTCCCGGCGACCGCATCGCATTAGCTGCCCGGTAAGCGGGCAGGGCATTGTATCTGTGGCATCAGGCCAGCCGATCATCGCCCGATCACGGCGACGTTGTTGTGGCTGAAGCCGTTACCCGTTTCTGATGTCAGGCCAGCCACAGCAGCGGCATTGTATTGATAGTGCCGAAAGCAGTGAAAATATCCTGAAGGCCGCTTTGGTTTGAAGGGTGTTTGGGGCTGGGGGGTTTATTTTAAGACAGCTTATTCTTAGCACAGCGGGATAGAAAATTAAACGTCGTCTTATACTTTGAATATCTGTTTCTGAATATTAATGGCGATAAAAGTTGTCTGCTTATTTGAGGAGTGGATTTAACGATCGCTGAGGGGATGAGTGTTATGGATTGCCCGTTATGAGGGTAAGTTGTGGGGAGAGATAATGTTGAAGATAAAATTGCATTGCCACGAAAAGCAGTGCCGTGGCCTGGGCCACGGCCAGCGAATCAGGCAGATTGCCACTCGCTTTCAACATCTGCCTTCGCTTTGGAGAGAATGACTTTATTATCATCCACCTCTTTCACCCAGCTAAAGGGAATAATATGGTGTTGTCCACCCGCTTCAGGATCGCTTTTTGCCAGCTTAATTTTGTCATCGCCTTCAAAATGGTCAACAATCCCTACGTGTTCACCATTAACATCAACGACCTGAGCGTGGTCTAAAATTTGTGATTTATCTACCATGGTGATTTCTCCTTATTCGTTTGTGAGGTCATCGCCTCAGACGAATTAATCCTGGCTGCTGAACCTGAATTACGCCAGTATATTAACAAAATGAAATATTTTTAGCTTAACATCCTGCATAATAAAGGCTTATTTGGCGGAAATATAAGACCACTCAATAATGAAAATAATATTGTCGCTGCGTTGGCCCAGGCCAATAGCGAACGCGAATACAGACTTTGCGAATCGCTTTCCATCATCAGCGCTTCAGCGACGCATCAGTTGAAGGCCGCTAAGATAGAGGAGAGTTCTGCACGGCCAGTCCACCTCAACAGGAGACGTAATGACAGTCATCGATTCGTTTAACCATCAGGGTGGCGTCTGGATTAACCCGCCACCGCACCACCGCCTTGAAAAAGATCAACTACGCTTCGAAACGGCGCTTAACAGCGATTTCTGGCAGCGCACCTGGTACGGTTTTGAGCGGCACAGCGGGCACGCTTATGGATTCTGGATCGATGAGGACTTTACCGTACAGGTGCAGGTCAGGGCGGATTTCAGCCAGCTCTACGATCAGGCCGGGCTGTTTATTCAGGATGATGAGACGCACTGGGTTAAGGCGGGAATTGAATTTAATGATGACCAGCCCGCGATGGGCTGTGTGGTGACGCGCGAAAGATCCGACTGGTCAACCGGTCTGTTTCCCGGCGATCCGCGCACCTTCTGGCTGCGGGCGACGCTGGTTAATGAGGCGCTGCGCATTCAGTACTCCAGTGATGGTGAGCACTGGCCGCTGTTACGTCTCTGTCCGTGGCCAGGCCATGCGCGGCGCTTTGTCGGAGTGATGGGTTGCTCACCCGAACGCCAGGGGCTGGCGATCGGTTTTAGTGACTTCATCATCAGCCCGCCGTCCGGCAAAGCGCTGCACGACCTGTCGTAAACGGTGCATAGCCGTGAGAGATCAGCGACTCGCTGAGATCCACTCCCACGGCTGAGTGTTGCATTCAGAGGGGACGCGCTGCCTCTGCTGCGGCGCGGTATCGGCAGAAATCCCCGCTACAAGCGACGTCGCTGCATCCTCTGTCTGAAACTCAGCATACCGGCTCAGGACACCGCTGCGTTTAATCGGGTCATGCTTTGCTCTTTACTCCTTTCTGGCCGTCACAGCCCGGTTGCGCGCCACGATCGCCTCGTGTGTCAGCTCTCCGGCAGACATAAACTCTTTGATTAACGCATCGCGGTTGAGCGGCGCGCGTTGGCGATCGGCGGCCTGCAGGGCGGCAATCAGCGCCGGCTTTGTCAGTTCGGTACAGTAGGCGGGCGTGCCCGGCTGCTGACGCCATGAGTCATTCAGCAATCCGGCATCAACCGCATCAAAACCGGTCGCCTCGACCAGTGACATCGCGACCGCTCTGGCCTGCGGATCGTCACCG
Organism: Pantoea sp. USHLN298; assembly: GCF_037149395.1. Lineage (NCBI taxonomy): Bacteria > Pseudomonadati > Pseudomonadota > Gammaproteobacteria > Enterobacterales > Erwiniaceae > Pantoea > Pantoea sp. USHLN298. The sequence goes on from NZ_JBBCRO010000001.1 coordinate 239,153, forward strand.
GCTACCGGGATCGCCAGACGTCCGGGCTGATCCGCCGGCTGGCCTTTATCGGCCAGCGTTGCCGCCAGCACCGCATTCCACGCTTTGATCACCGGACGATGCAGCTGCTCGCTGGCCCAGTCACTTTCCGTCTGACCATTCCGGAGTGCCGCGATATCGCCGTCACGGAACGGATAGTAGTTGCTGGTATCAATAATGATCGCTTCTGACGGCGCGGCGTTTAACAGGCTGGTCATCAGCGGATGTTTATCAAACGGGATCGCCAGGATAATCACCTCTGCATCCTGAACCGCAGCCTCGCGCGTTACTGCCGTGGCACCCACTTCGCTTGCCAGTGCCTGAATAGAGTCAGGGCCGCGTGAGTTAGCCAGCCGGATACGGTGACCGGCGGCGGCCAGTTTACGTGCCAGGGTTGCGCCGATATTGCCTGCGCCAATAATGCTGATATTCATCGTCTGCCTCGTTGTGGTTGAGAGTAATGACTACGCCGGATGGGCGAAGTTGAGCAGGGTGTCGCGCAGCGCAGCCAGTTGCTGATCCGTCATGTTGCAGGCGGATTTGATGCTGTCGGTGATTGACCACAGCGTCTGCTGCAGCGCGGCACCCTCATCAGTCAGCGTAATCAGAACGCGCCGCTCATCATGACGATCGCGGGTACGCACGATCCGGCCAGCCGATTCCAGGCGCTTGAGAACCGGCGTGATGGTGCCGGTATCCATGCCCAGTTTCATACCCAGATCGCCCACGGTGCGCGGCGTCTCGCTGAACAGCTCCAGCATCACCAGATATTGCGGAAAGGTCAGGCCGAGCGGATCTAAAAAGGGCTTATGCATCCGGTTCATCCGGCTGGCCGCGCCATACAGGGCGAACGACAGTTGTTTGCCGATGTCGGCACGAGACTCGCTGCTCATCTTTTTACCTTGTGTTTGATTATCTAGTGCAACAGATAAAAGTGTAGGGTAAGTGACGCAGAGATTAAAGGCGGCAGCGCAGGTAATTTGTGCGGTTTTCAGACCGGCTCTATCGGGCAGGGCTGTTCGCCCCTGGCCGATAGGCACAGGGGCGATGCCGGTATCAGGACGCTCAGGCGGCCATGTTACGGCACGCTTCAGCGCAGTGGTGACAGGCTTTAGCGCAGTGCTGGCAGTGATCGTGCTGATGCTGACCGCACTCATCGCCGCACTGCTGGCAGACTTCAGCACACAGCTGGCAGAGCTGGCGGGCCGACTCACTTTGCAGGGTCATAAACTGTGCCGCGAGACGGCAGATATTGGCGCACTGCATATCCAGCCGGATACAGTTTCGCATCATCTCAAGGTTCTCTTCCTGCAGGCAGGACGCCGCGCAGTTATCGCAGGCCGCCGCACACAGATAACAGGCCTCAATGCACTTTTTAAATTCTTCGTTCATGTTGCCTCCTTTATTTCTGTTTCGGGTTACCTCCTTAATCCTGGAAAAGATCGCGGATTATGCAAATAACGAATAAGTTAATAACCTTTTCCGCACTTCGCTTATTTTTGCTGCAGTGGCCAACTGATAAACGGTGCCTGTTAAGCGGCATTGCATATCGGCGCGATATAGTCTTAATTATTAAGCCTGAATCAGCGGTGCCTCATTGCCCGTAAAAGACGACGACGCCTTAACAGGGAACGCTATGCATCGCATCACTGGCCCGAAGCAACACCTCATCAGTCCGCTATTGGTGGTGGGCCTCTGTGCCGGATGGGCAGAGCAGGCCGCTGCGGATACCGTCTGGCTGAATAATGGCGACCGGCTGACCGGCACGGTGCGCTATCTGAGCGACGGTAAACTGGCGATCGAGACCGCCTATGCCGGCACGGTGACCCTCGACTGGAATGTGGTCAGTACCCTGGCGAGCGATAATCCGGTCAACGTCGAAAACAAAAAGACCGGCGAGCACTATCAGGTGCGGCTCTCCTCCTCCGATCCGGGTTATGTCTGGGTGGAACGCAATGAGCGCGAAGAGAAAGTCTCGGTAAAGCGTATCGATGAGTTTATGAAAGCCAAAGTGCGCACCGATCAGCTGTCGTGGACCGGCAATATCGACGCCGGCATGAAGGTCAAAAAAGCCTCGACCAAAACCGACGATTACAGTTTTTCCCTCAATACCAAACTGGCGCAGGGCAAATGGCGTCACGATATCGGTGCAACCTACAACCGCGAGCAGGAAAATGAAGACGTCAATACCGACAACTACAGCCTGCGCTACGCCTTTGATTACCTGTTCAGAGAGCAGTTCTTCTGGCAAACCCGCGCCACCTACAAACGCGACTGGGTAGAGGATCTTTCGCGTCAGGCTCTGATTGGCACCGGTCCCGGCTACCAGCTGTGGGATACCGAACTGAGTGCGTTCTCGGTGTCGATACTGGGCGGCGCTTTTGGCTATGGCTACAGCGATGGCCGCGAGGAGAATCATTTTGGCGCGTCGGTGCGCTGGAGCTACCAGCGTTACCTGCTGGGCAAATCGGTCACGCTCTACAGTAACGGCGACGTCGGCCATTCGCTGGATGATGATGGGGTATTTACGCTGGATGCGGAGGTGGGCCTGCGTTATACCCTGACCTCCTGGTCAACCCTGCATCTGGGCTATCACCGCAACCTGGTCAGCGGCACGCCGGACACCCTGAATGAAGGCACATTCTCCACCGGCTTAGGCGTGAAGTGGTAAGGCCGGTCGCGTTAATGGTTGCAGCAAATCTTTACCGTTTTTCTTAGGATGCCGGCCCGGCTTTGACTAAGCTGCTGATACCGATAAAGGGAGAATGCAGAAGATGATCGTAAGCAGCAGGGTCTATCGTCCGGGATGCGCAGGCGAAGAGGTGGATGTTGAGCAGATCAGTGAAGTAATTAAACAGCCGGATGCCTTTATCTGGCTGGGCCTGTGGCAGCCTGATCCAGCATTCATGGCGAAAATTAAAGAGGAGTTCGGGCTACACGAACTGGCGGTTGAAGATGCGCTTTACGCCCATCAGCGGCCGAAAATTGAGCATTATGGCGAATCGCTGTTTATCGTGGTCAAGACGGTACGCGCCAGAGATGACAGTTGCGAACTGGGCGAAACCCATTTCTTTGTCGGAAAAAACTTTCTGATCAGCATCCGTCACGGCGCTTCGGAGAGCTACTCCCCGGTACGTCAGCGGGCTGCGGAGAATCCGGCGTTGCTTAAACTGGGACCTGGTTATCCGCTCTATTGCCTGCTCGACTTTATTGTTGATCGCTATGCTGAACTCTCAACCTCGCTGAATGAGCGGGTCGGGCAGATGGAGAACGATCTGTTCAAAAGCGAGTTTGATCGTCAGTCGGTGCAGGCGGTCTACACCTTGCGTCGTCATCTGCTGACGCTGCGTAACGCGGCGCTGCCGCTGGAGGAGATCTGTAACCAGCTTATTCACCTGCATGAAGATCTGATCCCCCGTCCGCTGCGGGCCTATATTCGCGACGTGCAGGATCACGCACGTCATGTGGTGACCGACGCTGAGGATATGCGCGAGATGCTGACCAGCGCCATGCAGGTCAATCTGGCGCTGGTGACGGTGCAGCAGAACGAGGTGGTAAAAAAGCTGGCGGGCTGGGGCGCGATTCTGGTGATCCCGACCGTGGTATTCAGCATGTATGGCATGAACTTTGAACATATGCCGGAGCTGAAGTCCCTCTATGGTTACCCGCTGGCGGTGGGCATCACGCTGCTGGCGTGCGGCGGACTGTGGGCAAAACTCCGCCGTTCAGGCTGGCTGTAGCGGCAGAGACCGCGGAGAGATGACGCGGCAGCTTATTAACGCGCTGCGCTTAATCTTATTTAAGCGCAGCGATAACCAACGCAGAAAATAATCATTTTCATACCTTGAGTCACGTCATTATCAATTCAGGATAATCCTGAGATGGCCCGGATTCTTTATTCCGACCAATCCTTAACTAGCTGCCTTTATATTTCTTCGCTACGCTGATAATACCTTGTTAAATACGTCGCCCCGGCGAAAAACCGTTTGCGTTGCTGATATTTCAGCAGTAGCCGGTGAACGTGCTTATAACCGGAGACATTCTGATGACAGAACGGACTCATCCTCTGCGCCTGGTCCTCTCTGGCGATGGCCCGCTTGCGCACGTCGCTAAGGGTACGTCCGATCGTGAATGAGAACGACTGGGTGTTGATCATTGCCCGGGCGCAGTTTGCGCTGACGATGGGGATGCATATTACCCTGGCGGCACTGACGCTGGGGCTGGCCCCTTTTCTGGTATGGTTTGAAGCGCGCTGGCTGTGGGGAAAACAGCAGGCTGCCCGTGATGCGCTGCACTTCTGGTTGACGATTTTCTCCCTGACGGTGGCGATTGGCGCGGTTTCGGGCGTGGTGATGGAGTTTCAGTTCGGTACCCACTGGGCGCGCTTCTCTCATCAGGTGGGTGGCGTTATCGGTCCGCTGATGTTTTACGAAGTGCTGGTCGCCTTTTTTCTCGAATCGGCGCTGACCGGCGTGATGCTGTTTGGCTTTAACCGCATCCGTCCTGGCGTGCATTTTGCCGTCACCTGTCTGGTGGCGTTCGGGGCGCTGCTTAGCGCGTTCTGGATACTGGCGGCCAACTCATGGATGCATACGCCAGTCGGCTTCACCCGCGATGAGAACGGCGTTTTTCTCGCTGACAGCTGGCAATCGATTTTGCTGTCACCTTCCTTTCCGTGGCGCTTCAGCCATATGGTGATGGCGTCACTGATTGCCGTGGCGGTGCTGATTATGGGCGTGGCGGCCTGGCGGCTGCGGCATTTCAAGGCGGAGGCCGCGTCGCGACTGATGCTCAACAGCGCGCTGACCTTTCTGCTGTTCGCCGTTCCGGTGCAGATCGTACTCGGCGATCTGCACGGTGAAAATACCCGCGACTATCAGCCCGCCAAACTGGCCGCCATCGAAGGCGGCTGGCATCCGCCTGCGCCGGGTGAGGGCGAGCCGCTGCGGCTGTTTGCCGTGCCGGATCAACAGGCGCAGCGCAACCATCTGGAGATCAGCCTGCCCAATCTCGGATCGCTTTATCTGCGGCACAATCTTTCCGGCCACATTAAAAGCCTGAGTGAATTTCCCGCCGATGCGATCCCGCCGGTGCTGCCGGTCTTTTTCGCCTTTCGCCTGATGGTGGGGCTGGGGATGACGATCTTACTGACCACGCTGGTGGCGAACCTGCAGCGCTGGCGTGGACGGCTGCCGGTTTCGTGGCGCTTACTGCGCTGGCTGACGTGGCTCACGCCAGCGGGCTTTGTCGCGCTGCTGTCGGGCTGGGTGGTCACCGAGGTCGGGCGGCAGCCGTGGACGGTCTACGGCATGGTGCGCACCGCTCAGAGCGTGTCGCCGCTGGCGCTGAGCACCACGCTGGGCATTTTTCTGGCGGTACTGCTGATCTACGCGCTGGTGTTTGCCCTCGGCTTACACTATCTGCTGCGCCGGATTAAAGGTGAACTGCCGTCGGGAAACCCGGTGGTCATTCAGCTGAAAACGCCCAATTAGGAGTTCGTCATGGCCGATCTCTCTGCGTTGATCATCTGTTTCTCGCTGCTGCTCTATCTGCTGCTGGATGGCACCGACCTCGGCGTGGGTATGCTGTTCTTCTGGTTTCACGATAATCAGCAGCGTGAACTGATGACCCACAGCATTCTGCCGGTCTGGGATGCTAATGAGACCTGGCTGGTGCTGGCCGCAGGCGGTTTACTGGCGCTGTTTCCCCCGGTCTACAGTCTGCTGCTCAGTGAGTTAAGCGCGCCGCTGTTTGTTATGTTACTGGCGCTGGTGGTGCGGGCGATGGCGCTGGAGTATCGCGCCCAGAGCAGCACCCGGCTGCGCCACTGGCTCGACCGTATCATGGCCAGCAGTTCGGCCCTGGCGACCTTTATTCAGGGCTGGTGCGCCGGGATGATCATCAGCGCTCAGCCGCATAGCGGCCTGCCTGACGGGCTCAGCCTGGTTCCGCTGATCAGCGGCGCAGGCTTAGTGGCGATCAATTCGCTGCTGGCCTGCTGCTGGATCGGCTGGCGCATCGGGGAGAAGGTTCAGCCGCTGGCCGAAGCGCAGAGCTGGCTGTGGTGGCTGCTGGCGCTGATGCTGTTTCTGCTTGAGCTCTATCTTAACGCCGACCTCTGGCAGCAAAGCTGGCAGCGGCCGCTGGGTAAAGTGGCTGGCGTGGCGATTGTCATGCTGTGGATTGCTTTGCCGCTGGCGCTGTGGCGCGCCCGACCGCTGGTGCAACTGATTGTGACGCTGATGCTGATAGCTGCGGTGTTTATCGGCCTGCTGTGTGGTCTCTATCCCTGGTTAGTGCCGTACCATTTCGCCATCAATGACAGTGCATCGGCCCCGGCCACCCAGGGTTTTGTGCTGGTGGGTGCGGCGATCGCCATGCCGCTGACGCTGCTTTACCACAGCTGGTCGTTCTGGATTGAACGTCGCGGTAAATAATCGGACTCCCGCTATGCTTTAGTCAGCGTTCAGTTTGGTTTGTGCAGACAGGAGACGATGCCACAGTGAAAAAAGATCATATCAGCAGTCGGGATTACCCGATCAAAGAAGATGTTCGCTGGATACGCCGCGAATGGCTGATTCAGCGCGTCGGCGAGTACCTCCTGATCTTGCTGGTGATTCTGGGTGCCTGCGGACTTTTTTCAAAAGGGGTGCTGAGTAATGGCACAACCCAGTCGCCGGATAGCGCGATTCAGGTGGAATATGAGCGGTTTGGCCGGGTTCAGAGCAACATGGATATGACCATCCGGCTCCGGTCGCCACAGGCGGAGCAGTTCAGCGTCACCCTGGGTAGCGGGGCGCTGGATAATTTGCAGATCCAGACGCTGCAGCCGCAGCCGCTGGAGGCGATCACCATCGGCAGCGATCTGCGGCTGACCTTCTCGTCGCGTGATACCGGTCCGGATCACGCTATCTGGCTCGGTTTGCAACCGCGCAGTCCTGGCCGGGTCCACGTCAGCGTCAGCAGCGGCGATCGTCCGCCGGCCCGTTTTACCCAATGGATTTATCCCTGACAGGAGTGCGTTATGGAAACGGTATTACGTGCAGCGGGTATCTATCTGGTGCTGATGGTGGTGATCAAAATTGCCGGCAGACGCACCCTGCTGCAGATGACCTCGTTCGATTTAATCCTGCTGTTGATTATCAGTGAAGCGACCCAGCAGGCGCTGCTGGGAGACGATTTTTCGGTCACCGGGGCTGCCCTGACCATTATCACGCTGGTCACGATCGATATCCTGCTGGGGAAACTGAAAAATCGTTTTCCGGTGGTGGAGCAGGCGATTGATGGCGGGCCGGTGATTCTGGTGGAGCATGGCAATTTACTGACTGAACGGATGAAAATGACCGGCATCAGCCCTGATGATGTGCTGGAAGCCGCGCGCTCCAGTCAGGGGCTTGAGCGTTTTGATCAGATTAAATATGCGGTGCTGGAGGTGAACGGCCACATTTCTGTCATCCCGCAGCCGCAAAAATAATCACCTTCTGGCCGTGCTGTCGCAGAGTGGTTTGCCGGTACGGCTTTTTTATTTCGTATCAATAAATTAGCCGCTGGCGGCTTTTGCCTCACGCTTCGCTTATTCCTGCCGTTTCCCTTGTGATTCTGTGGATTTCGTTCAGACTTAGCTTTCCACTCACGTTTTTATAACCAGAGCTGGCCTGACTCCCAATCAGCGTTATGCTTTCACGGTCAGGTTTAAAGTGAATAATTTTAGTCGTTTTACCTTCTATCCGGTCACCGGCTGGCATGTCGGGCCGTTACCCGGTCATCAGGCGCTGGTGCTGCAATTTGGCTACCACGATCCTCAGGCACCCTTCACCAAACGTCAGCAGGAGTCACTCTATTTCGGCATGACGATTGAGATGGCGAAAAAGCTGGTGGTTAACCTGTCAGAACATATTGATTACGCAGAAGAAAATGCGGAAAAGCCCTGATTCTACTGTTGTCACCGGCTCAGGGTTTATCTGACGGCGCATACACCTTTAGCGCATTCGCAATCAGGCGAAAATGTGCTGGCGTCTGTCCGACAATCTCGCCGTCCGCATTAATGTCATGCGGGCGACGGGTCTCAATGGTCAGTTCGGTCGTCGAAAATGCCCGCACGTTACGCCAGCGCCCATGGGTTCCACGCCGCAGGTAGGGCAGCAGCGCGATCAACTGCCAGCTCTGTTGCAATTCCAGACTGTAAACATCCAGCAGACCATCATCAGGAGCGGCCTGCTGTTCAACCGTCATGCCGCCGCCATAAAACCGTCCGTTGCCCACTGAGATCTGTACGGTTTTAATCGGCGTCCGTTCGCCCTGATGGATCAGCGTGGCGCTGAAAGGGCGACTCTGACGGAGCAGCCGGAAGGCGGCCAGCGCATAGCCGGCAACGCCCCAGCGCTTTTTCGATTCTGCCGTCAGATGATGCGCCAGCTGCGCGGAAAAACCGATGCTGGAGACGTTAAGGAACAGATGCTGGTTCACTTCGCCAAGATCGACCGGGCGCAGTTGTCCATCCGCGATAATCTTCACCGCCTGCTCCAGACGCGGACTGATGCCCAGGGTTCGGGCGAAATCATTGGCGGTGCCGAGCGGTAAAATGCCGAGCGGCAGACCGGTTTGCATCAGACCGGGCGCAGCGGCATTGAGGGTGCCGTCACCGCCGCCGACAATCACCGCATCAACGCGATCCGCATAGGCGCCGATCAGTTCGCTGTAGCTGCGCGAATCCTGTTCATCCGGTTGCAGCAATCGAATGCCGTAGTCGGCGAGCAGCCCTCTGGCGCGGCTGGCGTCGGTTTGTCCTTTACGTGAACGCTGATTAATCAATAGCAGGGCGGTTTTAACCTGTTCAGACATCGCTGTGGCCTATCCTTATGGCATTACAAAAGTCATGAGCCGGCAAGTACAGCACCTGTTGTGCCGGGGAACAACCCGCCTTGCGCTACTTTACGCAGCGCGACAGGCGTACCGACTGATAATAAAGATCGTCTACACTGCTAATGTTCAGGTCCACACGCAGGAGGAACAATGACGGAACACGAATTCAGAACGTTGTTAGCCGAACAGGGTTTTGATGAGCCGGTACTGGTTGAGCGCGCACCCGCCACGCAACTCGATAATCATGTCCATCCCTTTGAGGCGCTGGCCCTGATTCTCAGTGGTGATATCACCATCAGCACCGAACAGAGCGATACCACCTATCATCCCGGCGACACCTTCCATCTTCAGCCGAATGAACTGCATCGTGAGGCGTTTGGCCCGCAGGGTGTGCGTTATCTGGCGGGACGGAAATACGATTAAGCCGGCTATCGGGATGCTATGACCTCTATTGACGATCTTTTTAACCGCCTGGCGCAGTCACCGTTTCGCCAGCGCTTTCGGCTGGGGCGTGCAGAATATGACTATGTTCGCAGCCGGGATGAGGCGACACTGCGCCAGCATGCGGCAGAGTTTATCGCCCGGCGGCTGGCACCGGCCCGGCCCGCTAACGACGGTAAGCAGACGCCGATGCGCGGCCATCCGGTGTTTATCGCCCAGCATGCGACCGCTACCTGTTGCCGTGGCTGTCTCAGTAAATGGCACCAGATTGCCCCGGACCAGCCGCTCAGCGCGGAGCAGCAGGCGTATGTGGTAGCGGTGCTGCTGCAGTGGATAGCGGCTCAGATGCAGCGGCCGGCACCGGCTGCCCGACCGCAAAAAGCGCAGGTGAAACCGGATGACGATCCGCAACTGGCGTTATGGTGAGGGGGGAATATCGGGCGAATAGCGCTTTTTCTGGCGAAAACTGGCCCTTTTTCATTCCTGGTTTATTCTTAAATCTTTCCTGGCAGCGCTATGCCAGGATTAAAACCTGACACGGCAACTATTCAATACAGAGGGAATTATGAAGAAAACAATTATTGCACTGTCTGCTATTTTACTGGCTTCGCCAGTCTTTGCCGCGACCACCACAGACAACACCGTTGCGGAAGCGCATAAAGGCGCGGATACCGCTAAAGAAAAACTGCATCAGACGCAGCATCAGGGCGAAGAGATGAAACTCAAGTCCGAGCATGCGGCTGAAGGCAAAAGTGATGCCACCAGCAGCAAAGTGACCGAAGGGGCGCAGAAAGGCTGGAACAAAACTAAAGAAGGCACCGAGAAAGGCTGGGATAAAACCAAGCAGGGTGCTGAAGACCTGAAAAACAAAGCGACCAACTAAGTCGGCTGGTTTGCAGAAAAAAGAAACCCACCCTAAGGTGGGTTTTTTTTATTTCTTACTCGCGCTGGCGTTTTTTTCCGCTTCGGCGGCGGCCAGTGCCGAGACTTTGATCTCCGCTTCGGCGGCGGCATCGGCTGCCGCTGCGGCGGCTTCAGCAGCAGCTTCGGCGGCGGTATCTGACTGCTTCTTGCCTTCCTCGATCACCTCTTCATCAATCTCTTCGATATTCTCGCGGTTGTCGCGGCCCGACAGCAGATTCCAGCAGGCGATAAACAGCGCGGCGATCACCGGACCGATCACAAAGCCATTAATGCCGTAGATTTCCATGCCGCCCAGCGTGGCGATCAGGATCAGGTAGTCCGGCATTTTGGTATCTTTGCCTACCAGCAGCGGACGCAGAATGTTATCCACCAGCCCAACAATCACCACGAAGAAGCCGACCAGGAACAGACCTTTCCACAGTGCGCCGGTCGCAAAGAAGAAGATGGCCGCCGGTACCCAGATGATGGCAGAACCCACCGCCGGGATCAGTGACAGGAACGCCATCAGCGCGCCCCACAGCAGGCTGCCGTCGATGCCGGTAAACCAGAATGCCAGACCGCCGAGTATCCCCTGAACGATCCCGACCACCACGGTGCCTTTCACCGTGGCGCGCGCCACCGCAGCGAACTTCACCATCAGGTGATGCTTAACGTAGGTCGACAGCGGTAACGCTTCCAGAATCAGATGCACCAGGTAGGAACCATCTTTCAGCAGGAAAAACAGCAGGTAGAGCATCACGCCAAAGCCGACGGTAAAGCTAAAAGTGCCTTTACCGATGATGAAAGCGCTGCCCGCCACATACTGTCCTCCCTTCAGGGCGAACGACGAGAGCCTCTCCTGAATCTGGGTGGCGTTATCCAGATTATTTTCAGCCAGGTAATGTTTCGCCCAGCGCGGCAGATGCTGCAACAGGTCGGCAAACACCACCGGGAACTGCGCCGAGTTGGTCTGGAGCTTGTGATAGACCGCATTGGTTTCCACCACCAGCGACGAGGCGATAATCGCCAGTGGCGTGAACACAATCAGACAGATACAGAGCAGGGTCAGCAAGGCGGCCAGGCCGTTGCGTTCGCCCAGCCGGGTACGCAGGTAGGTTTTTAGCGGATGGAAAATAACCGCCAGAATCGCCGCCCAGAGAATCGGCGAGAAATAGGGTGAAAGCACCTCAAAAAAGGCGAGAGTCGCAATCGCCAGAATCAGAATGAAAAATCCGATATTCAATCCTTTAAAACGCATGGAAAAACCTCATGGTAAACGTCCCCTGAAAACCCTGAATGCCGTCTGTTCTGCGCATAGTCTCGCTTACGCGAGGGCTATCCGGCGAATGTCGCGTCAGGCTTTGACTCTGTAACAGCTGCCAGCAACAACACTATTCTGGCTAACAATTTGAAAGATAAGGTGGAAATAATAAACGGAGCGATCCCGCTCACAACCTGACTTTGCTGACGGAAAGCGCTTCGCTTTATTCCGACGCGCTAAATCCTACCTTAGCGTAGCGGTTTCGCCCATTATTGGTAGCAAACAGATTCACGATCGCAGGTTGCGCTGCCGATATACCGCTAAGGGCAATGAAACGATGGCGGTCAATCATGAACAGAATAGTGATGTCAGGCGTGCTGGTAATGCTGCTAAGCGGCTGCGCCACCAAACAGTATCCACAGGCAGCCGTGGTAACGCCGGAAGAGACGGCGATGCTGGATTGCAAAATGCTGGATCAGGAGATCGTGAAAGCGCACGACGTGCAGGGCGAGATTGATCACACCGGCCGTTTCGATGCGCTGACCCTGTTGGGGTTCGTCGGGGATTTCGGTCTCGGTAATGGCATTGCGAAGCTCAGCGCCAGCCATAAGGCGGATACGCGACTGCAACAGTTGCAGTCGCTAAAAGCCGCAAAGTGCAGCCAGCGTCTGGCGTAGCTGGCTGACGCCGGTCAGACCCGCGTGCGCTGGCTGACGTGCTGCATCCTGACATTTTCCGCCGCGCGTTTACCGGCGAGGAAGGCGTGATCGGAATTGTAATACTCCCACTCGCTGTAACGGCCGGAGAGATGGACATCCTGGGTCAGCAGCCACTGCCGGATCAGCGCTACGTTGCGGCTGCGCGCATGGTCATAGACCACATAGGCGTAGGGCATATCAACCTGCGACGCGCAGAGCAGCGGATCGTCAGCGCGGATCATCCCGACCCGGATGCAGTCCTGACGGCAGCGCTCAATCAGCGCTTCGCCCTCCAGCGGAAGCGGGTTGGCGGCATTGTAGGTGATCTCGCAGGTTAAGCCGAAACCGCCCGGCGGATTGCAGTGCGGGCTGGCATTGCCCTGGACGAAAATGCGATGAAACAGCGTATCACCGGGATAGTAGATCCAGTGTTTTTCGGTCAGGTCAGCGCGGCCAATCCCCAGATTAACGCAGCGTACCGAAACAAACTGCAGCTGCTGTGCCGCCTGCTGCACGTTTTCCGGTACCTCATCGCCCATCAGTTTAATCAGTTCCGGCAGCGGCATGGTGCTGATGAGTTGCTGATAACGGTAGTAGCGTCCGTCGGCCAGCAGCGCAACATGCGCCTGCGGATGAAGACGAATCAGGCGTGCCCCGGTTTCAAGCTGGCATTTGAGATGCGGCAGAAATCCGGACATCAACGCCTGGAAGCCGCCACGCAGCGGATAGCCAAAGCGGGCATTGGGACCGACCGGTTTCGCCAGCGGCTGCAGCGCGCCATCAATAATCTGCGCCAGATCCGGCAGCGGTACCCGGCCACCGAGCCACGAGGTTTCCATCTCTGTCAGCGGCACTTTCCACAGCTTCTGGTTATAGGGCAGGGCGAAGTGACGTGCGATGCCTTTGCCCCAGGTGCGCAGGATAAAGTGCTGGAAATCCTCTTCCTCCTGCACCTCGCCAACGCTGTTGCCCTCATCAGGCAGCGCACCGTCGGCGCAGCAGTCTCGTCGCTGACGTGCCCGCTCCAGCGGCACGGTGACCGGCGCGCTTTCGCCGTAACGGGCTTCAATCGCGCCCAGCACGCACTCCTTCACCACCTCAATCGGCAGACCATGCAGCGCTGACTGGAACGGATAGCGGGTAAAAACGCCGTCGGTATAGACCCAGGCTTCACGCGCCTGCCAGTGCAGGTTGTCGCCCAGCAACATCTCATACAGCTGCAGCACATACGGGTCCTGCGAAAACATAATGTGACCGGCGTAATCGAAGGTGAACCCCTGATCTTCAACCGATCGGCACCAGCCACCGGGCGTGGCATTTTTTTCCAGCAGTACCGCGCCTTCGCCATAGTGATAACCGGCGCTCAGGCCGGTCGGACCGGCACCGATAATCAGGCAGGGAACCGCCTCGCTCTCCAGCATCGCCGGGGTTAATGCGCTGACGTTGGCCTGCGGCTCTGCCAGCGATGCGGCGGGCGTGGTGAGGGACTGCTTGCGGCTTAACGCCTGCTGGATCAGCTGATCGACCTGCTCTGCCGTGCGGTCCCACGAAGTGGCATCGACTTTTGCCTGCATTTTGCCAGCCAGCGTCAGCCGGTCGGCCGCACTCAGCGCGATGGCCCGTTCACAGGCGGCGATGAACTGCTGATGATCGCCGGCGACCGCCACCTCATCGGCATAATGGCGGGCGACATCGATGATGGCGGTACTGACAATCGGCAGCTGCGCGGCCATGTATTCCAGCACTTTGGTGGGTGAAATGTAGCGGGTCGAGGCGTTGAGGGCGAAGGGCATCAGACAGACATCCCAGCCGGCAAGAAACTGTGGCAGCGCCTGATAGGGCTGCTGGCCGAGCCAGTGAATATTGTCGCGCTGCGGCAGGCTGGCCGGATCGATTTTCACCACCGGACCGACCATAACAATCTGCCAGTCGGGATGCGAGTCAGCCAGCGCGGCGATCAGCGGCAAATCGATGCGCTCATCCAGCACGCCGTAATACCCGAGGCGCTGCGCAGGAATCGTATCCTGCAACGGATGACGGTTGCTGCGATCGCGCGCCTGCTCGAAGTGGACCGCATCCACGCTGCTTGGGAAGCAGTACACCTGCGGATGTTTATCGCGTTTGGCTTCATACAGACTGGAGCCGCCGGTCAGCACCAGATCGGCGCGGGTCATCAGCGCGGATTCACGCTGCTGTAGCTGGCGCGGCGCATTGTGAAAGGCAGAAAGTTCATCCATGCAGTCATAAATCACCAGCGCCGGATTAAACGGCGTCAGCAGCGGCAGCGCCATCGGCGTATAAAACCAGACCAGCGGCTGTTCATCTTCTTCCAGCAAGGGCGCCAGCAGCAGTTGCAGCGGCGCAATCTGGCTGTCGTGAAAGCCCGCAGCCTGAATTTCCGTATGCGGCTGGATCACCGTAATATTGGCGGCCGGCTGGCTCTGATGCAGCCCTGGCGGCCCGGCTTGCCAGACCGGCTCCTCGACAAACAGCACCCGATAGTGCTGCGCCAGGCGCGTCAGCAACTGCTGCGGGCGCTGAAAAACAAATCCCCAACGTAAATGACTGAAAACAATGAGTACGGGTGGGTTCATAGTGGGCTCCTGACGATGCCGTTGTGATTGCTGGATATGTTGCAGGGTTTGCTGCGCCTGGTGTAATGCGTGGGCATAAGGTTGCTGTAACTGACGGGCGTAAGGATCGGGACCGAGCCGATCGAGATCCCATAAGCCGCTGCGGGTCCAGAAGGCTGGCTCCTCCCACAGCGGGCGATCGAGGATCGGATAGAGGCAGATGCCGAGCAGATCGACAGCCGCCAGCTGCGCCTGCGCTACTTCGGCGGCGATCTGGCTGATCCAGGCGCCGCGTCCGCTGCCGACATGGCTGGTTTCTGCCAGCAGCAGCGGGCGCTGATAGCGCTGATAAACCTGCTGCAACAGCTGATGCAGCGGCACACGGCGGGGATCGCCCAGATGCCAGTAAAGGCGCCGATTCGAGCCCTGTTCCCACTGGTTGTCGTGGTAGTAATTCACGCCGATCAGGTCGAGATAGCGCGCAGCCCCGCCGAGTTCGGGATACAGCCTGCCGCTCAGCATGTCCCACGCCTGATACTGGGTTTCGCGCATCCGCGCGGCGGTCTCCGCGCTGCTGGGATCGGCAGGATCGGCAACGATGTGGATCAGCGGATCGCAATGCAACAGGCGCGCCCGCGGATCGGCCTGCCAGATGGCTTCGCAGGCCGCCAGCGTGGCGCGCACCAGCTGCCGTTTGGCTGCATCGGCCCGATCCGCTGCCGTACAGTCGCCAGCGGCAAATAGGCCAACCGAAATGCCCCAGCTGAGAAAAGAGATTTCATTCATTGGCGAATAGACCGGCGCGGTGCGATACCACGGGGCCAGAAACTGTGCCAGCGCACCGCAGAAGGCGGCGAAACGGCTGACAAAGTCGCGATCAAACAGGCTGACACCGTCGGGCCAGCCGTAGTGGCAGAAGGTCCAGCTGATCTGGATGCCCTGCTGCTGCGCCGCCTGCATCCGGGCAGCCACGTCTGAAAAGTCATAGCGGCCATGCCGTTCGCACAAACGCCAGCCCGCACTTTCGCGTACGGTGCGGATAGCAAAGGGCGCCAGCGCGGCGTAATCCTCTGCTGCACGCGCCTGGTGTTGATTGAGCGCATTCATCGACAGCGCAACACCGGCGGGATTAACGTGATCGGCACCTTCATAGCCGGCCTGCCAGAAACTGATAAAGGGGGTCATGGCATCTCCCATAAAACAGCAACAGTTCGCCCGCTGACAGGCCGTCCGCGGACGGGTCAGGTTGGGGTACAGGTATGCAAAGCAGACTGGCCGATGATGCCACTCTGAACGGGCGGGCAATCCTTGCCAAAAGCAACCGACACTGAGCCGCAGGCGCAGAGTCCTGTCGCATTGACGACGAGTGAGAGATAGCGGGTGGAAGCACGCAGCGCTATCGGCAGGAGAAAAAGTTCTGGCTTCTCGTAGAGTTACTGAACCTTGTGGAAGCCTTACTGGAAAGTATAGGTAAGGTGAGACTCTTCGCAATGTATTGAAGTAAAAAGAAAAAGCACAGCGGCAGAATGTAGCCGCTATAAATCAGGAAAATTTAAGCATCAGCGTTTTGCGGCTGACGATAAGCGAAACGTGACCAGAACCACAGGCTTTTCAGCTTTGTGAACCTTTTCCATGAGATGCAAACCGGGCAGACTTCGCGGCCTGCGGGTTGCTGCTTCGCTTGCCTTTTCATCCAGCGCCAGCAAGATTAATTAATCACTGGCCTCGATCGGCAGGCCGTTAATTGACCGATCAGCGGGTCGCGGCTCTTTTTCACTGACAGGATGTTTCACAGGATATGTTCTCTTTCGACTGGCACCGCTTTTTACTCAACGATCAACCGGCCACTTTTCTGTTGGAGGTGGTGGCACGGGTGATGATCGCCTATCTGGTGGTCTTCACCTTTTTAAAAGTCTCAGGCCGGCGCGGTGTGCGTCAGCTATCGCTGTTTGAACTGGTGGTGATTCTGACGCTGGGTTCCGCTTCGGGCGATGTGACCTTCTATGACGACGTGCCGGTCCTGCCGGTGATCATGGTGTTTGTGGTGTTGCTGACGCTCTACCGGCTGACCACCATGCTGACGGCGCGCAGCCCGCGCTTTTCGCGACTGATTCAGGGAGAGGTGATTACGCTGATCAAACAGGGTTTATACGTGCTGGAGAGCCTCGATCATCTGAACATTTCGGAGGATGAGTTCTATATGGAGCTGCGACAGAGTGGGGTCGAGCACCTGGGGCAGATCCGGCTGGCGCTGGTGGAGGTGGATGGTCAGCTGAGTATTTACTTCTACGACGATGATGAGATGCGCGCCGGTTTAAGCGTGTTACCGCCCGAACACCGTCAGGATTTCGACACCGTGCCGCACAGCGGGCTTTACGCCTGTACCCACTGCGGCCAGACGCAGCAGATTGCGGGTCAGCAGCAGGCTGTCTGCCCGCGTTGCCAGCGACAGCGCTGGTCCGCAGCGCTGAAAACCCGCCGCCTGCACTGACCGCGCGTCACGTCAGGGCAGCGGGTGAGTTCCTGCGAAACAGGCGCTGAGCGGACGAATTTGCTGGCCGTCGGGGGTGAAGTTGTCGGCGGCCAGCCAGTCGCTCAGGGCGCGCCGGATGTCAGGCCATTCAGGGTCAATGACCGAGAGCCAGTCGGTATCCCGGTTGCGTTGTTTACGCGTCATGGCCTGACGAAAGCGCGCCTCAAAGCGAAAACCCAGTCGTTCGGCCGCCCGTCGTGAGGCGAGGTTGGTTGAGTCACAGCGCCAGGCGACCCGACGGTAGCCGAGCGAAAAGGCCTGTTGCAGCAGCAAAAAAATCGCTTCACTGCCCAGAGCGCTGCGCTGCATCAGGGGCGACCAGGTAACGTGTCCGATTTCTATCGCACCGTTGCGGGTTTCAATACTGGCAAAGCAGACCACGCCCAGCGGCTGCTGCTGGCGGTTGCAGACCGCATAGGGCACCAGACCGGTATCGGCTACCTTTTCTGCGATCCACTGCTGCATCTGCGCCAGCGAAGCCGGACGCTCAGCGCCCAGCCAGCTCCAGTCCCGATCGTCCGGGGCCAGCATAAAAGCCTGCAACAGGCATTCCGCATGGTCCTGATGCAGTGGCAGCAGGCTGCCATGCTGGCCCGGCAGCGGCTGGCGAGGCGGGATGGTGACCGGCTGCCAGTCGGGCAGCGCGTTACCGACCGGCTGATTATCGTGATAGGGGTTCAACGGCGTTCTCCTGCGGCAAAAGGGGCGTCAGAAAGGGAGGTAGCTGCAAGCCGGACCGATACCCTTCAGGCCTGAACGGCTGTTTTAACGGCGCTTAAACCGGTAGCGGCTTGTTCCCGCTCACCACATAACTTTGCCTGCCACTGACAGAAAATCAAACAGATTCGGGCAGCATAGCGACCTTCTTCCCCCTCCAGGAGTCACCGATGAGTATCAGGCTGGCCAGCGCGTTGCTGTTTTTATTGTTATCGTTCGGCGCTTTTTCACAACAGGTGATCGGTGAAAGTCATCCCCATTCACGCAGCGCACGGTTACTGGAGCAGGGGAATCTGGCGGATACCGCCGATACGCCGGATGAACATCTGCAGGAGCCACGGTCACCGCGCGTCAGCCTGCAGCGCAAGCCGTGGCT
This sequence comes from Pantoea sp. USHLN298, assembly GCF_037149395.1. Lineage (NCBI taxonomy): Bacteria > Pseudomonadati > Pseudomonadota > Gammaproteobacteria > Enterobacterales > Erwiniaceae > Pantoea > Pantoea sp. USHLN298. The sequence continues at coordinate 257,535 of NZ_JBBCRO010000001.1, forward strand.
GTTATAGTCGCCCGGTGCTGCCGGCTGAAAAGGGAGCCGGTGACACCGGGCAGGTGGGTTACAGCGTGGCCTGAGTGGCGGTCATGCCGGGTACCAGAATCACTTTGCGGCAATCTTCCTGGCGCTTCTCAAAGATTTCATAGCCGCGCGCCGCATCTTCCAGCGGCAGGTGATGAGTGACAATCTCTTCCGGTTTCAGATGACCCTGTTCGATCAGTTTAAGCAGATCCGGCAGGTAGGCGTGAACGTGGGTCTGGCCCATCTTAAAGGTCAGCCCTTTATCAAACGCATCGCCGAACAGGAAGCCGTGGATAAATCCGGCGTAGACGCCCGGCACGCTGACGATGCCGCCACGCCGCACCGCGGCAATACACTGACGCAGCGCCTTGCCGCTGCTGCCTTCCAGCTTGAGGTTGCTGAGCACGGTTTCCGTCAGGCTGCCTTTGGCTTCGAATCCCACCGCATCGATCACCGCATCCACTCCCCGATGACCTGCGCTGTGTTCGATAATCCAGCCCGCCGGGTCGTTGATCTGATCAAAGTTGATCGGAATCACGCCGTAGCGATCGCGGGCAAAGTTCAGGCGATAATCGTTATGATCGATCATGTAGATCTGTTCCGCGCCCTCCAGGCGGGCACAGGCGGCGCTGAGTAATCCCACCGGTCCGGCACCAAAAATGGCAACGCTGGAGCCCGGTTTCACTTCAGCATTTTTAACCGCCTGCCAGGCGGTGGGCAGGATATCGGAGAGGAACAGCACTTTCTCATCGGATAACAGCGACGGTACTTTGAACGGGCCGGTATTGGCTTTCGGCACCCGGACATATTCCGCCTGTCCGCCCGGCACGCCGCCATAGAGTTTGCTGTAGCCAAACAGCGCAGCGGGCGGCGTTATGTTTTTACGGTTAAGGATGGCACCGCGACCGCTGTTGGTGGTTTCACAGGCGGCATACTGATGCAGATGGCAGAAGAAACAGTCGCCACAGGCGATAACAAACGGAATGACGACCCGATCGCCTTTGGCGACGGCCGTAACGGCGCTACCGGCTTCCACTACTTCACCCATAAATTCATGACCGAAGATATCGCCATGACCGGTACCGGGGATCTTGCCACGGTAGAGATGCAGGTCCGAGCCGCAAATCGCGGTGGCGGTGACGCGCAGAATGATGTCATCGTCAGCTTCCAGACCCGGATCGGGGACGTTATCCACGCTGACTTTATGCGGACCGTGATAGGTTAATGCTTTCATCTGTTCAACTCCTGCTGATGAGTGTATGCGGCATGAAAAAAGACTCGCCGCGACAAAGCGGGGGCAGACTCAGGGAACCTGAAATCGAAACCTGTCTGAAGTGTAGCCAGCATCCGGACAGTAAGCAGAGCGGTGGGGCAGACGGGCGGCGTTAAGCCGTTAATGAGGTCTGGGCACGCCTGCCGCCAGCAGGAGGCGCGTACTCAGTCAGGCAGGGTGCTGAAGGCGCGCCGGTAAACGGTATCGATTTGTGGCGGAACCTGTTCGATGTAGCGTCGCGCATGCTTACGTGTTTCACCTTCCAGCCGCTGCAGATAATCCAGCGCCTCATCCAGGGTAGGAATGCGACCTTCTGTTCCGTCGATGCAGGCGGGCAAGGCGGTCCAAATCAGCCCTTCAATGCCTCTGGCACGCGCCCAGTCCGCCAGCGGTCCCACCGCCGTCTCCGTCACCGTCAGTATACCCAGCCCATCGTCGCGGCTTTCCGGAATGCCTTCCCGCTCACGCAGCGCGCCACAGGCGGTCTCCAGTGAGGCGGTATTCAGCCAGGCCCACAGCACCGGGACCGGCGTGGCATTCAGGCAGATGGCCGTCGCCAGTTCACCGCCTTCGCTGATGCGGACAAACTCAATCGGCACCGCTGGACCATCGCAGTGCCAGGGGCTGGCAACCGGCAGCGCCCCTGATTTCCAGATCAGCGATCCCCATCCAAGGCAGGCAATTTTCATTCTCTTCTCCTGTGTCATAGCGTCAGCGTAACGCCTGAAGCATAGCTAAAGCGTAGCCCGTCTGACGCAATCATCGCGCCGATGACCTGACGTCAGTGCGGCAAAACAGGCTGAAAAATGGCATCATCGGCTATGGTCGTTGCGCACAACCTGACGGTTTTTTCAGCGATGTATGCGCAGTAAGCCGCATAACTTGAACTTTTATCGTCAGGTAGTGTAAAAAGAGGCGCACGCAATCGATTACCTTTGCGCCAGCGGATCGGAATACCACCTGCCGATGCGGCTGACGCAGTGATGTCTGGCCCGGAGCGGACGCTGCAACACTTTCCGTTCTGGCTGTCAGATAACCGGCGGCTTTTAACAGGGAATAGCAGATGAAAACCACGCAAACGAGCACGCTGGGCGCGCTTGAACGTGACGCTGATACGGCATGGCGTAAAACCGATACGATGTGGATGCTGGGCTTATACGGCACCGCGATTGGCGCGGGTGTGCTGTTCCTGCCGATCAATGCTGGCGTCGGGGGACTGATTCCGCTGATCATTATGGCGATCCTCGCCTTTCCGCTGACCTTCTTTGCCCACCGCGCCCTGACGCGCTTTGTGCTTTCCGGTAAAAATCCGGCTGGCGACATCACCGACGTGGTGGAAGAGCACTTTGGCTCTGGCGCCGGTAAGCTGATTACGCTGCTCTATTTCTTCGCTATCTACCCGATTCTGCTGATGTACAGCGTGGCGATTACCAATACGGTGGAGAGCCTGATGGTCAATCAGCTCGGACTGGTACCACCGCCGCGCGTGCTGCTGTCGCTGCTGCTGATTGTCGGCCTGATGACCATTGTGCGTTTCGGTGAGCAGATGATCGTTAAAGCGATGAGCGTGCTGGTCTATCCGTTTGTCGCGGTCCTGATGCTGATGGCCTGCTATCTGATCCCGCACTGGCACGGTGCCGCGCTGACGACGCTGAGCAGCGCAACGCCCAGCGGAAACGGTTTATGGATGACGCTGTGGCTGGCAATTCCGGTGATGGTGTTCTCTTTTAACCACTCGCCGATCATCTCGTCATTTGCGCTGGCGAAACGTGAAGAGTATGGCGACGCGGCACAGAAAAAGTGTTCACGTATTCTGGCCTGCGCCCACCTGCTGATGGTGATAACGGTGATGTTTTTTGTCTTCAGCTGCGTGCTGAGCCTGTCGCCCGCCGATCTGCACGCGGCGAAGGCGCAAAACATCACCATCCTCTCCTATCTGGCGAACCATTTTCAGGTGCCGGTTATCGCCTGGCTGGGGCCGATCATTGCGATTGTGGCGATCACCAAATCGTTCCTCGGCCACTATCTTGGCGCGCGGGAAGGCTTTAACGGCATGGTGAATAAAGCGCTGCGCAGCCGCGGTAAACAGATGGCGCCTGCCCGGCTGAACCGCCTGACCTCCCTGTTTATGCTGCTGACGACCTGGCTGGTGGCTACGCTCGATCCCAACATTCTTGGGATGATTGAGACGCTCGGCGGCCCGGTGATTGCGATGATCCTGTTCCTGATGCCGATGTACGCGATTCAGAAAGTCCCGGCGATGCGTCAGTACAGTGGCAAAATCAGCAACCTATTTGTGGTGCTGACCGGCCTGATTGCTATCTCTGCGATCTTCTACTCACTGGCGCACTGAGCGGTACCCGCGTAGGCCAGTTATCAATCTGCTGCTTCCATACGGCGGATATGGGCCAGCAGTTCGTCCGCCTGCTGTTCGGCAAAAACGGCAATGCCGTGCTGACGTAACAGGGCGGCGGCAACGCCCGCGCCGCGCCGCCGTTGACCGCTAAAGCGACCGTCATAAATGCCCTGACTGCCGCAGGTCGGGCTGCCATCGCTGAGCAGGGCGTAGCGGCATCCGGCCTGCTGTGCAGTTTCGAGTGCCAGATTTGCGGCGAGCAGATAAATCCGGGTCACATCACGCCCGTCAGACTCCACCACACGGGCTCGTCCCGCCAGCACATCGGCACCGCTGCCGCCGACAATCTCCGCCGGCAGGCGTGGCGTCGGCAAACCGGCGGCCAGTTCAGGGCAGTGAACCACCAGCCGCTGTTCACGCTGCCACTGTGCCAGCGCGGCCAGCACCCATTTTTTGTCACTGCCGTTGTAGCGCACCCGAAACCCCATCAGGCAAGCGCTAATCAATATCCTCGCGCGACGATCCTGCATGTTCATCGGCCTCCCGGCTGACGTATTTATTCAGCAATGGTTTACTTTTGTTACTTATTAGCATGTTAGAGTTAACGCGAATAATTATTATTCCTTAATCGGGTGCTGAGAAAATGAAAACCAGGCTGCTTGCCGCCACCACATTGTTGCTGTCAACCGCCTGTGCGGCCACCACCTATCCGGTCACGGTGACCGATCTGGATGGGCAAACCATCACGCTGCAAAAAGAGCCGCAGCATCTGATTTTGCAGGATGGTCGCGACATTCTGGCGCTGGCGTTACTCGACCGGCAAAATCCGTTTCAGCGGGTGGTGGCGTGGAATAACCTGCCGAAAAAACAGGATACCCAGACCTGGGATCTGCTGAAGCAACGCTGGCCAGAAGCGACGTCAATCGTTGATATGGGCTTTAATGACCAGGGCCAGGTCGATCTGGAGAGCGTTCTGGCGAAGCAGCCCGATCTGATGATTGCGCAGCTGCGCGCGAAACCGGCGCTGACCCAGTCGGGTGTACTGGCGACCTTAAAAAATCTGCATATCCCGGTGCTGTTCATCGACGATGAGCTGAAGCCGAAGCAGAATACGGTGCCGGGTATCACGCTGCTGGGTAAAGTGCTGAACCGCGAAGCCGAGGCTAAAGCCTATATCGATTTTTACCAGCAGCGCTGGCAGCGGATTCAGCAGGGCGTGGCGCAGGTGCAGCACAAGCCGACAGTATTTATCGAGCCGATAGCCGGTAACAGCGATAACTGTTGTTTTACCCACGGCCATAACGGCTGGGGCGCGCTGGTGGAAGCGGTAGGTGGCAAAAATATTGGCTCGGCGCTGCTGCCAGGCAGTTCAGGCTTTGTCTCACTGGAAAAAATCATCGCCATGAAGCCGGATGTCTACATCATGACCGGCTCAAAACGGCCCAACAGCAACGTACTGCCGTTTGGTTATGGGGCGACTCAGGCTGAAATTACCGCGACTTTTAATCGCCTGCTGAGCCGTACCGGCCTGGCGCAGATCGCCCCGGTGAAGCAACAGCGGGTCTACGGTCTCTATCACCATTTCTATAACCATCCGTACAACATTATCGGCATGGAAATTCTGGCAAAAGATCTCTATCCGCAGACCTTCAGCGATGTTGATCCCACCGCTGATTATCATTACCTGGTCAGCCACTTTACCCGGCTACCGGATTCGCCAATCATTCTCAGTACGCCCTGATCCGGCGCGATAGAGAGCGCATCGGCCGATGCCCTGATTATTGCCGGGCCTGAAGCCGTCAGCGGCGATCGGGTTTCGCCGCTGGCCGCCATCCCGCCATTGGGTTTCGGCCTGCTCGTTACGCTGTTCGGGTTAATAAGGCGTCTGGCAAAAATGGAGCAAAATCGGGTTACTGTTAAGAAAGCGATAAGTAAGCGTAATAGTATGTAAGTTACCGTTTTTTAAGACTTTTACTGATGCTGATGCGTCATATTATTGCCACTATGATGCTCAACGGTGCCTGAATAGCCGTTTCTTCGGAGGCAGTACCATGAAAAAAACAACGTTAACACTTATCGCTTCACTTTTTGCATGCAGCACCCTGTTTTCTCACACCGCACTGGCGGATGGCCCGGGCGACGATCATGGTCAGCGCTGGCAGCAGGGCGGTCAATCGCACGCTGACAATCATGGTCAGGGACAAGGTCGGGGCAACGGTCACGACAACGGCAGGGGGCACGATCGTGCCGATAATGACCGACATAATAACGACCGGCACAACGATGGCCGGCGCGATGACCGCGATCACTTTGCCTGGAACGGTCACGATTTCCGCCGCGGTCATGCGATCCCGTCGGAATATCGCGGCGATCGCTATCGCATCAACGACTGGCACGACCGGGGCTTACGTGAACCGCCTCGTGGCGAACACTGGGCCTACATTGACGGTAACTATGTGCTGATTGCGGCCGCGACCGGCATTATTACCTCGCTGATCCTGAGTAGCGCGCTGCACTAAGTCACCGAACTCAGCTCCCGACCAGGGTGTGACGGATGGCAATCGCCGTCCGTCACTCTTTCCGTTTTGCCGCGCCAGCAGCTATCCTGACAGTCCACTCAGAAAACCTTCGCGTGTAAGGAGTCATGATGACGACGGTTAAGATGGTTGCGGTAGATATGGATGGCACCTTTCTGGATGACCAGAAGCAGTACAATCGATCCCGCTTTCTTGCCTGCTATCAGCAGCTCACCGCCCGTGACATTAAATTTGTCGTCGCCAGCGGCAATCAGTATTACCAGCTCAAATCATTTTTCCCGGAGATCGCCTGCGACATCGCCTTTGTGGCGGAGAACGGCGCGTGGATTATCGATCGTGATGAAGAGCTGTTCTGCGGTGCCTTTGAACGTCGCGATGTGGAAGCGGTGATCGACACCCTGCAAAACGGTCACTATCCCGGCCTGCGTTATCTGCTGTGTGGACGTAACAGTGCTTATTACTTTGATGGCATGGAAGAGAGCTGGCTGGTTAAGATGCGGCACTACTGTCACCGCCTCAGGCCGATTCACCAGCTGGATGAGACGGGCGACGATCGGCTGTTCAAATTCGCGCTGAATCTGTCAGATGACTACATCGAACCGCTGATGGCGGATATCGAACATCTGCATCAGGGCAAGGTGGCGGCGACGTCCAGCGGACACGGCTCCGTTGACCTGATTGTGCCGGGTCATCACAAAGCTAACGGCCTGAATCTGCTGGCGCAGCGCTGGGGGATCAGCCACGACCAGGTGCTGGCGTTTGGCGATGGCGGCAACGATCTGGAGATGCTGAAACAATCGGGCTTCAGCTTTGCCATGGCCAACGCGCCGGATCGGGTTAAACAGGCGGCCCGCTATCTTGCGCCTGCCAACAATCAGCAAGGGGTGTTACAGGTGATTGAGCAGATGCTGGCAGGCGAGGGGCCGTTCGCTTCTCCGGCGGGCTGACGCGCAGCCGGTCGCGCCTGGCTGCGGCTGCGGAGCAGCTAATCCCTTTGCATGGATCAGTCGGTGAGCGTCCACGCCTCTGCAAGCATGGCGTGCATCTGTTCGCGACTGTAATTCACCAGCGAATTTTTACTGTTGGCGCGCGCCAGCACCCATTCGGCTTCTGCCGTGGTCAGGGTGGGGCCATCGCGCCAGAACGGGGTAATCGCCCGCTGTTGCAGCCACTGCTTCAGGAAGCGTGCCGGTGAATCGGTCGGCTCGCTGAACAGCTGCGGATGCAGCTCATCCATCAAGGCGCGCTGCTGCGGATGGTGGCTGTCGGCCAGCTGGTCGAGGAACGGAAACAGCAGGCGTCCGCACACTTCACCGTGGTGAAACGGTTTGATCGCCCCCAGTTCACCGGCAATCCCATGAATAACGCCCAGCCCGGCGCTGCTCAGACTGACGCCGCCCAGCCAGGAGGCCATCATCATCGCCTCGCGTGCCCGATCGCCTTCGGCATCATGCCGGTTGAGATCCGGCCAGGCCTGAACAAACTGGCGCAGGCCGGTCAGCGCCAGCTGGCGGGTAAACAGATTGCCTTTGCCTGAAAGCCAGGCCTCAAACAGATGGGTGAAGGCATCAATGCCGCAGGTCGCCAGTACATGATCGGGAGCGCCTTTCAGCAGATCGGGATCGAGAATCGCCACCTGCGGCACAAAGACCGGATGGCGCAGCGAGGCTTTGACCTGGATATCGCGCTGATCGGTGACCACCGCATTTTGCGTTACTTCACTGCCGGTACCGGCGGTGGTCGGCACCGCAATCAGCGGCAGCGTCACCGGCTGCACCGGCGTGTCGCCCACTTTCTCCAGATAACGCGCGGTCGGCAGCGGATGCTGCATCATCGCACTGAAGGCTTTAGCAGCATCCAGCACGCTGCCGCCGCCAATCGCCACCACGCGGTCAACATGCCCACGCCAGCGCGCGACCCAGCCATCAATCTCTGCGGGTGAGGCTTCATGACTGACAATTTCGTAGCCAATAATCTGCTGATTAAGCTCTGCTTTCAGGCGGTCATAGGCCGGTCCCTGCAAAAACGATTGTCCGCAAAACAGCAGGGTGGGCAGCGACTCCGCCGCCAGCATCGGCACCAGCTTATCCAGACTGCCGCGTCCAGACAGGGTTCGTTGATTACCGTACAGCTCACTCAGATTCTCACTCACCAGCGCATCCTTTTACATTTTCGCTAAAATCTGAGTGTAACGAAAAGCGCGCCGCCTGCGCTGGCAATCTTTCTGATAACGCATTTGCAAAAAGTTGATCACCTTCGCAAAACAGAAATTCACTGGCGGCGGGGTGGTGCTTTCCTGCGCATGTTACCCTTAACATGTTATCGGTAACAGCGGTTGTCGGAATGTTAAAAATTCTTACAGGCGCACTGTTTTGTAGCCCTCAGGGGATGATGATAACAAACCGGCACTGAACGCCGTTCAGTGCGCAAGGTGGAGAAAACCTATGCCATTACTCTATGTGGCGATTGGCGTCGCGTTACTGCTGCTGCTGATGATTCGCTTTAAGCTTAATGGATTTATCGCGCTGATTCTGGTGGCGCTGGCGGTCGGTGTGATGCAGGGCATGCCGGTCAACAAAGTGATTACGTCGATTAAAGCGGGCGTGGGCGGCACGCTCGGCAGCCTGGCGCTGATCATGGGCTTTGGTGCTATGCTCGGCAAGATGCTGGCTGATTGCGGGGGCGCGCAGCGCATTGCCACCACCTTAATCGAAAAATTCGGCACAAAGCATATTCAGTGGGCGCTGGTGCTGACCGGCTTTATCGTCGGCTTCGCGCTGTTCTATGAAGTCGGTTTTGTTCTGATGCTGCCGCTGGTGTTTAGCGTTGCTGCCTCAGCGCGCGTGCCGCTGCTGTATGTCGGGGTGCCGATGGCGGCTGCGCTCTCAGTCACCCACGGTTTTTTACCGCCGCATCCTGGTCCGACCGCTATCGCCACGCTGTTCAATGCGGATATGGGCAAAACGCTGCTGTTCGGTACGCTGCTCGGCATTCCTACCGTGATTCTGGCGGGGCCGGTCTATGCCCGCTTCCTGAAAGGCATTGATAAACCGATCCCTCAGGGGCTTTACAACCCAAAAACCTTTACCGAAGCTGAGATGCCGGGATTTGGCGTCAGCGTCTGGACCTCACTGGTGCCGGTGGTGCTGATGGCGCTGCGCGCGGTCGCCGAAATGCTGCTGCCAAAAGGCCATGCGCTGCTGCCTTACGCCGAGTTCTTCGGCGATCCGGTGATGGCAACGCTGATTGCGGTACTGATTGCGATCTTCACCTTCGGTCTGAACCGTGGCCGCAGTATGGATCAGGTGATGGAGACCCTGAGCGATTCGATCAAAATCATCGCCATGATGCTGTTAATCATCGGCGGCGGCGGGGCCTTTAAGCAGGTACTGGTCGACAGCGGGGTGGATAAATATATCGCTAACATGATGCACTCTACCCAGCTGTCACCGATCTTTATGGCCTGGTCGATTGCGGCGGTACTGCGTATTGCGCTGGGGTCGGCAACCGTTGCGGCGATCACCGCGGGCGGCATCGTCGCACCACTGATTGTAACCAGCGGCGCCAGCCCGGAACTGATGGTGATTGCAGTCGGGTCGGGCAGCGTGATTTTCTCTCACGTCAACGATCCGGGCTTCTGGTTGTTCAAGGAGTATTTCAACCTGACTATCGGGGAAACCATTCGTTCGTGGTCAGCACTGGAAACCATCATTTCGGTCTGTGGCCTGATCGGGTGCTTACTGCTGTCGATGGTCATCTGACCGGCAGCCGCTGGCAGCGTGTCTGCCAGCGGCTGGCTGTGTTAACCGGCCTGCGTCATACCGCCAGTGCGCGGAAAGCCGCCAGCTCCGCCTCTGACATCCCCGCCTCCCGCGCGGCCTGGCAGATCTGCTGCCAGCTGGTGCTGTCCAGCGGAATCCCTTCACGATCGCGTGCGATACGATTAGCCTCTTCCCACTCACCCGGAACCTGAATCGGCGCATCGCCGCTGCGGGGTGACGCTTTCACCCAATCAATAAACGCTTCCGCCTCATCCTGCATCGCGGGTGCATCAAACGCGTCGGGATTAAGAATGATGGTGGTCATACAGTTAAAGATGGCGTCATTGCCGCTCTGCAACGTGGCCTGATGGGTTGTCCGTCCGCCCGACAAGGCACCACCAAATATTTCACACAGCGTCGCCAGCGCGTAGCCTTTATGCAGCCCAAAGGGCAGCAGAGAGCCATAAGGTGACTGGTGCATCACGCCAGGATCGGTGGTGGGCTGGCCCTGCGCGTCGATCAGGTAACCTGGCGCGACCGCTGTGCCTTTGTTCCACGCGACGCGGGTTTTGCCATAGGCGATGCCGCTGGTAGCGAAATCAAGCAGCAGCGGGCGGGCATGTGGACGCGGAAAGATGGCACAGAATGGATTGGTGCCGAAGCGGCGATCGCTGCCGCCAAACGGCGCCACCATCGGGTCGCCCATCACGTTGACGAAGTGGAAAGAGACGAAGCCGGCCGCTGCACACTGCTCCGCCCAGTGACCAATACGACCAATGTGATGCGAATGATGAAGGCCGACCGCGGCGATGCCCAGTTTCTGCGCCCGTTCAATGCCGAGCTTCATCGCTTCCCAGGCCGCGACCTGACCGAAGCCCTGATGGGCATTCAGCGTCAGCACGGCACCGCTGTCTTTATCGAGCGTAGGGCGCTGATTCAGTCGAAGATGCCCCTGTTTCAGTGATGCCATGTAACTGGGGATCATCCCGACGCCGTGCGAATCGTGTCCGGCCAGATTGGCGGCCACCAGGTGATCGGCCACCAGGCGTGCCTCTTCCGGCTGGCTACCGGCAGCGAGCCAGATAGCTTCGGTGAACTGATGCAGCCGGGCGGCATTAATAGAGTGTAGGGTGCTCACGATGTTCTCCATTTCAGTGGGATAGTTCATCCTGGGTGGAAAAAGGCAACACGGCAAGTGCGATTACGGGCAGGAAAAGGGCCGCGAAATGCGGCCCGCTGTCTTGATAACAGGATGAGGCTGAACGCCTTAATGTGGCTGTTCAAAACCTGCTTTAATCATCTGTTCCCGCAGCGCACGCGCAATCTCGCGGTTGCCGCCAGTGACCGGATAAATCACGTTATTCACCACATCATCAAGATAATGCTCCTCGAACTCCTGCATCGTGAGTTGGGTGCCGCCTTCATCGTTGATGGCGAAAGAACCTTTGATGTGGTCGCCGCTATTTTTTGCCTTGAGGCTATAGCGGCCCATGCTGGTATTAATCGTGCTCATAAGATCTCCTTGCTAAGCATATTCAGGTCTTAACCAATGAGGCCCGCCTTGCCGGTTAAATTTTAGCCAGGATTTTTCTGTAAAACGAAAAGCGGCGAGCGGTAAAATCCGCAGTTGCGATCTCACTCTCAGAATTTCGATAAAAACCGCCTGAATCCGACAAGGGCGGCGGGGCGATCAGGGGAAGCGGCAAAGGGTTTTATTTTGGCTATACTCTTTATGGGAAAGGTTTTTTTACTGGTGAGGGAGAAGGAAATGAAAATTATTCTGTGGATTATTGCCATCATTTTTATCGTGGGACTGTTAACCCTGACAGGGGTGTTTAAACTGATTTTCTGATCGCGCTTTTCGGCTTCAGCGGGCACCTTGATCAGGTGCCCGACACATTTTTATGCTGGCCAATCAGGCAATGGGTGATTGGGTCCATCCGCGTCTCTGGCAGCAAATCTTTTACTCCCAGCCGCTTTTTACAATGTGCACAGCAGGCTCCATGAAAAGTGAGAGGCTCCCCATCCCGTTCAGTGAAAACAAACCGGGCACTCCCGCACTGGCTGCAGCGAATTTTCATTACCATCCTGACTCTCCTCCCCCTTTAGTAACAATCCGTTGAGTTAGTGCGCGATCGATACCACAGGTAAACGTTCCTTATTTATTTCCTGACAATATTATCGCGCCGTTCGCAGCAAAAAATAGTGTCTTGTGGCGAGCGTTGTTTGTTGCCAAATGCGAATCGAATGGCAAAAAAAGCACTTCTTTGATTTAAATCAATGTTTATTGTCGACTGCCTGAAATGCAGCCAGATAGCCGGCTGAAGCGGGGTTGCTGGGCCTGAGGGGTTGATCTGACTCAGTAAAAAAGCAGATTTAATTATCTGAAAATCACCCGAGGTGGTCAGTAGCGGGCAAATTTTTTTGGTCTGATGACTCGCTGGGTTAAAAAAAGCCGGCAAATGCGTTGGCATTGTTTTTCACTACCCGCTAAAAAAGGGCGCGATGAGCGCTTTTTTGCTGTCAAAGGGCTAAAGTCAGAACGGCAGGAATTTTCTGGTTAGCGTAAGCAGTCCAATTACTTTTGATGCAAAAAGAATCCGGATTCCAGTGAGTTAACGGATTTTACCGGTTAAAATCACCGGCCCTGGAAGCGGTTTTTTCGCAAGGCAAAAAGTGGAAAAGTGTGATGCGTAAGCAGAAAGTCGAAATTTATCACTTTTTCATCAAATGACACTGGACAAATCTCTCCGCAATTGCTGTACTAGATGGCGACACAGTTTAGTGTCCATTTTTCATGTAAAGGTAATATAGATGTCTAAGATCAAAGGTAACGTTAAGTGGTTTAATGAATCCAAAGGATTCGGTTTCATTACTCCTGAAGATGGCAGCAAAGATGTATTCGTACATTTCTCTGCAATCCAGAGCAACGGCTTCAAAACTCTGGCTGAAGGTCAGCGCGTTGAGTTTGAAATCACCGACGGCGCGAAAGGCCCATCTGCTGCTAACGTTATCAGTCTGTAAGTTAACAGTCAGAATTCTAAAAACCCGCCTGATGGCGGGTTTTTTTATGGCAAAAATCACCTGAAAACTCCCTTCATTGCCCGCTGTGCCCTCGCTACGCCGCACAAACTGCGCGACGCTTCACAATAAATCCTCGTAACATAATCATAACAACCTTACTTGCAGCTTTTTCTTGTCCAACGCTATATAACAGAGCGACAGGACCAGGCTATTGAGGAAACAGGATGAACATACGTCAGGCGGATTTAAAAGACAGTTTTGCCTTGAGTGCCTTACTGAGTGAGCTGGGCTACGGCGGCACGGAAAATTTCATTGAGCAGCGCCTGGCGCAGTTAAGCAGCGATCCCAGCGAAGCGCTGCTGGTGGCGGAGTTCGGCAATCAGGTGCTCGGTTTTTTATCAATGCACTTTATTCCACAGCTGGCACTGGCCGGCGATTTTGCCCGCATCAGCTACTTCTGTATCGCTGAAGGCGAACGCAGTAAAGGCGTCGGCCAGCAGCTATTACAGCACGCTGAATCACTGGCGGCACAGCGCGGGTGCGATCGGATGGAAGTGCATTGCCATCACTCCCGCCTCAAGGCGAATCAGTTTTACGCCCGTGAAGGTTACGTTGAATCGCCACGCTATCACGTTAAAGATCTGCCCGCGCGTTAGCCTCACGGCCGGAAGCGATAACCAGCGCCTCGGCTATCATCTCCCGTTGTTCATCCCTGAGGCTGGCAATGCTGACGCGGATAAACTGCGTGGTGCCCAGGCTGCAGCGCTCACCCGGTAACACGGCGATACCGCGTGCCGCCAGGGTGATCATGGCAAACTGCTCTGAAGCGACCGGGATATAGAGGCTAAGCCCATCCTGTGGCGGCAACAGAAGTCCGCGCTGCGCCAGTGCTTGCCGCAACTGCTCGCGTCGCTGATGATAAACATCCCGCGCGCTGGCGACCTGCTTCTGCGTCGTTTCATCTTCCAGCAACCACGCTACCGCATCCTGTAATATCCGGCTGGTCCAGCTGACACCAAAGTTTCGCCACGCCTGGATGCGTTTTACCATCTCTGCGGTGGCCGACAGTACCGCCAGACGCAAATCGGGGCCGTAGGCTTTAGAAAACGAGCGGACATGCAGGGTTCGCTCGGGAAACTGCGATCCCAGACTCCAGCCCGCTGCGGCGGAAAGATCCCCAATCCCATCGTCTTCCACAATCAGCGTGCTGCTGTTCGCCAGTAGCTGGGCCAGCGCCTGACGTCGTCCGACACTGATGGTGCGCCCGGTAGCCGAATGGGTACGTGGCTGATAGATCATCATCACCGGCGCACGGGTGAGCAGCTGACTTAATACCTCAGGCAACGGTCCCTCCGCATCGCAGGCCAGCGGCAAAATTTCAGCGCCCACGTTATCCAGCATATCGAGCAGGCGAGTGGCTGTCGGGTCTTCGATGATCACCCGATCGCCGGGTGAAACCAGCGTCTGTACCAGCAGATTCATCGCATCGAAACCCCCATCGGTTGCCAGAAAGGCTTCCGCCGCATAGGGCCAGCGCGGCGTGACCGCCTGCAACAGCGGGGCGGAAATCGGCTCACGAACGTAGCTATTCAGTTGAGGCGACCGCAACGCCGCCTGTAGCGCATTGTGCAGGTCAGGTAACAAGGCGGGATCGGGAGAGGCCATCGCCAGATCGGCGCGAATGTGTTCGCCATAGTTGCCGATCTTTTCAAAGCGGATCGGCCGCGGCATCACGGTGTTGCCACTGACCCTGACGCCACTGCGGCCTTTTCCCGCCAGCACTTTATGCTGCCTTAGCCGCGACCAGGCAGCGGAAACGGTTGCCGGGCTGACGCCCAGCCGCTCCGCAATATCCCGTACCGCCGGCATCTGCATGCCGACGGCAATCTCACCGTCGCGAATCAGGCGGGATGCCGTTTGGGCGATGCCTTTTACCGACGGGGTTGTTATCTGACTACAGAACCACTCTGGATCGATCATTTGCGTCATAAGAAAATACTTTGTTCAGTAACAAATTAATGATTGTTCAGCTCAGTATTCCGGATCTAGTATCAAATTCAAGCACTATTTGAGCTATCAACCCACCCGGCTTCACGGCACGACGTAAACGGAGAGATCATGGCAAGGCTGAGTATCAGACTGGCAGTGCGCGACTGGGACTATTTCACCCCACTGGCGCTGGGCGATATCAAACCGGACAATTTTGATCTGCACATCGACCGCGTCGGCACGCTGGTGAACGATCTCGCCACCAGCCCCGATTACGATGCGGGAGAGGTGTCGTTCAGCCGCTACGCCCAGGCGCGGGCCAGAGACGATGATGCTCTGCTCGGTATCCCGCACTTCTTGATGCGCGGTTTTCGCCAGCGCTGCATTATCACTACCGCCGACAGTCCCATCACCACGCCTGCAGAGCTGAAGGGCAAAAGCATCGGTGTTACCGGCTGGCAGGATTCGGGCAATACCTGGACGCGCACGGTACTGCGCGAAGCGGGAGTAGACATTGACGACGTTCGCTGGTTTGCCGGGCGACTGACCGCCGATCATCCGATTGTCGATCGGCTGGCCGGATTTGGCCGGCCAGGCCGGATAGAGCCAGCGCCGGGCGAGCGTCCTCTGATTGAGCTGCTGAAAGCGGGAGAGCTGGATGCGGTCTTTACCCCGTTTATGCCGGAAGGTTTTTTCCTGCCGGCGTCCGGTCTGCGCCAGCTCCAGCCGGACTTCTATCAGGCCGAGCGAGCCTACTTTCATCGCGTCGGTTACGTGCCCGGCATTCATATTCTGGCGTTAAAACCGGCGCTGGCGGCACAGCATCCGTGGCTGCCTGCCGCTCTGAGTGAAGTCATCGATCGTTCCTACGCGCTATGGATGCAAAAACGAGAGAAATATGCCGATACCACGCCGTGGCTGCTGGACGATCTGCGACGCACCGCGCAGGAATTACCGGCCGGCTGGAATCAGAATGGTTTTACCGCTAATAGAAAGATGATTGCGGATTTTGCCCGTGAACTGTTCCAGCAGGGACTCACCCACAAATTACTGACGCCGGAAGCGATGTTTCCGCTGGCAGGAGGAGAGAAATGATGAAAATTGCGATGGGACAATTTGCGGTCAACCGTGAATGGCAGGAGAACGCCACACTCTGTCTGGATTTAATGCAGCGCGCTGCCGCTGGCGGGGCCGATCTGCTGGTGCTGCCGGAAGGGGTGCTGGCGCGGGATATTGCCGATCCCGATTTAGTGCTGAAAGCCGCACAACCGCTGGATGGCCCATTTCTCACCCAACTGCTGGCAGCCAGTGAGAATAACGATCTGACCACCATGATGAGCGTGCATGTTCCCACTGAACAGCAGAAAGCGCTCAACGTACTGATCGCTATCCGCAACGGGAAAATCATTGCCGCTTATGAAAAATTGCATCTCTACGATGCCTTTGCGATGCAGGAGTCACAGCGGGTCAATCCGGGACATGTCATCCCGCCGCTGGTTGAGGTCGCGGGGATGAAAGTCGGCCTGATGACCTGTTATGACGTACGTTTCCCGGAACTGGCCCGCCGGCTGGTGCTGGATGGCGCGGACCTGCTGGTGTTGCCTGCTGCGTGGGTAAAAGGACCGCTGAAAGAGATGCACTGGGAGCTGCTGACCCGCGCCCGTGCGCTGGAGAATACCTGCTACATGGTGGCGGTAGGCGAGTGTGGCCCGCGCAATATCGGTAACAGCCTGGTGGTCGATCCGCTTGGTGTTGTCATCGCGAATGCGGCTGAATCGCCAGCGCTGATGTTTGCCGAGCTCGATCCTGAACGCGTGGCCTATGCCCGCCGCGTGCTGCCGGTGCTGGAGAATCGTCGTTTCGCCCGTCCCGAACTGAACTGACCCCTGATCCTGGAGGACGAACCATGACTAACAGAGTGACCGCCTTAACGCTGGCGCTGGGACTGACCGCAGGCCTGGCGCAGGCTGCCGACACCCTTCCGACCCAGACGGTCGATCAGGCTTTACACGATCGTTTGCCGGAACAGATCAAACAAGCGGGACGGATGATTTCCGTCAATAACGGCTCGTTTCCGCCCTATGAGATCGTCAATGGCCCGCACTCAATGGAGGGCGCATCGGCGGATCTCACTACTGCACTGTCGCAGCTGCTGGGCGTGAAGATCGATCATGCCACGGTGAGTGGCCTGTCCGGCGTGCTGACCGGGATTAACGCGGGCCGCTATCAGCTGGCCATCGGCCCGATTGGCGATTATCCGGATCGCCAGCAGAAGGTCGATTTTATCGATTTTGTGCAGGAGTTTGTGGTGTTTGGCGTACAGAAGGGCAATCCGGCGCAGATCAATCAGCTTGAGGATACCTGTGGCAAACGCATTGCGGTGATGGCGGCGGGATCGGCGGAACAGGTGATACGCCAGCAATCCGCCCGCTGTACGGCCGCCGGAAAACCGGCAGTCACGGTGCAGGCCTTTACCGATCAGCCGTCGTCGATTCTGGCGGTGCGCTCGAAACGTTCGGATGCTTTTTTCTCTTCACAGGCGCCACTGACCTGGTTTGTTAATCAGGCCAAAGGTCAGCTCGAACTGTCAGGCAAAGGACAGAAAAACGGCTTTGGTGACATTTTCCAGGGAACCGTGGTGCCGAAGGGATCACCGCTAGGTGGCGTGGTTCTCGATGCCTATAAGGTGCTCTATCAGAACGGTACCTATGCCGCCATCATGAAAAAATGGCAGCTGGAGGGCAACATGACCGCAGCGCCCGGGCTGAACCTGGCCAGACAGGAGGCGAAATGAGTCTGATTCGCCACGATTCGCCGATCAGGGAAGAGCGGCGCGATGAGGCGCAACTGCGCGACGTCGCTTTCGCCCGCAGCGCACCCGCCTATGGACGCTGGATCAGCTGGATTGTGGTGCTGGTGGTCGGCTCCAACCTGCTGTGGCTGGTGATGACCAACCCCAATTTTGAATGGCAGGTGGTGCTGAAGTGGTTCACTGAAGGCTCGGTGCTGAAAGGGTTACAGGTCACGCTGGGACTGACGGTGATCTCAATGGTGCTGGGCACGCTGCTGGGGCTGCTGTTAGGCGTCTGGCGGCTCTCTGATAACCGGCTATTGCGTGGCATCGCCGGGCTCTATATCTGGTTTTTCCGTGGCACGCCGCTGCTGGTGCAGCTGATCTTCTGGTACAACCTTTCCACGCTGTTTCCCGCGCTGTCGCTGACGCTGCCGTGGACCGACATCACTCTGGCCAGCTGGAATACCAACGATCTGATCACTCCGCTGACCGCCGCTATCGCCGGACTGGCGCTCAATGAAGCCGCTTACATGGCTGAAATTATTCGCGCCGGACTGCTGTCGGTGGATAACGGCCAGGTAGAAACCACTCAGGCATTTGGTATGAGCCGGGCGCGGGCGCTGCGACGAATTATTATTCCTCAGGCGATGCGGTCGATCATTCCGCCTACTGGCAACCAGCTGATCAGTATGATCAAGGCGACATCGCTGGTCAGCGTGATTGCGATGGGCGATCTGCTCTACTCAGTCCAGGCGATCTACAACCGGACCTTTGAAATTATTCCGATGCTGATGGTGGCGGTTATCTGGTATCTGCTGATCACCTCAATCCTCAACCTCGGGCAATCCGCCATTGAGCGCTATTACGCGCGCGGTACCCGTCGGGTGACCAGCGTAGCGAAGCGCCCGTCGCCACGAAACAACAGCGTACCGCGACAGAAGGAGGAGCAATGAGCCAGACTGAACCGTTAGTCTGCGCCCGTAACGTGCAGAAGCGTTACGGCGATAATCAGGTGCTGAATGGGATCGATCTTGATGTCTGGCCCGGTGAGGTGGTGGTGATCCTGGGACCGTCGGGATCGGGTAAATCGACCTTTCTGCGCTGCATCAACCATCTCGAAGAGATGAATGGGGGATCGATTCGGGTAGGTGATGAGCAGATTGGCTACGTGCTGAAACGCAATCTGCTGCACCGTTTGTCGCCGCGTCAGATCGCCCGTCAGCGGCAGAAGATTGGCATGGTGTTTCAGCAGTTCAATCTCTATCCGCACATGACGGTGCTGCAGAACATCATTGAAGCGCCCATTGGCGTCCATAAATTTCCGCGTCAGCAGGCGCTGGAACATGCCCGATCGTTACTGGCAACGGTGGGGCTGAGTGACAAGGCGGATGCCTGGCCGCGCCATCTGTCGGGCGGTCAGCAGCAGCGTGTGGCGATTGCGCGCGCGTTAGCCATTAAGCCGCAGCTGATGTTGTTTGATGAACCGACGTCGGCGCTGGACCCGGAACTGGTGGGCGAAGTGCTGGCGACGATGCGCACGCTGGCCGATCAGGGATTGACGATGATAGTGGTGACCCATGAGATCAGCTTCGCCCGTGAGGCGGCTGACCGGGTGGTGTTTATGGATGGTGGCGTGGTAGTGGAGCAGGGCACGCCAGCAGAGGTGATTGCTAATCCTCAGCATCCCCGCACTCAGGCATTTCTCAGCCGTTTTATCTGATACTGAGGCCAGTGCGATCTTACTCTGTTACAGATTGCAGTTGTCGCGGCAGGCAAACTGCGCGTAAATAACAGTCACCGTTATTCGCTGAAGTTGAAAGGTTAAATATGGAAGGTATCAGTATTGCCAAACTGCTGATCATCGGTGCGCTTATCGTACTGCTTTTTGGCACCAATAAGTTACGTTCTCTGGGTGGCGATCTGGGCTCCGCAATCAAGGGCTTCAAGAAAGCCATGAAAGATGAAGACACCAGCGCAACCCGGACCACGGCTGAAGACGTACCGGCCGATCGCGTCGTCCATAAAGATTAATCGGTTATTGGCTGAAAATAACTGTTACTTTTTATGTCTGACCGGCATTAAAAAACCAGACTGCTGCCAGTCTGGTTTTTTTATCTTTGCCGATCAGCAGCGCGAGCTTATTTAACTTCCAGCCCTTTCGCCTGCATATCCGCATGATAAGAAGAGCGGACAAACGGGCCGCAGGCTGCATGGGTAAAGCCCATCGCCATCGCTTCTTCTTTCATCTCATCAAATTCCGCCGGGCTGACGTAGCGCTGAACCGGCAGGTGATGACGGCTGGGCTGCAGATACTGGCCGAGCGTCAGCATAGTCACGCCGTGACGACGCAGATCGCGCATCACTTCGACGATCTCTGCATTGGTCTCACCCAGACCCACCATCAGACCCGATTTGGTCGGAATATCAGGATGCGCTTCTTTAAAGCGCTCCAGCAGTTTCAGTGACCACTCATAGTTAGCGCCAGGACGAACCTGACGGTAGACGCGCGGCACGTTTTCCAGGTTGTGGTTAAACACATCCGGCGGCGTAGCGGTCAGAATTTCCAGCGCGCGATCCATCCGGCCACGGAAGTCAGGCACCAGGGTTTCAATTTTAATGGTCGGATTCTTTTCACGGATCGCACTGATGCAGTCGGCAAAGTGCTGAGCACCGCCATCACGCAGATCGTCACGGTCAACCGAGGTGATCACCACGTAACGCAGACCCATATCAGCGATGGTCTGTGCCAGTTTGCCCGGCTCGTTTGCATCGGGTGCGTTAGGCCTGCCATGCGCCACGTCGCAGAATGGGCAACGGCGGGTACAGATCGCGCCGAGGATCATAAAGGTGGCGGTGCCGTGGTTGAAGCATTCAGCAAGGTTAGGGCAGGAGGCCTCTTCACAGACCGAGTGCAGCCCATTTTTTCGCATCGCGGCTTTAATGCCCTGAATACGACTGGAGTCAGCAGGCAGCTTGATTTTCATCCATTCCGGCTTACGCAACATCTCTTGCCGTTCAACGGCCACGGTTTTCACCGGGATCAGCGCCATTTTGTCTGCGTCACGATATTTGACGCCGCGTTCCATCTGAATTGGTTTACTCATAAATCAGCAGGTTCCGGTCGGATTGCGATTTGAAAGCGTTCTCACTCAACCCGAGAAGGGTGCTTTCAACTTTATTTGAAAAAAGTGCAAAAATTATATCATCTCATCGCCCCGGAAGCAGCCACCGTCAGCGCGGATAAGTTACATATTTGTAAATTCGCATTCAGCGTTAAGGCTGAAGCGGCAAATCTTCCTCTGACCATTCAACATTTTCATAACCTGTCAGACGGGCAAATGCGTCAACCAGCGGGGCCTGAACCTGTTCCAGCCGGATGTCTGGCTGAAACTGCTGCAGCTGGGTCATGCTCATGCCCGCATAGCCACAGGGATTGATTCGCGAAAAGGGTGCCAGATCCATGGCGACATTCAGCGCCAGACCGTGAAACGAGCAGCCTTTACGGATCCGCAGCCCGAGTGAACAGATTTTTTGTTCACCCACATAGACGCCAGGCGCGTCGGCGCGCGCACGGGCATTGACGCCAAATCCGGCCAGGGTAGCAATCACCGTCTCTTCCAGCGCGGTTACCAGCTGGCGTACGCCTAGCTTGCGGCGCTTGATATCAATCAGCACGTACATCACCTGCTGGCCCGGTCCATGATAGGTGACCTGGCCGCCACGGTCGCTCTGCACCACCGGAATATCGCCGGGCATCAGCAGATGCTCCGCTTTTCCTGCCTGGCCCTGGGTAAATACCGCAGGATGTTCCACCAGCCAGATCTCATCGCGACTCAGGCTGTCGCGCTGGTCGGTATAGTGATGCATGGCGTCGGAGACGGATTGCCAGTCGCGTAAACCTGACCGGCGGACGAGAAGGGTTTCAACTGACAAAACGATGGCCCGCTTTAACAAATTAAGCTGAGAATAACGTCGGCAAACCGTCCGGGTAAGACGCTTCGCCGACTCTGCAAATCAGAGCACCATGCGTACGATTTCAATCTGGCCCAGCTCTTCGTACAGGCGTTCAACCTGCTCGATGTGGGTGGCGGTAATGGTGATGTTTACGGAGTGATAGTTGCCCTTGCTGCTCGGCTTGACTTCAGGACTGTAGTCGCCGGGCGCATGGCGTTGCACCACTTCAACCACTTGATCAACCAGCTCCGGTTGCGCCAGACCCATTACTTTGTAGGTAAACGGGGTAGGAAATTCGAGCAGTTCATTCAGTTTGGTTTTCATATTGACTCCGGTGCATAAAAAAAGACTCCCGCCTGAGCGGGAGCATCATAATAACCTGTAATGGAGGCGATGGGGTGACTTTTCAACCACCCACTACGCTTAGCCGAACCAGTGATGGAACATCAGTTTGATGTAGTCCACGATGCGGCTGAAGAACCCGCCTTCCTGAATCTCATTTAACACCACCAGCGGACGCTGTTCGATGGTTTTGCCATCCAGCTGGAAGTTAATGCTGCCGACGACCTGATTTTTCTTCAGCGGCGCGTGCAGCTCGGTGTTGTTCAGCACATAACTGGCTTTCAGATCTTTCATCCGGCCGCGCGGAATCGTCAGGTAGGCATCTTTCTCAACGCCGAGCTGGACGCGATCGTTGTCGCCAAACCACACCGGCTCAGAGGCGAACTCTTTGCCCGCTTTCAGCGGTGCGACAGTTTCAAAGAAGCGGAAGCCCCACGTCAGCAGTTTTTTGCTTTCGGTTTCGCGGCCTTTGTAGGTGTGACCGCCCATTACCGCGGAGATCAGACGCATCTGGCCTTCGGTAGCTGAAGCCACCAGGTTGTAACCGGCCGCATTGGTGTGACCGGTTTTAATGCCATCCACGTTCAGGTTGGTATCCCACAGCAGACCGTTACGGTTCATCTGGCGGATATTGTTGAAGGTGAACTCTTTCTCTTTATAAACAGCGTACTCTTCCGGCACGTCGCGGATCAGCGCCTGACCAATCAGCGCCATGTCGCGCGCCGAGCTGTACTGACCTTCGGCATCCAGACCGTGTACCGTCTGGAAATGGGTATTCTGCAGGCCAATCGCTTTGACGTAGTTGTTCATCAGATTAACGAACGCATCCTGGCTGCCAGCGACATAGTCTGCCATGGCGACACAGGCGTCGTTACCCGACTGCAGCACAATCCCACGCGTCAGCTGTGAAACCGGAACCCGATCGCCTGGCTTGAGGAACATCAGCGATGAACCTTTAAACACCGGATTACCGGTGGCCCAGGCATCCGGACCAACGGTGACCAGATCGTCCTGATGGATTTTGCCCGCTTTGACTGCCTGGCCAATCACGTAGCTGGTCATCATTTTGGTCAGACTGGCCGGATCGCGACGGGCATCGGCATTCTTTTCCGCCAGCACTTTGCCCGAGTTGTAGTCGATAAGGACATACGCTTCGGCATCAATGTCCGGTACGCCCGGAATCATGGTCTTGAGATTGACGTCATCAGCAATAGCGGCATGGCTGAGAGAGAAGGCGATCAGTGATCCCACTGTCAGGCGTTTCAGCAAACGAGATGATTTCAGCGTGTTCATGTGTAGGACTACAACATCCGTGGTTTTGAGGTTAAGTAAATCACTCATCATACCCAATGGCCGTCTGGACCGCATCGGGCAGGATGATTGGGTTGTTAGCAGACGTAACGGTAAACCGTTCAATCAGCGACGCGTACTGGTAATAAATGAGGCCGTCTGGCCATCACTGCTCAGACGCTGTTGCAACGCGGCCGCTTCGGCACGGGTCGGATAACCGCCGAGCTGGACGCGATAGACATTGCCCGCGGTTTCCACCGTGCCGGGCACGCCATAACGCTGGCTCAGGCTTTTCATCAGTTGCTGCGCCCGCGCCGGATCGTTCAGCGCGCCGACCTGCACCACATAGCCACCAGCGGCTGGGCTGGCAGTCGGTGCCGCGCTGGCTGCTGCTGCTGCCGGTGCGGCCGTCACCGCAGGCGCGGCGGCGGGTTCATTGCCTTCCAGCACGCCGGTGGCTAACGGCTGAGGCGCGCCGAGGAAACCACTGCTCTGTACCGGTGCGCCCATGTTGTCACTGCTCTGCAACGTGCTGTTGCTGATCGCCTCGACGTTTTGCGGTGCAGGCTGGGAAGCTGCGGCGCTGCCGCCGTTCATCACGGCACCTCCGCTGAGATCCGGGCGGGCCGGCAGGGAATAGCTCTGTTTCGCGACCACCGTTCCGATGGTGCCGGGACCGGAAAGCGTCCCATCCGGCGCGACCTTAATGTAATCAACGCGGACCCGTGAATTATTGGAGATATTGAGGCGATCCCCTGCGGCGCGCGACAGGTCGATGATGCGGCCTGGCGTATAAGGGCCGCGATCGTTAACCCGCACCACAATCTGACGACCATTAGCGATGTTGGTGACGCGCACATAGCTCGGCAGCGGCAGCGTAGGGTGCGCGGCGGTGAGCGCATCCGGATCATAGGCTTCGCCGGTAGCGGTGCGATTGCCCTGGGCTTCTTCGCCGTACCAGGTGGCGAGGCCCACTTCACTGTAGTTCGACGGATCTTTAATGATGCGGTAGTTTTTGCCGTTGACGCTGTAATCCTGGCTGGTGCCAGGATTAATCGGCTCATAGCGTGGCTCAACGCCTGGAATCTCCACCACCGGGCCATTATAAGCCGGTTGTGGCGGCGCGGTATTTTGGGGTTCCGGCGTGGTACAGGCTGCCAGAACCAGTGATGCCAGTGCAACGCCAAGCCATTCCTTACGCATCTGCTGCCTCTTAAACACTTTTAGATAACATTTTTCGGTGAGTATGGATCGACATCACAATGCCAAATCCCGCCATGAGCACGATAAGCGCGGAGCCGCCATAACTGACCAGCGGCAACGGCACGCCAACTACCGGTAAGATACCACTAACCATGCCAATGTTAACGAAAACATAAACGAATAAAATCAGCATTAAACCGCCGGCCATTACCCGACCAAAGGTGGTTTGCGCCCGGGCTGCCACGATCAAACCGCGCATGATCAGCAGCAGATAGAGCGCCAGCAGAACCAGCACGCCCACCAGCCCTAACTCTTCGGCCAGCACGGCAAAAATAAAGTCAGTGTGGCGCTCCGGCAAAAACTCCAGCTGTGACTGGGTGCCCTGCAGCCAGCCTTTGCCCCGCAGCCCGCCGGAACCAATCGCAATTTTCGACTGAATAATATGGTAACCGGCGCCCAGCGGGTCGCTTTCCGGATCGAGCAGCATCATCACGCGGTCACGTTGATAGTCGTGCATCAGGAAGAACCACAGAATCGGGATAAAGGCCGCCACCAGCAGCACCGCAACGCCAATCAGTTTCCAGCTCATGCCGGACAGGAACAGCACAAACAGTCCCGAAGCGGCAATCAGGATCGAGGTGCCGAGATCGGGCTGCGCCGCCACCAGCAGAGTGGGCACAAAAATCAGGATCAGTGCGATACCGGTATTCTTCAGGGTTGGCGGGCAGACGTCACGGTTAATAAAGCGCGCCACCATCAGCGGCACGGCAATCTTCGCGATCTCCGACGGCTGAAAGCGGACGATACCGAGGTCGAGCCAGCGCTGCGCCCCTTTACTGATCTGCCCAAACGCATCCACCGCAATCAGCAAAATGACGCAGATGATATAGAGGTAGGGCGCCCAGCCTTCGTAGACGCGCGGCGGCACCTGCGCCAGCACAATCATGATCACCAGCCCCATCGCGATCTGACCGATTTTGCGTTCCATCATGCCCGGGTCCTGACCACTGGCGCTCCAGATCACCACGGCGCTGTAAATCAGCAGGCCGAGAATCACCAGCATAAACAGCGGATCAATATGGATGCGGGTCCAGATTGATCGTTTCTGCGGACTATCGTTCATCGACATGTTTATTCACCTTCATAGCCGGGCGGCGTGGGGGCGGCGTCCGGCAGGACAGTATTGTTATCACCTAACATGATGTGATCCAGAATCTGGCGCATAACGGTACCCACAGCCGGTCCGGCGCCGCCGTTTTCCAGGATAATGGTCACCGCGACCCGAGGCTTGTCATAGGGAGCAAACGCGGTCATCAGCTTATGGTCGCGTAATCGTTCGGCAATTTTATGTGCGTTATAGGTTTCATTCTCTTTCAGGCCAAACACCTGCGCCGTTCCCGATTTGGCGGCGATTTTATAGGGTGCGTCAGCAAAGCTCTTGTGCGCGGTGCCGTTAGGGCGATTTGCCACGCCATACATGCCGTCTTTGGCAATTTCCCAGTAGCCGGAATGAATGTCGCCAATCGGCGTGGCTGGCGGCTGGCGATAGGGCACCAGGGTGCGTCCTTCGCGGGTCGCGCGCAGCATGTGCGGCACCCTGATCACGCCGTCGTTAATCAGAATCATCATCGCTTTGTTCATCTGCAGCGGCGTCGCCGTCCAGTAACCCTGGCCGATGCCCACCGGGATGGTGTCGCCCTGATACCACGGCTTTTTAAAGCGTCTGAGCTTCCAGTCACGGGTTGGCATGTTACCGGCGCTCTCCTGCGGCAAATCGATGCCGGTACGGTTGCCGTAGCCAAACTTGTTCATCCATTCCGATAGCCGATCGATGCCCATGTCATAGGCAACCTGATAGAAGAAGGTATCGGCAGACTCTTCCAGCGCTTTGGTGACGTTCAGCCGGCCGTGGCCCCATTTTTTCCAGTCACGAAAACGCTTCTCAGAGCCCGGCAACTGCCACCAGCCCGGATCGAACAGGCTGGTATTGCGGTTAATGACGCCAGCACTTAGCGCAGAGACCGCCACATAAGGTTTCACCGTCGAGGCGGGAGGATAAGCGGCCTGAATGGCACGGTTATACAGCGGTCGGTTTTCATCGCTGAGCAGGCCGCGATAATCCTTGCTGGAGATACCGTCGACAAACAGGTTCGGGTCATAGCTGGGGGTAGAAACCATAGCGAGGATCTCGCCGGTACGCGGATCGCTGACCACCACGGCGGCGCGACTGCCGGTCAGCAGCGTTTCGATATACTGCTGCAGCTTCAGGTCGATGGTCAGGTAGATATCACGGCCCGCCTGCGGCGACTCTTCGTGCAACTGACGGATCACCCGGCCACGGTTGTTGACTTCAACCTCTTCAAAACCGGTTTTGCCATGTAGCAGATCTTCGTAATAGGCTTCAATGCCCAGCTTACCGATGTCGTGCGTGGCTGCGTAGTTCGGCCATTTCCCCTCTTTATCAAGGCGGGCGACGTCACGATCGTTAATTTTTGACACATAACCGACCACGTGCGTCAGGGTCTGGCCAAACGGGTAGTAGCGGCGCTGATAGCCTTTAACTTCAACGCCGGGAAAGCGGTACTGATTAACGGCAAAGCGCGCGACCTGCACTTCGTTCAGGCCAGTCTTCACCGGAATAGAGGTAAAACGACGCGAGCGTTTGCGCTCTTTTTGAAAGTTTTCGAGGTCGTCGTCGGTGAGTTCAAGAATCGGGCGCAGATTATCCAGCGTCTGCTGCAGATTATCGACTTTTTCCGGCACCAGTTCGGCCTGATAGATGGTGCGGTTCAGCGCCAGCGGCGTGCCGGTCCGGTCATAGATAATGCCGCGGCTGGGCGCAACCGGCACCAGCTTGATGCGGTTTTCGTTTGAGCGGGTGCTGTAATCGTCAAAGCGTAAAATTTGCAGGTGGTAAAGGTTAACCACCAGCACGGAGGAGAGCAGTAAGATCCCGACGAAAGCGATAAATGCCCGGCGGACAAAGAGTTTCTGTTCGGCACTGTAATCGCGAAAGGCGTTGCTTTGTAATTTCATCCGCTACTTGTCATGTCTGATGTGGGCTGATCGGTCATTCACGATGATAAGGATGATTTGTCGTTATGCTCCATGCACGATACAGGCTTTCGGCCACCAGCACGCGCACCAGCGGATGGGGCAGCGTCAATGCTGACAGTGACCAGCTCTGTTCGGCCGCCGCTTTACACGCCGGGGCCAGACCTTCAGGACCGCCAATCAACAGGCTGACATCGCGACCATCCAGCTTCCAGCGTTCAAGCTGCTGTGCCAGCTGCGGGGTTTCCCACGGATGTCCGGGAATATCCAGCGTCACGATGCGATTGCCTTTGCCGACCGCCGCTAACATCGCCTCACCCTCTTTTTCAAGGATGCGTTTAATGTCAGCATTTTTGCCGCGTTTACCTGCGGTGACTTCGGTCAGCTCCAGCGGCATATCTTTCGGGAAGCGGCGCAGATACTCCATAAAACCGGTCTGCACCCAGTCAGGCATTTTGGTGCCGACGGCAACAAGTTGCAGTTTCACCGGTTAGCCCCAGAGTTTTTCCAGCTCATACAGCTGGCGACTCTCTTCCTGCATCACATGCACGATGACATCACCGAGATCAACCACAACCCAATCTGCTGTGCTTTTGCCTTCAATGCCTAACGGCATCAGGCCAGCTAAACGCGACTCCTGCTCAACGTGCTCAGCGATCGAGGTGACGTGACGCGTGGAGGTGCCGGTGCAGATGATCATGAAATCGGTGATGCTGGATTTGCCCTGAACGTTGATGGTGACAATGTCCTGGCCTTTGAGATCATCAATCTTATCAATAACGAACTCTTGGAGTGCTTTACCTTGCAAAAGGTTCCCCTCTAAAACTGGTGGTGACGAGCCGGCTGTAAGCCCGGATTATGCAGCCAAAAAATTAAGCGGCGCAGTATAGCATGCCCGGATCAGTCGCGATATAAGCCTGCGCGGTCGATATAATCGATAACCGCAGCGGGCAGCAGGTCGTCGCAGGATTGATGATGATGGCGACGGCGACGGATCTCGGTAGCGGAGATGTCAACCAGCGGCGTTTCTGCCAGCCAGATATGGCCAGCGGGCTGAAGATGGAGCTGTTGTACGTCGTGCGTCACATGCTGATCGAGCCAGCGCTGCATCTCTGGTGACGCCATCTGCGTCGGATAACCCGGCCGCTGGCACACCAGCAGATGACAGAGCGTCAGCAGATCCTGCCAGCGATGCCACTTTGATAAGCTGAGCAGCGAATCCTGACCGATGATAAAGCCCAGCGGTTGCCGGGCACCGCGCTCGGCACGCAGGTTTTCCAGCGTGGCCACGGTCCAGGAAGGCGTATCGCGCTTCAGTTCGCGGGTATCAATGTCAAACAGCGGCAAGTCGGCGATGGCGCAACGCAGCATATCGACCCGCTGATCCGCGCTGGCTTCCGGCTGCGGACGATGCGGCGGGACGTTGTTGGGCAACAGCGTGACTTTTTGCAGCCCGGTCTGCTGCGCCAGCGCTTCAACCGGACGCAGGTGGCCGAAATGAATCGGATCGAAGGTGCCGCCAAACAGCGCGTGTAACTCAGACATGGGCGAAGCTCGCGGGAAACGCGCGGCTGCTGAGCAGCAGCGTCAGGGTTTGCAGCTGCGGCCAGACCGGCTGACCGTAATCCTGCTTTAAGGTGATCTCTATCTGACTCAGCAGATGAATAGCGCGTTGCAGACGCACCGCATCCAGCCGTTGCAGCGCCTCCGTGAACAGGGCACGGCGATTCTGCCAGATGCGCTGCTGATCCATCAGCGTACGCAGCGGCTGTTGTGTTTGATGGCGTTGCAGATGCAGCAGCGTCAGTAAGTCGCGTTGCAGAGTACGCAGCAGGATCACCACTTCGCTCTCTTCCCGCTCCAGCTGATGCAGGATGTGCAACGCGCGGCGACTTTTGCCCGCCAGCACGGCATCAACCCAGTGGAAAGGGGTAAAGTGCGCCGCATCGCTGACCGCTTCTTCAACCCGTGGCAGCGTCAGTTTGCCATCCGGCCACTGCAGCGACAGCCGCTCCAGCGCCTGGGCCAGCGCCAGCAGATTGCCCTCATAGCAGTAGCACAGCAGCTGAATCGCCGCGTCATCTACCGCCAGCTTCAGCGCTTTGGCGCGGTTCGCCACCCAGCGCGGCAGTTGTGCCTGTTCCGGGGTCTGGCAGGGGACTAACACGGCGGAAGCGGAAAGGGCTTTAAACCAGGCGCTGTTTTCCTGCGCTTTGGTCAGCTTCGGCATCCGGCATATCAGCAGAATATCGGCATGCAGCAGTTGTGACAGCTTAACCAGCTGCTCAGCCATCGCGGCATTCGGGCCATTGTCGGGGAATTGCAGGGTGAGCGTCTGCCGCTGGGCAAACAGACTCAGCGACTGACAGCTGACGAACAGGCTCTCCCAGTCGGTCTGGGCATCAAGACTGACGCTGAAGTGCTCTTCAAAGCCCTGCGTGGTGGCGGCTGCCCGGATCGCGTCTGCGCTCTCCTGCAACAGTAAGGGTTCGTTACCGGCTAACAAATAACAGGCGCGCAGCCCCTCACGGAGCTGCGCGCTGAGTTGCTCAGGATAAATCCTGATCATTGCAGACTGGTGGCAGAGGAAGAAGGGACTTCCTCTGAGTCCTGACCCGGCACCGGAATCGTCGTCTGGCGCAGGGTGTCTTTATTGTTGAGCTGGGCGGCATGAACCGTCAGCAGCTTACGCACCAGCTGTTCGGCAGCACGCTGACGCATCTCCTGCGTAATCATGTCCTGCTCAGCATCTTTCGCCAGCGCCGCATTCGGGTTATCGAAGAACGAACGATAGACCGTGGTGCTGATCGGATAGATACCTTTGCCCGGCAACAACACCTGCGCGGTAATGGTCATCACCAGCTGGTACTCGGCGGCGGTACCAGTGATAAAGACCGACGCGGTATCGCGGCCCTGCAATTCGCTACCCAGACGCAGCGTCGGGATATCGGTGCGGTTCTGCTTGCTGTCCTCAACAATGCGCACATTGTTGATACGCAGCTGCTGACGAACGGTACGCGCCAGTGGCCCGTAAGGATCGCCGGTAGAAACAATCAGGGTTTTCAGTTCACTCGGCACCTGGGTGGTGCCGCGTGGATGAAAACCACAGCCAGCGGTGATCACCACCGCCAGCATGACAAACAACCTGATAATCGGATGTCGCACAGTTCCTCCTGAACTTAACCCACGACCAGGTTAAGCAGTTTGCCCGGTACATAAATGACTTTACGAATCGTCACGCCGTTCAGGTACTTCGCCACCAGATGCTCCTGGGCAGCGCGTGCCTGAACCTGTTCCTGTGTGGCATCGGCCGGCACAGTAATTTTACCGCGCACTTTACCGTTAACCTGCACCACCACCAGCAGTGAATCTTCCACCATTGCGGCTTCATCAGCAACCGGCCACGCGGCTTCATCAATCGTGCCTTCGCCACCCAGCGTCTGCCACAGCACATAGCTGGCATGCGGAGTGAACGGATAGAGCAGACGGACGATCGCCAGCAGCGCTTCCTGCATCAGCGCACGATCCTGCTCGCTCTCCTGTGGCGCGCGCGCCAGCTTGTTCATCAGCTCCATAATGGCGGCAATGGCGGTGTTGAACGTCTGACGACGGCCAATGTCATCCGCCACTTTGGCGATGGTTTTGTGCAGATCGCGACGCAGCGATTTCTGCTCATCATTGAGGCTGGCGACGTCGAGCGCTACGGTAGCGCCTTTCTGCGTATGGTCGAACACCAGTTTCCAGACGCGCTTCAGGAAGCGGTTAGCGCCTTCTACGCCTGATTCCTGCCACTCCAGCGTCATATCAGCTGGAGAAGCAAACATCATAAACAGACGCACGGTATCGGCGCCGTAACGCTCGACCATCAGCTGAGGATCGATGCCGTTGTTCTTCGACTTCGACATCTTGCTCATGCCCGCATAGATCACCTCGCGGCCCTGAGTATCAACCGCCTTGATGATGCGGCCTTTCTCATCGCGTTCCACGTTAACGTCGACCGGAGAGACCCAGTTACGCTCGCCGCTGGCACCCAGGTAATAGAAGGCGTCGGCCAGTACCATACCCTGACACAGCAGGCGTTTGGCCGGTTCACTGGAGTTAACCAGACCGGCGTCACGCAGCAGTTTGTGGAAGAAGCGGAAATACATCAGGTGCATGATGGCGTGTTCAATCCCGCCCACATACTGATCGACCGGCAGCCAGTAGTTCGCCGCCGCCGGGTCCAGCATGCCATCTTTGTAGTCTGCACAGGTATAGCGCGCGTAGTACCAGGACGATTCCATAAAGGTATCGAAAGTGTCGGTTTCACGCAGCGCTGGCTGGCCGTTCACCGTGGTTTTTGCCCACTCCGGATCGGCTTTGATCGGGCTGGTAATACCGTCCATCACCACATCTTCCGGCAGGATCACCGGCAGTTGGTCTTCTGGCGCAGGCATGACCGTACCATCTTCCAGCGTGACCATCGGGATTGGCGCACCCCAGTAACGCTGGCGTGAGACACCCCAGTCGCGCAGGCGGTAGTTCACTTTACGCACGCCCACGCCTTTTGCGGCCAGCGCTTCGGCAATGGCGTTGAAGCCGGCGGCATGATCCAGACCGTTAAATTCACCTGAGTTAAACAGCGCACCTTTCTCGGTCATCGCCGCAGTGCTGACGTCTGGCACGCTGCCGTCAAGGTTCAGGACCACGGGCTTGATCGGCAGATCGTATTTGATGGCAAATTCCCAGTCACGCTGATCGTGTGCCGGAACCGCCATGACCGCGCCGGTGCCATATTCCATCAGCACGAAGTTAGCCACCCAGACCGGGATGGGCTCGCCGGTCAGCGGATGGATAGCAGACAGGCCGGTAGCCATGCCTTTCTTCTCCATGGTCGCCATTTCCGCTTCAGCCACTTTGGTATTGCGACATTCGGCGATAAAGTCAGCCAGCGCCGGGTTATTCACCGAAGCCTGGGTAGCCAGCGGGTGACCGGCCGCTACCGCGACATAGGTCGCACCGTAAAAAGTGTCCGGACGGGTGGTATAGACGGTGACTTTTTCTTCACTCTCCGCCACGTCAAAAGTGATTTCTACCCCTTCAGAGCGGCCAATCCAGTTACGCTGCATGGTTTTGACCTGCTCAGGCCACTCTTCCAGCGTATCAAGGTCGTTCAGCAGCTCTTCGGCGTAATCGGTGATTTTAATAAACCACTGCGGGATCTCTTTGCGTTCAACTTTGGTATCACAGCGCCAGCAGCAGCCATCAATCACCTGCTCGTTAGCCAGCACGGTCTGGTCATTCGGGCACCAGTTCACCGCAGATGTTTTCTTATACACCAGGCCTTTTTCATACAGCTTAGTGAAGAACCACTGTTCCCAGCGATAATATTCCGGCTGACAGGTCGCCAGTTCACGGCTCCAGTCATAACCAAAACCCAGCAGTTTAAGCTGGTTTTTCATGTAGGCGATGTTGTCGTAGGTCCAGGGGGCCGGTGCGGTATTGTTTTTGACCGCCGCGCCTTCCGCAGGCAGACCGAAGGCATCCCAGCCGATCGGCTGTAGCACGTTTTTGCCGAGCATACGCTGATAACGCGCGATTACGTCGCCGATGGTGTAGTTACGAACGTGGCCCATATGCAGGCGACCAGAAGGATAGGGCAACATGGAGAGGCAATAGTATTTTTCTTTGCCTTCCTGCTCAGTCACTTTAAACGTTTCGTTTTCATCCCAGTGCTGCTGCACACGGGATTCAATCTCTTCCGGGCGGTATTGCTCTTGCATGGCTGCCTGTGGTCCTTAATGAATAACACTTTGCTGATATTAAGATCCGCATAGCATACCCATAAGGCCGCGCATCAACAACACTTCCCACTTTTGCTGGCGCGATTTCTGCGGAAAGCGTCAATGCCTTCACCCTTTTGTAATTCCCTGTACAGACGACACGGCAAACAGCGCAAAGCGACTAAACTTACTGCAGCGATTATCTACATAAAGGAGAACAAAATGAATAAAGTGGCTCAGGAATATCGCGAGTCGTTAGCGGTGCTGACCGAACGGCTGCGTCAGGGCGATCGGAATATTGATAGTCTGATTAGCGAACGGCGCAGCCAGCTGATGGCGCGTCCGGATCTGACCACCGCTGAGGTCGATCAGGCGCTCAGCTCGGTGCGCCGCGATTTAGAAGAATTTGCACGCAGCTACACCGATGTAGAAGAACCGCTGGCCGATTCCCTGTTTATGCGGATTATCCGCGAAAGCGTCTGGAAAGAGCTGGCGGATATCACCGATAAAAGCCAGCTTGAGTGGCGTGAAGTGTTTCAGGATCTGCATCACCATGGCGTTTATCAGAGCGGCGAGGTGGTGGGGCTGGGCAATCTGGTATGTGAAAAGTGCCAGTTCACCCGGGCGATCTACACGCCGGAAACCCTGTCGCGCTGTCCGGAGTGCGGTCACGATCAGTTTCAGCGTCAGCCATTCGAACCCTGAAAAAAAGGTGAGCTACCTGGCCTGATGCTGGGCAGTTAAGCGACCGGTGATAACGCAGCCTGGTGCCGCTCAGGGGCTGGCGGTCCTCGCGCCGCTGCGCGGTGCCTTCACTTCATTCCTCTGCCTGACGGACCGCCGGGGATGGCACATCCTGTGCCGCCCCGCCTTTCGCCCGCGTCCTGCGGGCTCTCCTGGCAGACTCATTCAGCTCAGCGCTGCGGATTGCCTGCCCCTGATCGGCCCCAGCCTGCTCTGAAACTTCAGTGCGTGTTGTTAAAAAGGGCACAAGAGTGGAGGCCTGGGCGCCTCTGCCGCTGAAAGGGCTATCCGCAGCGCTGAGGCGTGACGTTGGGCCAGAACGCCACGCCGGGAAGCGTGGACAGTTCGGGGCCGGCCAGGGAAGGCCGATCCCCGAACGGTTCGTCGGCACGACGTCAAAGCCGAAGGAACCGCGAAGCGGCGCGAGGACGGCCCGGCAGCAGCAGCGGTGCTCAGGCCCGCACTCCGGCACGTCTGCCAGGAAAAAAGCTGCCACGTTTGACCGTGGCAGCTTTTGCAAATTTAATCTTAACTGACCAGCATCAGGGCAACCGGGCCCGCCTTTCTCTGGTGCAAAAGATCCCGCGCAGAAAATCAGTGCAGAATTTTTGCGAGGAAATCTTTGGCGCGGTCAGACTGCGGGTTATTAAAGAAGTCATCTTTGTTGGTGTCTTCGATAATTTTACCCTCATCCATGAAGATCACGCGATTGGCCACTTTCCGGGCAAAGCCCATCTCATGCGTCACCACCATCATCGTCATCCCTTCCTGCGCCAGTTCAACCATCACATCCAGCACTTCGTTAATCATCTCGGGATCAAGCGCGGAGGTCGGCTCGTCAAACAGCATCGCAATCGGGTCCATGCAAAGCGCGCGGGCAATCGCCACACGCTGCTGCTGGCCGCCCGAGAGCTGACCTGGAAACTTCTCGGCGTGCGCCGATAATCCCACCCGATTGAGCAGCTTCAGCCCCTTATCACGCGCTGCCGCTTTATCGCGCTTCAGCACTTTGACCTGCGCCAGCACCAGGTTGTTGATGATGCTGAGGTGCGGAAACAGTTCGAAGTGCTGGAACACCATCCCGACCTTGCTGCGTAGCTGGGCGAGATTGGTTTTCTTGTTGTTCACTTCGGTGCCGTTTACCGCGATCACGCCTTGCTGAATCGGCTCAAGGCCATTCACTGTCTTAATCAGGGTCGATTTACCGGAGCCGGACGGTCCGCATACCACCACCACTTCACCTTTTTTAACTTCGGTAGAGCAGTCGGTCAGCACCTGAAAGTGACCATACCACTTAGAAACGTTTTTCAGGCTAATCATTTAAACCGTCCTTTTTCTTTTTAGATAACTGACCAGCAGTGACGCGCTCAGGCTGATAACGAAGTAGACCAGACCGGCAAACAGAACCATTTCAACCTGGGTGCCGTCGCGTTCACCAATGGTGGACGCCGTACGGAAGAAGTCCGCCAGGCTTAACACATAGACCAGCGAGGTATCCTGAAACAGCACGATACCCTGGGTCAGCAGCAGCGGAACCATGGCGCGGAACGCCTGTGGCAGGATAATCAGTTTCATCGATTGCCACTGAGTCATGCCCAGCGCCAGCGCGGCGTTGCCCTGACCGCGTGAGATACTGATGATCCCGGCGCGAATAATTTCCGAATAATAGGCGGCTTCAAACAGCGAGAAGGCCACCATGGCGGAAATCAGTCGGATATCAGTTTTGGGTGACAGCCCCAGCACCTGCTGCAGGAAACTTGGCACCACCAGATAGAACCACAGCAGTACCATCACCAGCGGCACCGAGCGGAACAGGTTGACATAAATTCTGGCGAACCAGCTGATGGGCTTAAAGGTCGACAGACGCATCACCGCCAGCAGCGTGCCCCAGAGAATACCGAAGACCACGGCGGTGATGGTGATCTTGAAGGTGATCACCAGACCGTTCAGCAGATAGGGCAGGCTGGGGGTAATTGAACTCCAGTCAAACTCGTACATTACTTGCCTCCCCCATTGCCAGGCAGACGCACTTTGCGTTCGACCAGGCTCATCAACAACATGATCACCAGGTTAATGGCGATGTAGGCCAGCGTAATGGCGGTAAAGGATTCATAGGCGTGCGCGGAGTAGTCGAGCAGTTTGCCCGCCTGCGCCGCCATATCAACCAGACCGATAGTGGAGGCGATGGCGGAGTTCTTGACCAGGTTAAGCATTTCCGAGGTCATCGGCGGCACGATCACCCGATAAGCGTTCGGCAGCAGAACATAGCGGTAGGTCTGCGGCAGCGTTAAACCCATCGCCAGACCGGCATTCTTTTGACCACGCGGCAGCGACTGAATCGCGGCGCGTACCTGCTCGCAGACGCGGGCAGCGGTAAACAGGCCAAGACAGATCACCGATGAGACGAAGAACTGAATATTGGGATCGAGCTCGGCCTTGAACCACATACCGAGGTTCTCGCCCACCAGTTCCGGTGCCACCAGATACCAGAAGAAGAACTGCACAATCAGCGGAATGTTGCGAAACAGTTCGACATAGCAGGTGCCAATGGTCGACAGCAGTCGATTAGGCACGGTGCGCAGAATGCCGAAGAATGAACCCACGCAGAAAGCAATAATCCAGGCGCAGCAGGAGACGGCAATCGTCACCTGAAAACCGGACCACAGCCAGCCGAGGTAGGTCGTGTTACCGAACGGGGCCTGTTCGAGGAAAATGCCCCAGTTCCAATCGATACCCATAACGAGCTCCGGTAAAAAAGGGTAGCTAAGCTACCCTGAAGATTGATGAACGGCGTTTTCTCTCCTGGACCAGGGGAACGACCCGGTTCAGTCTGTCTGTCCGCGCCGCGGTTTCAGCAATCGAGAGGGCAGCCAGGCCGCCCTTGGTATACCCGTCGTCTTTCAGGCTGCATTTTTGTTGGCTACGTTCACTCACCCGAATCACTTACCTGAGTAAGCTCATCGGGATTCATTCTCTTGCCGTCTCAATGCAAACTGAAATCCATTGGGTATTTTGTTGTTAGTTCAGTGCTTTATCATTTGGCGTCTTGAACAGCGCTTTCATGTCATCTGACAGTTCAAAGTTCATGTTCAGGTTTTTCGGTGGGATCGGCTGTTTGAACCAGGTATCGAACCATTTTTCAGCCTGACCTGAGGTCTGGGCTTTGGCGATGGTTTCATCCACTAAGGTTTTAAACTGCGGATCGTCTTTACGCAGCATACAACCGTAAGCCTCTTTGGACTGCGGCGTCCCTAAGATCTCCCAGTTGTCTGGTTTTTTCGCTTTGGCACGTTCACCAGCCAGCAGCGCATCATCCATCATAAAGGCCACGGCACGGCCGGTTTCCAGCGTACGGAACGAGTCACCATGATCCTTCGCGCTGATAATACGCAGGTCCAGTTTCTGTTCATCATTCAGCTTGTGCAGTAACACTTCAGAAGTGGTACCGGAGGTCACCACCACGGTTTTGCCTTTCAGGTCGGTGAAATCTTTAATCGGACCGCCTTTTTTCACCAGCAGACGAGTACCAATGACGAAAATGGTGTCTGAGAACGCGGCTTGTTTCTGGCGCTCCAGGTTGTTGGTGGTAGAGCCACACTCAAAATCGTAGGTGCCGTTTTGCAACAGCGGAATACGGTTTTGTGAGGTGATTGGGATCATTTTGATCTGCAGATCAGGCTTGTTCAGCTTCGCTTTAATGGCGTCCACAATGGCTGCGGAATAGGCCTGTGAGTAGCCGACGACTTTTTGCTGGTTGTCATAGTAAGAAAAGGGAACTGATGATTCGCGATGCCCGACCACAATGACGCCATTGTCATTGATCTTCTTCAGGGTGCCGCTGAGATCTTCCGCCTGGGCCGCTCCCGCTGCTGCGCCGATCAGCAGAAGAGATAATGCCACTTTGCGTAGTTGCATGTTCCAACTCCTTCGTATGGAAAATGCACAGGATATAACCTGTGCTGATTATGATGTTGTGTGTATTTGCTGCTGCTTTTCTTCGGTTTACCCTGCAGCGCGGCTGCGCGCAGAATAGTCACTAACATAGCGGATTGTTAACGCGATGAAACAAAAAAGTTTCTTTTTTGCGAGGTGATACGCACCAAAAAAAGGCAGTTTTTCCTGCCTGCGCGGTAAAGGTGCAGGCGAAGTAACTATTTTGGTGCAACCGGACTCACGTCAGCGCGTACAACGAGCCTGTTTGCGAAAAACACTGAAATATTTAGCAATCATCGTGCCAGAAACGGGTTCAGACGCGATAACGCAGCAGAGTCTGCGGTCAGGGAAGGGGAAAATAGCGGGGAAAAGCGATAAAAAAAGGCGAAGCAACCGCTTCGCCTTTCAGCATACTGGCAATCAGCGGCGGCGACGCAGCAGGGCAATCAGCGCCGCCAGGGCGGTGAGGATCCAGACTGGCCAGACGCCAGCCTGCGCATACGGTGTTTCACCGGTAGTCGGAGTGACCTTGTCGGTTAAGACGCCGCGGGTGAACTGTGGCAGCATCTTTTCCACGTCACCACGGGCATTAACCACCGCCGTCACACCATTATTAGTGCTGCGTAACAGTGGACGACCCAGCTCCAGCGCCCGCATCCGCGCCATCTGGAAATGCTGCCACGGACCAATAGAGTGACCAAACCAGGCATCGTTAGAAACCGTCAG
Source organism: Pantoea sp. USHLN298 (assembly GCF_037149395.1). Lineage (NCBI taxonomy): Bacteria > Pseudomonadati > Pseudomonadota > Gammaproteobacteria > Enterobacterales > Erwiniaceae > Pantoea > Pantoea sp. USHLN298. Next base: position 296,295 of record NZ_JBBCRO010000001.1, read on the forward strand.
CAGGAAATTGGTATCGGGATGGAAGTTGGCGCGCACCTGTTCACCGAGCACGATCTCGTAGCAGATGGCGCTGGTCAGGTTGTAGCCCGCGACCCGAAGCTGCGGCTGAAGATAAGCGCCACGGCTGAACGCCGACATCGGCAGATCGAAGAACGGCGCGAGGGGACGCAGCAGATCGGCCAGCGGCACAAATTCACCAAACGGCACCAGATGGTTTTTCTGGTAGCGGTTACCGCTGAAGTAGTTATACGGCGCATGACCGCCCAGCACGATCACCGTGTTGTAATCGTGGTAACGGTTCTGCTCCAGTCGCGAGTCGACGATGCCGGTAACCAGCGAGCTGCCACGTGCGCGCAGTTCATCGTCCAGCGAGCGCAGAAACGGCTGCTGATTACTCTCCAGATCGGTAATGGCCGATTCCGGCCAGATGATAATCGGCGTTTTGCCCATCAGCGGCTGACTGAGCTCGCTATAGATGCGCAGCGTGTTCAGTAACTGCTGCGGGTCCCACTTCATCGACTGGGGAATATTGCCCTGTACCAGCGCCACATCCACCGCGCGTGCCGGTAACGGCTGTACCCACTGAACGTAGCGCAGCGGCCACGGCAGGGCCAGCAGCAGCAGTGCCGCCACCAGGCTTTTCATATTGCGCTGTTGCAGGGCATAGACCAGCAGGCCAGCGATTGCCATCAGCAGGAAAGTCAGCGTTTCCACGCCGCCCAGTGGCGCCACGCCTTTCAGCGGGCCATCTATCTGGCTGTAGCCAAACTGCAGCCACGGAAAGCCGGTCAGGATCCAGCCGCGCAGAAACTCGGTGATCTGCCATAACGCCGGTGCGGCCAGCGCCAGACGCCACAGCGTCGTGCGCGGCCAGAGGCGATTCAGTACGCCGGCAAACAGCGCCGGGTAGATCGACAGATAAGCTGCCAGCAATGCCACGATAAAGACATTAACCGGGCCAGGCATGCCGCCAAAGGTGGCGACACTGACGTAAACCCAGTTGATGCCGCTGCCGAACAGACCCAGTCCCCAGACAAAGCCAATCGCGGTGGCCTGCGGGCTGGAGCGGTTCAGGGTCAGAAGCTGTAAACCGCACAGCGACAGCAGCGCGGCGGGCCAGAAATCGTAAGGAGAGAAGGCGAGGGTGCCAGACGCACCCGTTAATAAAGCCAGCAGCAGGCGAACCCGCTGACGCGGGTAAAGTGAGGCTAAAGCCATAGACTTATTCGTCATCCAGTTGAGGTTGTGGCGAGTTTTCCGGAATTGTGACATGAACCTGGATGATACGGCGGCTATCGGCCATCGCTATTTTGAACTGGTAACCCTCAATTTCGATGCTCTCACCGCGCGCCGGCAGATGACCGAATCCCTGCATCACCAGACCACCGATGGTATCGACCTCATCATCGCTGAACTGCGTGCCGAACACCTCATTGAAATCTTCAATCGCGGTCAATGCCCGCACCGTAAAGGTGTGGCGGTTGAGCTGACGGATATCACGATCTTCTTCGTCGTCATACTCATCCTCAATTTCACCGACAATCAGTTCCAGAATGTCTTCGATGGTCACCAGGCCTGAGACGCCACCAAATTCATCGATCACAATCGCCATGTGATAACGCTGAGAACGGAACTCTTTCAGCATCCGGTCTACGCGCTTGCTTTCAGGCACCACTACCGCCGGACGCAGCACTTTTTCAATGCTGAACGGTTCAGATTCGCTGCTCATAAACGGCAGTAAATCTTTGGCCATCAGAATCCCTTCAACGTGATCTTTGTCTTCGCTGATCACCGGGAAGCGCGAATGGGCCGACTCGATAATCACATCCAGACACTCTTCGAGGTTCTGATTGCGTTTCAGGGTAATCATCTGCGAGCGCGGGATCATGATGTCACGCACGCGCTGCTCCGCAATATCCAGCACCCCTTCGAGCATGTCGCGGGTATCCTGGTCAATCAGGTCTTTATGATTTGAGTCGCGGATCAGCTCCAGTAGCTCATCACGGTTTTTCGGTTCACCGTGAAAAAGTTGGTTGATCAACAGGGAAAAGAATCCCTTTTTACTACTGGGTGCATCGCTGTTTTGAGAATGGTCGTCGCTCATGGCGGTTTTTAAAGATCTCTCTGGTGAGGAATTAACGCTGCCAGCAAAGCACTGGCAGCAGGATAGCCGGAACCCAGGGTTCAGGCGTCTTGTTTCTCCGAAATGTACGGATCAGGATAACCAAGAGCAAGCATTATCTCGGTCTCCAGTGACTCCATCTCTTCGGCTTCGTCGTCTTCAATATGGTCGTAACCCAGCAGGTGAAGCGTGCCGTGGACCACCATATGCGCCCAGTGGGCTTCTACACTTTTGTTTTGCTCAGCCGCTTCCTGCTCCACCACCTGACGACAAATAATCAGGTCGCCCAGCAGCGGCAGTTCGATGCCCGGCGGAGCCTCGAACGGGAAAGAGAGCACGTTGGTGGGTTTATCTTTACCGCGATAGGTCAGATTCAGCTCATGACTTTCCGCTTCATCCACCAGACGCACCGTGACTTCGCTTTCCGGCTGAAAAGGAGTGACCGCCGCTGACAGCCAGCGGTGAAACTGGCTTTCAGTGGGCAGATCGGCGCTGCTTTCACAGGCGATCTGCAGGTCAAGAATCACCGCGCTCATTTGCTCTCCTGCGTCACGCTCTGGGCGGCCAGCGCCTCACGTTTACGCTCTTCAGCCTGCTGATCGCGGCGTTTCTGATCGGCCTCTTCCCAGGCTTCATAGGCGGTGACGATACGCGCCACAACCGGATGTCGCACCACATCTTCACTGTGGAAGAAGTTGAAGCTGATCTCTTCCACGTCCGACAGCACTTCAATCGCATGGCGCAGACCCGATTTAACGTGGCGTGGCAGGTCAATCTGGGTCACGTCACCGGTGATCACCGCTTTCGAGTTGAAGCCGATGCGCGTCAGGAACATCTTCATCTGTTCGATGGTGGTGTTCTGGCTCTCATCAAGAATGATAAAGGCGTCATTCAGCGTACGGCCGCGCATGTAAGCCAGCGGAGCTACTTCGATGACGTTGCGCTCCATCAGCTTCTCAACCCGTTCAAATCCAAGCATCTCGAACAGCGCGTCATACAGCGGGCGCAGATACGGGTCTACCTTCTGGCTCAGATCGCCGGGCAGAAAGCCGAGCTTCTCACCTGCTTCTACCGCCGGACGGGTCAGCAGGATACGGCGAATCTCCTGACGTTCCAGCGCATCCACGGCTGCTGCCACCGCCAGATAGGTTTTACCGGTACCGGCAGGACCGACGCCAAAGGTGATGTCATGGTCGAGCACGTTGGCGATATACTGCGCCTGGTTTGGCGTGCGTGGTTTGATCACGCCGCGCCTGGTCTTGATATTGACCGCTTTGCCATACTCCGGCACGCTTTCGGCAGTCTGCTCCAGCACCCGGCTCTCTTTGATCGCCAGATGGATCTGGTCCGGCTCAATATCCGGAATGTCACCGCGTACCGGCGCGGTATCCACATAGAGTGTTTTCAGAATGTCAGCCGCCGCATTCACGCAGAGTGCGCGCCCGACCAGCTTAAAGACGTTGTCCCGACGATTGATCTCAATACCCAGACGACGTTCAAGCTGTTTCACATTATCGTCAAATGGACCGCACAGGCTCATCAGACGACGATTATCGGCCGGTTCAAGGGCGATTTCACGAGTTTCGATATTCAAACGAATCCTTTGGGTCACTCAGGGCCAGTTATGAAGGTTGTCTGACGCACCGTTGGGCTTAAACGGATGCACCATAACGAAATTATTTATGCCGTAACGCCTGGGCGCAAGCTTAAGGAAAGATATTTGGGCGGCACTTTCAGAAACCAAGTGCAACAAAGTGAAATTGGCGGCAATGCTGCGCGCATTGCCGCAAGTATGGCAGGCATCAAGGCTGGAACAGACCCACGCCGATCTCGTTCTCTTTACGGGTGCGGGCAATGACGGAAGCCGGGCTTTCGGCCATGCGCAGCCCCATCTCTTCTTCAGTACGCACCAGCTTACCGCGCAGCGAGTTGGTGTAGACATCGACGATTTCGACATCAACGAACTTGCCGATCATCTCAGGCGAACCTTCAAAGTTCACCACCCGATTATTTTCGGTGCGACCAGAGACTTCCATCACGTTCTTACGGGAGATGCCTTCCACCAGAATACGCTGCACCGTGCCGAGCATCCGGCGGCTGATCGCCTGCGCCTGCTGGTTGATGCGATCCTGCAGAATCCACAGGCGCTGCTTTTTCTCCTCTTCGCTGACGTCATCCGGCAGGTCAGCTGCCGGCGTGCCCGGTCGCGCCGAGTAGATAAAGCTGAAGCTGACGTCGAAATTGACATCGGCGATGAGCTTCATGGTCTGCTCGAAATCCTGCTGGGTTTCACCCGGGAAGCCGATGATGAAGTCGGAACTGATCTCAATATCCGGGCGCGCCGCGCGCAGCTTACGGATAATCGCCTTATACTCCAGCGCAGTGTGCGCCCGTTTCATCAGCGTCAGGATCCGGTCGGCGCCGCTCTGGACCGGCAGATGCAGGAAGCTCACCAGTTCCGGCGTATCACGGTAGACCTCGATGATGTCATCGGTGAACTCAATCGGGTGACTGGTGGTGAAGCGAATGCGGTCGATACCGTCAATGGCCGCCACCAGGCGCAGCAGTTCCGCGAAGGTGCAGACGCCGCCATCAAAGGTAGCCCCGCGATAGGCGTTAACGTTCTGGCCGAGCAGGTTGACTTCGCGCACGCCCTGGGCCGCCAGCTGGGCGATCTCCAGCAGAATGTCGTCGCTCGGACGGCTGACTTCTTCACCACGGGTATAGGGCACCACGCAGAAGGTACAGTATTTGTTGCAGCCTTCCATGATCGAGACGAACGCGGTAGGACCTTCTGCGCGCGGGTCCGGCAGACGGTCAAATTTCTCGATTTCCGGGAAGCTGATGTCAACCACCGGGCTTTTACTGCCGCGTACGGTGTTAATCATTTCCGGCAGACGGTGCAGCGTCTGCGGGCCAAAAACGATATCCACGCAGGGCGCACGCTGGCGAATGTGATCCCCTTCCTGCGACGCCACGCAGCCGCCGACGCCGATGATCAAATCCGGGTTACGCTCTTTTAACTTTTTCCAGCGTCCCAACTGGTGGAAAACCTTCTCCTGCGCTTTCTCGCGAATAGAACAGGTGTTGAGCAGCAGAATATCCGCCTCTTCAGCGACCTCGGTCAGCGTGTAGCCGTGCGTACTGTTCAGCAGGTCAGACATCTTAGATGAATCATACTCATTCATCTGACATCCCCAGGTTTTGATATGCAGTTTTTTTGTCATCGAACTAGCCATTGATTCAGTGCAGTGAAGTGCAGGGCGCGTATTGTAATGCTTTGATGCTGTTGTGACCAGCCTAAGGGCTTTTCTGATCGTGCCAGAATTTTCCGGTACACTTTGCTTCAATCAGACCCGTGTTGCGCAGGCTGGCGGGAAAAGAAGAAGGATAAAAGCAATGCAGGATAACCAGTTTGATGTGGTGATCGTCGGCGGCGGCATGGTGGGTGCGGCGCTGGCGTGTGGACTGACGCAGCATAAATTTCGCGTGGCGGTGATTGAGCGCGCGGAGCCGGCCCCTTTTGCCGCGGAGAGCGATCCCGATCTGCGGATCTCAGCGATCGGTTCATCCTCGGTGGCGTTATTAAAGCAGCTTAACGTCTGGTCCCGGGTTGAAGCGATGCGCTGTGCGCCCTATCGCAAGCTGGAAACCTGGGAGTGGCAATCCGCGCAGGTCAGCTTTGATGCCGCCTCGCTCGGGCTGCCGGAACTCGGTTTTATGGTAGAGAATAGCGTGCTGCAACGGGCGCTGTGGGAAGAGATGCAGGCGCTTGGCGTCACGCTCTGTTGCCCGGCCACGCTGGAGAACCTGCAGCAGGAGAATGGCGGCTGGCGTGTTGATCTGAGCGGCGGCGAGACGCTGCATAGCCGGCTGGTGGTGGGCGCAGATGGCGCTAACTCTCAGGTGCGGCAGATGGCGGGGATTGGCATTCACGGCTGGAGCTATGCCCAGTCCTGTTTGCTGATTAGCGTCAGCTGTGAACATCCGGCAGGCGATGCCACCTGGCAACACTTTACCCCGCAGGGACCGCGCGCCTTCCTGCCGCTGTATGACAATCGCGCCTCGCTGGTGTGGTATGACGCCCCTGCGCGGATACGTCAGTTGCAGGCGATGGCGCTGCCTCAGCTTGAGAAAGAGGTTGCCAGCCACTTCCCGGCGCGTCTGGGGCGGTTTAAAGCCCACGCCGCGGGCGGGTTTCCGCTGGTGCGACGTCATGCGGCGCGTTATGTGCTGCCCGGGCTGGCGCTGGTGGGCGATGCGGCCCACACCATCAACCCGCTGGCGGGGCAGGGCGTCAATCTTGGCTATCGCGATATTGATGCGTTGATCGATGTGCTGGTCACCGCGCGCGGTGCGGCGGAAGACTGGGCGGCGGAGCGGATATTACAACGCTATCAGCGACAGCGCCGTACCGACAACATGCTGATGCAGGGCGGGATGGATCTCTTCTATTTCGCCTTCAGCAATCAGCTGGCGCCGCTGCGGTTTGCGCGTAATCTGGGGTTGATTGCGGCCGAGCACTCCGGGGTACTGAAGCGGCAGGTGCTGCGCTATGCGCTGGGGTTATAAGCTGGCCTGACAAAGCCGAACGGCTCGGAGTAAGACCGGGCCGTCTCACTGGCTGGCAGCGTTCAGGGAAAGCACAAAAACAACAAAGCCCGCAAAAGCGGGCTTTGTTGTGCAATTTGGCTGGGGTGCAGGGATTCGAACCCCGGAATGCTGGTATCAGAAACCAGTGCCTTACCGCTTGGCGACACCCCAATAGGTGTTAATTCAAATTGTCTTTTGTGTGGCTGGGGTGCAGGGATTCGAACCCCGGAATGCTGGTATCAGAAACCAGTGCCTTACCGCTTGGCGACACCCCAATAATATGGTGGCTACGACGGGAATCGAACCTGTGACCCCAGCATTATGAGTGCTGTGCTCTAACCAGCTGAGCTACGTAGCCAAATTGTACTGCATTTCGATGATGGCTGGGATACCTGGATTCGAACCAGGGAATGCCGGTATCAAAAACCGGTGCCTTACCGCTTGGCGATATCCCATTCGTCCACTCGCAGCCACGAGATTCATCGAAATTGGCTGGGGTACCTGGATTCGAACCAGGGAATGCCGGTATCAAAAACCGGTGCCTTACCGCTTGGCGATACCCCATCCATGCTGCCGAATAATGAAATGGTGCGGGAGGCGAGACTTGAACTCGCACACCTTGCGGCGCCAGAACCTAAATCTGGTGCGTCTACCAATTTCGCCACTCCCGCAAAAAAAGATGGTGGCTACGACGGGAATCGAACCTGTGACCCCAGCATTATGAGTGCTGTGCTCTAACCAGCTGAGCTACGTAGCCATCTTTTTTTCGCGTTACCTTCATCGGCGTTGCGGGGCGCATTATGCGGAGTTGACTTAACAGCGTCAACAAGTTTTTTGCCGTTTTTTTACGGATAACCGCTGTTTGACCGGCTTATAACCAGGCTGCTGGTTTATTCAACAATTTTACAGTGAATACAACGCTGATGATGAAAAAAATGGGCCCGCAACGGCCCATTTTTCTTCTGTTTCAACGCCCTTATTTATAGGCTGACTGATGGACGCCGACGGCGCGACCAGAAGGATCGTCCATGTTTTTAAATGCTTCGTCCCACTCAATCGCCTTGGCTGAGGAGCAGGCCACGGATGGACCACCAGGCACGCACTCTGCCGCGCTCGGTAACGGGAACAGCTCTTCAAAGATTTCACGGTACAGATAGGCTTCTTTCGAACCCGGCGTGTTGAACGGGAAACGGAAGTGCGCGGTGGCCAGCTGCTGGTCGCTGATTTGCTTCGCGGCAACCTCTTTCAGCGAGTCGATCCAGCTATAACCCACGCCATCGGAGAACTGCTCTTTCTGACGCCATGCTACGCTTTCCGGCAGGTAGGACGAGAAACATTCACGCAGGATGTGCTTCTCCATTTTGCCGTTGCTGCCACACATTTTGTCGGCCGGGTTGATGCGCATCGCCACGTCGAGGAATTTTTTATCCAGGAAAGGTACACGCGCTTCCACGCCCCAGGCTGACATCGCCTTGTTGGCACGGGCGCAGTCGAACATGTGCAACGCCTGCAGTTTACGCACGTTTTCTTCGTGGAACTCTTTGGCGTTCGGCGCTTTATGGAAATAGAGGTAGCCGCCGAAGACTTCATCCGCGCCTTCACCCGACAGCACCATCTTGATGCCCATCGCTTTAATCTTACGTGACATCAGGTACATCGGCGTGGACGCGCGGATGGTGGTGACGTCGTACGTTTCGATGTGGTAAATCACATCGCGAATCGCATCCAGACCTTCCTGCACGGTGAAATGAATTTCGTGGTGCACCGTGCCGAGATGTTCTGCAACCGATTTGGCCGCTTTCAGATCGGGCGATCCTTCCAGGCCCACTGCGAATGAGTGCAGCTGTGGCCACCAGGCATCACTTTTATCCTGATCTTCTACCCGCTTAGCGGCAAAGCGCTTGGTGACGGCAGAGATGATTGAGGAATCGAGTCCGCCCGACAGCAGCACACCGTAAGGCACATCAGACATCAGATGGCTTTTCACTGACTCTTCCAGCGCATGTTTCAGGCCGGCAGCGTCGGTGGTGTTGTGTTCGACATTTTTATATTCCATCCAGTCACGCTGCCAGTAGCGACGGATTTCACCATCGGTGCTGGAGAGATAGCTTCCCGGCGGGAACTCTTTGATTGAACGGCAGGCCGGCACCAGCGCTTTCATCTCTGACGCGACATAGAGGTTGCCATGCTCATCGTTACCCATATAGAGCGGGATGATGCCGATGTGATCGCGGCCAATCAGGTAACTGTTTTTAACGCTGTCATACAGAATGAAGGCGAACATACCTTCCAGATCGTCGAGGAAATCAACGCCTTTTTCCTGATACAGCGCCAGGATGACTTCACAGTCAGATCCGGTCTGGAACTGATAGCGGTCGCTCAGCTCTGCGCGCAGCGCCTGATGGTTATAGATTTCGCCGTTAACCGCCAGGACGTGAGTGTGGTCGGCGTTGTACAGCGGCTGTGCGCCATTGTTGACGTCAACGATTGAGAGGCGTTCATGCGCCAGGATGGCGTGGTCATCGGCATAGACGCCAGACCAGTCCGGGCCGCGATGACGCATTAAGCGTGAACATTCCAGCGCTTTTTTGCGCAGCTCAACAGGATCGGTTTTCAGATCCAGCACACCAAAAATTGAACACATAACTGACTCCTGATCTCACCTTACGGCGATGTTATCTTTTGCGTTTGTCCGGCAGCCTGACGCTGCGTGATGTATAAGAAAATGCGCTATTTGGTGCATTCAATGCAAGAAGAATCACGATTTACTGACAAAAAGATTGTTGGTATGGCGATAAAATTGAATAAACTTCAATTTAACGGCAATTTTATTGTCGAATCGATAATGAAATGCATTTTCTGGCTGAATTTTAGCCGAAGGAAAGGGTGGGTAATCGGTCGAAAAGAGGGGACGCATCACGCTTTAGCCCGATGCGTCATAAGAAAAAGGCATCAGAACAGGTCAATATCCGCGACGGAAGGGTAGATCCAGTCTGGCCGGAATGGCATGGCATCAATATCGCTTAAGGTTGATACGCCAGACAGCACCAGCACCGTCTCCAGCCCGGCCTGAAAACCGGCCAGAATATCGGTGCGCAGATTGTCACCGACAATCACCGTCTCTTCCGAGTGCGCCTGCATCTTGTTCAGGGCCGCACGCATAATGTACGGACTCGGTTTACCGACGTAGAACGGGCGGCGGCCGGAAATCTTCTCAATGCCGGCACAGAGCGCGCCACAGGCGGGAACAAAGCCGCGCGCATGGGTATCCGGGTTTGTGGCAATGAACCGCGCGCCGTTGGCGACAAAAAAAGCGGCCTTGTGCATCATGTCCCAGTTGAACGAGCGCGTTTCCCCAACGATAACAAAATCGGGGTTGATATCGGTGATGGTAAAGCCCGCTTTGTAGAGTTCATGGATCAGCGCGCCTTCACCAATCACATAGGCTTTTTTGCCTTCCTGGCGGCGCAGAAAGTCTGCCGTGGCCATCGCCGAGGTATAGAACACCGAATCCGGCACTTCAACGCCCGCCGAAGCAAAACGGTTCGCCAGATCCTGCTCGGTTTGCGAAGGGTAGTTGGTCAGCAGCACCAGCGGCATCTCTTTCGCCAGAATGCGCTGCAAAAACTCCTGCGCGCCGGGAACTGCCGTATTGTCGTGCATCAGCACGCCATCAATGTCACAAATTACGCTTTTAATGGTCATAGTCAGATCCGATGTGGCCCGCCAGAGCGGCAGGCTGAGCTTATTCTTCGAGAAGATGTTGCAGCAGAATGCCGTTAAGCATGGCACGTTTTGCCAGCGCAAAGGCGCCGATTGCCGAACGATGATCCAGGGTTGAGCGGACCACCGGCAGATTTTTGCGGAACGCGGCGAGAGCCTGGGTATTAATGCAGCCTTCAATTGCCGGCAGCAACACTTTCTCCGCGTCGGTGATTTCACCGGCCAGTACCACTTTTTGCGGATTAAACAGGTTGATGGCAATGGCGATGGCTTTGCCGAGGTAACGGCCAACATATTCAACCACTTCACAGGCCAGCGCATCGCCCTGATTGGCCGCTTTACAGATGTGCGACATCTGGCACGCCTCGAGCGTCAGTACGCTGGGATAGCCCTGATTCAGCAGGTGACGCACCCGGTTTTCAATCGCGCCGTTGGCGGCGATGGTTTCAAGGCAGCCAAAATTACCGCAGTGGCAGCGTTCCCCCAGCGGATCGACCTGAATGTGACCAATCTCCCCGACGTTACCGTTGCTGCCGAGAAAAATATGGCCGTTGGCAATAATGCCGGCTCCGGTGCCGCGATGTAAGCGCACCAGAATGGAGTCGGCACAGTCGCGGCTTGCGCCAAAATAGTGCTCAGCCAGCGCCAGGCTGCGAATGTCGTGACCGACAAAGCTGGTCACGTTAAATCGCGCTTTCAGGCTGGAAACCAGCGGCCAGTGACTGACGGCAATGTGCGGCATATAGCGGATCACGCCGTTAATCGGGTCAACCAATCCGGGCAGGATGACCGAGATGGCAATCAGCTCGCGGATCTTGCGCTGGTGCTGCTCAATGAAGGCGCTGATGGCGTTGAACAGTGCATGCTGCAGCGTCTCCTGAGTACGTTCCGGCAGCGCATAATCTTCCTGCGCCAGGGATTTACCGCTCAGATCAAACAGCGTCAGGGTGGCATCATTGCGTCCGAGCCGGACGCCGATGGTGTGGAAATGGCGGGTTTCAGTGATGATAGAGATGGCGCGGCGACCGCCGGTAGAGGCTTGCTGATCGACCTCTTTGATCAAGCCGCGCTCAATCAACTGACGCGTAATTTTAGTGACGCTGGCGGGCGCAAGCTGACTGAGTTCGGCTATCTGAATGCGCGATATCGGCCCCTGTTGATCAATCAGCCGGTAAACGGCTGCGCTATTGAGTTGCTTAACAAGATCGACATTTCCTATTTGTGACTGGCCGCCAGTGGTCATTCAGTGCTTACTCGCTCAGGACGTCGTCTCCGTTGACAAACGTCTTAATGATTTTAAAGTCGCGCGTAAACACAGTCAGGTTCGCGATTTTTCCTGCTTCGATCGATCCCAACTGCCTTTCCACGCCCATCGCCCGTGCCGGGTAGAGTGACGCCATGCGCAACGCTTCATCCAGTGCAATGCCAGCATGTTCAACACTGTTTTGTACTGCTTCGATCATGGTGAGGGCAGAGCCGCTCAGCGTGCCGTTTTCATCAACGCACAGACCATCACGATAATAGATTGTTTTACCAGCAAAAATAAATTCGCTGATCGCCGCGCCAGCGGGTGCAGTGGCATCGGTTACCAGCACCAGCTTATCGCCTTTAATGCGTTTTGCGTTGCGGACATTGGCGTAATGAACATGTAAACCATCCGCAATGATGCCGCAGTATACATCAGGCGAATCAAACAGCGCACCGATAAGACCCGGTTCACGACCGGCAAAGGTCGGCATGGCGTTATACAGGTGCGTAGCAAAGCTGACGCCAGCGGAGAAACCAGCTTTAGCCTCTTCATAGGTGGCGTTTGAATGCCCGGCAGAGACGATGATACCCGCTTCAGTCAGCTGACGAATCACATCGCTGCCCGCATTTTCCGGGGCCAGCGTCACTTTTGTGATCACATCCGCGTTTTCGCACAGGTATTGCACCAGCGCAGCATCCGGCAGGCGAATCAGCGCCGGATTATGGGTGCCTTTCTTCGCTTTGCTCAGCCACGGGCCTTCCAGATGCAGTCCCAGCGCCTGATGCTGATGTTTCTGCAGATAAGCGCGCATGGTTTCAATTGCGCGCTGCATTAATTCGTCGCTGCTGGTGATCAGCGTCGGTAAAAAGCTGGTGCAGCCTGACTTCTGATTAGCGCGCTGCATAATTTCCAGCGTCTCAACGCTGAGCGCGTCAATGTCGTCATTAAACTGAACGCCGCCGCAGCCATTGAGCTGCAGATCGATAAAGCCGGGAGCAATGATGGCGCCGGCCATATCGCGCTGCTCCACCTCTGTGGGCAGCGACTCACGTGGGATCACGCGGTCAATGCGGCCATTGGCAATCACCACGGCGTGATTATCCAGAATCTGGTGGCCGCTATAGATCCGGCCATTAACTAGTGCGTACATCTCTTCTCTCCCGTCCTGACCTGCTGCTGCCTGTGGCAACAGCAGGTATGACAACGTTTTGTGTTACACGCCTTTCATATTTTCCGCTTCCATCTCGCGGAAATACTTCACGGTTTTCACTTTCAGTTCCATGGTGGCCGGCTCATCACACACCACCACCGATTTCGGGTGCAGTTGCAGACAGCTGATGGTCCACATGTGATTCACGTTTCCTTCAACCGCCGCCTGCAGCGCCTGGGCTTTAACGTGTCCGGTAACCAGAATCATCACTTCTTCCGCGTCCAGCAGAGTACCGACACCCACCGTCAGCGCATATTTTGGCACCTGATCCACATCGCCGTTAAAGAAGCGCGAGTTTGCCACGCGGGTGTCATGGGTCAGAGTTTTAATCCGGGTACGGGAAGCCAGTGAAGAGGCCGGTTCATTAAAGGCAATGTGACCATCGTTACCGACGCCGCCCATAAACAGGTGAATTTTGCCCAGCGCGCGAATTTTCTCTTCGTACTGGCGACATTCTGCGTCAATATCCGGCGCATTACCATTCAGAAGATTGATGTTTTCTGGTTGAATATCAACATGATCAAAGAAGTTGCGATACATGAAGCTGTGGTAGCTTTCCGGATGCTCTTTCGGCAGGCCGACATATTCGTCCATATTGAAAGTGATAACATGTTTAAAGCTAACCTGGCCCGCTTTATGCATCTCAATCAGGTGCTTGTAGGCTTCGAGCGGGGTTCCGCCGGTCGGCAGTCCCAGCACAAAGGGTTTGTCTGCCGTTGGGTTGAAGGCATTAATCCGGTTCACAATGTGGCGTGCAGCCCATTTGCCGACCTGGGTCGGGGTGGCTAAAGGAATCAGTCTCATGTTTCACCTCAATTAGGAAATGGATAGGAGGGCGCGAATCGGTTGTGTTACTCATTAGCCTAAACGGATTATGTCATCCCGCCACGGTCTGAGTGCGCCTCAATATTTCGGATCATAAAATAAGTTTGCGGCTATAGCCAGATGTTGCCGTATCAAAGGATGTTTTTTGGTGATAAAAGTCACAATAGTGGTGGTTTTAATTTGCGAGGCGAATTAATTTATCATTACACTTCGCAGCGTGATATGAAGTGTCATTAAGGTCTTTGCTGCCGACATAACAACATTAAGCGGCGCAGAGCGATAAGCAGGCTCATAGGGGGAAGGGTAAATGTTAGGTTACTTACAGAAGGTAGGCCGTGCGCTAATGGTGCCGGTGGCGACCCTGCCAGCGGCAGCGATATTAATGGGGGTCGGTTACTATCTCGATCCCGTCAGCTGGGGTGCGGATAATGCGCTGGCCGCGCTGCTGATTAAATCCGGTGCCGCTATCATCGAACACATGTCAGTGCTGTTCGCTATCGGTATCGCTTACGGAATGTCCAAAGACAAGGACGGCGCAGCGGCGCTGACCGGCTTCGTCGGATTTTTAGTGGTCACCACGCTCTGTTCACCGGCTGCGGTGGCGATGATTCAGAAAATACCGCTGGAGCAGGTGCCTGCTGCCTTTGGCAAAATCGAAAACCAGTTTGTCGGTATCCTGGTCGGTATTTTATCAGCGGAAGTCTATAACCGCTTCAGTCACGTCGAGCTGCCTAAAGCGCTCTCGTTCTTCAGCGGACGCCGACTGGTACCGATTCTGGTGTCGTTCCTGATGATCTTAGTCGCCTTTATCCTGATGTATATCTGGCCGGTCGTGTTTAACGGTCTGGTCAATTTCGGCGAACATATCCAGAAACTTGGCTCGGCTGGTGCGGGCATCTACGCCTTCTTTAACCGTCTGCTGATTCCGGTCGGTTTACATCATGCCCTGAACTCGGTGTTCTGGTTCGACGTGGCCGGTATTAACGATATTCCTAAATTCCTCGGCGGTGCTCAGTCGCTGGCTGACGGATCGGCAACGGTCGGCATCACCGGTCGTTATCAGGCGGGCTTCTTCCCGATTATGATGTTCGGTCTGCCGGGTGCCGCGCTGGCGATTTACCACTGCGCACGGCCGGAAAACCGCGTAAAAGTCGGCAGTATCATGCTGGCGGCAGCCTTTGCGGCCTTCTTCACCGGTATTACCGAACCACTGGAATTTTCCTTTATGTTCGTGGCACCGGTGCTCTATCTGATCCACGCCGTGCTGACCGGTATTTCGGTCTTCATCGCGGCCAGTATGCACTGGATTGCCGGTTTCGGCTTCAGCGCCGGGCTGGTGGATATGTTTCTGTCGACCCGCAACCCGCTGGCAACCCACTGGTACATGCTGATTCCGCAGGGGCTGGTGTTCTTCGTCATCTACTATGTGGTGTTCCGTTTCACCATCAAAAAATTCAACCTGATGACCCCAGGCCGTGAGCTGGCGGTAGCCGGTGATGAAAGCGATGGCTACGACGTTAACGTCGATAAAACTGACAACGGTGAAAGTGCAACAGAGACGCTGGCGCGCCGTTACATCGGTGCGATTGGCGGCTCTGAAAACTTAACCAGCATCGATGCCTGTATTACCCGTCTGCGCCTTAACGTCAATGATTCGGCCCAGGTTAATGAAAGCGTGGCGAAACGTCTTGGCGCGTCCGGGGTGATTCGTCTTAACAAGCAGAGCGTGCAGATCATCGTCGGTACCCAGGCAGAAAGCATCGCTTCGGCGATGAAAAAAGTGCTGACTAAAGGCCCGGTCGCCGCAACGGCCAGCAGCAGCGCTACGCCAGCCGCCGCCCCGGAAGTGAAACCGCAGGCGGTGCTGAACAGTGAAAAGCGAGTGATTGCTACGTTACTGGCACCGGTCAGCGGTGAAGTCGTGGCGCTGGATGATGTGCCGGATGAAGCCTTTGCCAGCAAAGCGGTGGGCGACGGTCTGGCGATCAAACCCAGCGATAAATGGGTAGTGGCACCGATCGCCGGTACGCTGGTGAAAATCTTTAATACCAATCACGCCTTCTGTCTGGAAACTGACAACGGCGTTGAGATTGTGGTGCACATGGGGCTGGACACCGTGGCGCTGGAAGGAAAAGGCTTTACCCGCCTGGTGGAAGAGGGCGCCAGCGTGGTGGCCGGTCAGCCTGTGCTGGAGATGGACCTTGATTTCCTGAATGCCAATGCCCGCTCGATGGTGAGTCCGGTGGTGGTCAGCAACAGCGATGATTTCGCTGGTCTGACATTGCTGGCCAGCGGCCAGGTGGTGGCGGGTGAAACCCCGCTGTATGAAGTGAAAGGCTAATCCCCGCAACAGAACCCACAAGGCAGGAAGCGATTCCTGCCTTTTTTGTTTTAAAGGCTTAACAAACGGTTGTTTCCCTCTGGCGCTTTGTGGATCATACTCCGTTACTTCGTGGTACAAATCACCCGCTATTCGTATTGAGGATTTTTGAGATGAGTGAGGCTGAAGCCCGCCCAACTAACTTTATTCGTCAGATCATCGACGAAGATTTGGCGAGCGGTAAGCACAGCAGCGTGCATACCCGTTTTCCGCCGGAGCCCAATGGCTATCTGCACATTGGTCATGCGAAATCGATCTGTCTGAATTTTGGCATCGCCCAGGATTACCAGGGGCAATGTAACCTGCGTTTCGACGATACCAATCCGGTAAAAGAGGATGTGGAGTTCGTCGAATCCATCAAGCGTGACGTCAAATGGCTGGGCTTTGAGTGGAGCGGTGAGGTTTGTTACTCATCAAACTATTTTGATCAGCTCTTCAACTATGCGATTGAACTGATCAATAAAGGGCTGGCTTACGTCGACGAGCTGACCCCGGAAGCGATCCGCGAATATCGTGGCACTCTGACCGCGCCGGGCAAAAACAGTCCCTATCGCGACCGCAGCGTGGAAGAGAACCTGGCTCTGTTCGAGAAAATGCGTAACGGGGAATTTGCTGAAGGTACAGCCTGTCTGCGCGCAAAAATCGATATGGCCTCTAACTTTATCGTGATGCGCGATCCGGTGCTGTACCGGATTAAGTTCGCTGAACACCACCAGACCGGTAACAAGTGGTGCATCTATCCGATGTATGACTTTACCCACTGCATCTCCGATGCGCTGGAAGGCATCACGCATTCACTCTGTACGCTGGAGTTCCAGGATAACCGTCGTCTCTACGACTGGGTGCTGGACAACATCACTATTCCGGTGCATCCACGTCAGTATGAGTTCTCTCGCCTGAATCTTGAGTATGCGGTGATGTCGAAACGCAAACTGACTCAGCTGGTGACCGAGAAGCACGTTGAAGGCTGGGATGATCCGCGCATGCTGACCGTTTCTGGCTTACGCCGTCGCGGTTATACCGCCGCCTCAATCCGCGAGTTCTGCCGCCGTATTGGTGTTACCAAGCAGGACAATATTGTGGAAATGGCGTCGCTGGAATCGTGCATTCGTGACGATCTCAACGAGAATGCGCCACGCGCGATGGCGGTGCTTGATCCACTGAAAGTGGTGATTGAAAACCTGCCAGCGGGCCATCATGAAACCATCACCATGCCTAACCATCCTTCTAAACCGGAGATGGGAACGCGTGAGGTGCCGTTCAGCCGTGAGATCTGGATCGATCGGGCGGATTTCCGCGAAGAGGCTAACAAGCAATATAAGCGTCTGGTGCTGGGCAAAGAAGTTCGCCTGCGCAACGCTTATGTGATCCGTGCTGAGCGGGTGGCGAAAGATGATGCGGGCAACATCACCTGCATCTACTGCACCAGCGATGTGGATACCCTGAGCAAAGATCCTGCAGATGGCCGTAAGGTAAAAGGCGTGATCCACTGGGTATCAGCAGACCATGCGCAGCCCGCAGAGTTTCGTCTCTACGACCGCCTGTTCAGCGTGCCAAACCCGGCCGCGGCAGACGATTTCCTGTCGGTCATCAACCCGGATTCACTGACCATCAAACAGGGCTTTGTTGAGCCGGGCCTGCGCGATGTGGAAGCAACCACACCGTACCAGTTTGAGCGTGAAGGGTATTTCTGTGCCGACAGCGTCTATTCGAAGCCGTCACAGCTGGTGTTTAACCGTACCGTCGGTTTGCGAGACACCTGGACTAAAAGCGGCGAATAATCATTAACGCTGGCTGATAAAATGACAAAAGGGCGACTTATCGCCCTTTTTTATTGTCCTGATTTCTGCCATCGCCGAGGTTTGTGCTGCAAGCCTGGCTCCGTGGTTGTTACAAATTTGTGAGAGAAATCTGAGTTTAAAAAAATTAATCAATTACCAGATGTGAATTATCGGCGTTCAGGTAGGCTATGCGCACTCAGACAGAGCGCAGCGAGTGATATAAGGAAAAAAAATGACCGTTCTCGCCCAGGAAGCCAAACACAGTGTCGTCGTTTTACATCAGCTTATTGAACGTATTTTCAATCAGCCTGCCGGATCCGATGACAGTTTTGAACTGATGATGTCCTATTTCCACCCTGAATTTCGCATGGTAACGCCACGGGGAAATCAGCTAAACCTGAACGAAGTGGAAGAACTTTTCCGTCAGCTGCACGGCAAGCGGGAAGGCATGCGTATCGCCACCTGTGAGCACGTCATTATTTCACATCACGATCAGGAAGTGACGGTACAGTATCGGGAGATGCAGATGCTGAATGGCGATAATCAGAGCCGCATCGCGCTGGCGATTCTCGACTGCAGCACCTCGATTCCGCGCTGGCGTTACCTGCAGGAAACGCTGGTCGCCTGACGACCCGGCGTAGTAAGGACGAAAAAAAACCGGTCTGTGAACCGGTTTTTTTATATCAGGCAGGATCAGTGTTACTGATCGTGCAGCGTTTCATCTTCACGGCAGTCACCCAGCGCGCAGTGACCATAGAGATAAAGGCTGTGGTTCGTCAGCTTAATGCCGTGGCGGGTCGCGATTTCCCGCTGACGGGTTTCGATCGACTCATCGCTGAACTCGATCACTTTACCGCAGTCCAGGCAGATCAGGTGATCGTGGTGATGCTGCTGAGTCAGTTCAAACACCGACTTGCCGCCTTCGAAATTGTGACGGGTCACAATGCCGGCATCATCAAACTGGTTCAGCACACGGTAAACGGTGGCCAGACCAATCTCTTCGCCGATATCGATCAGGCGTTTGTACAAATCTTCCGCGCTGACGTGATGGCACTCAGGTTCCTGAAGCACTTCCAGAATTTTCAGTCTGGGCAGCGTGACTTTCAGGCCAGCCTTCTTTAATGCGGTATTGTTGTCAGTCATGCGGATTTTGTCCTGTTACTAATATTCACTTTTGTGGCGCTTGGCCTTGAATGTCGATCTACACCCATTCTCATTTGCGTCTCATTATAGAACTGAAGCCGTGAAATGAAAACCGAGGGGAGTGCCTAAATCACCATGGGCTGTATGGGATACGTCACCGAGCCGGGGAGGATTTCTGCAGGAGTCTGTTAACATTTCGCTTAGCCCTATCTGCTGCCAGAGAAAATAAGCGGAAGATCGATGCGGGTATTCTACAGATTAAACGAAAAAAGTTAAAAAAATGTGGCTATTATTTCTATAGGAATTTCCATTGCCTCAATGTGAGCTGGCGCTCACATTGAGGCGGAGAGCATCAGGCTTCGAGGATCTCTTTGAGCTGCAGTTCATCAAAGATCTGCTTCACCCACTGCTCAACGCGCGCATTGGTCAGCTCAGGCTGGCGATCTTCATCAATGGCCAGGCCCAGGAAGTGCGTATCATCCGCCAGACCTTTTGAGGCCTCGAAGTGATAACCTTCGGTTGGCCAGTGACCGACGATCACGGCGCCATGCGGCTCAATGATGTCGCGGATGGTGCCCATCGCGTCACAAAAATACTCGGCATAATCTTCCTGATCGCCACAGCCAAACAGGGCAACCAGTTTGCCGTTGAAATCGATCTCTTCCAGCGTCGGGAAAAAGTCATCCCAGTCGCACTGCGCTTCACCGTAATACCAGGTCGGGATACCCAGCAGCAGGATGTCAAACGCTTCCAGATCTTCTTTAGTGCTTTTCGCGATGTCGTGGACTTCTGCAACGTCTTTACCCAGCTGTTTCTGGATCATTTTTGCAATGTTTTCGGTGTTGCCGGTATCGCTGCCAAAGAAGATGCCTACGAGTGCCATGAGTAAAATAACCTCTTAAATCCTGATGATGAGATGTGTGCCGCAGCACAATTCAGCGAATAATAGCAGACGAGGCAAACCCGCGGAACGGTTAAAGCCTCGACATTTGCCTCTGCGTGCGTTTTGCCCGCATTAATCCAGTTTGAGTTGCGCCAGCAGCATTTGTTCAATCAATTCGCTACGGCTGAGATTACGCTGTTCTGCCAGCGTATTGAGCGCTTCGACGGCTTCACTGTTCATTTTCAGTTCGACACGGCGAAGCCCGCGTCCTTTGTCACGTTTCAGTTGATTGCGCTTATTGATGCGCAGCTGTTCATCACGCGAAAGCGGACTGGTTTTGGGTCGACCAGGGCGGCGCTCATCAGCAAACAGATCGAGCGTCGTGCGGTCAGTGTGTTCTTTTGCCATGGCTTAGTGAAACTGAATGGTGCGGGCGCCAGACGCTCGCCGCGCAGATTATAAATTATTGGCCGTTACCGCGGCAAAATGACCGGCGGCAAAATTTTAGCGCGCCATCATACTCCAGGCTAACTTCCGACGCCAATCCTAAACATTTACCGCCAGGTATTTGCTTTTAAAGCGCAAAAAAGCGACGAACGCTGCGTAATACCGCATCCGGTTTCTCTGCGTGTACCCAGTGTCCCGCGCCGCTGATCACATGCGCATGGGCCGCCGGGAACTGTGCAATCAACGCATCCCGGTACTGATTATCCAGATAGCTGGAGTCGCCGCCGCGGATAAACAACGCCGGATGCGGCCAGGCGGGCACCGGCTGCCAGCCAGAGATGGTGGCATAGTTGTCCCACAGTACCGGCACGTTGAAGCGCCATTCGCCCTGCTGGAACGATTTCAGCAGAAACTGGATTACGCCTTCTTCATCAATGACGCCGCGCATGATCTGTGCCGCCTCACTGCGCGAGGTGACGCCCGCTTCCGTGACCGCGCGGATCGCCGCAAAAATGGTGTCGTGGCGGCGGGTCTGATAATCCACCGGGGCGATATCGATCATCACCAGACGGGCAATGCGCGCCGGTGCCAGTGCGCTCATGGTCATGGCGATTTTACCGCCCATCGAATGACCGATCACCGCCACCCGATCGATGCCGTGGGCATCCAGCGTGTCAAACATATCCTGTGCCATCACAGCGTAGTTCATCTCATCGGATCGCGGTGATAATCCATGATTGCGCACATCAACCTGCAGCAGCGGGCCGGCATCTTTCAGCCCGCGAGCCAGCACGCCAAGGTTATCCAGCGTCCCGAACAGGCCGTGGATCAGCAGGATGGGCAGGGAATCGGTGGGGGATTGTTCAGTTTGCAGACGGGCGTTCAAAATCATGGCAAAGTTCTTAAGTTTGAGACCTAAGCTTAGGTTATCATGGATTCACCTTTTCAGGCGCGCCGGTTCCGGCGGCATTAGGACATATTCTGACTTTTGCCCGTAAACCGTTTGATTGCTAACAACCCGCCTGAATTTAACTTTATAATCCTCATGTTAGAACCCGCTCACCTTTCGAATCGCCAAACTATGTTAAGGGCTTTTCAGGATACAGGTGGTTCTGTCATGAGAAAGAACCGTACGGAATAAGATGAAAACGATCGAAGTTGACGAAGAGCTCTACCGTTATATTGCCAGCCACACGCAACACATTGGTGAAAGCGCATCCGACATTCTGCGTCGTATGCTGAAGTTCACGGCCGGTCAGACTGCGCCCGCGGCGCCTGCGCAAAACGCGGCATCCGGTGCGGCGAAAGAGACTCAGCCTGCGGTGGTCGGTTCACGTCCACAGGATCGGGTACGCGCCATGCGCGAGCTGATGCTGTCTGATGAATATGCGGAGCAGAAGCGGGCGGTTAATCGCTTTATGCTAATCTTGTCAACGCTCTATCGTCTTGATACCGCAGCCTTTGCTGAGGCGACTGCATCTCTGCAGGGCCGTACCCGCGTCTATTTTGCGGGTGATGAGCATACGCTGTTGCAAAATGGCACCCATACTAAGCCGAAGCACGTACCCGGCACACCGTACTGGGTGATCACCAATACCAATACTGGTCGCAAATGCAGCATGGTCGAACACATCATGCTCTCCATGCAGTTCCCGCAGGAACTGACAGAGAAAGTTTGCGGCACCATTTAAACTGAAGCGTCAGGGAGAAGCGCCAATGGCCAATCACCCCCGTGCCGGGCAACCCGCCCAGCAGAGCGATTTGATTAACGTTGCACAATTAACGTCACAATATTATGTCCTGCAGCCCGATGTGGCGAACCCGGAACATGCGGTGAAGTTTGGTACCTCTGGCCATCGCGGTAGTGCAGGGCGTCACAGCTTCAACGAGATGCACATTCTGGCGATTGCTCAGGCGATCGCTGAAGAGCGTAAAAAGAACGGCATCACCGGTCCGTGCTACGTCGGTAAAGATACGCACGCGCTGTCCGAGCCGGCGATTCTGTCGGTACTGGAAGTGCTGGCAGCGAACGGTGTTGATGTGATCGTGCAGCAGGACAATGGTTATACGCCAACGCCTGCTATCTCGAACGCCATTCTTGAGCACAATAAAGCGGGTGGCGCACTGGCCGACGGCATCGTGATTACCCCTTCGCACAACCCACCAGAAGATGGCGGCATCAAGTACAATCCACCTAACGGCGGACCGGCTGATACCAACGTCACCAAAGTGGTTGAAGATCGTGCCAATCAGCTGATCAAAGATGGCCTGAAAGAGGTCAAACGTCTGCCGATCGATCAGGCACTGGCCAGCGGCCATGTGGTCGAGAAAGATCTGATCCAGCCTTACGTTGAAGGTCTGGCGCAGGTGATCGACTTCCCGGCGATTCAGAAAGCTGGTCTGAAAATCGGCGTTGATCCGCTGGGTGGTTCCGGTATTGCTTACTGGCAGCGTATCGCCGAGCACTACAAGCTGGACCTGACGCTGGTGAATGACGCGGTCGATCAGACTTTCCGCTTCATGCATCTGGATAAAGATGGCGTGGTTCGTATGGACTGCTCATCAGAGTGCGCCATGGCAGGCCTGCTGGCTTACCGTGACAAGTTCGATCTGGCATTCGGTAACGATCCCGATTATGACCGTCACGGCATTGTGACCCCGGCGGGTCTGATGAATCCTAACCACTATCTGGCGGTGGCGATCAACTACCTGTTCCAGCATCGTCCGCAGTGGGGCCAGGACGTTGCCGTGGGTAAAACGCTGGTTTCCAGCGCAATGATCGACCGTGTGGTTAACGACATCGGTCGTAAGCTGGTTGAAGTCCCGGTTGGCTTTAAATGGTTCGTTGATGGTCTGTATGACGGCAGCTTTGGTTTCGGCGGCGAAGAGAGCGCCGGTGCCTCATTCCTGCGCTTCGATGGTACGCCATGGTCAACCGACAAAGACGGCATCATCATGTGCCTGCTGGCAGCAGAGATCACCGCTGTCACCGGTAAAAACCCGCAGCAGCACTACGATGAACTGGCTGAGCGCTTTGGTGCGCCAAGCTACAACCGTCTGCAGGCCTCAGCGACTTCTGCGCAGAAAGCCGCGCTGTCGAAGCTGTCCCCTGAGATGGTGAGCGCCGATACGCTGGCCGGTGATCCAATCACCGCGCGACTGACCGCTGCACCAGGTAATGGCGCATCGATTGGTGGTCTGAAAGTGATGACGGACAACGGCTGGTTCGCTGCCCGTCCGTCAGGCACCGAAGACGCCTACAAAATCTACTGTGAAAGCTTCCTGGGTGCTGAACACCGCGCGCAGATCGAGAAAGAAGCGGTTGAGATTGTCAGCGAAGTGCTGAAAAACGCCTGAGTCATCGGGCAGTGAAAAAGGCGCCGCGGGCGCCTTTTTTTATGGCATAAAGCGGTAGCCAATGCCGGTTTCGGTCAGCAGATGTACCGGCTGGGTTGGGTTCGCTTCCAGCTTTTGCCGCAGATGTCCCATATAGATGCGCAGATAGTGGCTGTGCTCTACCGCATTCGGTCCCCATACCTGGCTCAGCAGCTGGCGCTGGGTCAGCACTTTGCCGGCATTGTTAAGCAGGATGCTTAACAGGCGAAACTCTATCGGGGTGAGATGGATCTCCTCACCGCTACGCTGTACCCGCCGCGCAGCAAAATCGACACTGACATCCGCAAAACTGACGCGGGCATCGGGCTGCTGGCTGCTGTGACGCCGCAACGCCACCCGGACGCGTGCCAGCAGTTCACCAATGCCGAACGGCTTGGTCAGATAGTCATCAGCTCCGGCGTCCAGCGCCGCGATTTTATCCTGCTCGTCGCTGCGCGCTGACAGTACAATCACCGGCACCGCGCTCCACTGACGCAGGTCACGGATAAAATCGGTGCCATCACCATCCGGCAGGCCTAAATCAAGGATCACCAGATCGGGCTTACGCGTTGCGGCCTCAATCAAGCCGCGTTGCAACGTATCGGCATCGAAGACTTTCAGGGCTTCATTTTCCAGCGCCAGCCGGACAAAGCGGCGGATCTCTTTTTCATCTTCAACGATTAAAACCGTGGTCACGCAAACCTGCCTTGAGTAAACAGTGAGGTCATACTTTACCAATAAATTATTCCGCCGTCCGTGCCGGTTGCGCAGGGCTGGGTTCAACCTGACGGTAACTCACGGGTAACAATTATGTAACTTAATTACAGGTTAATTCTTAAACGGCAAAATTCCGGTCAAATAAGTGGTCAGATGAGTAGTAAAATTACACAATACGGCGTAATCTTAGACACAGATCACACTCACACCTTTTAACTGACCGGGAGGCGATAACCATGTATCAGGCTTATCCACGTTCCAAAATCATTTTGCGTCGCACGCTGGTGGTGCTTCTCGGCGTCGTGGCGTTACCGGTGATGCTGTTTCGTCAGGATCGCGCGCGCTTCTACAGCTATCTGCATCGGATGTGGTGCAAAACCAGCGCGAAGCCGGTATGGCTGGCGCAATCTGAAGCTGCCGGCGGCGCTTTCTGGTAAGGGCGTTTCCTGCTGAATCAGCCTGGTCACCTGACCAGGCTTTTTTTTGCGTTTTTTCTTAGGTTCCGGCGACAAAACTACCGGGCCACCCTGTTTTCCTGACCATTTTACGCTACACTTAAACCTCTACAAGATTTCGGAGGTTGTACAAGTATGAGCGAAAAAATCCCGGTGGGAATCAGTGCCTGCTTGCTTGGTGAAAGCGTCAGATTTGACGGTGGACACAAGCGCCTTACTTTTGCTACCGAAGATCTCACGCCTTTTGTGCGGTTCGAGCCGATCTGCCCTGAAATGGCGATCGGTCTGCCCACACCGCGTCCCGCTTTACGCCTGGTTGACCAGGGCGATGAGGCACTGCATCTGTGCTTCAGTAAAGATGGCGGGGAAGAGGTGACTGACCGGATGCGTGACTGGTCAGCCGAGCGCGTGAAATCGTTGCATCATCTGTCAGGTTATATCCTGTGCGCCAAATCTCCCAGCTGCGGCATGGAGCGGGTGCGGGTTTACGAGCCAGAGACCAATAACAATCGTAAAGCCGGCACCGGTATTTATGCTGAGTTTTTGCAGCGTGAAATGCCGTGGCTGCCGCTGGAAGAGGATGGGCGACTGCACGATCCTGCGCTACGTGAAAATTTCATTGGCCGTATCTGCGCGCTGCATGAGTTTAACCAGATGTGGCAAAGCGGCCTGACCCGTCACCGTCTGATTGCCTTCCACAGCCGCTATAAGTTACTGATGCTGGCCCATTCGCAGGAAAAATACCGCGAGCTGGGGCCGTTTGTGGCCTCAATGAGCGAGTGGGCGTCGCTGGAGGCGTTCGCCTTCGAATACCGCAACCGGATGATGGCGCTGATGTCACGGCCCGCTTCACGCCGGAACCATACTAACGTTCTGATGCACGTTCAGGGCTATTTCCGCCGTCAGTTAAGTTCACCACAGCGTCAGGAGCTGGCGACGCTGATTGATCGTTACCGTCAGGGGACGCAACCGCTGCTGGTGCCGATCACCATTCTTAAACATTACATGGCGGAGTTTCCGCATCCCTGGCTGGCTGAGCAACGCTACTTCGATCCCTATCCCGAAGCGCTGCGTTTACGTTACGGACAATAATTCAGGAGTGTTATGACCACCCATCTGGTCTGGCTGCGTAACGATTTACGCCTCAACGATAATCTGGCCCTGCACGCCGCCTGCCGCGACAGTGAAGCCAGGGTGATTGCCCTTTATCTCGCCACGCCGAAACAGTGGCAGCAGCATGATATGTCACCGAGGCAGGCGGCTTTCATCCATGCCAGCCTGCAACTGCTGGCGGAATCGCTGGCCGAGCGCGGCATTGCGCTGCATTATCAGGCGTGTGAAACCTTTAGCGATGCGGTCGATTCTCTGGTGGCGTTTTGCCAGCAGCAGCAGGTCGACCAGTTGTTCTATAACTATCAGTATGAAGTCAACGAACGCCAGCGTGATGCCGATGCCGAGAAGCGTCTCGACGCCGCCGGCGTGATCTGTCAGGGATTTGATGACAGTCTGCTGCTGCCGCCCGGCAGCGTGCAGAGCGGTGACCGCTCGATGTATAAAGTCTTTACCCCTTTCAGTAAGGCTTTTGTCCGAAGGCTGCAGCAAGGCCTGCCGGAATGCGTGCCTGCGCCCAAAGCGCGTCACGGTGCGCCACTGAAAAGCACCCCGATACCGCCCTTTGATTATCCTGTCGACAGCGTTGATGAAACGCTGTTTCCGCCCGGCGAAGCGGCGGCCCTGAAACGCCTGCGGCAGTTTGCGACCGGGTCCGTGCTCGACTATCCCGCTGAGCGCGATCTGCCGTCGCGGGACAGCACCAGTCGGTTGTCGGTTTATCTGGCAACCGGTGTACTGTCGCCTCGTCAGTGTCTGCATCGGGTGCTGCATGAACACCCGGACGCGCTGGATAACAGCCGTGCCTTTAGCTGGCTGAATGAGCTGATCTGGCGCGAGTTTTATCGTCATCTGCTGGTGGCCTGGCCAGCGCTGTGCAAACATCAGCCGTTTATCGGCTGGACGCGGCATGTTGAATGGCAGCGTAACTCTGCCCATTTTGAGGCCTGGAAAGCGGGGAAAACCGGCTATCCGATTGTCGATGCGGCAATGCGGCAGATGAACACGCTGGGCTGGATGCATAACCGGCTGCGGATGATCACCGCCAGCTTTCTGGTTAAAGACCTGCTGATCGACTGGCGCGAAGGCGAACGCTACTTCATGCAGCAGCTGATTGATGGCGACCTGGCGGCGAATAATGGCGGCTGGCAGTGGGCAGCTTCAACCGGTACCGATGCCGCACCCTATTTCCGCATCTTTAATCCGACCACCCAGGGCGAACGCTTTGATCCGCAGGGCGCCTTTATTCGTCACTATCTGCCGGAGCTGGCGGAAGTGCCGGACAGCGACATTCATCAGCCGCTGCTGTGGGCCGTGAAAAATCAGAAGAAACTCGATTATCCGGCACCGATCGTGGAACATAAGGACGCACGTAAAAAGACATTAGACGCCTTTGAGCGGGCAAAAAGCGCTGCCTGAGGCGATCAAGGAGCCACGATGAATCATTACCAACTTGAAACGCTGATCAATCAGCAACTGGAAAGCCAGAACTTCAGCGATTACGCCCCGAATGGTTTGCAGGTCGAAGGCCGCAGCGAAGTGAAAAAAGTGATCACCGGCGTCACCGCCTGTCAGGCGCTGCTGGATGAAGCGGTGGCGCGCCAGGCGGATGCGATCGTGGTGCATCACGGCTATTTCTGGAAAAACGAACCTGCCGCGATTAAAGGCATGAAGCGGCGTCGCCTGCGCACGCTGCTGGCGAATGATATCAACCTGTATGGCTGGCATCTGCCGCTCGATGCGCATCCGCAGCTCGGCAATAACGCCCAGCTGGCGAAGCTGCTGGAGATCGACGTGCGCGGCGAAGTGATGCCGCTGGTGTTCTGGGGTGAACTGGCTGAGCCCCTTTCCGGTCAGCAGCTGGCGCAGCGCATCGCCGATAAGCTGGGACGTGAACCGCTGCACTGCGGTGATAACGCGCCCGCGCTGATTCGTCGTATCGCCTGGTGCAGCGGCGGCGGACAGGGCTTTATCGATCAGGCCGCTGCCTTTGGCGTCGATGCCTATATCACCGGCGAAGTGTCGGAGCAGACGATTCACAGCGCGCGTGAACAGGGGCTGCACTTCTTCGCCGCCGGTCACCATGCGACCGAACGCGGTGGCGTTAAAGCACTGGGCGAGTGGCTGGCACAGCACCACGGCCTGGATGTCACTTTTATCGATATTCCCAACCCTGCCTGATCCTACTCCACAGGTCCTGCATCCCGTGCAGGACCTAAATCTGTTGACACGCCTCTGTCACTTTCGCATAACTATTTGCTTTGAGTAGATAAGCAAACGGCTGAGCCGTGCGCCTGAATGTTTCTGGCGCGCCGGATTTCAGCTTAACGGGAGGTCGCTGTTGCAACGAGCACGTTGTTATTTACTGGGTGAGCGCGCGGTGGTGCTGGAGCTTGAACCCCCGATATCGCTGGCCAGCCAGCAACGAATCTGGGGACTGAATCAGCGCCTGCAGGCGTTCGGGAGCGTGCTGGAGGTGATCCCCGGCATGAACAACATCACCCTGATACTGCGTGATCCGCAGCAGAGCGCGCTGGACGCCATTGAGCGTTTACAGCGCTGGTGGGAGGAGAGTGAAGCGCAGTTGCCAGCGTCGCGTCAGGTTGATATTCCGGTGATCTATGGCGGCGAAGCGGGTCCGGACCTGGCGGTGGTGGCGGAGCAGGCCTTGCTCTCGATCAGTCAGGTAGTTGAGCTGCACAGCAGCAGCGAATATGTGGTCTATTTTATCGGTTTCCAGCCCGGCTTCCCCTATCTGGGTGGGCTTGATCCGCGCCTGCATACGCCACGGCGGGCAGAGCCACGGGTCTCAGTACCCGCGGGCTCGGTGGGTATCGGCGGCAGCCAGACCGGTGTTTATCCGCTGGCGTCACCGGGCGGCTGGCAGTTAATCGGTCAGACGCCCATCGCGCTGTTCGATCCGCTGCAACAACCGCCGACGTTACTGCGTCCCGGCGATACCGTGCGCTTTGTACCGCAAAAGGAGGGCGTATGTTGAGGATTCTGCGGGCCGGACTGGCAGCGACGATTCAGGATGCGGGCCGTCACGGCTGGCGACAGTATGGCATCAGCCTCGGTGGGGTGCTGGATCAGCCCGCCATGACCACCGCTAACTTGCTGGTGGGTAATTCCCCTGATAGCGCGGTGGTGGAGATGGTGCTGGGCCAGTTCAAAGCGGAATTTACCCGCGCAGGCTGGTTTGCGCTGACCGGCGCAGGCTGTAACGCCGAGCTGGACGGTAAGCCGGTGTGGACCGGCTGGCGTACCCCGGTTAAAAAAGGGCAGGTGCTGTCACTGGCGATGCCGGTGCGCGGGATGCGCAGTTATCTGGCGGTGCAGGGTGGCTTCGATCTGCCTGAAATGCTCGGTTCATTCAGCACCGATCTGAAAGCCGGATTTGGCGGTTTCCACGGACGTAAACTGCAGGATGGCGACTGTCTGCCGCTCGGGAAACCGACCCGCCAGTTTGCGCGCAAGGCGGGCGTGCGGCAACTGCTGTGGGGCAACCGCATCCGGGCGCTGCCTGGGCCGGAATATCACGAATTTAGTCGCGAGGCGCAGCAGGCATTCTGGCGCACCGCCTGGAAACTCAGCCCGCAAAGCAACCGGATGGGTTACCGGCTGGAGGGGCGTCAGCTCAACCGGGAAACCTCGCGCGAACTGCTGTCGCACGGTCTGGTGCCTGGCGTGGTGCAGGTGCCGCCTAACGGTCAGCCGATCGTGCTGATGGCGGATGCCCAGACCACCGGCGGCTATCCGCGTATCGCCTGCATCATTGAGGCCGATCTCTATCACCTGGCGCAAATCCGCCTGGGTGAACCGATTCACTTTATTCATTGCACCTTGCCGGAGGCGATGCAGGCGCGTCAGCACCAGCAACGGGCGCTGGATCAGATGGTATGGGGACTCGCTGATGAAGATTGATTTAAATGCCGATCTGGGCGAAGGCTGCGACAGCGATCGCGCACTGCTGCAACTGGTCAGCTCCGCTAACATCGCCTGTGGCTTTCACGCCGGTGATGCACAGACCATGCTGCAATCGGTGCGCTGGGCGCAGGCGGCGGGTGTGGCCATTGGGGCGCATCCGGCTTACCCCGATCGCGAGAACTTTGGCCGCAGCGCGATGCAGTTGCCGCCGGAAACGGTCTACGCCCAGATGATCTATCAGATTGGGGCGCTGAAAAGTCTGGCAGAAAGCGAAGGCGCGCGGCTGGTGCATGTTAAGCCGCACGGTATGCTCTACAACCAGGCGGCGGCAGACGCGGTGCTGGCTGATGCCATTGCCCGCGCGATCAAGGCAGTGGACAGCCAGCTGATTGTGGTTGGACTGGCGGGCAGCGAATCGATTCGGGCGGCGGCGCACTACGGTCTGCGTACCCGTGAAGAGGTGTTTGCTGACCGCGGTTACCTCAGCAGCGGAGCGCTGGTGCCGCGCAGTCAGCCCGGTGCGCTGATTGAGGATGAACAGCAGGCGATTGATCAAACGCTGAATATGGTACAGCAGGGCAGAGTACAGAGTATCAGCGGGGAATGGGTCGCGGTTAAGGCGCAAACCGTCTGCCTGCATGGCGACGGTGCACATGCGCTGCAGTTTGCCCGGCGACTGCGTGATGCTTTTGCCGCTCAGCAAATCTGCGTCACCAGCGCCTGAAATACTTTTAGCCCGGCTCTATCCGGGCTTTTTCATACTCTAAGGGGAAAAGATGGATAGCGTGGTAAATCTCTGGCCGCTGCTTGGCATTGCAGCCATTATCATCGGCTTCGTATTACGTTTTAATCCGGTACTGGTGGTGATTGTCGCCGGTTTCGTCACTGGTTTAGCGGCCATGATGCCGCTAGCCGACATTCTGGAAAAGCTCGGTTCAGGCTTTCTTAACACCCGTAACCTGCCGCTGATTCTGTTGCTGCCGCTGGCGGTCATTGGTCTGCTGGAACGTCACGGTCTGAAAGAGCGGGCGCAGGCGTGGATCGCCCAGATTAAGACGGCTACCGCCGGACGTCTGCTGATCGTCTATCTGCTGGTGCGCGAACTGACTGCAGCGCTGGGGCTGACCAGCCTCGGCGGGCATCCGCAGATGGTGCGCCCGCTGCTGGCACCGATGGCGGAAGGGGCGACGGAAAATCGCTACGGTGACGTCTCGCCAGAGGTGCGCCATCGCCTGCGCGCCATGTCAGCGGCCACCGATAACGTCGGCCTGTTCTTTGGCGAGGATATTTTTGTCGCCTTTGGCGCCATCATCTTCATGCACAACTTTATGCAGGAGTCGGCCGGGATCCAGACCGAACCGCTGCATATCGCCCTGTGGGGCATCCCGACCGCTGTGGCCGCCTTTCTGATCCACTCGGCCCGTCTGGTGCGGCTGGATCGTCGCCTGGCGCGTGAGTTACAGACGCTGAACGGTCAGGCATTGAAAGCCAAAGGAGGGCAGTGATGTTTCAGCAACAATATCTGATGTGGCTGGCAGGCCTGATCCTGCTGGTGGTGGCCATTCTTTCCTGGGGCGATCGCGCCAATCCGCGCCGCGTAACCACCGGTCTGTTCTGGGCGCTGTATGGACTGATTTTTCTGGTCGGCGACTGGACCACGCACCTGATGACGCAGTGGATGGGATCGGCGGCAGCCGGCACCCGAATGCTGAACATTGGCGTCGGCGTCGCGGTGGTGGTGATGGCCTTGATCGCTGGCTTAGGCGGCGTGAAGCTGGGCCGCTATCATCAGCGCACTGATGAAGAAAAACAGGCCAGCGCGCTGCGACTGCGCAATAAACTGTTCCTGCCAGCGCTGGCGATCCCGGTGGTGACGGTGGCAGGCGTGCTGGCTTTTAACCATATTCCAGGCTTACAGGAGTGGGTGTTTGGTCCCGGTAACCATGCGACGCTGGTAACGCTGTTTTCGATGATGATCGGCTGCCTGATTGGCTGGCTGGTGGCGCTGAAACTGACTCATGAGAAACCGGTGCAGTCGATGCAGGAGACGCGACGGCTGCTCGATGCGATCGGCTGGGCGTTTATTCTGCCGCAAATCCTCGCCACCCTCGGCCTGTTGTTTACCACGGCTGGGGTCGGCAGTGCGATTTCTCATCTTACGGAAACGTATCTGGCGGTGGACAGCCGCTTTATCGCGGTGGCGGTTTATGCCGGCGGTATGGCGCTGCTGACCATGGTGATGGGTAACGCCTTTGCTGCGTTTCCGATTATCACCGCTGGCGTGGGCATTCCGATTCTGGTGCTGCAGCACGGCGGCAACCCGGCGGTGATGGCCGCCATCGGGATGTTCTCCGGTTACTGCGGCACGCTGATGACGCCGATGGCGGCTAACTTTAACATCGTCCCGGCGGCGCTGCTGGAGCTGCCGGACCGTAACGCGGTGATCAAAGCTCAGGTCCCGACCGGTGTGCTACTGTTAATCGTTAACATTTTCCTGCTCTATTTTCTGATGTTCCTGTGAGGCTGAATGAAAACTGTCCTGATGACCGCCTTTGAACCCTTTGGCGGTGAAAGCATTAACCCCTCGTGGGAATCGGTCAGTGCGCTGGAAGGCAAAGAGATTGCTGGCGCGCGGATCGTTATCCGTCAGCTGCCGGTGGTCTTTTCTGACGTGCTGGATGTGCTTTACCAGGCGCTGGATGAGGTAAAACCGGATGCGATTCTGTCGGTCGGGCAAGCGGGCGGGCGCAGCGACATTACCGTTGAACGCATCGGTATTAACGTTGATGACGCGCGTATCCCCGATAATGCCGGCCGTCAGCCGGTGGATGAAGCGATTGTCGCGGATGGCCCGGCGGCCTATTTCTCGCGTCTGCCGATCAAGGCGATTGTCGCCGCACTGCGTGAGGCGGGGATTCCCGCCTCGGTCTCCCAGACTGCCGGCACCTTTACCTGCAACCGGGTGATGTATGGCCTGCTGCACTGGCTGGCACAGCAGGAGACGCCGGTGCGCGGCGGTTTCATCCACATTCCTTATCTGCCGGAACAGGCGGCGCAGCATCCGGGCGCGCCAAGCATGTCGGCCGCGAATGTGATTCAGGCGCTGGAGATTGCGGTCCGGATCACGCTGGAAACCGCTGAGGATCTGAAACTGGCTGGCGGCGCCACCCATTAAGAGGATTCACCATGCCTGAAGGACCAGAGATTCGCCGGGTGGCGGATCAGCTTGAAACAGCGATTGTTGGCCAGCCGTTAACCGAGGCGTGGTTTGCCTTTCCCGAACTGAAAACCTATGAACCGGCGCTGATGGGTGAACAGGTAGAGGCGATTGAGACGCGCGGCAAGGCGTTGCTGACACATTTCAGCAACGGTCTGACGCTCTACAGCCATAATCAGCTATATGGCGTCTGGCGCATTGTGACACCGGAAACGGTATTACAGACCACCCGGCAGCTACGGGTGCGGCTGGCCACGGCCAGTCAGGCGATTCTGCTGTATAGCGCGTCAGATATTGAACTACTGAATGCCGACACGCTGGCCGCGCACCCGTTTCTTAACCGCATCGGGCCGGATGTGCTCAACAGTGCGCTGACAGGGGAGGAGGTGAAGCTGCGGCTGCTGTCACCGCGTTTCCGGCGGCGTCAGTTCAGTGGGCTGTTGCTCGATCAGGCTTTTCTGGCCGGGCTGGGCAATTACCTGCGCGCTGAGATCCTCTGGCTGGCGCAGTTGCTGCCGCATCACCGGGCGCAGGCGCTGAACGAGGATCAGCTGACTGCATTCAGCGAGGCGCTGTTATCGGTGCCGCGCCACGCCTATCGAATGCGTGGCACCATGAAGAAATATCACCACGAGGCGGCGTTTCAGTTTGAGGTGTTTCACCGGCAGGGCAAGAAATGCCGGCGCTGTGGCACGGTGATTGAGAAGGGCACGCTTTCATCACGCCCTTTTTACTGGTGTCCGGGCTGTCAGCACTGAATGCCTGACGGTGACATTAAAAAAACGGGGCCAGATGGCCTGATGCTCGTCAGTTAATCGACAGGTGATAACGCAGCCTGGTGCCGCTCAGGGGCTGGCGGTCCTCGCGCCGCTGCGCGGTACCTTCACTTCATTCCTCTGCCTGACGGACCGCCGGGGATGGCACATCCTGTGCCGCCCCGCCTTTCGCCCGCGTCCTGCGGGCTCTCCTGGCAGACTCATTCCGTTCAGCGCTGCGGATTGCCTGCCCCTGATCGCCCCCCGCCTGCTCTGAAACTTCAGTGCGTGCTGTTAAAAAGGGCACGATAGTGGAGGCCTGAGCGCCTCTGCTGCTGAAAGGGCTATCCGCAGCGCTGAGGCGTGACGTTGAGCCAGAAGTCCACGCCGGGAAGCGTGGACAGTTCGGGGCCGGCCAGGTAAGGCCGATCCCCGAACGGTTCGTCGGCACGACGTCAAAGCCGAAGGAACCGCGCAGCGGCGCGAGGACGGCCCGGCAGCAGCAGAGGTGCTCAGGCCCGCACTCCGGCACGCTCGCGCAGAAAAAAAGCTGCCACGTGACCGTGACAGCTTTTGCAAATTTAACCTTAACTGACAAGCATCAGGCCAGATGGCCCCGTTTTTATGTTGGGAAATAACGTTTATTTGTCCAGCTGCGAGTTAAATTCGCGCTCGGTATAACCGGTGTAGAGCTGACGTGGACGGGCAATTTTCATCCCTTCGTCGTGCATCTCTTTCCAGTGTGCAATCCAGCCAACGGTACGCGCCATCGCGAAGATCACGGTAAACATGGATGACGGGATACCCATCGCTTTCAGAATAATGCCAGAGTAGAAATCGACGTTTGGATAGAGTTTGCGCTCGATGAAGTACGGGTCGTTCAGCGCAATGTGTTCCAGCTCCATCGCCACTTCCAGCAGATCGTCCTTCATACCCAGCTCATTCAGCACTTCATGGCAGGTATCGCGCATCACGGTCGCGCGCGGATCGTAGTTCTTGTAGACCCGGTGACCAAAGCCCATCAGGCGGAAGGAGTCATTTTTATCTTTGGCACGCTTCACAAATTCAGGAATGTGCTCAACGGTGCTGATCTCTTCCAGCATACGCAGCGTAGCTTCGTTCGCGCCGCCGTGCGCCGGTCCCCACAGGGAGGCGATGCCCGCCGCGATACAGGCAAATGGGTTCGCGCCAGAAGAACCAGCGGTACGCACGGTCGAGGTTGAGGCGTTCTGCTCATGGTCAGCATGCAGGATCAGGATACGGTCCATGGCGCGTTCCAGTACCGGGTTAACCTTGTACTCTTCGCACGGCGTGGCGAACATCATGTGCAGGAAGTTACCGGCATAAGAGAGGTCATTACGCGGATAAACGAACGGCTGGCCGATGGAGTATTTGTAGCACATCGCGGCCATGGTCGGCATTTTGGAAAGCAGGCGGAACGCGGCGATTTCGCGGTGACGCTCAATGTTTACGTCCAGCGAATCGTGGTAAAACGCCGCCAGTGCGCCGGTCACACCACACATCACCGCCATCGGATGCGAATCACGACGGAAACCGTGGAACAGACGGGTGATCTGCTCATGAATCATGGTATGACGGGTAACGGTGGTACGAAATTCTTCAAACTGCTTCTGATTTGGCGCTTCGCCATTCAGCAGGATGTAGCAAACTTCCAGATAGTTAGAGTGGGTCGCCAGCTGGGCGATCGGGAAGCCGCGGTGCAACAGGATACCTTCATCACCATCAATAAAGGTGATTTTTGATTCGCAGGATGCGGTAGAGGTGAAACCCGGATCGAAGGTAAAGAGTCCACTGGAGCCGAGGGCGCGGACATCAACCACATCCTGGCCCAGCGTGCCTTGCAGCACATCCAGTTCAACGGACGTTTCATCTTGTAGGGTTAGCGTCACTTTTTTATCTGTCATTTTCGTCTCCATAGCGCCTTAGGCAGGTAAAGATCTTTAGACACCTGAAACGCGTTCATGTTGCGGTTGGCAAAACTTCACAGCATCACTCTGCTGTCTTATGGCTGGTGCAGGGTACAGAGTGAGAGGCGCGTTCCCAGCAGGAACCGTAGAGCCATGGACATGCTGCATATCGCGGTTGTTAAAGATCCGGTCAGGACATAACTTCTTGGTAACCAATAACCTGATGCTTTTTAATGCTTACGTTCGCAATGTTACATAACTTGCGCTTAGGGGAAAGTGTATCCCCATAACTTTTGTGCATCATAGGAATTTGTAGCGTTAGTTTGTAACTGAATTGTTGAACTATTGTCAAATCAGATAATTAAAATTGTATCATTTGTGAAAATCGTGAGTAGGATCACTGTTCCACCTAAAATTTACCAAAGAGTTTGTAGGGGAATTGTAATCAGAATGTGATCCTCCTATACTCCAGCCAGGTCTCCGGAACACCCTGACACCAGGAGCCACCCAGCGTTTCTACCGCGTCAATTAACACTGGATGTTGCTTTTTTGGTGACGGTTAAAGTCTGCCACGCGTTGTGATTAGACTCCGCCTCAGGTCCGGAGGAAGCAAAATAAAAAAGAGCTGTGTGGGCAAAACCGTGAAAAAACAAAGACCTGTCAACTTGGATCTCTCGACGATCCGGTTTCCCGTTACTGCAATATCGTCCATTCTTCACCGCGTCTCCGGCGTAATCACATTGGTTGCCCTTGGCATCCTGCTGTGGCTGCTCGGTCTCTCTCTCTCCTCTCCGGAAGGTTTCCAGCACGCTGCAACCATCATGGATGGCTTCTTCGCGAAGTTCATCATGTGGGGCATTTTAACGGCGCTGGCCTATCACGCGGTGAGCGGGATTCGTCATATGTTGATGGATTTTGGTTATCTGGCTGAAACCCTGCAGGTGGGTAAACGTTCGGCTTATATGACTTTTGTGATCACTGTCGTGCTGGCAATTCTGGCGGGAGTCCTCGTATGGTAAGCAATGCATCCGCGTTGGGTCGCAACGGCATTCAGGACTGGCTGCTGCTGCGGGCAACGTCAATTCTGATTACGCTCTACATCGTCTATATCCTCGGTTTTGTGGTGATGACAGACACGCTGACGTATGAGCTGTGGCGTGGCTTCTTCGCTTCCGCATTCACCAAAGTGTTCACCCTGCTGACGCTGTTTTCCATTCTGATCCACGGCTGGATCGGTATGTGGCAGGTGTTGACTGACTACGTCAAACCACTGGCAACCCGTCTGTTGTTGCAGTTTGTGATTGTGGTGGCGCTGTTGTGGTATGCGATCTATGGATTTGTTGTGGTGTGGGGTGTGTAAATGAGTTTGCCAATCAGAGAGTTTGATGCCGTGGTGATCGGCGCAGGTGGCGCAGGAATGCGAGCCGCACTGCAAATCTCCCAGGCCGGCCAGAGCTGTGCCCTGTTATCCAAAGTTTTCCCGACCCGTTCCCACACCGTATCTGCGCAGGGCGGTATTACCGTCGCGCTGGGTAATACCCATGAAGATAACTGGGAATGGCACATGTACGACACCGTCAAAGGCTCCGACTATATCGGTGACCAGGACGCGATTGAATATATGTGTAAAACCGGCCCGGAAGCGATTCTGGAGCTGGAGCACATGGGTCTGCCGTTCTCGCGTCTGGATGATGGCCGTGTCTATCAGCGTCCGTTTGGTGGTCAGTCGAAGAACTTCGGCGGCGAGCAGGCGGCACGTACCGCGGCGGCAGCGGACCGTACCGGTCACGCCCTGCTGCACACGCTCTACCAGCAGAACCTGAAAAATAAGACCACTATCTTTTCTGAGTGGTATGCGCTGGATCTGGTGAAAAATGCCGACGGCGCCGTGGTTGGCTGTACCGCGATTTGTATCGAAACCGGTGAAACCGTTTACTTCAAAGCCAAAGCTACCGTGCTGGCCACTGGCGGCGCGGGGCGTATCTACCAGTCCACCACCAATGCGCACATCAACACCGGTGACGGTGTCGGCATGGCGCTGCGCGCCGGCGTACCGGTGCAGGATATGGAAATGTGGCAGTTCCACCCAACCGGCATCGCCGGCGCTGGCGTGCTGGTGACTGAAGGCTGCCGTGGTGAAGGTGGTTATCTGCTGAATAAACATGGCGAGCGCTTCATGGAGCGTTATGCGCCGAATGCCAAAGATCTGGCGGGCCGTGACGTAGTTGCG
The DNA here is from genome assembly GCF_037149395.1 of Pantoea sp. USHLN298. Lineage (NCBI taxonomy): Bacteria > Pseudomonadati > Pseudomonadota > Gammaproteobacteria > Enterobacterales > Erwiniaceae > Pantoea > Pantoea sp. USHLN298. The sequence continues at coordinate 334,365 of NZ_JBBCRO010000001.1, forward strand.
CGCTCGATGATGATCGAAATCCGTGAAGGTCGCGGCTGCGATGGTCCGTGGGGCCCGCACATTAAACTGAAGCTCGATCACCTGGGTAAAGAGGTGCTGGAGTCACGTCTGCCAGGCATTCTTGAGCTGTCGCGCACCTTTGCTCATGCTGACCCGATTAAAGAGCCGATCCCGGTAATTCCGACCTGTCACTACATGATGGGCGGCATTCCAACCAAAGTGACCGGACAGGCACTGCGGGTGAATGAGCAGGGCGAAGACGTGGTGATTCCAGGGCTGTTTGCGGTGGGCGAAATCGCCTGCGTATCGGTTCACGGTGCCAACCGTCTGGGCGGCAACTCGCTGCTCGACCTGGTGGTCTTTGGCCGTGCGGCCGGTCTGCATCTGCTGGAAAGCATTCAGGAGCAGGGCGATCTGCGTGATGCCTCTGAAGAGGAAATTGATGCGGCGATGGCGCGCTTCAACCGCTGGGAAAACAACACCAGCGGTGAAGACCCGGTTGAGATTCGTAAAGCACTGCAGCGTTGCATGCAGAATAACTTCTCGGTCTTCCGTGAAGGCGATGCCATGGCGCAGGGCCTGGAAGAGCTGAAAGTGATTCGTGAACGCCTGAAATCGGCGCGTCTGGATGACCGCTCACCGGACTTCAACACCCAGCGTATTGAGTGTCTGGAACTGGATAACCTGATGGAGACGGCGTTTGCCACGGCGGTGGCGGCTAACTATCGCACCGAGAGCCGCGGTGCGCATAGTCGCTTCGACTTCCCGGATCGTGATGATGAAAACTGGCTGTGCCACAGTCTTTATGTCCCGGAAACCGAAAGCATGACGCGCCGTGAGGTGAACATGCAGCCGAAACTGCGCGCGGCCTTCCCGCCGAAAGTGCGTACCTACTAATTTCGGAGACGATGATGAGACTCGAGTTTTCAATTTATCGCTACAATCCAGAGGTCGATGACAAACCGCGGATGCAGGAGTACAGCCTGGAAGCGGAAGATGGTCGCGACATGATGCTGCTGGATGCGCTGATCCGTCTGAAAGAGAAAGATCCGACGCTGGCGTTTCGTCGCTCCTGCCGTGAAGGCGTGTGCGGCTCTGACGGCCTCAACATGAACGGTAAAAACGGTCTGGCCTGTATCACGCCAGTCTCGGCGTTAGGCAACGGTAAACAGAAAATTGTTATCCGTCCGCTGCCCGGTTTACCGGTGGTGCGTGACCTGGTGGTAGACATGAGCCAGTTTTATGCACAATATGAGAAAATTAAGCCTTTCCTGTTGAATAATGGGGAAAATCCGCCGGCACGCGAGCATCTGCAATCGCCGGATGAGCGCGAGCATCTGGACGGATTATATGAATGTATTCTCTGTGCCTGTTGTTCAACCTCATGCCCATCGTTCTGGTGGAATCCGGAGAAGTTTATCGGACCTGCTGGCCTGCTGGCCGCGTACCGCTTCCTGATCGACAGCCGCGACACCGAAACCGATGCGCGTCTCGACAATCTGAACGACGCTTTCAGTGTATTCCGCTGTCACAGCATTATGAACTGTGTGAGCGTATGCCCGAAAGGGCTGAACCCGACGCGCGCCATCGGCCACATTAAGTCGATGCTGCTGCAACGCGGGGCATAAGCACCACACCATCCGGGAACCTCAGGTTCCCGGTGGTTTACGGAAGCCTCTGTAAGCGCGGTCTGGTACCACGTTTACAAAGGTTCCCTTACGGGCCACGCGCGCGCTGCGCACAGTGCTCGTATCGCTGAACTCACTACGGCAAACCGCGAAAGCGGCAACAAATGAAACCTCAAAAAAGCATAGCAATGCTTAAGGGATCACAATGCAGAACAGCGCGATGAAGCCCTGGCTGGACTCCTCCTGGCTGGCCGGCGCGAACCAGTCTTACATAGAGCAACTCTATGAGGATTTCCTGACCGATCCTGACTCTGTCGATGCAGTGTGGCGCTCGATGTTCCAACAGTTACCGGGCACCGGAATGAAACCTGAGCAGTTTCACTCCACCACACGTGAGTACTTCCGTCGCCTGGCGAAAGACGCATCTCGTTACACCTCATCTGTCTCCGATCCAGAAACCAACTCCAAGCAAGTGAAAGTGCTGCAGCTGATTAACGCGTTCCGTTTCCGCGGCCATCAGCACGCCAATCTCGATCCGCTCGGCCTGTGGAAGCAGGATCGGGTTGCCGATCTGGACCCGGCTTTTCACGATCTGACCGACGCCGATTTTCAGGAAAGCTTTAACGTAGGTTCGTTTGCCATCGGCAAAGAGACCATGAAGCTGGCCGATCTGTTCGAGGCGCTGACCCAGACTTACTGTGGCTCGATTGGTGCGGAGTATATGCACATCAACAACACCGACGAGAAACGCTGGATTCAGCAGCGTCTTGAATCGGCGGTGGGCCATGCGTCATTCAGCAGCGAAGAGAAAAAAGGTTTCCTGAAAGAGCTGACCGCGGCAGAAGGTCTGGAAAAATATCTCGGGGCTAAATTCCCGGGCGCCAAACGCTTCTCGCTGGAAGGCGGCGATGCGCTGGTGCCGATGCTGCGCGAAATGATTCGCCATGCCGGTAAAAGCGGTACCCGTGAAGTGGTACTGGGTATGGCGCACCGTGGTCGTCTCAACGTTCTGATCAACGTGCTGGGTAAAAAGCCGCAGGATCTGTTCGACGAGTTCGCCGGTAAGCATAAAGAGCACCTCGGTACCGGTGACGTGAAGTACCACATGGGCTTCTCGTCTGACGTCGAAACCGAAGGCGGCCTGGTCCACCTGGCGCTGGCGTTTAACCCATCGCACCTGGAGATCGTCAGCCCGGTGGTGATGGGGTCAGTGCGTGCCCGTCTGGATCGTCTGGAAGAGCCAAGCAGCAACAAAGTGTTACCGATCACCATTCACGGTGATGCCGCTGTGATCGGCCAGGGCGTGGTGCAGGAAACCCTGAACATGTCCCAGGCGCGCGGTTACGAAGTGGGCGGTACCGTTCGCATCGTGATCAACAACCAGGTTGGCTTCACCACCTCCAACCCGAAAGATGCGCGCTCAACGCCTTATTGCACCGACATCGGCAAAATGGTGCTGGCACCGATTTTCCACGTCAATGCGGATGATCCGGAAGCGGTGGCGTTTGTTACCCGTCTGGCGCTCGATTATCGCAACACCTTTAAGCGTGATGTGTTTATCGATCTGGTCTGCTATCGCCGTCATGGTCACAACGAAGCCGATGAGCCGAGTGCGACCCAGCCGCTGATGTACCAGAAAATCAAAAAGCATCCGACGCCGCGTAAAATCTACGCTGACCGTCTGGAGAGCGAAGGGGTTGCCACTCAGGAAGATGCGACCGAGATGGTCAATCTCTACCGCGATGCGCTGGATGCCGGCGAATGCGTGGTGCCGGAATGGCGTCCGATGAGCCTGCACTCCTTTACCTGGTCGCCTTACCTCAACCACGAGTGGGATGAGCCATATCCGGCCCAGGTCGACATGAAACGTCTGAAGGAACTGGCGCTGCGTATCAGCCAGGTGCCGGAAGAGGTTGAAGTCCAGTCACGCGTTGCCAAGATCTACAACGATCGCCGACTGATGGCCGAAGGTGAAAAAGCCTTTGACTGGGGCGGCGCGGAAAACCTGGCCTATGCCACGCTGGTAGATGAAGGTATCCCGGTTCGCCTGTCGGGCGAAGATACTGGTCGCGGTACCTTCTTCCACCGTCACGCAGTGGTCCACAACCAGGCGAACGGCTCAACCTATACCCCGCTGCACCATGTGCACAGTGGTCAGGGCCAGTTCAAAGTCTGGGACTCCGTGCTGTCAGAAGAGGCGGTGCTGGCGTTTGAATATGGTTATGCCACTGCAGAACCGCGTATCCTGACCATCTGGGAAGCGCAGTTTGGTGACTTCGCCAACGGTGCCCAGGTGGTGATCGACCAGTTCATCAGCTCCGGTGAGCAGAAATGGGGCCGGATGTGTGGCCTGGTGATGCTGCTGCCGCACGGCTATGAAGGTCAGGGTCCTGAGCACTCCTCAGCACGCCTTGAGCGCTATCTGCAACTCTGCGCTGAGCAGAACATGCAGGTCTGCGTGCCGTCTACGCCAGCGCAGGTTTATCACATGCTGCGTCGTCAGGCGCTGCGCGGAATGCGTCGTCCACTGATTGTGATGTCACCGAAATCGCTGCTGCGTCATCCGCTGGCGATCTCCACGCTGGATGAGCTGGCTAACGGCAGCTTCAAACCGGCGATTGGCGAAATCGACGATCTCGATCCGCAGGGCGTGAAACGCGTGGTGTTGTGCTCCGGTAAAGTCTATTACGACCTGCTGGAACAGCGCCGTAAAAATGAGCAGACCGATGTGGCTATCGTGCGCATCGAGCAGCTCTATCCGTTCCCGCATCAAGCGGTACAGGAAGCTTTAAAAGCGTATTCCCACGTGCAGGATTTTGTCTGGTGTCAGGAAGAGCCACTGAATCAGGGTGCATGGTACTGCAGTCAGCACCATTTCCGCGAAGTCGTGCCGTTTGGCGCCACCTTGCGTTATGCAGGCCGTCCGGCATCCGCTTCACCGGCCGTGGGTTACATGTCCGTACACCAAAAACAGCAGCAAGACCTGGTTAATGACGCGCTGAACGTTAATTAATTAAAAGGAAAGATAATGAGTAGCGTAGATATTCTCGTTCCCGACCTGCCTGAATCGGTTGCCGATGCCTCCGTGGCAACCTGGCACAAAAAACCAGGCGATGCAGTGACTCGCGATGAAGTGCTGGTTGAAATTGAAACTGACAAAGTGGTGCTGGAAGTGCCGGCATCCGCTGACGGCATCTTAGAAGCCGTGCTGGAAGATGAGGGCGCAACCGTCACTTCACGCCAGATCCTGGGCCGTCTGAAAGAGGGCAACAGCGGCGGTAAAGAGAGCAGCGCGAAGTCTGAAAGCAAAGAGTCGACTCCGGCTCAGCGTCAGACCGCCTCCCTGGAAGAAGAGAGCAATGATGCGCTCAGCCCGGCCATTCGCCGTCTGATCGCGGAACATAACCTCGACGCTTCGCAGATCAAAGGCAGCGGTGTTGGTGGTCGTCTGACCCGTGAAGATGTTGAAAAACATCTGGCCAACAAGCCTGCTGCGCCGAAAGCCGCTGCACCTGCCGCTGACAGCGCGCCGCAGCCTGCTGTGGCAAACCGCAGCGAAAAACGCGTGCCGATGACCCGTCTGCGTAAGCGCGTGGCTGAACGTCTGCTGGAAGCGAAGAACAGCACTGCGATGCTGACCACCTTCAACGAAATCAACATGAAGCCAATCATGGATCTGCGTAAGCAGTATGGTGAGGCGTTCGAGAAGCGTCACGGCGTGCGTCTGGGCTTCATGTCGTTCTACATTAAAGCGGTTGTTGAAGCGCTGAAACGCTATCCGGAAGTGAATGCCTCCATCGATGGCGAAGATGTGGTTTACCACAACTACTTCGACGTCAGCATTGCCGTCTCGACGCCACGCGGTCTGGTCACGCCAGTGCTGCGCGATGTTGATGCACTGAGCATGGCTGACATCGAGAAGAAAATTAAAGAACTGGCGGTGAAAGGCCGTGACGGCAAGCTGACGGTTGAGGATCTGACCGGCGGTAACTTCACCATCACCAACGGCGGTGTGTTCGGTTCCCTGATGTCTACACCGATCATCAACCCGCCACAGAGTGCCATCCTCGGTATGCACGCCATCAAAGATCGTCCGATGGCGGTCAATGGTCAGGTGGTGGTGCTGCCAATGATGTATCTGGCGCTCTCCTACGATCACCGTCTGATCGATGGCCGTGAATCTGTCGGCTACCTGGTTGCGGTGAAAGAGATGCTGGAAGACCCGGCGCGCCTGCTGCTGGATGTCTGATTTTCATCGGGCGCGCCTCGCCGCGCGCCCAACCTCTTTACTCTTTTCAGACCTGAATGGATAGAACATCATGAACTTACACGAATACCAGGCGAAACAACTGTTTGCACGGTATGGCATGCCAGCACCGACCGGTTACGCCTGTACTACACCACGTGAAGCGGAAGAAGCAGCCTCGAAAATTGGCGCAGGCCCGTGGGTAGTAAAATGTCAGGTTCATGCCGGTGGCCGCGGTAAAGCGGGCGGTGTGAAAGTGGTTAACAGCAAAGAAGAGATCCGTGCCTTTGCTGAAAACTGGCTGGGCAAACGCCTGGTGACCTACCAGACAGACGCCAATGGCCAGCCGGTCAACCAGATTCTGGTTGAAGCAGCGACCGACATCGATCAGGAGCTTTACCTGGGTGCGGTGGTCGATCGTGCAACGCGTCGCGTGATCTTCATGGCCTCAACCGAAGGCGGCGTGGAAATCGAAAAAGTGGCGGAAGAGACCCCGCACCTGATCCACAAAATGGCGCTTGATCCCCTGACCGGTCCACAGCCTTATCAGGGCCGTGAGCTGGCATTCAAACTGGGCTTGTCCGGTAAGCTGGTGGGTCAGTTCACCAAGATCTTTATGGGTCTGGCGACGCTGTTCCTGGAGCGCGATCTGGCGATGGTTGAGATCAACCCGCTGGTGATCACTAAGCAGGGCGATCTGATCTGCCTGGATGGCAAACTGGGTGCCGATGGCAATGCCCTGTTCCGTCAGCCAGAACTGCGCGAAATGCGCGATCCAAGCCAGGAAGATCCGCGTGAAGCCCATGCCACACAGTGGGAACTGAACTATGTTGCGCTGGAAGGCAACATCGGTTGTATGGTGAACGGCGCAGGTCTGGCGATGGGTACCATGGACATCGTTAAGCACCACGGCGGTCAGCCAGCCAACTTCCTTGATGTCGGCGGCGGCGCAACCAAAGAGCGCGTCACAGAAGCCTTCAAAATCATCCTGTCTGACGATGCGGTGAAAGCCGTGTTTGTTAACATCTTCGGCGGTATCGTACGCTGCGACCTGATTGCCGACGGCATCATCGGCGCAGTGGCTGAAGTGGGTGTTAACGTACCAGTCGTGGTACGTCTGGAAGGTAACAACGCCGAGCTGGGCGCCCAGAAACTGGCGGACAGCGGTCTGAACATCATTGCAGCAACCAGCCTGACAGACGCCGCACAGCGTGTTGTTGCTGCCGCGGAGGGTAAATAATGTCCATTCTGATCGACAAAAACACCAAAGTCATTTGCCAGGGTTTCACCGGTGGCCAGGGGACTTTCCATTCTGAGCAGGCGCTGGCTTACGGCACCCAACTGGTTGGCGGCGTGACGCCAGGCAAAGGCGGCACCACGCACCTTGGTCTGCCGGTGTTCAATACCGTGCGCGAAGCCGTAGAAGCGACCGGCGCAACCGCCACCGTCATCTACGTACCGGCACCGTTCTGTAAAGATGGCATCCTCGAAGCGATCGATGCGGGCATTAAACTGATCATCACCATCACCGAAGGCATCCCGACGCTGGATATGCTGACGGTGAAAGTGAAGCTGGATGAAGCAGGCGTGCGGATGATCGGTCCAAACTGCCCAGGCGTGATCACCCCAGGCGAATGCAAAATCGGCATCATGCCGGGCCACATTCACCAGCCGGGCCGCGTCGGCATCGTGTCACGTTCAGGGACACTGACCTATGAAGCGGTTAAGCAGACCACGGACATCGGTTACGGCCAGTCGACCTGCGTCGGCATCGGCGGCGACCCGATCCCAGGTTCTAACTTCATCGACATCCTGAAAATGTTCCAGGACGATCCACAGACCGAAGCGATCGTGATGATCGGTGAGATCGGTGGCAGCGCGGAAGAAGAAGCGGCGGCGTTCATCAAAGAGCACGTCACCAAACCGGTCGTTGGTTACATCGCGGGTGTGACGGCACCTAAAGGCAAGCGTATGGGCCATGCGGGCGCCATCATTGCCGGTGGTAAAGGCACCGCTGACGAGAAGTTTGCGGCGCTGGAAGCAGCGGGCGTGAAAACCGTTCGCAGCCTGGCTGACATTGGTGATGCCGTGAAAGCGGTACTGCCAGCGAAATAAGCCGGACCGTTCCGACAACAAAGCCACCTCATGCGGGTGGCTTTTTTTATGCGGTTAAACGGCCGCCAGAGCTTGGTGCGGCTGGGCCGGATACCGCGCTGAATCATCCTCTAAAAACCGCCAACGTTAATTAAATAGGTCAAAGGTAACCTTTTTTAAATAATATTCAGCGCGACGATGACATCCTGATAACAAGAAACCTACCTGAACATATCTGGAAACTTATTGCGTTAATCCAGATCAATTATCGGCAAGTTATAACCAACTATTCCGCTGGCAAAGCGCAGCGTTAAAGGCGTAAATTGCGCTGCATCAATCCAGCCTTTTACACAAACTTTCAAACGTTTGCTCTGACCGGGGATGACACCCTCTTTTCTGTTGTTTCTGCTTACGTTGAAGATAGCGCTGCGTTGACACTCAGGGCTGCTTTACCCGTTATTTGCCAGCATCGGGCAGCTCATTTACCGGTTCCGCCGGGTATAAAAAAACTGGAATTAATAAACAGTCGTTCCTGACTCAGATTACGCGCGCCGCTGACGCGCGCGTAACGAGATAATGCGAGGAGCAAGGAGTCATTATGTTAGATATCGTCGAGCTGTCGCGGTTACAGTTTGCCTTAACGGCGATGTACCATTTTCTGTTCGTGCCTTTAACGCTGGGTATGGCGTTTTTGCTGGCGATCATGGAAACGGTTTACGTCCTGAGCGGTAAACAAATTTATAAAGATATGACTAAATTCTGGGGCAAGTTATTTGGTATTAACTTTGCGCTGGGTGTGGCTACCGGTCTGACGATGGAATTTCAGTTCGGCACCAACTGGTCCTATTATTCTCACTACGTCGGCGATATTTTCGGTGCGCCGCTCGCCATTGAAGGCCTGATGGCGTTCTTCCTCGAATCCACCTTTGTCGGTCTGTTCTTTTTTGGCTGGGATCGGCTGGGCAAAGTGCAGCATCTGGCGGTGACCTGGCTGGTGGCGCTTGGCTCAAACATGTCTGCGCTGTGGATTCTGGTGGCCAACGGCTGGATGCAGAACCCCATCGCCTCTGAGTTCAACTTCGAAACCATGCGTATGGAGATGGTCAGCTTCTCTGAGCTGGTGCTGAACCCGGTTGCGCAGGTGAAATTCGTTCATACCGTGGCAGCCGGTTACACCACCGGTGCGATGTTCATTATGGGCATCAGCGCCTGGTACATGCTGAAAGGGCGTGACTTCGCCTTTGCTAAACGCTCGTTCGCCATTGCGGCCAGCTTTGGCATGGCGGCGATACTGTCGGTAATCGTGCTGGGTGATGAGTCTGGTTATGAGATGGGCGACGTGCAGAAAACCAAGCTGGCAGCGATTGAAGCGGAATGGGAAACCCAGCCCGCGCCTGCGTCATTTACCCTGTTTGGCCTGCCGGATCAGGAAACCCGCGAAAACAAATATGCCATTCAAATCCCGTGGCTGCTCGGCCTGATCGCGACCCGATCCACCGACACGCCAGTGACCGGTCTGAAAGATCTGATGGCGCAGCATGAAGTGCGTATCCGTAACGGCATGAAAGCCTACGCCTTGCTGAATGAACTGCGTGGCGGCAGCCAGGACCCGGCAGTACGCGATGCGTTCAACGCCCATAAACAGGATCTTGGTTATGGCCTGCTGCTGAAGCGCTATACCGACAACGTGGCGGATGCGACCGAAGCACAGATTCAGCAGGCGACGCAGGATTCCATCCCGCGCGTGGCTCCGCTTTACTTCGCCTTCCGCATCATGGTTCTTTGCGGCGTGCTGCTGCTGGGTGTGATGACCCTGGCGTTCTGGAGCGTGATCCGTAACCGCATCGGTAAGAATCGCTGGTTACTGAAAGCGGCGCTGTTTGGTATCCCGCTGCCGTGGATTGCCATCGAATCGGGCTGGTTTGTGGCCGAATATGGTCGTCAGCCGTGGGCGATCGGTGAAGTGCTGCCGACCGCGGTCGCCAACTCGTCGCTGACCACGGGCGATCTGCTGTTCTCCATGATCCTGATCTGCGGCCTCTACACGATGTTCCTGATAGCTGAGATGTACCTGATGTTTAAATTTGCCCGCCTCGGGCCGAGCAGCCTGAAAACCGGGCGTTACCATCATGAACAGATCACGGCGATCACCCAGCCGGTGCAGGGATAAGGAGAAGGATCATGTTTGATTATGAAGTACTGCGCTTTGTCTGGTGGCTGCTGATAGGCGTCCTGCTGATTGGCTTTGCGGTCGCGGATGGCTTTGATATGGGCGTCGGTATGCTGACGCGCATTCTGGGCCGCAACGATACCGAACGCCGCATCATGATTAACTCGATTGCGCCGCACTGGGATGGCAATCAGGTGTGGCTGATCACGGCGGGCGGCGCGCTGTTTGCTGCCTGGCCGATGGTCTATGCCGCCGCGTTTTCCGGCTTCTATGTGGCGATGATTCTGGTGCTCGCCTCGCTGTTCTTCCGTCCGGTGGGTTTCGATTACCGCTCGAAGATTGAAGACAACCGCTGGCGCGGTGCCTGGGACTGGGGCATCTTCATCGGCAGCTTCGTGCCACCGCTGGTGATTGGCGTGGCGTTCGGTAACCTGTTGCAGGGCGTACCGTTCCATGCTGATGAGTATCTGCGCCTGTTCTATACCGGTAACTTCTTCCAGCTGCTGAATCCGTTTGGCCTGCTGGCAGGCGTGGTCAGCGTCGCGATGATTCTGGCGCAGGGCGCGACCTACCTGCAGATGCGCACCACCGGTGAACTGCATCTGCGGTCACGCACTGCGGCACAACTGGCGGCGCTGGTGATGATGGTCTGCTTCGTACTGGCGGGCGTCTGGGTCAAATATGGAATTGATGGCTACGTGGTCACCAGCACCATCGATCACTTCGCTGCCTCTAACCCATTGGGTAAAACCGTGGTGCGCGAAGCGGGTGCCTGGATGGTCAACTTCCAGAATCATCCTGTGCTGTGGCTGTTCCCGGTGCTGGGCGCTGTGCTGCCGCTGCTGACCATCCTCTGCTCACGGGTTGAGAAGGGCGCCTGGGCGTTCCTGTTCTCTTCCCTGACGCTGGCCTGCGTCATCATGACCGCCGGTATCGCGATGTTCCCGTTCATCATGCCATCCAGCACGGTGCCGGGAATGAGCCTGACGATGTGGGATGCCACCTCCAGTCTGCTCACCCTGAAAATTATGACCGTCGCCGCGGTGATTTTCGTACCGATCATTCTTGCCTACACCAGCTGGTGTTACTGGAAGATGTTCGGTCGCATCACCAAAGAGCACATTGAAAGCAACAGTCACTCACTCTACTGATTAAGGAGACGACGCATGTGGTATTTTGCCTGGATTCTTGGCACCTTGCTGGCCTGTGCCTTTGGTATCGTCACCGCACTGGCGATTGAGCATGTCGATGCGCAGGATGAGACACACTGATGCGTACCGTGATTCAGATGCTCTATGGTCTGATGGATAAGGGCCCGTTACGGGCCCTTTCACTGCTGCTGGCGCTGGTGACGGCTGGCGGCGTGCTGTGGGACCCGACGCGCTTTGCCGACCACGCAGGCCGGCTGCCTGCACTGCAGGCGGTGGTGCTGATTTGGGCGATCTGCTGTGGCGTGATCCACGGCGTCGGTTTCCGGCCACAACATACCCGATGGCAGGCGCTATTTTCTCCCTTACCGGCAATGGGGGTGCTGTTTATCGCGCTTTATCGCTTTTACGCTTAATCTCCCGCCATATCGACGCTGTGAGTGAGTTTTTGTCAGCGTCCGGTCAAGAAATCTCCCTGAAATCGTTCCGTTTGTTTCGGTGCGATAATTATTTTCGCCTGGCTCTGGCGACCCATTCCAAACCCGATTTGTCTTGCGTATAGTAGCAACGTTTAAAACGAGGCCGGGATGTAGAGTGAGTACAACGCTGTTTCGCTGGCCGGTTCGGGTCTATTACGAAGATACTGATGCCGGTGGCGTGGTTTATCACGCCAGCTATATCGCTTTTTATGAACGAGCACGTACCGAAATGTTGCGTCAGCACCATTTCAATCAGCAGACGCTGTTAGAACAGCAGGTCGCTTTTGTGGTGCGGCGCATGACGGTGGACTATCTGGCCGCAGCGCGTCTTGATGACCTTCTGGAAATCCAGAGTGAAGTGACATCAATGACCCGGGCGACCATGACGTTTACCCAGCGTATCGTGAATGCTGAAGGCAAAGTGCTCAATGAGGCAGAGGTCCTGATTGCCTGCATTAACCCACATCTGATGAAGCCGATTGCGCTTCCCAAGTCTATTGTCGCGGAGTTCAAGCAGTGACTGACATGAACATTCTTGATTTGTTCCTGAAGGCGAGCCTTCTGGTCAAACTTATCATGTTGATTTTGATCGGCTTTTCGATTGCCTCCTGGGCGATCATTATTCAGCGTACGCGTATTCTCAACGCGGCGGGGCGGGAAGCGGAGGCGTTTGAAGACAAGTTCTGGTCCGGTATCGAACTCTCTCGTCTCTATCAGGAGAGCCAGGGTCGCCGTGATGAACTCGCCGGGTCGGAGCAGATTTTCTACTCCGGCTTCAAAGAGTTTGCCCGTCTGCATCGCGCGAATAACCACGCGCCTGAAGCCGTCATTGAGGGCGCAAGTCGTGCAATGCGCATCTCAATGAACCGTGAGCTGGAGGCGCTGGAAAACCACATTCCTTTCCTCGGCACCGTCGGTTCCATCAGTCCCTATATCGGTCTGTTTGGTACCGTCTGGGGGATCATGCACGCCTTTATCGCGCTGGGCGCGGTGAAGCAGGCGACTCTGCAAATGGTTGCACCTGGTATTGCTGAAGCGCTGATCGCCACGGCGATCGGTCTGTTTGCGGCGATCCCGGCGGTGATGGCCTATAACCGACTGAACCAGCGCGTGAACAAACTGGAGCAGGGCTATGACAACTTCATGGAAGAGTTCACCGCCATTCTGCATCGCCAGGCTTTCTCCAGCGATAGCGCTAAGTAAATAGAGGTTAATGATGGCCAGAGTACGTGGTCGCAAACGCCGCGACCTGAAGTCGGAAATCAACATCGTTCCGCTACTGGACGTCCTGTTGGTGCTGTTGCTGATCTTCATGGCGACGGCGCCCATTATTACCCAGAGCGTAGAAGTGGACCTGCCTGATGCCACCGATTCGAAAACCGTCGCCAGTGACGATAACCCGCCGGTGATTGTCGAAGTGGCGGGTGTCGGTCAGTACAGTCTGGTGGTCGATCACGATCGTATGGATCAGTTGCCACCGGAGCAGGTCATCAGCGAAGCGCAGCGTCGACTGGAAGCGAATCCAAAGACCGTCTTTTTGATCGGGGGCGCGAAAGAAGTGCCTTACGACGAAATTATTAAAGCGCTCAACCTGCTGCACCAGGCGGGTGTTAAATCTGTCGGTTTGATGACGCAGCCGATTTAAAATCGAACCGTTTTTTGGGAACCGAGTGTGTCGAAGGCAACCGAGCAAAACGAGAAGTTAAAGCGCGCGATAATCATTTCGGTGATTCTGCACATCGTGCTGATCGCGCTGCTGATATGGAGCTCGTTTAATGAGCACATTGACGCCAGCAGTGCCGGTGGCGGCGGCAGCGATATTGATGCTGTGATGGTCGATCCCGGTGCGGTAGTGAGTCAATACAACCGTCAGCAGAACCAGCAGAGCGACAGCCAGCGCGCTGAACAGCAGCGTAAAAAGCAGGCGCAGCAGCAGGCTGAAGAGTTGCAACAGAAACAGGCCGCAGAGCAGCAGCGTCTGAAAGCGCTGGAGAAAGAGCGGCTGGAAGCGCAGGAAAACGCCAGACAGCAGGCGAAGCAGCAGGCCGAACAGCAAAAAGCGGCAGAAGAGGCAGCGAAGCAAGCGCAGGAGCAACAAAAAACCGCTGAAGCGGCTGCAGCGAAAGCGAAAGCGGACGCAAAAGCTCAGGCGGATGCGCAGGCGAAAGCCGCTGCCGAACAGGCCAAACAGGCTGCCGCAGAGGCGAAGAAACAGGCCGATCAGCAGGCTAAAGCGGCCGCGGCCGCGGCAGCCAAAGAAAAAGCCGTAGCCGAAGCCAAAGCGAAGTCGGAAGCTGAGGCGAAAGCCGCTGCAGAAGCTAAAGCGAAAGCTGCGGCCGATGCGAAAGCCAAAGCGGCTGAAGAAGCCAAAGAAAAGGCGGCTGAAGCCGCGAAAGCGAAAGCCGAAGCCGCTAAAGAGAAAGCAGAAGCCGCCGCCAAAGCCAAAGCGGACGCAGCTAAAGAGAAAGCGGAAGCCGCTGCGAAAGCGAAAGCCGATGCAGCCGCCAAAGCAAAAGCTGACGCCGCAGCGAAAGCGAAAGCCGATGCGAAGGCCAAAGCCGCTGCAGATGCCGCCAACGACAGCGATGTTGATGACCTGCTAGGCGGACTCGCCTCCGGTAAAAATGCGCCGAAAAGTGGCACTTCTGGCGCAGCAGGTCAGGGTAAACAGAAAAAATCGGGCGCATCAGGTGCAGATATCAGCAATTATGCGGGTCAAATCCAGGACGCAGTAAAGAGCAAGTTTTACGATTGGGAAAGCTTTAAAGGCCGTACCTGTACCTTGCGGATCAAGTTGGCACCAGATGGAATGTTAATCGACGCAAAAACTGAAGGCGGAGATCCCGCTTTGTGCCAGGCGGCATTGGCAGCAGCACGTCAGGCGCGTTTTCCTAAGCCGCCTAGTCAGGATGTTTATGAGGTGTTCCGCAACGCACCTCTGGATTTTAAACCGCAATAATGCAGTATCTGACGGCAAGTTGATCTAAGGTTAGCTTGCCGTAATTAAGTCGTACTCATGGTTTCCAGGAACAGTGCCAATTATCGTGGACTGAGGTTCAGATAAGGGAGATAAAATGAAGCAAGCTCTTCGCGTTACGTTAGGCTTTTTTATCCTGCTGTGGGCAGCCGTGCTGCATGCAGAAGTTCGTATTGAGATCACCCAGGGTGTGAATACCGCACGCCCGATTGGCGTGGTCCCGTTTAAATGGGCCGGTGCTGGCGCCGCGCCAGAAGATATCGGTGGCATTGTGGCGGCTGACCTGCGCAACAGCGGTAAATTTAATCCGCTTGATCGCTCACGTCTGCCACAGCAGCCAACCAGCGCGCAGGAAGTTCAGCCTGCTGCCTGGAGCGCGCTGGGCATTGATTCCGTCGTTGTGGGTCAGGTGCAGTCTAACCCGGATGGCAGCTATCAGGTCTCTTATCAGCTCGTCGATACCGGCGGCGCGCCAGGGACCGTGCTGGCACAAAACTCCTTCAAGGTGACCAAACAGTGGCTGCGCTATGCGGCGCACACCGCCAGTGACGAAACCTTTCAGAAGCTGACCGGTATTAAAGGCGCTTTCCGCACCCGTATCGCCTATGTGGTGCAGACCAACGGCGGTCAGTTCCCATATGAACTGCGCGTGGCGGATTACGATGGCTACAACCAGTTTGTGGTACACCGCTCGCCGCAGCCGCTGATGTCACCCGCCTGGTCGCCAGATGGCAGCAAAGTGGCTTACGTGACCTTTGAAAGCGGCAAGTCAGCGCTGGTAGTGCAGACGCTCTCCAACGGTGCTGTGCGCCAGGTCGCCTCTTATCCGCGTCACAACGGTGCGCCGGCGTTCTCACCAGATGGCTCAAAACTGGCTTTTGCCCTGTCTAAAACCGGTAGCCTCAACCTCTACGTCATGGATCTGGCGTCCGGTCAGACCCGTCAGGTGACCGATGGCCGTTATAACAGCACCGAACCGACCTGGTTCCCGGATAGCCAGACGCTGGCTTATACCTCGGATCAGGCGGGTGCGCCGCAGATTTATAAAGTGGGTCTCAACGGTGGCACGCCACAGCGTATTACCTGGGAAGGCGGTCAGAACCAGGATGCGGATGTGGCTACCGATGGTAAATCAATGGTGATGATTAGCACCAGTGGCGGTGCTCAACACGTCGCCAAACAGGATCTGGAAACGGGAGCCGTTCAAACGTTAACGGACACGTTCCTGGATGAAACGCCGAGCCTGGCACCGAACGGCACAATGGTAATCTATAGCTCTACTCAGGGGATGGGTTCCGTGCTGCAGTTGGTTTCAACCGACGGCCGTTTCAAAGCGCGTCTTCCGGCAACTGATGGACAGGTAAAATTTCCTGCCTGGTCGCCGTATCTGTAATGTCTGACTTAACAGACATCACAAACAATAAACAATAATGGGATTTTTGAAATGCAACTGAACAAAGTGCTGAAGGGTTTGATGCTGGCTCTGCCGGTTCTGGCAGTAGCGGCTTGTAGCTCACACAAAAACAACAACAATGACCAGACTGGCATGGGCGCTGATGGCGCTTACGGTGCAAATTCTGGCATGAACGGCAACGGCGGCAACATGTCTTCTGACGAGCAGGCGCGTCTGCAGATGCAGCAGCTGCAGCAGAACAACATCGTCTACTTCGGTCTGGACAAATATGACGTTCAGTCTGATTACGCTCAGATGCTGGATCAGCATGCTGCCTTCCTGCGTAGCAACCCATCTTACAAAGTGACCATTGAAGGTCACGCGGATGAGCGCGGTACGCCGGAATACAACATCGCCCTGGGCGAACGTCGCGCCAGCGCAGTGAAAATGTATCTGCAAGGCAAAGGCGTTTCTGCCGATCAGATGTCTATCGTTTCTTATGGTAAAGAGAAGCCAGCGGTTCTGGGTCATGACGAAGCGGCTTACTCTAAAAACCGTCGTGCCGTACTGGTCTACTAAGAGAATCACATGGTTAGTAACTTCAGACATCATCTGTTGAGTCTGTCGTTACTGATTGGCGTAGCGGCCCCCTGGGCCGCTAATGCCCAAGCGTCAATCAGTAGCGTTGGCTCCGGCTCGGTCGAAGACCGTGTCACCACTCTTGAACGAATCTCCAATGCCCAGGCACAGCTGATGCAACAACTGCAACAGCAGATGAGCGATAACCAGCGTGACATCGACTCGCTGCGTGGGCAAATCCAGCAAAACTCGTATCAGCTTAATCAGGTCGTCGAGCGTCAGAAACAGCTCTATCAGCAGATCGACAGCCTGAGCAGCAGTAACAGCGGCGGCGCGCAGTCAGCGGCTGGCAGCGATGCCTCAGCCGGTGCAGCGGCGGCCACCGACGCGGGTGCGGCGGCTGCCACTGATAGCGCACCGACGCAGAGCGGTGATGCAAACAGTGATTACAATGCGGCTGTTGCGCTGATTCTGGAGAAGAAACAGTACGATCAGGCGATCACTGCGCTGCAGGCATGGGTAAAACGTTACCCTGATTCGACCTATCAGCCGAACGCCAATTACTGGCTGGGACAGCTGAACTACAACAAAGGCAAAAAGGACGACGCGGCCTATTATTACGCCACGGTGGTGAAAAACTATCCGAAGTCGCCGAAAGCCGCAGAGGCGTTATTGAAAGTGGGCGTCATCATGCAGGAGAAAAACGACACGGCGAAAGCCAAAGCGGTTTACCAGCAGGTGATCAAACTTTATCCCAATACCGACTCTGCAAAACAGGCGCAAAAACGTCTGGCAGGGATGTAATCTGTACGGTTCAGACCGGATATCGTGTGATTTCTGGTCTTGCCGTATGAAAGGTAAGCAAACGACGCTTTTGGCAGAAATAAGGGTTGCGCTACCTCAGTAAATCAGTAATATATGCCGCCGTTGCCGGGTGACATTGCAAAATTGCAAAAGTGTCCGGTAAGCCTGAAGATGGGTCGTTAGCTCAGTTGGTAGAGCAGTTGACTTTTAATCAATTGGTCGCAGGTTCGAATCCTGCACGACCCACCATCTCCGGTCAGACGCGTTGTTAACTGCGCGCCCTTTCAGGAAATAACCTTCAGCATTGCTTCACAACCTAAGATGGGTCGTTAGCTCAGTTGGTAGAGCAGTTGACTTTTAATCAATTGGTCGCAGGTTCGAATCCTGCACGACCCACCATCTTGTTTCAGGCGCCCGGCGCGAAGAACGGTTGTAAGCCCCCAGCGGGTCGTTAGCTCAGTTGGTAGAGCAGTTGACTTTTAATCAATTGGTCGCAGGTTCGAATCCTGCACGACCCACCAATTAAGAAAGAAGCGCCTTTAAGGCGCTTTTTTCGTTTTCAGGGCACAGAGTTAAGCGTGCCGGATGAGGACCTGCCGCAGGTTCGACTGAATCGCGGGGAGCGATTCAGGCTGATGCGCCAGCATCACCCGCAGGGCGAGGCCCCGGATGGGCCGAGGCTTATCCTGCACGACCCACCAATTAAGAAAAAAGCGCCTTTAAGGCGCTTTTTTCGTTTTCAGGGCACAGAGTTAAGCGTGCCGGATGAGGACCTGCCGCAGGTTCGACTGAATCGCCAGCATCACTCCATTTCCCGACTACGACAGACTCTTCCAGATATGCATCACCGCGTAGCTACGCCACGGCCGCCAGACCTGTGAACGCTGCTCAGCGGCGCGCGGCGTCAGGCCACCCAGATTATTGCGCACCGCAATGTCTTCTTTCGGAAACGCATCCGGCCAGCGCAGGGCGCGCATCGCAATATAGTGAGCCGTCCACGGACCAATGCCCGGTAAGCTCATCAGCCGCGTCATCATCGCCTCAGGCGACAGCGTGGCATTGAACCGTAGCTCACCGCTGGCGCAGGCGCTGGCGAACGCCTGAATCGCTCTGGCGCGGGCGCTGACAATCCCGAGCCGGGCAATCTCATCCAGCGCGGTTTCTGCAATCCGTTCCGGACGGGCGGAGTAACGTGACAGATCGGCGAACGGCGTCACGCAGGCCTCGCCAAACGCCTCAGCAAAACGGCTGCTCAGCGTGGTCGCGGCTTTCACCGTGATCTGCTGACCAAGTATCGCCCGGACCCCCATTTCAAAGCCGTCAAAGGCACCAGGCACCCGCAGGCCGGGGTAATCCGCCAGGCTCTGCGCCAGCAGTGGGTCCTGTTGCAGGTGCGCCGCAATCCGCTGTGGCTGCGCATTAAGATCGAACAGATCGCGCAGCCGACGCAGCAGGGCGGGCAACACCGGCGTTAAACTGCTGGTGAACTCAACCTGCAACGCCTGTTTTGCCGGCAGATGTGACACGCTGACCCAGCCGCGATAGTCGCCCAGCGCCACGGTGCGCCGGTAACAGTTATCTTCAACCGCCTCGATCTCTTTCATCAGACGGAGCTGCAGAAAACTGAGCATCGCCTGCCAGTCGTAAGGCGGACGATAGCTAAGCCGCAGCCGCATAGTATCATCAGGCTGCAGCTGTGCCGCCGGCAGCGTCTGCTTGCGTAAGGCACCCGGTGTCATGCGGTAACGGGCCTGAAAGACATCATTGAAGCGCCGCAGGCTGCCAAAGCCGCTGGCATAGGCGACATCAATAATCGGCAACCGGGTTTCGGTCAGTAGCTGTTTCGCCAGCAGCATCCGACGCGTCTGCTTCAGCTCCAGCGGCGAGACGCCCAGCTCCTGCTGCACAATGCGCCGCAGCTGGCGTGCGCTGATGCCAAACTCGGCCGCAATCTCATCCAGCCCCTCGTGCTGCTCCAGCACGCCTTCCTCAATGCGCTGCACCAGCCGATCGGCAATGCGATGCGCATGATCCACCGGCGCATTGCCCGGTGCCAGTTCTGGCCGGCAGCGCAGGCAGGGACGGAACCGCGCTTTTTCGGCCGCTTCGGCGCTGCTGAAGAACAGACAGTTTTTCTGCATCGGCGCTTTCACCGGGCAGATCGGACGGCAATAGATGCCGGTTGAGGTGACGCCGACGAAGAAAACTCCATCGAAGCGGGTATCACGTGAGGTCAGCGCCTGATAGGCAATCTCGGGATCGAGCATGGTCTTTCTCCGGCAAATAAAGCGCAGCCTACGCCGGATACGGCAGGCAGACTGGCTGTTTTCGGACAGCACAACAGTTTATCGTCGTGACCGAAAACAGCCAGCCTGACGGCTGAAAAGTGCGATAATCGGCACTGACTCAGTGAGCGGAGAATCAGCATGTATTACTTCAAACCTATCGTCACACCGGTCGGCGAACTCAAGCTGGTGGCCAGCGACCGTGGTCTGGTCGGCATTTTGTGGGAGAACGACGATCCCAGACGCACCCGGTTTCTACCGCAAACCCGTCACGATGACCTGCCGGTGTTTCTGGCGGCCGAACAGCAGCTGGCGGAATATTTTGCTGGCAAACGCCGCTGTTTCGAACTGCCGCTCGACTTTGTCGGCACCGACTTTCAGAAGAAGGTGTGGCAGGCGCTGGTGGTGATCCCGTTTGGCGAAACACGCAGCTACAGCCAGATTGCCCGTGAGATTGGTCATCCGCTGGCAGTCCGTGCGGTCGGGGCCGCCAACGGCCGTAATCCGCTCTCGATTATCGCACCCTGCCATCGGGTGATTGGTGCCAACGGTAAACTCACCGGCTTTGCCGGGGGACTGGAGATCAAAGCCTTTCTGCTGGCACTGGAAGCCCCGCAGGCACACCTGGCGCTGGCAACCACCACGCAGCCCGACGTGAGCTGATTATTCATACGGGCTGAACAAAAACCCCACGACACACCGAGACATTTCCGCTATCGTGTTTAGCATATAAAACACGATGGCGGGATCAACGCCATAAGTCGCCTTAACAGGCGATTTTCGTTAATTAGATAAAACGAGAGCTGTGTCATGAGTGTGATGTTCGATCCTGAGAGCGCCGTTTACCCCTTTCCGCCTAAACCGGCCCGTCTGACTGACGATGAAAAAGCGGGCTACCGCGAAAAAATCAAAGCGTTGCTGAAAGCGCGTAACGCCGTCATGGTGGCGCACTACTATACCGACCCGGAAATTCAGGCGCTGGCCGAAGAGACCGGCGGCTGTGTCTCGGACTCGCTGGAGATGGCGCGCTTCGGCAGTCAACATCCGGCCACGACCTTGCTGGTGGCGGGCGTGCGCTTTATGGGTGAAACCGCCAAAATTCTCAGCCCGGAGAAGAGGGTGCTGATGCCGACACTGCAGGCGGAATGCTCACTCGATCTCGGCTGCCCGATTGAGGAGTTTAACGCCTTCTGCGATGCCCATCCCGATCGTACCGTGGTGGTCTACGCCAATACCTCCGCGGCGGTGAAAGCACGCGCCGACTGGGTGGTGACCTCCAGCATCGCGGTTGAGCTGATTGAACATCTCGACAGCCTCGGTGAGAAGATCATCTGGGCACCGGATCGCCATCTTGGCCGCTACGTGACGCAAAAATCGGGCGCGGATGTGCTGTGCTGGCAGGGCGCCTGTATTGTGCATGACGAATTTAAAACCCAGGCGCTGCAGCGCATGAAGGCGCTCTATCCCGACGCAGCGGTGCTGGTGCATCCGGAGTCGCCGCAGGCGATTGTCGATCTGGCCGACGCGGTGGGCTCTACCAGCCAGCTGATTCAGGCGGCGAAATCGCTGCCGCATCCGCAAATGATTGTGGCCACCGATCGCGGCATCTTTTATAAAATGCAGCAGGCGGTACCGGAGAAAGAGCTGCTGGAAGCGCCGACCGCTGGCGAAGGGGCTACCTGCCGCAGCTGCGCCCACTGTCCGTGGATGGCGATGAACGGCCTCAGGGCGATTGCAGAGGCGCTGGAGTCGGGCGGCGCGCAGCATGAGGTGCAGGTTGACAATGACCTGCGAGAAGCCGCGTTGCTGCCGCTTAACCGCATGCTATCCTTTGCAGCGGATCTTAAACTCAACGTGAAAGGAAACGCGTAAGCGTTTCTTTGACAGGTGCCTGGCATGGACTTCTTCAGCACACACAATATTCTGGTTCATATTCCGCTCGGTGCGGGCGGCTACGATCTCTCGTGGATTGAGGCGATCGGCACGCTGGCAGGCTTGCTCTGCATCTGGCTCGCTAGCCTGGAAAAGATCGTCAACTATCCGTTTGGCCTGATTAACGTCACGCTGTTTGCGGTGATCTTCTTTCAAATCCAGCTCTATGCCAGCCTGCTGTTACAGCTGTTCTTTTTTGTCGCCAATCTCTATGGCTGGTACGCCTGGAGTCGCCAGACCGACGACCACCAGGCCGCGCTGAAGATTCGCTGGCTGCCGTTACCTAAAGCGCTGGCGTGGGCGGTGGGCTGCATCGTTGCGATTGCGCTGATGACGCTCTATATCGACCCGGTATTTGCCGTCCTGACGCAGGCAGCGGTCACGCTGATGAACGGTCTCGGACTGACGGTGGCGATGCCGGTGCTGCAACCGGATGCCTTCCCGTTCTGGGATTCGTGCATGATGGTGCTGTCGATTGCGGCAATGATTCTGATGACGCGCAAATATGTTGAGAACTGGCTGCTGTGGGTGATTATCAACGTGATCAGCGTAATGATCTTCGCCCGTCAGGGGGTGTATGCGATGTCGCTGGAGTATGTGATTCTGACGCTGATTGCGCTGAACGGTTCCCGGATGTGGATTCGCAGCGCGCGGCAACAGGGTTCCCGCGCGCTGTCGTCTCAGTGAGCGTGATGCTCGCCCGCGGCGTGATGGTGCGCAGGATGAGAGTGATCTGAGCCACCGCTGATGCCGAGCTCACACTCGGCACCGGCACAGGGCTGATACTCCATCTGTACGGTGGCGTGCGCAATCTGATAGTGCTGCTGCAGATAGGCGTGAATGCGGTGCAGCAGCGCATCATGATCGTACGGCGGGATCACCTGCACATGCAGCGTCAGCAGCGGTTTCTCGCCAACCTGCCACAGATGCACATGATGCACGTTGCGCACTTCGGCAATATTCAGGGTCAAATCGCGAATCAGCCGGGTGACGTCAAGCGAGCGCGGCGCACCTTCCAGCAGCTCCTGCAGGCTTTCACGCAGCAGCGCCCAGGCGCTGCGCAGTACCAGCAGCGACACCAGCAGTGACAGGATCGGGTCAATCGGCGTCCAGCCGGTCAGCATAATGATCACTGCCGCCGCCACCGCCCCGACCGAACCCAGCAAATCACCCATCACATGCAGCGCCGCAGCGCGCACGTTGAGGTTCTTCTCGCCGCTGCCGTGATGCAGCAACCAGAACGACAGGATATTGGCCAGCAGTCCCGCGATAGCAATGCCCAGCATCAGCCCGCCGGTGACCGGCTGCGGATCGGCGAAACGGCGCACGGCTTCCCAGACGATCAGGGCGGTAATCACCAGCAGGGCGATAGCGTTGACGAAGGCGGCCAGCGTGGTCAGGCGCAGCAGGCCGAAAGTATGGCGTGCATTGGGCTTGCGGCGGGCAAACTGCACTGCCAGCAGCGCCATCAACAGCGCTGCCGCATCGGTCAGCATATGTCCGGCATCGGCTAGCAGCGCCAGCGAGCCAGAGAGCCAGCCGCCAATCACTTCGGCGATCATAAACAGGGTGGTAACGCCAAATGCCGCGGCCAGACGGGTACGATTGCTATCCTGCCCGCTATGAGTGTGGGTGTGTGCCATAAGAATCCAGTTTTTTCAGTAACCTGTTAGTCAATAATATCAGTAATCGCCACGTTTCAGCGGTGTCCTGATGCTGTTTTGCCTGCTCCGCTAACTGCTGGCTAAGCTGCGCGCCTTCCTCCAGCCCGACCAGTAACCAGCTGCCTTTCATCCGGTGTGCGGCTTCCGCCAGCTGCGTCCAGTCCTGCCGATCGCGCGCCGCGGCAAGCCGCGCCAGATCCTGGCTGACGGTGTCGCGTAATGTCTGGCTCAGACGGCCAAGGAACCGGTCGTTGTGCTGCGCCAGTCGTAACAGGTTGTCATCCAGTGCCGCCAGCGGATCGGGCTGCCAGGCGGCCAGCAGGGCGCTGAGATCGGATAACTGCACCGGTTTAATCAGCACCCGTTCGCCGGCCGCCAGCGGCTGGGACAGCAACTGGGCGTCGGCTGAGCACAATACCCGCATCGCCTGACGGCCACGCTGACGATCGCGACGGCGCAGCAGCCGCAGCAGCAGCGTGCCGTCGGGACGCGGCATCATCTGGTCGATAAACAGCAGGTCATACGGCTGCTGCGCATCGGCGCGCAACAGGTCGCGGCCCTGCTCGAAGGTATCGGCCTGAATAGCGAAGCGCGCCAGCTGCTGCTGCATCACCAGCAGATTGGTGGGATGGTCATCAACAATCGCCACCCGCAACTGCGGGTAGCCGGGCAGGGCAGATTCGCTGACAGGGCTGACCGGCTGACAGGGCTCAAGCGGAAGCGTGACCGTCACTTCGGTGCCGTGACCGGGTTGAGAAACCAGCCGGATATCGCCGCCCATGCGCAACACCATTTCCCGGCAGATAAACAGCCCCAGGCCGCTGCCCTGGACGGAAACCGATTTGCCCGACGGTGCCTGATACCAGGGATCGAACAGCTTCTGCTGCTCCTCCGGCGGAATGCCGCTACCGCTGTCGCTGACCGTCAGCTCCAGCTGCTGTCGGGCCGCCAGCGTCAGCCGGATCTCACCGTGCCGGGTAAATTTCAGCGCATTGGTCATCAGGTTATTCACTACCTGTTGCAGGCGATCGGCATCGATCAGAATCGCCTCCGGCAGCGGCGTCAGCGCCCTGACCACCAGACGCGGTCCGTCAGCGCGCATCAACGGATGGTAAAAGTGCTGCTGCTGTTCGAGCCAGGTCGCCAGCGCCAGCGGACGCGGCGACAGCGTAAAGCTGTTGCTCTCAATCCGGGCGTGATCCTGCAGGTCGTTGAGTAAGGTCAGCAATGATTGCGCGCTGCTGTGCAGTAGCGTCAGATTCTGGCTGCTGTGCTGCTGCTTTTCCAGCTCCAGCAGTCCGAGAATCGCCTGCATCGGCGTGCGCAGCTCATGGCTGACGGTGGCCAGAAACTGGCTCTTCATCGCGTTGGCGCGCTCCGCCTGCTCACGCTGCTGACGCTCCCGGCGCTGCTGCCAGTAGCGGCGCGCCAGTAACAGCAGCAGTAAGGCGATCGCCGCTCCGGCCACTACCAGCACCATCATCGGTAAGGAGCGCATCACCATCACGCTGCCCGGCTGTGGCGGAGTGGACCAGCTATCGCGCATCTGGCTCTGGGTTTCAGCCGGAATCTGCTGCAACGCCCGATCCAGCAGCGCACGCAGCACCGGCTGATCCGGGGCGACGCCCAGCGCGATCGGCCAGGCGATGTCGCTGGCGGCGAAGGCGAGATGAATACGGGGATCGTTGCGGCTGGCGATACGCCAGCGGGCTGACAGCACGTTATCGACCAGGGCATCAATCTGGCCTCTGGCCAGCGCATCGTACAGGCTGTTGCGATCGGCAAAGCGCTGCGGCTGCAGGTCGTCGGGCAACAGCCGCAGCGCCAGATCGTCCTGTAGCACGCCGACCCGCTTACCGCGCAGGTCACGCCAGTGCGTCAGGGAATGGGGCTGAATGCTGTAGATGCCCCACAACGCCCGCCACACCGGTAGCGAGGTGCTCTGCATCGCATCACCGTTAAGCGGTTGCATCAGCTGCAGCATCGCCTGCTGCTGACCGATCAGTGCGGCGGCCTGGCGGGGATTGCTGACCCATACCGGCTCGAATTGCAGTCCGGTACTCTGGGCGATCACTTTCAGCAGCTCGACGCCGTAGCCGCGCGCCGTGCCGGTGCTGTCGCGGTAGCTCCACGGATAGTTATCCGGCTCGGCGGCGTAGAACACCCGTGGATGGGCGGCAATCCATGCCCGTTCATCCGGGCTGAGCATCAGCGTCTGGGTATCCTGATAGCGTGGCAGGATGCTGCTCCAGCGCGCCTGAAGCGTGTTCATCAGCTCGGCGGGCAGCTGACGCAGGCTCTGATTGATCCAGCTAATCAGCTGCGGATCGCGGCTCACCGCGCGCAGGCTGAGCTGACCGGCCTCTATCCGCGAAGCAATCTGATAAATCTGACCCTGCTGCAGCTGACTTAACAGAAAGCCGGCGCTGGTCTCATCCGCCACCACATAATCGTTCTGCTGATTAAGCAGGGTATAGAGAGCCTGCAGATCGCTGCTATAACGCCGCCAGCGATGGCGCGCCGCCAGATCGGGCGGCAGCTGTGCCAGCGTGGTGTCACTGATCGCCAGCTGGGCATTCTGGCTGTTAAACATCACGGCGCGCTGATTCTGCTGGTTACGGTAGATGCGTAGCGGGCTGCTGTACCAGATGTCACTGCTGAGCGTGCCTGGCGGTAACGGCGCGGCCAGCATACCCAGGGCAAAATCGATCTCTCCGTTATTCAGCGCCTGCAATAGATGTGCCTGATCGGCGTACAGCGTCAGACTGAACTGGGCACCGGTCAGCTGACGCAGCGCCGAGAGATAATCGGCATTGATGCCATAGAGATCGTTGCCGATGCGCATCGCCCAGGGCGCGTTGTTCTCCTCCAGCAGACCGACGCGCAGCATCCGACCCTGCATGGTTTCGGCGCGGTTCACCGGCAGCATCATCGGCAGATTTACGCTGCTTACTGGCCGGACGGCCATCCCGACTCCGCTCCATAACAGCAATAAAATCAGCAGCCAGTTCCTCACTGCTGCGCTTTCCACAGGTCAGCCAGTTCCACCACCGAGCGGGCACCGGTCTTTTCCAGAATATTCTTTTTATGGGTGCTGACGGTTTTGTTGCTGATATGCAGCTGAGCGGCAATTTGCAGGTTAGAGAGGCCGCTGGCCAGTAATGCCAGGACCTGGCGCTCTTTCTGGGTCAGCGGCAGTTCTGGTTCATCCTCAATAGCAGGAAAGGCCGTGTGACCGCCCAGCACCGCCAGAATCGCGCTCAGGAGCTGCTCCATGCGCTGACTTTTCACCACATAACCTGCCGCACCCAGCGCCTGAGCGCGTCGCATGGTGTGATGGGTTTGCTGCGCCGAGTAGATCAGCACCGGGCAATCGGGCAGATGAATCTTCAGACGGCGCAGAATCTCCAGGCCGTCGCCATCCGGCAGGCCAATGTCCAGCACGATAATATCCAGCGGCAAAGAGAGAAAGGCGCGTGCGGCTTTTTCACTGCTGGCAGAGTAAAGTTTTACCGGAATCGGTGACTGAGTCAGCGCAGCCTCAAGGGCGACCTCGACCAGTGGATGATCGTCAATCAGAAGCAATGCGGCCATGAATATTTCCCTGTTAATTTCACCGGCTCAGCATAGCGGAAGAGAAGAGAGGAGGGGAGAAAAAGACAGGAGAGCAGAGGCTCTCCTGATCGGACGGAATTACTGTGAGGTGCCGTCGGTTTTGGTATTCACGTCACCGCCACCTTCTTTGGTCTGGACTTTTTTATTGATGTTCGGGCATTTGCCATCTTTACACTGGCTGTTCTGGTCGATTTCATTCGCAGACATATTACCGCTGCTGGTATTGCTGCCAGAAGTTGCCGGATTCGTGTTGGTGCCGGTGTTATTAATATTGCTGTTATCAACATTATTCGGTGGCAGATTTTCTTTCGCACCGCCCGCCGCTGCGCCTGCATCGGCAGCCTGGTTAGCCGTACCATTGTTGCCGCTCGCCGCCATGGCTGCGCCGCTGCTCAGAGTCATCGCTGCTGTCAAAAAGAGTAAGGCAAACTTTTTCATCATTATGCTCCCGTTAATTAATGAAGTTGCTGCTTCAAGCCCAGAGGTGCAATTTGGATAAAAAGGTCCCGTACGAAATAAAATTCGCCGGTTGGCTTAAACAGGGTGATTTAATCGGGTAAGCAGTCCGTTTATCAGTGCTTACCATTAAAAAGTCTAGACGCTAACCCGATTAATGCAAATATCACCCGAACATTTAACCCGTAGCGGGAATTTACACCCCTGGCGCTTCGGGCTACATTGGACAGGTTGTGCCCGGCGCGCGCTGGGCCTGAAATAATATGGAATCAGTATGAATTACCAGAACGATGATTTACGCATCAAAGAGATTAAAGAGCTGCTGCCGCCGGTTGCGCTGCTGGAAAAATTCCCGGCCACCGATCGGGCTGCCGAAACAGTTTCACAGGCGCGTCAGGCTATTCATCAGATCCTTCAGGGTCAGGACGATCGTCTGCTGGTGGTGATCGGGCCGTGCTCGATTCACGACACCGAAGCCGCGAAAGAGTACGCCGCCCGACTGCTGACGCTGCGCGACGAGTTGAAAGGCGAGCTGGAAGTGGTCATGCGGGTCTATTTTGAAAAGCCGCGCACCACGGTGGGCTGGAAAGGGCTGATCAATGACCCTTACATGGATGGCACTTTCCAGCTGAACGACGGACTGCGTCTGGCGCGTAAACTGCTGCTGGAGATCAACGACAGTGGGTTACCGGCGGCCGGCGAGTTCCTCGATATGATCACCCCACAATATGTGGCCGATCTGATGAGCTGGGGCGCGATTGGTGCCCGTACCACCGAGTCTCAGGTACACCGTGAGCTGGCGTCGGGCCTCTCCTGCCCGGTGGGCTTTAAAAACGGTACCGACGGCACCATCAAAGTCGCCATCGACGCGATCAACGCTGCCGGTTCGCCGCACTGTTTCCTGTCGGTCACCAAATATGGTCACTCGGCGATTGTCGAAACCAGCGGTAACGCGGATTGCCACATCATTCTGCGCGGCGGTAAAGAGCCAAACTACAGCGCGCAGCACGTCAGCGAAGTCAAAGCCGGACTGGCGAAAGCGGGCCTGCCGCAGCAGGTGATGATCGACTTCAGCCACGCCAACAGCAGCAAGCAGTTCCAGCGGCAGATGGTTGTGGCGGAAGATGTGGCGCAGCAGATGAGCAACGGTGAGCGGGCAATTATCGGCGTGATGATTGAGAGCCACCTGGTAGAAGGCAACCAGAGCCTGGAGAGCGGCGAGCCGCTGGTCTACGGCAAAAGCGTCACTGACGCCTGCATCGGCTGGGATGACACCGACAAAGTGTTACGCCAGTTAGCGGCAGCGGTAAAACAGCGTCGCGGCTAAAGGAAGCACGCATGAAAAAGGCCAGACTTGCGTCTGGCCTTTTGGCGTTTTAGCGCAGAATTACTTCGCTTTACCCTGATTCGCAACGGCTGCGGCTTTCGCTGCAATCTCGTCGGCATCACCCAGGTAGTAACGCTTCAGCGGTTTGAAGTTTTCATCGAACTCATACACCAGCGGTACGCCGGTAGGGATGTTCAGTTCGAGGATTTCATCTTCGCTCAGGTTATCGAGATATTTCACCAGCGCACGCAGTGAGTTGCCGTGTGCGGCGATAATCACTTTCTCACCGCTTTTGATGCGCGGCAGAATGGTGTCGTTCCAGTAAGGAATGACGCGATCGATGGTCAGCGCCAGGCTTTCGGTGGTTGGCAGCTGCTCTGGGGTCAGTTTCGCATAACGCGGATCATGGCCCGGGAAACGCTCATCTGAACGATCCAGCTCTGGCGGGGTAACGGCAAAACCGCGACGCCACTGCTTAACCTGCTCGTCGCCATATTTCGCGGCGGTTTCTGCTTTATCCAGACCCTGCAGCGCACCGTAGTGACGCTCATTCAGACGCCAGGTTTTTTCGACCGGCAGCCAGGCCTGATCCAGCTCATCCAGCACGTTCCACAGGGTGTGAATCGCACGCTTCAGTACTGAGGTGTAAGCAAAATCAAACACAAAGCCTTCTTTCTTCAGCAGTTGACCCGCTGATTTGGCTTCGCCACGACCTTTTTCAGAAAGGTCAACATCATACCAACCGGTAAAGCGGTTTTCGTTGTTCCACTGGCTTTCGCCGTGACGCACCAGAACCAGCTTAGTTACAGCCATAGCTTAACTCCTTAATACTGTGATGTTTCTGTGAGAATGGAAACCTGCTGCTGCCAGCCCGTTCAACGAGCCAATTGCGCCATACCATAACGGAAAAGCGGGCAGCACGTAAGCCTGTCGGCAACGCACTGCGCGTTTTTCAGCCGGTGACTCAGCGCGGCGTGAAGCGATAACGCGTCACCGATTCCCAGCGATCTCCCGGCTGCAGCCAGCAATCAGGCTGCGGCCATTCCGCATGATTAGGCGAGTCCGGTAAAAATTCACTCTCCAGCGCAATGCCCTGGAAAGCAGTATAGCTCTCCTGCTCACGGGCACGGGTGCCAGCCAGATAGTTAGCCGAGTAAAACTGCAGCGCCGGCGCGGAGGTGGTGACGCTAAGCTGCAGTTTGCCATCTTCCGACCAGAGTTCAGCCGCGGGCTGAGTGGCGTCGCCGGCGCTGTTAAGCAGGAAGGCGTGATCATAGCCCTTCACCGCACGCTGATCGTCGTCGGCGAGGAAATCCTGCGCCACCGGTTTGGCCTGACGGAAATCGAAACTGGTGCCTGCCACCGCTTTCAGTGGCGCATTCGGAATCCCGTCGCTGTCGACAGGCAGGTAACTGTCGGCGTGCAGTTGTAAGCGATGCTGACGCGCGTCGCCATGATGCGCATCAAGGTTAAAGTAAGCGTGGTTGGTGAGGTTGACCGGACAGGCCTGATCGCAGCGCGCTTCATACTGAATGCTCAGGCAGTTATCGTCATCCAGCTGATAGCGCAGATCGGCAATCAGATTGCCCGGATAACCCTGATCGCCATCCGGCGAATCCAGCCGATAGTGCACTTCAGTTTCCGACTGGCTGACGATTTGCCAGCGACGTTTATCAAACCCTTCCGGGCCGCCGTGCAGCTGATGCGGGCCCTGATTGGCCACCAGCTGACGGTTCAGTTTATTCAGCGTCGCTCCGGCGATGCGGTTGGCATAACGGCCCACCGTGGCGCCCAGATAGGCATCCTGGTGCAGATAGTCAGAGGGCGTGGCACAGCCGAGCAGTGCCTCACGGACCGTGCCATCCTGCATCGGCACCCGGGCCGACAGCCAGGTTGCGCCCCAGTCCATAAAGGTCACCAGCATGCCGTTCGCATTGCGCAGCACGGTGATGCGCCACGGTTGCCCGTCCGGCGCATGAGAATTAACGTCGTTTAGCATAGGCCAGCTCCCGCTGAGGCTTTACAAACGTAGAAGGTCTCTTTGATGCCGGTCGCTGCTTCATACTGCTCTGCTACGGCGGCTTTCACCTGATCAACCAGATCGAGCGGCATCAGCGCCACGATACAGCCGCCAAAGCCACCGCCGGTCATGCGCACACCGCCGCGCTCGCCAATCTGCGCTTTCACGATCTCAACCAGGGTGTCGATCGGTGGCACGGTGATCTCGAAATCATTGCGCATCGATGCGTGAGATTCGGCCATCAGCTGGCCCATGCGCGTCAGGTCGCCACGGGTCAGCGCATCGGCGGCTTCCAGGGTACGGGCATTTTCCGTCAGTACGTGGCGCACACGCTTCGCCACCTGCGGATCAAGCTGCGACTGCGCAGCTTCAAATTCAGCCAGTTCGACATCACGCAGCGCTGGTTTATTGAAGAAGCGCGCACCGGTTTCACACTGCTGACGACGGGTGTTGTACTCGCTACCTACCAGCGTACGGCGGAAGTTAGAGTTGATGATCACCACCGCGATATCTTCCGGCATTGAGACCGGGCGGGTCCCCAGCGTGCGGCAATCGAGCAGCATGGCGTGATCTTTCTGGCCCAGCGCCGAGATCAGCTGATCCATGATACCGCAGTTACAGCCGACGAACTGGTTCTCAGCTTCCTGACCGTTGACCGCAATCGCCGCGCCGTCCAGCGGCAGATTGTAGAGCTGCTGCACCACGGTGCCGACCGCCACTTCCAGCGAGGCTGATGAACTCAGGCCCGCGCCCTGCGGCACGTTGCCGCTGATCACCATATCGATGCCGCCGAAATCGGCGTGGCGCTGTTGCAGGTGTTTCACCACGCCGCGCACATAGTTGGCCCACATCGGCTGCTCCAGGCTGCGGATCTCTTCATCCAGCGAGAAGCTGTCTTCAGCGTTGTCGTAATCGACCGCTACCACCCGGATCTGACGATCGTCACGGCGCGCGCAGGCGATCACCGTCTGATAATCGATGGCGCACGGCAGCACAAAGCCATCGTTATAATCGGTATGTTCACCGATCAGGTTAACGCGGCCCGGAGCCTGAATGGTGTGGGTCGGCGCGTAGCCAAAAGTGTCGGAGAAGACCTGCTGCGTGATGGTTTTTAAGCTCATTATTGTGCCTCACGGAAGTGAACGTCGCTGACAGAACGCAGACGTTCCGCCGCCTGTTCCGCCGTTAAATCGCGTTGGGTTTCGGCCAGCATTTCATAGCCAACCATAAATTTACGTACCGTTGCTGAACGCAGCAGCGGCGGATAGAAGTGAGCATGCAACTGCCAGTGATCGTTGGCTTCACCGTTGAACGGTGCGCCGTGCCAGCCCATCGAGTAGGGGAAGGAGCACTGAAACAGGTTGTCGTAGCGGCTGGTCAACAGCTTGATCGCTTTAGCCAGATCGCTGCGTTGCGCCTCGTTCAGATCGGTCAGACGTTGAACGTGTGCTTTCGGCAACAGCAGGGTTTCGAACGGCCATGCCGCCCACCACGGCACCACGGCCAGCCAGTGATCGGTCTCGACCACGGTGCGGCTGCCATCCTGCTGTTCACGGGCGAGATAATCGACCAGCATCGGTGAGCCATGCTTCGCAAAATAGGCGCGCTGATGATCGTCTTCGCGCTGCGCTTCATTCGGCAGGAAACTGTTGGCCCAAATCTGGCCGTGCGGATGAGGATTAGAGCAGCCCATCGCTGCGCCTTTGTTTTCGAACACCTGCACCCACGGATAGTGCTGACCGAGATCGGCGGTCTGTTCCTGCCAGGTGCGTACGACTTCCTCCAGCGCGCTTAACGACATCTCCGGCAGCGTTTTGCTGTGATCCGGCGAAAAGCAGATCACCCGACTGGTGCCGCGCGCGCTTTCACAGCGCATCAGCAGATCGTCGCTCTCTGGCGCGTCTGGCGTGTCGGTCATCAGAGCGGCAAAGTCATTGGTAAAGACATAAGTGCCGGTATAGTCAGGATTTTTGTCACCGGTGATGCGGGTATTGCCCGCACACAGGAAGCAATCGGGATCGTGCGCCGGTAAGGTATTGACCGCCGGGGTCTCCTGCGCGCCTTGCCACGGACGTTTTGCCCGATGGGGTGAAACGAGAATCCATTGATCAATCAGTGGATTGTAACGGCGATGCGGGTGATCGACCGGGTTAAATTTTTCCATGTTGAATCCTGGTAAGCGTCAAAAGCCAAAGAGGCATCGGTAAAAAGTAGCACATCAGCGCGCCCGAAAGCGTGATCAAGTCTGGATAAATGGTATCGTTTACACAAGCTGAATATTCTCATTTCGTGGCATTGTGACGGAATTGCAGGCGGGAAAGCGCAGGTTAAGTGGTAGCGGTTACATCTGAGGGTGAAGCAGACGCCGTCTGACCGGCGTCTGGCCGATTTATTTCAGCTGCTGCTGCGGGTAGTGATAGCCGCCGTCACCGGCAACAAAACTCAGACGGTGCGTGATGCACTGCGGCGCATCTTCGGCATGATGTGAGACAAACAGTAGCTGAGTGCGACCTTCGCCAATCAGCACATCGATAAAACGCCGTACCAGCTGACGGTTGATCGGATCGAGTCCCTGCAGCGGCTCATCCAGAATGAGCAGCGTCGGATGCTTCACCAGCGCGCGGGCAATCAATACCAGCCGCTGTTGTCCCCACGACAGGCTGTGAAAGGGCGCATCCGCCAGCGCATTGTTCATCCCGAGCAGCGCCAGCCATTGCCGGGCCAGCGCCTTCTGACGGTCTGACGCGGCCTGATAAAGACCAATCGAATCGAAAAAGCCTGACAGGATCACCGTCAGCACGTTGACGCTGACGCGATAATCGAGATGCAGGCTGCTGCTGACATAGCCAATATGCTGCTTGATCTCCCAGATGGTTTCACCACTGCC
The DNA here is from genome assembly GCF_037149395.1 of Pantoea sp. USHLN298. NCBI lineage: Bacteria > Pseudomonadati > Pseudomonadota > Gammaproteobacteria > Enterobacterales > Erwiniaceae > Pantoea > Pantoea sp. USHLN298. Next base: position 368,069 of record NZ_JBBCRO010000001.1, read on the forward strand.
GCGCCGGCGACCAAACAAGGTCAGGTCGTTGCTGTAGCCTTGGGGATGATCGCCGGTCACCAGGCTGAGCAGGGTTGATTTACCGGCGCCGTTGGGGCCGATAATCTGCCAGTGCTCACCGGCATTGACCTGCCAGTTCAGCCCGTCGATCACCGGCCGATCGTGATAAGAGACCACGCCGTTGCGCAGAATCACGCGCGGCGCATCATCCGCCAGCGACGGCAGCTGATCCGGCGCATCTGCTTCCGGCAGCGCCATCCCCAGCAGTTGTTCACTGTGCGCCAGCTGCGCCACCAGCGCTTCGGCTAAAATGGTCTGGCGCGGGCCGATATGGGTGAGGGTACACTCCGCCAGTACTCCAATCTGCTGTATGTACTCGGGAATATCATCAAAGCGGTTGAGCACCAGCACCAGAGTAAAGTCGGGATGCTGCAGGCTGCGTAAGGTCCCGGTCAGGCTGGCGCGTGACGCCACATCCAGCCCGTCAAACGGCTCATCCAGAATTAACAGATCCGGCTGCTGCATCAGCGCCTGGCAGAGCAGCGTCTTGCGGGTTTCGCCGGTGGAGAGATATTTGAAGCGGCGCGTCAGTAACTGCTCGATGCCAAACTGGCGGGCCAGCTGTGTACAGCGTTCCGGCTGCTGCATTTCCGCCTGGATCACCTCAGCCACGGTCAGGCCGGTATCCTCTTCACCTTCACTGAGCAGGTCGGTGTTGTTGCGCTGCCACTCATCGGCGACCAGCTTTTGCAACTGCTCCAGCGACAGTCGCGTCGGACGCTGGAAATCACTGCTGACCGAGCCCGCCAGCGGCGACAACTCGCCAGAGAGGACGCGCGCCAGTGATGACTTGCCGCTGCCGTTGGCACCGACAAAGGCCCAGCTCTCGCCACGCTGAAGCTGAACCTCATTCAGGGTCAAAACCCGGGTATCGCTAAGACGAAACGTGCCTTGCGAAATCTGCAATGAAGCCATGATCTGTTCCATTTTTTGCATCGTGTTACTGTGTTGTAACCACTGGATGCGATGAAGTCAAATCAGCCGGGGAAAATCATACCAGGGTGGCGACGATAGCGTGTTCCGCGTCAAAATGGGCGATGACCGGGTCGCCAGGCTGCAGGTTCTGCTGCTGCAACGCCACATTGCTCAGCGTCGCGCACAGGGTTTCTCCGCTGGCAAGCTGCATCAGCAGCTCACTGAACTGTTCGCCAGGCTCTATGGCGCTGACGGTCGCCGCCAGCTGATTGTCGCCGTCGCCGGCCTGGCGGCTGACCCGAATCCAGGGCGCCTTAATCAACAGCAGCACCTCTTTGCCGGCAGCCAGCTGCAGGCGATCGGCACTGCGCTGGGTCAGCGCCACCCGGAGTTCGGTGACGCCGTCAGCCAGTAAAATCCTGAGATGCTGCACCACCGACTGCGCATCGTTGCTGATCACGGTGCCAAACAGCTGATTCCGGGCGCTGGTTTGCAGTGAGAAGCGCGCAATGGCGGCCAGCAGACTGTCGAGCGGCAGCGCATCCTGTTGCAGGGCGTCAAACGCTTTTTGCTGGATCTGCTCCATCAGCTGAAACAGCTGAATCAGCCGTTCACCGTAGCGCGTCAGGGTAGCGCCGCCACCGCCTTTGCCGCCGGTGGCGCGTGCCACCAGCGTCTCATCCGCCAGCTGGTTCATCTCATTGATCGCATCCCAGGCACTTTTGTAACTGATGCCCGCCAGCTTTGCGCCCTGACTGATTGAACCGGTTTGCTGCACGCGTTTCAGCAGTTCGATGCGGCGCGGATCGGCAAACAGTTTTTGCTGTAAACGAATATGGAGGGAAAGTTCGGCTTGCATAGCGACTCCGGCAAAGGGTTAAGGCGTATCTGCGCGATGATAGCGGCGTTTCGTGACCAAAGTAAAAGCACGAAAAGGGCTGCGCAAAATTTTGCTGACCCGTTACAATCACTTTTTTGTTCGCAGAGTGAGACGCTCCATGCTGGAATTACTTAAAAGCCTCGCCATAGCTGTGCTTATGGTCCCTGTCGTCATGGCGCTGATGTTAGGTATGATCTATGGCCTGGGTGAAGTGTTTAACGTCATCTCAAAATTTGGTCATCGCGAAAAATCTTCAGCCCGTTCGCACAATTAATTGCCTGTCACGCCCGCCTTTGTGCGGGCGTGCTGCTTTCTGCTACCGCTACCGCTACCTCCACTTCCACTCATCCTTCTGCTAAAACTGCCGATAAATTAATAACACTGCCGGAACGGGCGTTGTATTATCCGTTACACAACGAATAACCGGAGAGGATCATGTCTTTACTACAGTACCGCTGGGGAATCGCCGCACTGGTGACCGTTTCACTGACGGGCCAGGCGCTGGCGGCGGAAAAAGTGACCGTCTTTGCTGCCGCCTCGCTGACCAACGCCCTGCAGGATATCGCCCGTGACTATCAGCAGCAGACCGGCGTCACGGTGGTCTCATCGTTCGCCTCCTCCTCGACGCTGGCGCGCCAGATAGAGCAGGGCGCGCCGGCTGACCTGTTTATCTCCGCCGATCAGCAGTGGATGGATGATGCGGTGGCGAAAAAGAGCGTTGATACCGGCAGCCGTTACACGCTGCTGGGCAACGATCTGGTGCTGGTGGCACCGCGCGGCGCGGCGGCGAAGAAGGTTGAGCTGAATCAGCAGACCGACTGGAAAACGCTGCTGCACGGAGAACGTCTGGCGGTAGGCGATCCCGACCATGTTCCGGCCGGTATTTACGCCAAAGAGGCGCTACAGAAGCTCGGTGCCTGGCAAACGGTTGAACCGGTGCTGGCACCGGCAAATAATGTGCGGGCCGCACTGGCGCTGGTTGAGCGTAATGAGACACCCTATGGCATTGTGTACGGTTCCGATGCAGTCGCCAGTGCGAAAGTGCAGGTAGTGGGACGATTCCCGGCCTCCAGTCACAAACCGGTAGAATATCCGATGGCGATCGTTAAAGATCGCGACAACGCCGCCGTTAACGCTTTTTATCACTACCTGAAAGGACCGCAAGCAGCGGTCGTGTTTAAACATTACGGATTCACACCAACGAAATGATACTCAGCGATCCCGAATGGCAGGCGGTAGTGCTCAGCCTGAAAGTCTCTGGCATTGCCGTGCTGGGCAGCCTGCCGTTCGGCATCCTGATGGCGTGGATTCTGGTGCGCTGCCGTTTTCCCGGTAAAGCGCTGCTCGACAGCCTGATTCATCTGCCGCTGGTGCTGCCGCCGGTGGTGGTCGGCTATCTGCTGCTGATCGGCCTGGGACGACGCGGCATCATCGGTGAAAAACTCTATGACTGGTTCGGCTTCAGTTTTGCCTTTAGCTGGCGCGGGGCAGCGCTGGCGTCGGCGGTGATTGCGTTTCCGCTGATGGTACGCGCCATTCGCCTGGCGCTGGAAGCGGTTGATATCCGGCTGGAGCAAGCCGCCCGCACCTTGGGTGCCGGACGCTGGCGGGTATTCTTTACTATCACGCTGCCGCTGACTCTGCCAGGCGTTATCGTCGGCACGGTGCTGGCCTTTGCGCGATCGCTGGGGGAGTTCGGTGCCACCATTACTTTTGTCTCTAATATTCCCGGCGAGACGCGCACCATACCGCTGGCGATGTACAGCCTGATTGAAACGCCAGGCGCAGAAGGCGCCGCCGCGCGGCTGTGTGTGATTGCCATCGTGCTGGCGCTGGCGTCGTTACTGGCGTCAGAATGGCTGGCGCGACTGGGCCGTAAGCGGATGGGGAACTGATGCTGTCACTGAATTTTATCCAGCAGCAGGGCGATCATCGGCTGACGATTGACCTGCAAATCCCTGCTAAGGGCATCACCGCCATTTTCGGCGTGTCGGGTGCCGGTAAAACCTCGTTAATCAACGCCATCAGCGGGCTGACGCAGCCACAGCATGGCCGGATAGAGTTGCGCGATCGGGTGCTGTTTGATGCAGAACAGCAGATTTCGCTGCCGCCGGAAAAGCGCCGGATTGGCTATGTGTTTCAGGATGCGCGGCTGTTTCCACACTATCGGGTGCGCGGCAATCTGCAATATGGCATGGCCCCGGCGATGAAAGCGCAGTTCGACTCGCTGGTCTCCCTGCTGGGTCTGGAGCCATTGCTGTCGCGCTTTCCGCTGTCGCTGTCGGGCGGTGAAAAGCAGCGGGTGGCGATTGGCCGGGCGTTACTGACCGCGCCGGATATGTTGCTGCTGGATGAGCCGCTGGCGTCGCTGGATGTGCCGCGTAAACGCGAGCTGATGCCTTATCTGCAAAAACTGGCGAAGCAGGTGGAGATCCCGATGCTCTACGTGTCGCACAGCCTGGAAGAGATCCTGCATCTGGCGGATAACGTGCTGGTGCTGGATAACGGTAGCGTGAAAGCGTTTGGCCCGCTGGAGCGGGTCTGGAGCAGCAGCGCGATGCGACCGTGGCTGCCGGTCAGCGAGCTGAGCAGCGTATTGCGGGTACAGGTGCTGGAGCAGCATCCTGACTATCCGATGACCGCCCTGTCGCTGGGTGATCAGCATATCTGGGTCAGCCGCATCCATCAGCCGCTGAAAACGCCACTGCGGATTCGTATCGCCTCGGCCGATGTCTCGCTGGCGCTGCAGCCGCCGCACAATACTTCCATCCGCAATATCCTGCCGGCACAGGTGGTGGAGCTGGTGGAGGTCGGCGATCAGGTGGAGGTGAAGCTGCGCATCGGCATCAGTGAACTCTGGGCGCGCATTACGCCGTGGGCGCGGGATGAGCTGGGCATTCGGCCAGATCAGTGGCTCTATGCCCAGATAAAAAGCGTTTCGGTGACGCCCTGATGACTAAAGGTACTGGTAAGTCATTATTTTTAATGAAATTATTTAATGGGTCTCTGTTTTTCTGACTTGTTTCGGATGTTTTATTGAGTAGGGTTCTGACACCTCTGAACAGAGAGCGTGGGTTCTTGCTTTGGTCTCTGGTCGTCGTGAAGAGAAGAAGTGGAAAGCCGACATTAATAATCTGATCAGTATTGATATTCAATTCCCTGTCAGGAAGGGTGATACCGACCAGACGTTTAAACCAAATTAAAATGTAAAGCCTTTTGGTGGCCCCGAACCGTTACCAGAGGGATTCTGCAAAACTTTCTGTGGTTCAGGGCAACGCCCTATAAAATGGCTTTCACCCTGCTTCTGTTTGGTGGCCTGGATGACATCACTCTGCATCAATCAAAGAAGCGTTTGATTCGGATGGCAGAGCAGCGTGGTCAATAGCGCTATATGCCCCGGAATCGTCTATAACTTCAATCCATGTTCTTTGCAGTATTTAACACTGTATACTTCTGATAAAAGATTTTCGACTTCAGGTACGGTCAGTGCAAATACGGCATCACGGGCGAAATATCCAAAATGACGCACGACTAAAAATACTGGCTCTTGTGTTTTCAGATCATTCTCTTCACCGTATTCCAGAATATCATTGTAACGTCCTCCAATGACCTTTTGCTTTGTTTCCTGACGCTGAATAAAGGGTTGTTTAGACCAGGCCAGAAATTCAAAAAAGGGTGCGGTGTTTTCCGTGATTCGACTATCTGTATAGATAAAGGGAAGCGCAACATAGTCGTAGCCCAGGTCAACGACAAATTGCACAAAGGAGAGGTCGTCCGGCACTTTCATGGGATAAACTTTAGGCGCGTAGGGAGCAACGATTGAGCCATCAATGAAAGAATAATAATGCACATCACTGGCGTAGCGGGTTAAATGACCAACCTGTAACGATGTACAACCCGTGAGCATCAATGATAATAAAAGCAGAGCCTTGTTGAATCTATTTGTAAACATATCCCATACCTACAGATAAATAAGGGTTATCGGCAGGTGAAAAATAATCTTTAGCATTTTTTAATTGAAAGTGGTGGGCGGCCTGATATCAAATAGCTTTATATCCCTCTTATGGCAGCACTGTTTTTTGATATTTTTCCGTCATCAACGCTGGAGTCAGCTTTAATGACTATTTATGTCACGTTGCTTTATATCAATGTCAGGTGTTTAAAGGTTAAGAGTGAATAATAAAATGCAGGGCTTATTTTAATAAAAGATTAATAAGGGCTTGAATGTATACAGACCCTCCTCAGAGTCATGTTGCGTTATCTATTGTTTTATCCCTGCGTTAAAATTTGCTTTTTGCTTCTCAACGCATTAAATGAAACAGACCCTTTTTCATCGGGTCAATGCCGGGCGCGCATTACGCAGTGGGCGCCGGATAAGCTGGGCATTCGGCCCGATCAATGGCTCTATGCCCGGCTACAAAGCGTCCCGGTGACGCCCTGATTACAACACGTACTGATAGAGGGTTTCGGCGATACCGGGCTCGAGGTTAGTGCCGATCACTTTTTTCGCCCGCGCTTTGATCGCTTCATCAGCATTGCCCATCACCACGCCCAGACCGGCGGTTTCCAGCATACTGAGATCGTTATAGTTATCACCGAAGGCGATCACATCGGACATGCTCAGCCCCAGCGATTCCACCCACTGCGCCAGTCGCTTGCCTTTGCTGTTGCCGCCTTTGGCGATATCGACCTGATCGTGCCACGACCATTCGCAGGCCAGACCCAGTTCCGCCTCGACTTTGCTGGCAAACTGCTGCAGTTCGGGAATGTTGGGATGTGACAGTGCAAATTTCCAGATGGAATCCGCTTCACGCGCGGCCTGCGCCAGATCGGGTACCTGCCGGAACACCGGGCGCTGGTGCGGCGGCAGCGATTCAGCCCAGTGGAGTGTGCGGGTAACGTGACCGGTCGGCGTCTGATAGAGCATCGCATCATCGACATACAGCAGGCCGTGAATCCGCTGCTGATCCAGCATCTCAATCACCTGCAGCGCCAGCTGGGTGTCGAGCGGATCGGCGGCCAGCACCTTTTTCGCCTGATAGTCATACAGATAGGTACCGTTACAACAGATGGCTGGCGTATCGAGCTCCAGCGCCTGATAAAAAGGGTGAATGGCGCAGTGGTGGCGTCCGGTCACGATAGCGACGTGAATGCCCGCCTCGCGCGCTTTTTTCAGCGCCTCGACAGACTGCGGCAGAATGGTTTTGGCGGGTGTTAATAGCGTGCCATCGAGGTCGAGGGCAATTACACGGTAGCTCATTAATCCTTCCGTTCGGGTAGCGTAGCGAAGCCTCAAGTCTACACCTGACCGCGGTCGCGAGACAAAAAACCGGGCACAAATGATTCCAGCATGGCTAAAACGCGCTACAGTGACTCACAGATCATCATCAGGCAGCCAAAAAGGAGAATGCATGAAACAAGTTGTCTACACCGCCAGTCCCGAGAGCCAGCAGATCCACGTCTGGCAGATGAATGAAGAGGGTGCGCTGACGCTGCTTCAGGTGACCGATGTCGCTGGCCAGGTTCAGCCCATGGTGGTGAGTCCGAACCGCGAATTTCTCTATGTCGGCGTGCGCCCCAATTTTCGCGTGCTGGCGTTCCGCATCGCCGCTGACGGCACCCTGACGGAAGCCGGACAGGCACCGCTGCCAGGCAGCCCGACCCATATCTCTACCGATCGCTACGGTAAGTTCCTGTTCTGCGGCTCCTATAATGACGCCTGCGTCAGCGTCAGCCCGATTGGCGAGGATGGCGTGCCACAGGCACCGCTGCAGGTGATTCACGGACTGGAAGGGTGCCACTCGGCCAATATCGACCTGGCTAACCAGACACTCTACGTACCGGCGCTGAAACAGGATCGCATCTGCCTGTTTGCGCTGGGTGATGACGGCCAGCTGACGCCACGCCCGCAGGCGCAGGTCACCACCGTCGACGGTGCCGGTCCGCGCCACATGCAGTTCCATCCGAACGGTCACTACGCCTATTGCGTCAATGAACTCGACAGCACGGTCGACGTCTGGGCGTTAGATAATGAAGATGGCGAAGTTGAGAGCGTACAGACGCTGGACATGATGCCGGCTGATTTCAGCGGAACCCGCTGGGCCGCAGATATTCATCTGACGCCGGATGGCCGTTTCCTCTACGCCTGTGACCGCACCAGCAGCACGCTGGCGGTGTTCAGCGTCAGTGAAGATGGCGGACAGCTGACGCTGCAAGGTTTCCAGCCAACTGAAACCCAGCCGCGCGGCTTTAATATCGATCACAGCGGACAGTATCTGGTGGCGGCGGGGCAGAAATCCCATCACATTGAGGTCTATCGCATCACTGAACCACAGGGACTGTTACAGCCGCTGGGACGCTATGCGGTCGGACAGGGTCCGATGTGGGTCGTGGTACATCAGTTGCAGGCGTAACGCTGCAATTTAACGCCTCTCCCGGCTGGGAGAGGCGTAGCGGAATTACTGGTAGTTCACGGTCAGTGACGCGCTTGCCAGCGCGTGAAAATGGACATTAAAGCCGACCATGGCACCACTGGCACCCTCATCCACCTCAATCTTTTCCACATCCAGCGCATGTACCGTGAAAATGTAGCGATGGGTTTCGCCCTGCGGCGGCGCCGCACCGCCATAACCGGCCTGACCAAAATCTGTCCGGGTCTGGATCGCCCCTGACGGCAGCCCGGCCTGACCGGAGCCCGCGCCCTGCGGCAGAGAAGTGGTGGTAGCCGGAATGTTCGCCACCAGCCAGTGCCACCAGCCGGAGCCGGTTGGCGCGTCGGGATCGTAGCAGGTCACCACAAAACTTTTGGTACCTTCCGGGGCTGCTTCCCAGGCCAGATGGGGAGAGATGTTCTCGCCCTGATAGCCCATACCGTTGAAAACGTGCTTCTCAGGCATTTTATCGCCGTCGTTAAAGTCCTGACTATAAACGCGCATTACCTCTCCTCACGTGTCGATCATTAGCCTGACATCATAACCAAACGCGCAGTCAGTTCCAGCGCTTCGCCCGCTTCAGTCGGCAAAATGTGAAGAATGCTCAAGCGCTGCCCCAATCGCCTGCACCAGTTTGCTCAGCGCCTGCGGCGTGATGATATAGGGCGGCATCAGGTAGATCAGCCGGCCAAACGGCCGGATCCAGACCCCTTGCTCAACAAAGAACTGCTGCAGCGCCGCCATATTCACGGCACGGTGAGTCTCGACCACGCCAATTGCGCCCAGCACCCGCACATCCGCCACCTGCGGCGCACTGCGCAACGGCAGCAGCTCTGCCCGAAGCTGACGTTCGATAGCGGCAACCTGAGGCTGCCATTCGCCTTCGGCCAGCAGGGTCAGGCTTTCAACCGCCACCGCGCAGGCCAGCGGATTGCCCATAAAGGTCGGGCCGTGCATAAAACAGCCGGCCGCGCTGCGGCTGATGGTATCAGCAACTTCGCGAGTGGTCAGGGTCGCCGCCAGGCTCATCATGCCGCCGGTCAGCGCTTTGCCGACGCACAGAATATCGGGCGTGATGCCAGCATGTTCACAGGCAAACAGTTTGCCGGTGCGACCAAATCCGGTAGCAATCTCATCGGCAATCAGGAGCAGGCCGTAACGATCGCACGCTTCACGTACCTGCTGTAAATAGCGCGGATGGTAGAAGCGCATCCCGCCAGCGCCCTGCACGATCGGCTCCAGAATCACCGCCGCCAGCTGCTGATGATGCTGTTCTATCAGCCGGGCGAAATCATCAAAATCCTGGCGCTCCCATTCATCATCAAAGCCGCAGGCCGGAGCCGCTGCAAAGTGATGTTCGGGCAGATAGCCGCGCCACAGGCTGTGCATCGAATTTTCCGGATCGCACACCGACATCGCCGCAAAGGTATCGCCGTGATAGCCGCGCTTCAGCGTCAGGAACTGCTGCCGGGTTTCACCGCGTCCCAGCCAGTACTGCAACGCCATCTTCATCGATACTTCCACCGCCACCGAGCCGGAATCGGCGAGAAAAACGCACTCCAGCGCCGCGGGCGTCATCGCAACCAGCTGGCGGCAGAGCGCCACCGCGGCGGGATGGGTAATGCCGCCAAACATTACGTGTGACATCTGCGTCATCTGCTGCGTCAGCGCCCGGTTCAGCCGTGGATGGTTGTAACCGTGAATCGCCGCCCACCACGAGGACATGCCATCGACCAGTTCGCGGCCATCGGCCAGTTGCAGTTGAAAACCCTGGGCGGCAACCACCGGATAACAGGGCAGCGGGTCGAGCATTGAGGTGTAGGGGTGCCAGATGTGCTGGCGATCAAAGCGGGCGTCTTCAGGCGTGAACATAGGCGTCGTAAACCGGAGTTGTAAACCAAAATAAAAAAATATAGTTTACAAGTATAACCACGTTAATCGTCGGGATGACACCCTTTTTTTGGAGCACGTAATGGCACAACGCTGGACAGTTGCACAGGCCCAGGCCCTGTTTGATCAACCTTTTCTTGAACTGATGTTTGAAGCGCAGCGGGTGCATCGTCAGCACTTCGATCCGCGTCAGGTACAGGTCAGCACCTTGTTGTCGATCAAAACCGGTGCCTGCCCGGAAGACTGTAAATACTGCCCGCAGAGCGCGCGCTACAAGACCGGCCTGGAGTCGGAACGCCTGATGGAAGTGGAGGAAGTATTGACCTCTGCGCGTCAGGCCAAAGCCGCCGGTTCAACCCGTTTCTGCATGGGCGCGGCATGGAAAAATCCGCACGAGCGCGATATGCCCTATCTGGAAAAAATGGTTGAAGGCGTAAAGGCGATGGGCATGGAAACCTGTATGACGCTGGGTACGCTCAGCGATCAGCAGGCGCAGCGGCTGGCGGGCGCCGGCCTGGATTTTTATAACCACAACCTCGACACCTCGCCAGAATTTTACGGCAGCATCATCACCACCCGCAGCTATCAGGAACGGCTGGATACGCTGGGCAAAGTGCGTGACGCCGGGATCAAAGTCTGCTCAGGCGGCATCGTCGGTCTGGGGGAGACGGTCAGCGATCGCGCCGGTCTGCTGGTGCAGTTAGCCAACCTGCCGACCCCGCCGGAAAGCGTGCCGATCAACATGCTGGTGAAGGTCAAAGGTACGCCGCTGGCGGACAACGATGACGTTGAGCCGTTCGATTTTATCCGCACTATCGCGGTGGCGCGCATCATGATGCCAACCTCGCACGTCCGGCTATCGGCGGGCCGTGAGCAGATGAGTGAGCAGACCCAGGCGATGTGCTTTATGGCCGGGGCGAACTCGATTTTCTACGGCTGCAAACTGCTGACCACGCCGAACCCGGAAGAGGATAAAGATCGCGTGCTGTTCCGCAAGCTGGGGCTGAACCCGGAGCATACCCACACCCAGCACGGCGATCAGCAGCAACAGCAGCAGCTCAGCGACCAGCTGATGCACGCCGACACTGAACAGTTCTATAACGCGGCGCTGTAATGAGCTGGCAGCAACGACTGGCACAGGCGCTGGATCGGCGGCGCGCCGCCGATGGCTGGCGGCAACGCCCGGTAATCGATCATCAGACCACCCGCACGCTGCACAGCGGAGGACGCGTTTATCGTCATTTTTCCAGCAACGATTATCTCGGCTTAACCCAGCATCCGGCGGTGATTGCTGGCTGGCAGCGCGGCGCAGAACAGGCGGGAGCCGGTGCCGGTGCGTCAGGCCACGTCACCGGCTATCACCGGCAGCATGCGGCGCTGGAAGCGCAGCTGGCTGACTGGCTCGGCTATGATCGCGCGCTGCTGTTTATCTCCGGCTTCGCGGCGAATCAGGCGGTGATCCATCTGCTGGGGGAGGAAAACGATCGTATCCTGGCCGATAAGCTCAGCCATGCTTCGCTACTGGATGCCGCCAACCACAGTCCGGCGCAGCTGCGCCGTTTTACGCACAATAGCCCGGCGAGTCTGGCGGCGCGGCTGGCCGCACCCTGCAGCGGCGAAACGCTGGTGGTGACCGAAGGGATTTTCAGCATGGATGGTGACAGTGCGCCGCTGGCGGCGATAGCGGCACAGACGCGCGACGCGCAGGGCTGGCTGCTGGTGGACGATGCGCACGGGATCGGCGTGACAGGCGAGCAGGGGCGCGGCAGCTGCTGGCAGCAGGGAATAAAACCGGAGCTGCTGGTGGTCACCTTCGGTAAAGCCTTTGGCGTCAGCGGGGCGGCACTGTTGTGCGACGCACAAACCGCCGACTATTTTGTGCAGTTCAGCCGCCATCTGATCTATTCGACCGCGATGCCCGCCGCCCAGGCGGCGGCGCTGCAGGCGTCGCTCGGTCAGGTGCAGCAGGGCGATGCGCTGCGTCAGCGGTTGCAGGAGAATATCCAGCGCTTCCGGCGTGGTACCGCCTCGCTGCCGTGGCAACTGATGGATTCCGCCAGTGCGATTCAGCCGTTAATCATCGGCGACAATGCGGAAGCGATGGCGCTCTCCGCCCGGCTGGCAGAAGCGGGCTGCTGGGTCAGCGCCATCCGGCCACCAACCGTACCGCCAGGCACTGCCCGGCTGCGTATTACCCTGACGGCGGCGCATCAGCCGGACGACATCGATATTCTGCTGGAGGCGCTGCATGACGCTGCAGGTTGATAAGCGCGCGGTGGCGCGCGCCTTTGGCCGGGCGGCCGAACACTACGATGCTCATGCCGCGCTGCAACGGCTGAGCGGCGATGCGCTGCTGGCACGGGCACCGGCGCACAGTGGACCGCAGCTACTGGATGCCGGCTGCGGTACCGGCTGGTACAGCAGGCAATGGCGTGAACGTGGTAAGCAGGTCACCGCGCTCGATCTCTCGCCGCAGATGCTGCAACAGGCGCGCGCCAGTAACGCCGCGCAGCACTATCTGGCCGGAGATATCGATGCCTTACCGCTGGCAGCGGGCAGTTTTGATCTGGTGTGGAGTAACCTGGCGGTGCAGTGGAGCAACGATCTGTCGCAGGCGCTGGGCCAGTTCAGGCGGGTGCTGCGTCCCGACGGTACGCTGCTGTTTTCAACCCTGAGCGCCGGTTCATTGCAGGAAGTCCATCAGGCCTGGTCGCATCTGGATCACCATCCGCACGCTAACCGCTTTCTCACCGAGCAACAGATTGCGGCAGCCTGCGCTACCCACCAACTGAACTGCGAGTCGGCGCTCATCACCCTGCATTTCCCGGATGCACTCAGCGCCATGCGTTCGCTGAAAGGGATTGGGGCAACCCATCTGCATCAGGGGCGGGATGGCCCGCTGTTAACCCGACAGCGGCTGGCACAGTTAGAGGCGCACTGGCCGCGCGATCGGCACGGTTTCCGTCTCAGTTATCATCTCATCTATGGAGTAAGTTCATCATGAAGCGCTGGTTTATCACCGGCACCGACACCGAAGTCGGTAAAACGGTCGCCAGCGGCGCCCTGTTACAGGCCGCCCGGGCGGCCGGTTATCGCTGCGCGGGCTATAAGCCGGTCGCCTCGGGCTGCGAAATGACGCCGGAGGGGCTGCGTAACAGTGACGCGCTGGCGCTGCAGCGGTACAGCAGCGTGCCGTTAGACTATCAGCAGGTCAATCCGCTGGCGTTCCTTGAACCGACAGCGCCGCACATCGTCAGTGCCGAAGAGGGCAGGCCGATCACTCATCTGGCGCTGTCGGCGGGCCTGGCGGCGCTGGAACCGCTGGCAGACTGGATTCTGGTTGAAGGCGCAGGCGGCTGGTACACCCCGTTATCCGCAACGCACACCTATGCTGACTGGGTCAGCAGCGAGCAGTTGCCGGTGATATTAGTGGTCGGTGTCAAACTGGGCTGCATCAATCACGCCATGCTGACCGCGGAGGCGGTACGCGCTCGCGGGCTGCGTCTGGCGGGCTGGATCGCCAACACCGTGGTGCCGCCGGGACAGCGTTATCAGGAATATCTCACCAGCCTGACGCAACGCCTGCCTGCACCCTGTCTCGGCACCATTCCCTGGCTGACCGAGTCGCAACAGGACAACTGCGGGCACTATCTGACGCTGCCAGCGTAAATCAGGCCACCGTCAGCCATTTGTTGACGGTGTGGTCATCCAGCTGCGCCATTTTGCCCTGCGCCACGTTACGCCCGCGATGCAACAGCAGAAAATAGTCAGCCACGCGACGGATCAGGGAGAGACGCTGCTCCAGCAGCAGGATCGTCAGGCCATAGTCGAGGTTCAGTCGGCGAATCAGATTCCCCATCTCCTCTTCCAGCCACGGCGACATGCCGTCGGTGGGCTCATCAAGAATCAGCAGTTTTGGCTGCAGCACCAGCGCGCGCGCCAGGGCCAGCTGCTGCTGCTGATCGATCGGCAGATCGCCGCTGCGCTGCTGGCGTAGCGAATAGAGCGCCGGAAACAGGTCAAACACCATTTCGGGAATGGCGCGGTGGCGGTCGGCCTGACTGGCACCGGCCAGCAGGGCGATCAGCAAATTATCTTCCACGCTCATCTGGGTAAAAATATGGCGTCCCTGTGGCACATAGCCAATTCCCATCTGCGCCCGCTGTTCAGCTGGCTGCAGCAGCAGGTCGGCGGGCGGTGAACCATCTTCTTTCCATGAGATCGATCCGCTGTTGATCGGCAGCCGGCCCATAATGCAGTTGACCAGGGTGGTTTTCCCCATGCCTGGCCGGCCAAGAACGCCGGTGCAGGTGCCAGGCGACAGATCGAGATCCACGTCCCACAGGATATGATTTTGACCGTAAAATTGATTTACCGAACGTAAACTCAGCATCTGACACTCTCCTTTCCGATCATTAGCCTGAATGCTTCCGCTCTGTGTCGTCTGGCAAACAAGGTATCAGCAATGGTCATCTCACCACTGCAGCACAGTGCGCGCGATGCGCGTTGACGCCATTCAATCTTGCAATTCCCAGGCCAGATTCAGCGGTGTGCTTTTTTTCAGCGGCCAGCGCGGCTGCGCGCCGGGAAAATATGAGGAATGCTTATCAATTTCTGCGGGTGATAACCGGGCTGCACTTTCACAGTGCCAGCGGGCGGCGTTTCTGGTGCAGTCGTGCGAAGATGAGGCAACGATTCTGATTAAGAATGGCGGGCTGGCGGGGCAAATCAGCAGCAGAGAGTCTGGGTCAGTTAAAAAAAGCAGAACAATTTGTCAGCGGCGGTGGAGAAATTTAGCGGAAAAAAAATTATTTTCAGCAAACCCAGGCGGCAGGGAAAAATTATACACAGCCGATGGCGGCGGGGCTGCCATCACTTATCCACCATTCCTGTGGATAACCTTGTGCATTAGGTAATGAAAACAGGTTGGAAGCGAGGAAATACGCGGCCTGGTTACATAATGTCGAGAATCTGGGCTTTTCGACATAGTATAATTAAATCAATTACTTATTAAAAAACAAGCCTGCGATTTATCTGTCAGTTCACTGAACTGTAATTTTATGACGCTCTATTGACAAATGTTAAATCCGATCTCCGCCTGGGGATAACCTTGCGCAACAACCGCCGGGCTAAAGCCAGCGGCAACCGGTGACCAAAAAGTACGCCAGCCGGGACCCTTACTCTGCCTCAACACTGTTTTTATATCCAGTATTAATTTCTGGCAAAATCACCATAGCAGAGTAAAATAGGTGCCTGCCCGCCGACTTCTTCAGCAGGAACTGCATTCATGAGTAAAGCCTTTAAATTAAATTCCGCTTTCAAACCTTCCGGCGATCAGCCCGAGGCGATTCGTCGTCTGAAAGAGGGTCTGGAAGATGGACTGGCCCACCAGACGTTATTAGGCGTAACCGGCTCGGGAAAAACCTTCACCGTGGCCAACGTGATTGCCGATCTCAACCGTCCAACCATGGTTCTGGCGCCGAACAAGACGCTGGCGGCTCAGCTGTACGGTGAAATGAAGGAGTTTTTCCCGGACAACGCGGTCGAGTTTTTCGTCTCTTACTACGACTACTATCAGCCGGAAGCCTATGTGCCCAGTTCCGACACCTTTATCGAAAAGGATGCCTCGGTTAACGAACACATTGAGCAGATGCGTCTGTCAGCCACCAAAGCATTGCTGGAGCGGCGCGACGTGATTGTGGTCGCCTCGGTGTCGGCGATCTACGGTCTGGGCGATCCCGATCTCTACCTGAAAATGATGCTGCACTTAACCCGCGGCATGATCATCGACCAGCGCAGCATCCTGCGTCGCCTGTCGGAGCTGCAATATACCCGTAACGATCAGGCGTTCCAGCGCGGGACTTTCCGGGTGCGTGGTGAGGTGATTGATATCTTCCCGGCGGAGTCAGACGATATCGCCCTGCGCGTCGAGCTGTTCGATGAAGAGGTGGAGCGCCTGTCGTTGTTTGACCCGCTGACCGGCCAGATCGATTCGGTGGTGCCGCGCTTTACCATCTATCCGAAAACGCACTACGTGACGCCGCGTGAGCGCATTATTCAGGCGATGGAAGATATTAAAGTGGAGCTGGCGGATCGCCGCAAAGTGCTGCTGGAAAATAATAAGCTGCTGGAAGAGCAGCGTATTACCCAGCGTACCCAGTTCGATCTGGAGATGATGAGCGAGCTGGGCTACTGCTCCGGCATCGAAAACTATTCACGCTATCTCTCAGGACGCGGACCCGGCGAAGCCCCACCGACGCTGTTTGACTACCTGCCGGCCGACGGCCTGCTGGTGGTGGATGAATCGCACGTTACCATTCCGCAAATCGGCGGCATGTATAAAGGCGACCGGGCGCGTAAAGAGACGCTGGTGGAGTACGGTTTCCGCCTGCCGTCGGCGCTGGATAACCGTCCGATGAAGTTTGAAGAGTTTGAGGCGCTGGCCCCGCAGACTATCTATGTGTCGGCTACGCCGGGCAAATATGAGCTGGAAAAGTCGGGCGACGAAGTGATCGATCAGGTGGTGCGTCCAACCGGTCTGCTCGACCCCATCCTCGAAGTACGTCCGGTGGCGACCCAGGTCGACGATCTGCTGTCGGAAATCCGTCAGCGGGTGGCGATCAACGAACGCGTGCTGGTGACGGTGCTGACCAAGCGCATGGCGGAAGATCTGACCGAATATCTGGAAGAGCACGGCGAAAAGGTGCGTTATCTGCACTCTGACATCGACACCGTGGAACGGATGGAGATTATCCGCGATTTACGCCTGGGTGAGTTTGATGTGCTGGTGGGCATTAACTTACTGCGTGAGGGGCTGGATATGCCGGAAGTGTCGCTGGTGGCGATTCTGGATGCGGATAAAGAGGGCTTCCTGCGTTCCGAGCGCTCGCTGATTCAGACCATTGGCCGTGCGGCGCGTAACATCAATGGCAAAGCCATTCTGTATGGCGACAAAATTACCCCGTCAATGGCGCGGGCGATTGAAGAGACCGAACGGCGTCGCGAGAAACAGCAGCAGTACAACGAAGAGAACGGCATTGTGCCGCAGGGCCTGAATAAAAAGATCACGGATATTCTGGAACTGGGCAACAACGTGGTGAAAACCCGGGGCAAAGCGAAACCGGCACGACGCGGTGCCGCCGAGGCGGAAGCGGATTATCTGGCGCTGTCGCCGCAGGCCCTGCAGAAAAAGATCCACGAGCTGGAAGGGCAGATGCAGCAACATGCGCAGAACCTGGAGTTCGAACAGGCCGCCAGCGTGCGCGATCAGCTGCATGAACTGCGCACGTTGTTTATCGCCACCTCGTAACTCAGTTAAAGCCCTGAATGGCGTGCTCCAGCGCGACCCGCAGCAGCTGGCGGTCGTGACGATATTTGATATCGGCGGCTTCCAGCGGCTCGCGGACAATCAGCCGATTATCGACCTGACTGATATCGGCGGAAGGGCTGACCACAATCGCATCGATTACCCGTTTGCTAATGTAGCGCTCCATCATCGCCAGCTTGTCGGCCACCGTCAGGCTGGCCGCCGCCGGGCTGAGTTCACGACCCAGATTGCCGATAAATACCATGGTGGCGGGCGTGCGACGCAGCGCCTGCGCCATCTCTTCCATCAGCAGAATCGGCATCAGGCTGGTGTAAAAACTGCCTGGTCCGATCAGAATTAAATCCGCTTCGCCAATGGCATCCAGCGCTTCCCGGGTCGGCTGCACGTTGGGATGCAGCATCATCTCCTGCGGCGGCTGCTTCATCTCATCAATCGCCGTTTCGCCGTAAACCATGTTGCCTTCCACGTCGAGCGCCACCAGATCGACCGGTTGCTCCGACATCGGAATCAAAAACGCATCGACCTTGAGCAGATTACGAATGATGTTGATCGCTTCCAGCGGGCGCACGCTCAGGTGATCCAGCGCTTTCAGCATCAGATTACCGAGGTTATGTCCGGCCAGTTCACCGTTACCGGCAAAGCGATATTCAAACATCGCTGAAGCCACGCTCGGTTCGGCGATCAGCTGGTTAAGGCAGTTACGCATATCGCCCCAGGCGATGCCGCCTTCTGAGCGGCGAATACGGCCGGTTGAACCGCCGTTGTCGGTGGTGGTAACGATGCCGGTGAGACGCGAGCCGAGCGGCGACAGCGCAGACATCACGCGGCCTAAACCGTGTCCGCCGCCGAGAGCCACCACGCGATCAAGATCGGCCAGTGTGCGATTCATACTTCTCCTTAATAGCCTGTCGCGTGGCGTCGCTCTAAACGCTAAACCCGCGCGGATGACTTGCGTCAAAATCTGAAGCGCATTTTAACGTATCCTGTCGCGAAAATGCGGTGAAAATTCGATATGTATCAGAATATATAACGAAAACAGCGAATGGAAGAGTAGCGAAATTCACGCTACCATCCTGTTAACCGCGCTGATCAACGGGTCAGCGTACACTCCAGCCTGATTGCCTACGTCTGCGGATAGGGGAGTCAGGCCGTAGCCATTGAGCTACCAGGGTGCAGGAAGAAATGACTGCATCTCCCAATCTGGAAAGGTGTTCTGGTGTCACAATTTACTGATGCATACGCGCGTAAGTTCTATTACCTGCGCCTGTCGGTCACGGATGTGTGTAACTTCCGCTGTACCTACTGTCTGCCTGACGGCTACAAGCCGCACGGCATTCGCAACAAAAGCTTTCTCTCTCTGGATGAAATCCGTCGCGTCACGCGGGCTTTCGCCGCTGCCGGCACGGAAAAAGTGCGGCTCACCGGCGGCGAACCGTCACTGCGTCGCGACTTTACCGACATCATCGCCGCGGTGCGTGAAAACCAGTCGATTCGCCATATCGCCGTCACTACCAACGGTTACCGGCTGGCGCGCGACGTGAAGCAGTGGCGTGAGGCGGGCTTAACCGCGCTCAACGTCAGCGTCGATAGCCTCGATGCCCGTCAGTTTCACGCTATCACCGGCCAGGATAAATTCCATCAGGTGATGGCGGGCATCGACGCCGCCTTTGATGCCGGTTTTCACCAGGTAAAAGTCAACAGCGTGCTGATGCGCGATCTCAATAGCCGCAACCTGGCAACCTTCCTCGACTGGATCCGTACCCGTCCGATTCAGCTGCGCTTCATTGAACTGATGGAAACCGGCGACGGCGGTACGCTGTTCCGCGATCAGCACGTTTCCGGCATGGTGATCCGTGACCAGCTGATTGCGCAGGGCTGGCAGCGGCGTGAAAGCGGCCGCAGCGACGGCCCGGCTCAGGTCTTTTACCATCCCGATTATGTCGGTGAGATTGGCCTGATTATGCCTTACGCCAAAGATTTTTGTGCCAGCTGCAACCGGCTGCGGGTTTCGGCCCAGGGCAACCTGCACCTCTGCCTGTTTGGCGACGGTGGTGTGCCGCTGCGCGATCTGCTGGCCTCTGACGATCAGCAGGCGGAACTGCAGGCACGCATCGCCAGCAGCCTTGGGCAGAAAAAGCAGACCCATTTTCTCCATCAGGGCAACACCGGCATCACACAGAATCTCTCTTACATTGGCGGTTAATTTCAGGAGGCGTTATGGGCAAAGCAGCCAGCGAATTTCAGGCGGTACAGATTGCGGTGATGACGGTGTCAGATCGCCGCGACGCCAGCGAGGATAGCTCGGGCGACTATCTGCGCAGCGCCGCCCTTGAGGCGGGTCACGAGGTGGTCGATCATGCCATCGTGCCGGATAATCTTTACCGCATTCGCGCCACCGTATCGCGCTGGATCGCCAGTGACGACGTGCAGGTGGTGATCATTAATGGCGGCACCGGCTTCAACCTGAAAAACAGCACGCCGGAAGCGCTACTGCCGCTGTTCGACCGCGAGATTGACGGATTTGGCGAGCTGTTCCGGATGATCTCCTATGAAGAAATCGGCGGCTCGACGCTGCAGTCGCGCGCCATTGCCGGAATGGCAAATCAGACCTTAATTTTTGCGGTGCCAGGCTCGACCAGTGCCTGCCGCAGCGCCTGGGAGCGGATCATCGCTGACCAGCTGGATGCGCGCACCCGTCCCTGCAATTTTGTCTCACATCTGAAAAAACGGTAAGTATGTCGCAACTCACACACATTAATGCCGCGGGCGAAGCGCATATGGTGGATGTCTCCGCCAAAGCGGAAACCGTGCGCGAAGCCCGGGCGGAAGCGCTGGTGCTGATGCACTCTGATACGCTGCAGATGATTATCGATGGCAGCCATCACAAAGGGGATGTGTTCGCCACGGCGCGCATCGCCGGTATTCAGGCGGCTAAACGTACCTGGGAACTGATCCCGCTCTGCCATCCGCTGATGCTGAGCAAAGTGGAAGTCAACCTGGTGGCCGAACCGGAACACAGCCGGGTACGCATCACCTCGCTCTGCCGCCTGACCGGCAAAACCGGCGTTGAGATGGAGGCGCTGACGGCTGCCTCGGTGGCGGCCCTGACCATCTACGACATGTGCAAAGCGGTTCAGAAAGATATGGTTATTGACCAGCTGCGCTTAATCAGCAAAAGCGGCGGCAAAAGCGGTGATTTTCAGGCGGTGTCCAGTGATTAAGGTGCTGTTTTTTGCTCAGGTGCGTGAGCTGATCGGTACCGCATCGCTGGAGATTGCCGACACCTACCCGGACGTGGCTGCACTGCGCGCGGCGCTGGCGCAGCAGGGCGATCGCTGGGCGTTAGCGCTTGAGTCCGGCAAGCTGCTGGCAGCGGTGAACCAGACGCTGGTACCGATGAGTCATGCGCTAAGCGACGGCGATGAAGTGGCCTTTTTCCCGCCTGTAACCGGAGGTTAAGATGGAAACCCGGATTCGCGTCGGCCCGGCAACTTTTGATATGGCAGAAGCGTATCGCTGGCTGGCGGCCTGTGACGAAGATGGCGCAGTGGTGACCTTCACCGGCAAAGTGCGTAATCACAATCTCGGCGACGACGTCGCGGCGTTAACGCTGGAACACTATCCCGGCATGACCGAAAAAGCGCTGCAGGAGATTGTGGATGCGGCCCGCCAGCGCTGGCCACTGCAACGCGTCACGGTGATCCACCGCACCGGGGAACTGTTTCCCGGCGATGAAATTGTGCTGGTGGGCGTCACCAGCGCGCACCGCGGCAGCGCCTTCTCTGCCGCGGAGTTCATTATGGATTACCTGAAAACCCGCGCGCCGTTCTGGAAACGGGAAGCAACCGCCGACGGCGATCGCTGGGTGGATGCCCGCGACAGCGATCGCCAGGCGGCGCAGCGCTGGGATTAAGGCTGTTTTAACTGCTCGGCCGGGCCAAATTGGGTCTGGCCGTGGCTGTGTTCACCGCCGCCGTGGGTGCGTTGCAGCTGAATTACTTCGCCCTGTTGCCAGGCATTGGCTCCCGGTTCAGCCGGATGCGCCACAATATCCGCCCGCTGGGCGCGAATTTTTTTGCTGTCGACATCGAAACGGCGATCGCGATCCGCCAGCAGGCGCGAGTCCATCTGACCGTCAGCGGTAAAGCCCATCATCAGTGCCGGAATGCCGATCGGCAGAGTTTTGTCACGATCGGTATGCCAGGTGTGCCAGGTTTTGCCATAGGTATTGACGATGCGCTTCATCAGCGCGTGGTCGGCGGCCTCCGGCAAACCGGGCGCAATCAGCGTGCCCGATTTCACTTCATACTGATGGCTGTGCCACAGCTTCTTCTCTTCCGGCGGCAGGGTTTTATATAACCGCTCGCTGATGATGTACTCCACCCCCATCAGCCGCGCATCGCGGGTATTGCCATCGTAGATCACCGCCTGCATCACATCCTCATTCAGCACCGTCACATAATGGTGCGCTTCCATCTGACCGTTCTGATCGCCATTGTAAAAATGGAAGCCGTCGAGATAGGTATTGATGGCGTCGATCGGTGGACGGGACTGCATCACCTCCGCGCCGGTTTCCAGCAGTTTGAGTGACGAGGAGGTGGGTGCGCCAGGCGACTGCACCTGAGCCGGAGAGTTATTGGCACCACATCCCGCTAACAGCAGGCTGAATGCCGCGACAGGCCAGAGTTTTAACATCGTAAATTCCTTTAACGGTAAAAGAGGTAACCTTAGTACAGGTAGAGAGGTTCAGAAAATCAGCCCTGCCGGTAAAACGATGGCAATGGTAGAGTAGGGGTTTGATTGATTCTGAGGACAGGCATGTCATCCACCCCAATACTGCAACGTCTGACGCTGGTCGCCGCACTGGTGCTGGCAGGCTGTAGCAGCAAGAAAACCCCCGAGGTGCCGGTCCGGCAGCCCGCCGATGTCAAAGCACAAATCCAGCGGCTGTTGCCTGCTCACGTCAGCAATAAAGCGGACTGGACCGACGACATCTACACCACTTTTCGCACCCAGCAGCTCGATCCCAGCGTCAGTAATCTGTGTGCGGTGATTGCGGTGGCGGATCAGGAGACCAACTTCAGCGCCGAAGCGACCGTGCCGGGCCTGCCGAAAATTGCCTGGGGCGAGATCAACCGCCGGGCGGCGAAGGTGCATGTGCCGGCGTTTGTGGTCCGCACCGCGCTGCTGATTAAATCGCCCAACGGCGAGAGTTACGCAGCCCGTCTGGATAAGGTGCGCAGTGAGAAAGAGCTGAGCGCCATTTTTGATGACCTGATCGATATGGTGCCGATGGGGCAGACGCTGTTTGGCAATCTCAATCCGATTCATACCGGCGGGCCGATGCAGGTCAGCATCGCCTTTGCGGAAGCACATGCCAAAGGCTATCCGTGGCCGATTGATGGCTCTATCCGCCGCGAAGTCTTTACCCGTCATGGCGGCATCTACTTCGGGACCCTGCATCTGCTGGGTTATCCGGCCGATTACAGCCGGCCGCTTTACCGTTTTGCCGACTTCAACGCTGGCTGGTATGCCAGCCGCAACGCCGCGTTCCAGGCGGCAGTGTCACGGGCGACCGGAATGAAGCTGGCGCTGGATGGCGATCTGATTCTTTACGGCAGCGACAAGGCGGGCACCACCGAGCTGGCAGTGCGTACCCTGGCGAAGCAGATCGATATGAGTGACAGCGAAATCCGCCGCGACCTGGAGAAAGGGGAGAAAGCAGATTTCAGCGACAGCACGCTGTGGCGGCAGGTGTTTACCCTGGCCGATAAGATGGCGGGTCGTCGGCTGCCGCGAGAAATGTTGCCGGGCATCAAGCTGGAAAGCCCGAAAATCACCCGTAATCTGACCACCGCATGGTTTGCGCAGCGCGTCGATAGCCGCTATCAGCAGTGTCTGTCGCGTCGTTAAGGGGATGTTGTGGCACAGTTGAGTCGGGCTGTGCCACACTTAGTCAGGCTCCGTCCGCGGAGCACGTCCAAATCCGTTCAACAAGAGGTGCATCATGGACCGATATCCACAAAACGATTCAATTGTTCAACCTGCGTCACGTGGGCTGCAAGCCTATATGGCCCAGGTGTATGGCTGGATGACCTGCGGTCTGTTACTGACAGCGTTTGTCTCCTGGTTTGCCGCGCGTACGCCCGCGGTGATGGAGCTGGTGTTTGCTAACCGCATCACTTTCTTTGGGCTGATTATCGCGCAGCTGGCACTGGTCTTTTTCCTCTCCGGCATGGTGCATCGCCTGAGCGGTGCCGTCGCCACCGGGCTGTTTATGCTCTATTCGGCGCTGACCGGCGTCACCATGGCGAGTATTTTTCTGGTCTATACCTATTCGTCCATTGCCAGCACCTTTTTCGTCACCGCCGGGATGTTTGGTGCGATGAGTTTCTATGGCTACACCACCAAACGCGATCTGAGCCGCTTTGGCAGCCTGCTGTTTATGGCGCTGATCGGCATCGTGCTGGCCTCGCTGGTGAACTTCTGGCTGAAAAGCCCGGCGCTGATGTGGGCCATTACCTATATCGGTGTGGTGGTGTTTGTGGGCTTAACCGCCTATGACACCCAGAAGCTGAAAAATATTGGCGAGCAGATTGATGCGCGCGACACAGAGAACCTGCGTCGTTACTCGATTATGGGGGCATTAACGCTCTATCTCGACTTCATCAACCTGTTCCTGATACTGCTGCGGATTTTCGGCAACCGCCGCTAAGGTCAGGTTACAGAAAGGGAGACGCGCTCAGGTTGCGCGTCTCCCTTTTTTTTCACTACGATTTCTGTAATTTCTGCTCGTTCTTATGACGCAGATGCTTCGCCCGACTCTCCAGCACCAGATAGAGCACCAGCGCCAGCAACAGCGGCAGAATGAAGTAGAGCACGCGGTAGGCCAGCAGGGCGGCGATGATCGCGCCATGCGTCGTATGCTGACCGCTGAGCAGGGCGAGGAACACCGCCTCCAGTACCCCAATCCCGGCCGGAATGTGAATAATCACCCCGGCGATACTGCTGATCAGTAATACCCCCAGCACCATCGGATAGCCGACATCACGGCCCAGCAGCAGCCAGATAATCGCTCCCATCACCATCCAGTTGGCGCAGGAGACGGCAAACTGAAACAGCGCCATCCGCAGTGACGGCAGCTGTAACGTCTGGCCTTTCACCGTCCAGCGGCGACGCTTCGAGAAGGCGCAGGCCCAGAGATAAATTGCCACCAGCACCAGCAACAGCACGCCAATCAGCCGCAGCGTGGTTTCACCAATAAACCAGCCGCTGGGGATCGAGACCATCCCGGCGCTGAACACCACGCCAGCCAGCAGGATATAGCCCAGCCAGTTGGTGGCGATACTCAGTGAAAAGATGCGGGTGATGGTGCCGCTGTCGAGCCCGAGGCGGGAATAGAGCCGGTAGCGCATCGCCACACCGCCGACCCAGGTACTCAGCGTCAGGTTGAAGGCGTAACAGATAAACGACACCAGCATCACCTGGCGTTTCGCCAGCTTATGACCGCAGTAGGCCCGGCCAATCAAATCGTAACAGCCATAGACCAGGTAACTGATCACCACCAGCCCGGCGGCGGTCAGCACCACAAACCGGTTGTAGTTGACGATCACGTCATAGACATCTTCCCAGTTCACCTTACGTGCATAGACCACCAGCAGCACAATCACCGCAATGAAGAACAGCACGGTGAGAATTTTTTTCGCCAGTTGCCAGCGTGGATGCTTTTTCGCCATCAGGGTTTTGCTCCTTCATTGTCGGCTTCAACACGATCCTGCGTCTCCATTTCCGGCTGAACCGGCGCATCAACCTGCGCCAGCAGCGGCGTATGCGCCGGTAACCAGCCGGCGATGGCCGGGAAATGACGCAGAAAGTGGAACACCACCACACTCTTACTCAGTTGCCACCAGTTACGCGGCGGCAGGCGATCGTCCTCTACCCGCTGGCAATCTTTAGCCAGCAGGGCTTCAAGGTTATCGCGTAGCGTCTGGTTAAACTGACGATCGTGAATAATCAGGTTGGCTTCGAGGTTAAGCGACAGGCTGAGCGGATCGAGATTGCTGGAGCCAACGGTCGCCCAGTGATCATCTTTCACCGCCACCTTACCGTGCAGCGGACGACGGCAATATTCGTAGACTTCGACCCCCGCATCGACCAGGTAGTTGTAGAGCAGTTCGGCCCCGACTTTGACAATCGGCATATCGGGTTCGCCCTGCACAATCAGCCGGACGCGCACCCCGCGCTGAGCCGCATTGCGCATTTCGCGCAGCAGCCGGTAGCCAGGGAAGAAGTAGGCGTTAGCGATAATCACATCGCGTTTCGCCTCGCGCAGCATCTCCAGATAGTGCATTTCGATGTCATCACGGTGATCGTCGTTATCGCGATAGACATACAGCACCTGGGCGTCGCCCGGCGTGGCGTTGACGGCCGGGCGATGCGAGCGCGATCCCCACCAGCGGCGGGTGGCCTGCTCGCTGCCAATCGCCTGTTGCAGATAGCGGGCGATATCTCCCACCACCGGGCCTTTCACCTGCACCGCGTAATCCTGCTTGGCTTCCGGACCATAGTCACTGTTGTGCTCAGCCGAGAAGTTAATCCCGCCCACAAAGGCGACCACCTCATCCACCACCACCGTTTTACGGTGCAGGCGGCGGAACACGTTGGTGCGCATTCCCATCACCAGCGGGCGCGGATCGTAATAGATGAAACGCACGCCCGCGCCGGTCAGGCTGTTGACGAATTTGTCGGAGAGATCGGGCGAGCCGTAGCCATCCACCATCACTTCAACTCTGACGCCGCGCTGGGCGGCCGCCAGCAGTTCGCGATGCAGGGCGTTACCGACCTCATCTTCAAACAGAATAAAGGTTTCCAGCAGCACGGTGCGTTCGGCACGCTGAATCGCCCCGAATACCTGCGGGAAAAACTCTTCGCCATTCTCCAGCAGGCGCAGCTTGTTACCCTCTTGCCAGTGAAAATTCATAGATGAATCTCCACCGCCAGCGGCGCATGATCGGAAAGATGCGACCAGGGTTTTCGCGGCAGCGTCCACGGATGACTGACCGTAGCGTTGCGCACATAGATGCGGTCGAGCCGCAGGATCGGAAAGCGCGCCGGGAAGGTGCGCGCCGGGCGTCCGGTTTTCATGCTGAATACCTCTTTCAGGCCTGCGCCATGTTTTAAGATGGCGTTGGCGCGTCGCTGCCAGTCATTAAAATCACCGGCTACCACCACCGGCGCGTCGGGCGGCAGTGAGTTGACCATTTCACAGATTTTTTTCATCTGCGCGTGACGATGCGCTTCTTTCAGACCCAGGTGAACGCAGATGACATGCAGCGTGCCGTGCGGCTCAGGCAGGGCAATCTGACAATGCAGCATGCCGCGGTTTTCACTGCCCGCCACCGAGATATCCCGGTTTTCATATTCGGTGATCGGGAAACGGGACAGCACCGCATTGCCGTGATGTCCTTCCGGATAGACCGCGTTGCGCCCATAGGCGAAATCGTTCCATATGGTGTCGGCCAGAAACTCATAATGCGGCGATTCAGGCCATTCTTCATGGTTAAGGGAGTGGATGGCATGGGTGCCCATCACCTCCTGCAGGAAGACCACATCCGCCTCCGTTGCGCGAACAGCATCGCGTAATTCAGGCAGGATGAAGCGGCGATTAAAAGGGGCGAAACCCTTGTGTGTATTGATCGTCAGGACTTTTATTGAAAATCCTTGCTGGTTTTGTGGCATACTCGCGACGCACTCCTTTTCATCATCAATAGAATCAAAGTGTAGTCTTTGTCACAAATGGAGGGTGAAGAAGGGCGATAATTAAGGCGTTATCCGAAAATTGTTTTACATTGAGGAAACCGTTTCCGGCTTGTGCCGGTAGCACTTGGGCGACCTGTTGGGTCTGCCAGGAGAATTGAATGAAATGGTCTAATCGTATTCAAATCATCACGGGTCAGACGTACGTGCACATTGCGATGCATTTACTGGTGATCGCGGCGCTGATCTGGGGCTGGAAACACAAAGCCCTGGTTGATGTCTGCAGCACGCTGGTGACCACTTATGCACTGGTGTTTATCGCCATGCTGGTGACGCAGCGCAGTGCCCGTTTACGCACGCTCGGTGATTATCTTGAAGAAGCGACCACCACTTACTACTTTGGCGCGGCCATGATGACACTGTTCCTGGTGTCGCGGATTTACCACAACAACCTGCTGCTGGCCTCGCTTGGCGTAGTGATGTTGCTGGGTCCGGCGCTGGTGTCGCTGCTGGCGAAAGAACCGCCGCGGCGCATTGAAAAAAAACGTAGTTAAGTTGAAGGCCACCGCAAGGTGGCCTTCCTGTTTCTAACGCACTAAGTTATGTCAGGAAATGTGAGCTATCTCGCACAGTGCAGCTAAAGCTGTTACACTCGCCCGCTTACGCATCGTAGTTTGTGCCCTTTTCACGCGTCAGCCCCAGCTGGCGTCACTATCCCTCTGAAAACTACACCGTGAATCACGGCCAGAGCGGACCGGAGTAAACCACGTAATGTCTTTTGACTCTCTCGGCCTGAGTGCCGATATTTTGCGCGCGGTTGCCGAACAAGGCTACAGCGAACCTACACCTATCCAGCGCCAGGCGATTCCTGTGGTGCTGGCAGGCCGCGATCTGCTGGCGAGTGCCCAGACCGGCACCGGCAAAACGGCCGGCTTTACCTTACCGTTACTGCAAAAACTCTCTGCCAACGCGGGCGCTATCCGCGGTCGTCGTCCGGTGCGGGCGTTGATCCTCACCCCGACCCGTGAACTGGCGGCGCAGGTAGGCGAAAACGTCAGCGAATACAGCAAATATCTGCCGCTGCGCTCACTGGTGGTCTTCGGTGGCGTCAGCATCAACCCGCAGATGCTTAAACTGCGTGGCGGCGTCGATATTCTGGTGGCGACGCCAGGCCGTCTGCTGGATCTGGCGCAACAGAACGCCGTTGACCTGTCACAGGTCGAAATTCTGGTGCTGGATGAAGCGGATCGGATGCTCGATATGGGCTTTATCCACGACATCCGTCGCGTGCTGGCGCGTCTGCCGGCGAAACGCCAGAACCTGCTGTTCTCCGCCACCTTCTCTGATGAGATCAAAGGCCTGGCTGAGAAACTGCTGACTAATCCTGAGCTGGTGGAAGTGGCCCGCCGCAACACCGCTTCCGAGCAGGTGGCGCAACAGGTTCACTTCGTGGATAAGAAGCGTAAGCGGGAACTGCTGTCGCAGCTGATCGGCGAAGGCAACTGGCAGCAGGTGCTGGTCTTTACCCGCACCAAGCATGGCGCTAACCACCTTGCCGAGCAGCTGGGCAAAGATGGCATCACCGCCGCCGCCATCCACGGCAATAAAAGCCAGGGTGCCCGTACCCGTGCGCTGGCCGACTTCAAATCCGGCGGCATTCGCGTGCTGGTGGCGACCGATATCGCGGCCCGTGGCCTGGA
Organism: Pantoea sp. USHLN298; assembly: GCF_037149395.1. Taxonomy (NCBI): domain Bacteria; kingdom Pseudomonadati; phylum Pseudomonadota; class Gammaproteobacteria; order Enterobacterales; family Erwiniaceae; genus Pantoea; species Pantoea sp. USHLN298. The sequence continues at coordinate 397,028 of NZ_JBBCRO010000001.1, forward strand.
TATTGAAGAGCTGCCGCACGTGGTGAACTACGAGCTGCCTAACGTTGCCGAAGATTATGTCCACCGTATCGGCCGTACCGGTCGTGCCGCGGCCACCGGTGTGGCGTTATCGCTGGTCTGCGTTGACGAGCATAAACTGCTGCGTGACATCGAACGTCTGCTGAAGCGCGAGATTCCGCGTCTGGCGATTGCCGGTTATGAGCCCGATCCGAGCATTAAAGCGGAACCGATCATTAACGGTCGTCAACAGCAGTCGCGTGGCGGTGCAGGCGGCGGCGGTCGTGGTCGCAGCCAGGGTGGACAGGGTGCCGGTGCGCCACGTTCATCAGGCGAAAAGCGGCCTCAGGCGCGTCGTCAGAGCCAGCCAGCTCCGCAGGGTGATCGACCGGCTGCTCGTCCGCGTCGTCCGGCAGCGAAGCGTACCGGAAACGTCTGAGTATGAGGGTTTTACTGGCGCCGATGGAGGGCGTGCTTGATTCGCTGGTGCGCCAGCTGTTATCGGAAGTGAACGACTACGATTTGTGCATCACTGAGTTTTTGCGCGTAGTCGATCAACTGCTGCCGGTAAAATCCTTCTACCGTCTCTGCCCCGAACTGCAACACGCCAGCCGCACGCCTTCCGGCACGCGGGTGCGTCTGCAGCTGCTGGGGCAGCATCCCGAATGGTTAGCTGAAAACGCCGCCCGCGCGGTGGAACTCGGCTCCTGGGGTGTTGACCTCAACTGCGGCTGTCCGTCGAAACTGGTGAATGGCAGCGGCGGCGGTGCCACTCTTCTTAAAGATCCCGATCTGATCTATCGCGGCGCGAAAGCGATGCGTGAAGCGGTGCCTGCAGATTTGCCGGTAACGGTCAAAGTACGGCTTGGCTGGGACTCCAGCGCCCGCAGTCTGGAGATTGCCGACGCGGCAGAACAGGCAGGTGCCACTGAACTGGTGGTACACGGCCGGACCAAGGAAGACGGTTATCGTGCTGACGCCATTAACTGGCAGGCGATTGGCGAGATTCGCCAGCGGCTGAAGATTCCGGTGATCGCCAACGGCGAGATTTTTGACTGGCAAAGTGCGCAGGACTGCCTGCGGATTACCGGCTGTGAGGCGGTGATGTTAGGCCGTGGCGCGCTCAGTATTCCCAACCTTAGTCGGGTGGTGAAGTACAACGAACTGCCGATGCCCTGGCCGGACGTCGTTAAGCTATTACAGAAATATACCCGTCTGGAAAAGCAGGGTGATACCGGCTTGTATCACGTAGCACGCATTAAGCAGTGGCTCGGTTACCTGCGCAAAGCCTATACCGAAGCCGACGGGTTATTCAGTGAGATCCGCGCGCTGAAAACGTCCAAAGATATTGCAAACGCTATCCAGCGAATGTGATTGCCAGATAGGGCCTGGTCTGAGTACTCGCGATGTAAAAGGGATATTAAGTCTGAACATTGCATCCGGACATTCAATCCGAATAGTGCAAAAGAGATTACTTCACTCATTAAACGGCAGAAATTGTCTGGAATGATTCAGTCAGAAATCAGCTGTGATTGACTCTTTCTTACCACGCATGTTCTGGAATTTATCTGGCCGCTTTCCTTCTTATTTACGTTAAATTGTATCTGTCTGCCATTCCTTATCACCCTAAATTTTCATAGTCAAAAGCGCCGACCCTCACTTCACTTTCTATCAAAACAACGGCTTTAAAGCTGTCAGCTAATTAGCCAATCTATCTCGTCAGTATCGATGATGAATCTAACATAGCCATGTTAAATTATTTAATAAAAAAAAAGTGTTAATTTTTTGATTGCTTATCCAATTCCGATTTATTGTTACCTACTGCGGTGAATCATCATCATGCAGGCCTGAACAATGACGCCAGGCTCCTGATAACAATTGTTTATCCAGGCTTGATGCGGGTAAATAACTGGAAAGACGTATCCAATTTACGTTACTGTTGGGATAAGACAGCGAAGGTGAGCGCAAAAGCTGATTGTTTAAATAATGATTTATATCAATAAAAAGTCAGGAAGTAATTTATTTCTCTTTGCTGAACCGAATCTGTCGAATTAGTATGAAAAAAAGCCAATGGATAGGTGGTAAATGATGAACAGGGATACAATATTAATTATCGATTCAACGACAGAACATCATTTTGAATTAGGTGTCTGTCCTTATTATATCTATCATGGTCTGAATGTTTATTCAGCACGAAATTTTTTCATGTCGCCTGACGACGAGATTAAAATTATGACTGAACTTTGAAATGAACTATGCAGTCTTGCGTTTCCTCTGTATATAATAGATATTGCCGAAAGTGATCGGGAAAGTGATTATTCCAGGACATCATTAATGTCAGCACGGATAGATGGGAGAAGTACGGTGGAAATAGCAACTAAAAACATCATTATCGTTTTGCAAAACATAGTTACTTTTCGCGCGGATTGGAAATATCTGGCCAGTCATGCCATAAATTCTAAGCTTTTTTTAATTACTGGTCATACCGGGAACGCGAATCTTAGTGAGAGTAATAAATGTGCTTTTTCTGAGCACATTGTTTGTGATGAATTTGATTATGATAATGTCAGAAAGGCATGTGAAACTATTTTTAAAAAGGAAAATTGCACCGATTTCAGCCAGGTCAGAGTAGTGACTAATGATGAGTATTTCTTAGGGCTTGCAGCTCAGATACGTGATTGTTTTGGCATTGCGGGTATAGCGGAAAAAGATATTTTGCCCTTTATAAATAAAATCATTATGAAACAAGTGGTTTCAAAATCGGGCGTTAGAGTTCCTGACGTGATTGAGTTCAATCCGGGAGAATTTACTAATAATGCAGACGACTATCTCAATGATATCGAAAAAAAGTTAGGGTATCCTGTTTTTGCTAAGCAAGTCGATTCAGCTGGAAGCGAAAATGTCGCTAAAATATTCAATCGTTCGCAACTACACAAATGGTGTGTAGAAAATAAATTAAATCTGAATTATGAAGTTGATGAGTTTATCAAAGGGGATTTGTATCATATTGATATTTTAATAAAAGATGGTGCGATGATTGAGCGGTTGATATGCAAATATTCATGCCCGAATGCTGATTTTTTAGATGGAGTTGCGTTAGGAAGCGTTCAAATCAGAAAGTCAGATCATGAATTTGCGATTTTATCTCAAGCCACCATCGATATACTTGCTGCCTTTGAACGCTTGCCTGATGGTGCGATCCATCTGGAGGTTTTTCTCACCAAAGATAACCAGGTCGTCTTTGTCGAAATTGCAGCTCGTGCTCCCGGAGGCTGGGTTCCGCAGATGCATCAACTCGCAAGAGGATATAATATCGAAGAGCAGCATTTTTTATTACAAATGAATTTATTCAGAGCGTTAAAAATTGATGCTAACAATCATTCAGCGTGGATTTGGTTCCCACAAAAGGAAGGAATGAAAGTCAGAAAAGTTGAACCTCAAGTATTGACCAGTAAAGTGACGATAACCTGGGATTTAGACGACGGGGAAGTTCAGAAAAAACCGACCAGCGTCAGAGATAAAGTATGTGGCATTCTTTTAGAAAACGAGGAATACATTAGACTGCAAACAGACTATAAAAAGCTATTAGAAGAATTTAATCCTTATAAGTAGGTGAACTATGTCAGTTGCCCGTAAGCTCCTCAAAACCTGATGGCCAGGCGCAGGCAGTTCTTCTATTCTGAATGTTGAATTGCCAGTTATTTCAATCATTATTTCCATTTAAATTTATTAAAGCCTTATTGGTTATGCAAATGCATTGGCGATATTTATGTTTGCAAATGCTTTTGTCTATCCGTTCACTACCTTAGTGATAAAGCAAGGGATATGATGCGGCTGAAAAAAACTGAATTGTCTGGTTTTTTTTTGCCTTTATGATGGCCATTTTTATAAGCGCGATATATATTATTTTTTGCGCTATTTAGCCTGAAAATATTGAACCTCTGAGCGCAATGATAGGTCCGATAGCTCTTTTGTCTGTGCTTTCCTCGTTTTTTCATCTGATGGTAATGATCGTTGGATTATTAATTCATTTTATTTTTTTGATTGCCAGATCGTTAGAGGGAATATTTGCCGTATAAATTACAAGGAGAGAATGCGAGCGATTGAAAAATATTAGCCGGGGCTAAGCGTAAACCTTTGCTGAACGATCTAAAGGTGCTGAATTTAACAGATAATGAAAAGCGTTCCTTTTAAAAATCGGCAGGAAAGGATGTTGCTGAAATAAAAGAATCGTTACCGAAAAAAGTTAAAGATGTCATCAGAAAACTGGGTGCGCCAGAAGGTCTTGTTGCTGTTCTGATTAAAGGCGCCTCGATTGATATGCCTGTTCCGCCAACGCCTGTAAACGCTGATGATTGTAGAAATAAATTAATGCCAGTCGCTGTCTCGATGATTACGGCTTTTGCCTTAGAGGGCAGCCCTTTGCAGCACATCATCAGGAGCTTAATATCGTCTGGGCAATGGCTGCGAGCCGGTAAAATTATATCCTGTTTTGAGTAGAGTTAACCTGCGCTGAGAGGACAACGATGCCCTGGCCGGACGTCGTTAAGCTATTACAGAAATATACCCGTCTGGAAAAGCAGGGTGATACCGGCTTGTATCACGTAGCACGCATTAAGCAGTGGCTCGGTTACCTGCGCAAAGCCTATACCGAAGCCACCGGGTTATTCAGTGAGATCCGCGCGTTAAAATCCTCGGGCGACATTGCCCACGCCATCGATCGTCACGCCATTGTTCATGGTTTGTGATAAAAAATCAGGCGACCCCTTAGCGGCCTGACGGTATAGTGGGAAAAATTTCCCTTACCTTACAAGCCTGCTATGTCTGATGTCGCTGTATTGAGCAACAGCCAGCTCAATAAACGTATCCTCTCGGTAATCGTTTTCACCTTCTTCTGCTATCTCTCCGTTGGTCTCCCGCTGGCCGTGCTGCCGGGCTTTGTCAAAAACAATCTCGGATTCAGTTCTTTTGTCGCCGGGCTGATCATCAGCCTTCAATACTTTGCCACGCTGCTCAGCCGCCCGCAGTCAGGTCGTCTGGCCGATAGCCTCGGTCCGAAACGGGTGGTGATGCTGGGATTGCTCTGCTGTGGCATGAGCGGGGTGCTGACCATCATCGCTGCGCTGCTGAGTGAATGGCCTTGGCTGAGTCTGGCGCTGCTGGCGCTGGGGCGACTGTTTCTTGGCGTGGGTGAGAGCTTCAGCAGCACCGGTTCAACCCTGTGGGGCATGAACATCGTCGGTCCGATGCAGACCGCGCGCGTCATCTCGTGGAACGGCGTCGCCACCTATCTGGCGATGGCGATTGGCGCGCCGCTTGGGGTGATGCTCAACAGCGGATTAGGCATGAGCGGCTTTGCCGGTCTGATTGCGCTGATGGGCGTTATCGGCTATCTGATGGCCAGCCGCAAACCGGCGGTGACCGTCAGCGTAGGGGAACGGATTCCGTTTCACCGGGTCTTCTCCCGCGTCTGGCTCTATGGTCTGGCACTCGGGTGCGGCACCATCGGTTTCGGCGTCATCGCCACCTTTATCACCCTCTATTTTGCCAGCCGCGACTGGCAGGGTGCGGCCTGGGCGCTGTCGGTCTTTAGCCTCGGCTTTGTGCTGGTGCGCCTCGGTTTTGGCCGCTTTATCACCCGTTTTGGCGGACTGCAGGTTTCGCTGTTCTCTTTTATGCTGGAGTCTCTGGGCCTGATCATCATCTGGCAGGCCGACAGCGCCTGGCTGGTGGGCGCGGGGGCCTTTCTTACCGGCTGCGGCTTCTCGCTGGTCTTTCCGGCGCTGGGCGTCGAGGCGGTTAAGCAGGTCGGGCGTCAGGATCAGGGATCGGCGCTGGGCACCTATTCCGCCTTTCTCGATCTCGGCCTCGGCCTGACCGGTCCGGTGGCGGGACTGTTCATTGGTCACTGGGGAATGCAGTCGGTTTATCTGGCGGCGGCGCTGATGGTGCTGGGCGCGCTGTTGATTACGCTGCGGCTTTACTGGCAAAACCGGCAGACAGGTTAACGGCCCGCCGGTTTTGTATGATCAGAGATGAATAAACAGCCAGTAGAGCAGCGCCGAGAGCAGAATCGACACCGGCAGGGTCAATACCCAGGCCACCGCCAGATTACGCAGCGTTGATAACTGCAAACCGGAGCGGTTAGCCGCCATGGTGCCTGCCACGCCCGACGACAGTACGTGAGTGGTGGAGACCGGCAGACCGAAGCCGTCTGCCGCGCCAATGGTCGCCATCGCCACCAGCTCGGCGCTGGCACCCTGCGCATAGCTGAGGTGCGTTTTACCAATCCGTTCGCCCACCGTCACCACAATCCGTCGCCAGCCGACCATGGTGCCCAGCCCCAGCGCGATCGCCACCACCACTTTTACCCACATCGGAATAAAACGGGTCGCGCTGTCGAGCTCGGTTTTCACCGCTTTCAAATTACGTTCGGTCTCTTCCGGCAGCTTTACTTCGGCGCTTTGCAGATGCTTGATGGTCTCTGAGGCCAGGTACATCTGGTTACGGGTGTTGGCCACCGACTGCGCCGGAATATTGTCCATCGATCCGTAGCGGCGTATCTGGTCGCCAATCTCGTTGAGGGTCATCGCCAGTGCCGGTAACACGTTGGGATTGAGCTGGCTGCTGCCGACAAAGGCGATCAGCACGTCGCGGGCGGCGGGCGGCTGAGGTGCGGCCGGCTGAAGTTGCAGCAGCTGATGTTCAGTGACCTCAGTTAATGCCGCGACGCGTGGGATCTGATCCGGCGGCAGCGATCGGTTAAGTGCGTAGGCGATCGGCATGGTGCCGACCAGGATCAGCATAATCAGCCCCATCCCTTTCTGACCGTCGTTAGAGCCGTGCGCAAAGGAGACGCCGGTACAGGTCAGGATCAGCAGGCCGCGGATCCAGACCGGCGGCGGCTGGTCATTCTGCGGCGCGCTGTAGAGCTGGCGATTGCGGATAAACAGCTTCATCACCCACAGCAACAGCCCGGCGCAGACAAAACCGACTACCGGTGACAGCAGCAGTGCATAGCCGACCTTCAGCGCCTGATCCCAGTCGACACCGCTCAGGCCGCTGCGCCCGTGCAGCATCGCATTCGCCACCCCGACGCCGATGATCGAGCCAATCAGGGTATGCGACGAGGAGGAGGGCAGGCCGAAATACCAGGTGCCGAGGTTCCAGATAATCGCCGAGAATAGCAGGGCATAAACCATGGCAAAGCCGTTACCGCTGCTGGCCTGCAGAATCAGCTCGACCGGCAGCAGGGAGATGATGCCAAAAGCCACCACGCCGCTGGAGAGCAGCACGCCGAGGAAATTACAGATACCGGACCAGACTACCGCCACGCCAGGGGTCAGTGAATGGGTGTAGATCACCGTCGCGACGGCGTTGGCGGTGTCATGAAAGCCGTTGACGAACTCAAAGCCCAGCGCGATCAGCAGCGCCAGTCCCAGCAGGAAGAACGGCAGATAGCTGGTCACCGGCATGTTGGTTTGTTCAACATCATTGACCAGATTCAGCCCGGCAAACGCCAGCCCGGCGACCAGCAGGATGAAAAACAGCGGCTTGCTAAAGCGGCTGCTTTTGCCGTTGAAATCAGGGCGTCGGGTCGATGAGGAAGAAGAGAGACTGTTTTCGCTCATGGTGTACCTCGAATTGCGGATGCCGGATGCTGATTTGCACCGGTACATCGCAGTGTGATACGCGCTTTCTATGACAGTAAAATGACGACCAGCCGCGCGATACGGCGACACCAGAAGCCGCGCTGACCGCTCCCGGCCGGGCGGGCAACGCGCAAACGGAAGGGCAAGGTCTGGCAAATGCAGGCAATAAAAAAGCCAGCGACGGGCGCTGGCTTCGGAGAGCGAAACGGCGATTACGAGTTGTTATTCGCCGTGGCAGGCGCAGGTGCCGTAACCGGCTGCTGCTGTGGCTGCGCGGCGTCGGTGCTGGCGCCCTGTGACGTGACTGGCGTCATTGGCTGCTCCTGTGGCGCAGCCTGCGGGTTCTCAGGCACGTCAACCGGTGCGGTCTGGATGTTGTTCTCCACACCGTTCACTTTTACCGGCATACCGGTACGGCCCTGAATGGCACCGTTCACCTGGTCCTGATTAACACTGGCATCAACCAGCACTTTACTCACCGCCTGCGTCAGCGTAATCGGAACCAGCTCACGCGAGTTAAACTGCTCTTCAGTGGTCGACAGCGGGTTATGCACTTCGACATAACGCGAACCGTCCGGCTCGACGGTGGCTTTCACCGGCTGATCAACGAACTGCACCCGCGTACCAACCGGCACGTTCTGATACAGCCATTTGATATCCTCGGCGCGCAGACGCACACAGCCGTGGCTGACGCGCAGGCCGATACCAAAGTTGGCATTGGTGCCGTGAATCGCATAGAGGCGACCGATATAGAGCGCATACAGCCCCATCGGGTTATCCGGACCGGCCGGGAAGACGGCTGGCAGATTCTCGCCGCGTGCTGCATATTCGGCGTGCATCGCTTTGGTTGGCGTCCAGGTCGGGCCATCTTTCTTACGTTCTACCGCCGTGGTCCAGTTGATCGGGGTATCTTTACCCAGCTCACCGATACCAATCGGCAATACCACCACGGTTTTGCTGCCTTTCGGGTAGTAGTAGAGACGCATCTCAGCGCTGTTAATCACAATGCCTTCGCGCGGTGCATCAGGCAGGATCAGCTGCTGTGGGATGATCATTTTACTGCCAGCCTTAGGCAGATAAACGTCAACCCCCGGATTGGCTTCCAGCATGTTGCTGAGGCCCATCTGGTATTGCGCCGCAAAGGCTTCCAGCGGCAGTTTGCTGTCCTCAGGAACAGTAATCTCGATATTTTCGCCGATCAACCGGCTGTTGGCCGGCGGTAACGGGTAAACCACAGCAAAGGCTGACTGGCTAAACGCCGCCAAAGCCAATGCGATTGAAGCGAACGCGCGAATGCTCATTTTCATATTTTACAAGTCTTTATCGCCATGTTTCAGGCTTGTCAATGTGTCGAACCCATGCTGGCCAATGTGACCTGCTGCGCATTATATGTTCATTAATCTGACGATGTGAATCAGGATTTTAACCTGCCGGAAATACTTTACGTAACTTCCCGTGTTAAACCGGCATTTTTCAGCCACCGCTGGCATAAAAAAACCGGCTTCAGGGCTGCCATAACGTCACTTCACCACTGAGTTTACGATTCAGAAAAAACGCGGCACTGATTAACGCCAGATGCGTCAGCGCCTGTGGCGTATTCCCCAGCGCATGGCCACGACTGTCGAACTCCTCGGCGTACAGCCCCAGCGGACTGGCGTAGCTTAGCAGCTTCTCAAATTCAAAATGCGCTTCCTGAATCCGGCCCGCGCGGGCCAGGCATTCGACATACCAGAATGAACAGGCACCAAACGATCCTTCCGATCCTTGCAGACCATCTGCCGGCGTCTCGTCGATGTTGTAGCGCCGGACCATGCCGTCGCTGACCAGATGCGTTTTGATCGCATCCAGCGTGGCGAGCCAGTCGGGATCGGTGGCCCCGACAAAACGCACCAGCGGCATCAGCAGCATGGATGCATCAAGATGGTCACCGTGACGGGTAGAGGAGAAATGGCCGCGCTCGCTGTTCCAGAAGTTGGCCCAGATATCTTCCCGGATCTCACGCCGCACCCGATCCCAGCGCTCATACGGCATCGGCAACGAGCGCTTCATGCCCAGGCGTAGCGCGCGGTCCATCGCCACCCAGCACATCAGGCGCGAATGCAGAAAATGCTCCGGCTGACCGCGCATCTCCCAGATACCGGCATCGGGCTGATTCCACTTGTCGCAAAGCCGATCGATCATCTGCGTCACATGCTGCCAGCCACGTTGCGAAATCGCCTCGCCATATTTATTGGCCAGGTAGACCGCATCCATCAGTTCGCCGTAGATATCCAGCTGGGTCTGCTGCCACGCATCATTACCGATGCGCACCGGCCGCGAATCCCCGTAGCCTGACAGATTGAGCAGCTCCATTTCGTGCAGCTCGGTGCCGCTGTCCAGCCGGTACATCACCTGCAGGCGCATTTCGTCATGATGGCTGTTTTCAACACAGCGTCCGACCCACTGGGTGAAATGTTTGGCTTCATCGACGTAGCCGAGGCGCATCAGGGCATACATGCTGAATGAGGCGTCGCGGATCCATGAGGCGCGATAATCCCAGTTGCGCTCGCCGCCCAGCTCTTCCGGCAGGCCAAAGGTGGCGGCGGCGGCGATTGAGCCGTGACGATGCGAGGTCAGCAGTTTTAATGCCAGTGCGGAGCGCTGAACCATTTCGCGCCAGCGGCCCTGATAGGTGCTGCGGGCGCTCCAGCGACGCCAGTAATTCAGCGTCTCTTCAAAACAGTGTTCGGTGGAGAGCGCTTCGATGTGCGCGTCGTTGACGCTGCCAAACTCAAATTCGGCATGTTCACCCGCCTGCAGGGTAAAATTCGCGGTGGCACTGTTCTCCTCCAGCGTCATCACCACGGTGGCGGCCAGCCGCAGCGAAGGCTGACCTTCGGCGTGAAAATCGATGCAGCCATGCTGCACTTCGGCGCGGGTCTGCGCCCGGGCGTAGTCGTGGCGGGGCGAACAACGCATGGTAAAGCGCGCCTTGCCGCGCACCATTTTCACCCGCCGGATCAGCCGGGGTAGTTTGTCAGCATCATCGCAAATCGGCATGTAGTCGGTGATTTCGGCTACCCCTTCATCGCCCAGCCAGCGGGTTTGTAAAATGTTGGTATCAGGCAGATAGAGCTGCTGGCGGCGCACATCCTGCCAGTCCGGGGCCAGAGAGAAGAGTCCGGCATCATCACTGTCGAGCAGCGCGGAAAAAACCGAAGGGCTGTCGAGTTCAGGCCAGCAGAGATAATCGATGGTGCCGTCATTGGCGACCAGCGCACAGGTGCGCAGATCACCAATCACGCCGTGGTCCTCAATGTTGCGTTTTACCTTACTCATTCTGGTCTCCCTGTTAGTGTCATTGCTAACTATAGTCGAGGCGGCAGCGTCGGCGGCCGCCTGGCACAGAGGGTTAATTCAGTGCCGGATTCCGTCAGCGGCCGATTGACAGAATGGGCGCTGGCGGCGGGCGAATTTTTCAGGGACGTTATACTGGTGATGACACTTTCCTAAAGGAGGCCGTTATGACCACACCACAGAGTAAAGTCGCCATTATCACCGCATCAGACTCGGGCATCGGCAGCCGCTGCGCTGAAATGCTGGCAGAGCAGGGCTTTGACATTGGTATCACCTGGCGTTCCGATGAAGAGGGCGCGCAACGTACCGCACAGCTAGTGCGGGATAAAGGCCGGCGTGCAGAGATTATCCAGCTGGATTTGGCCGATCCTGAGCAGGGCGGTCAGTCGCTGCAACAGCTGATCGATCGGTTTGGCCGGATTGACGTGCTGGTGAACAACGCCGGGGCTAACTTCAAGGCGGACTTCCTTGATGTCACCTATGAAGACTGGCGTAAAACATTTGCCGTCGACGTGGATGGCGTCTTTGTCTGCGGCCAGATTGCGGCCCGTAAGATGGTTGAGCAGGGCGAAGGTGGCCGGATTATCAATATTACGTCGGTGCATGAGCACACGCCGCTGCCCGGTTCGGTGGCCTATACGGCGGCAAAACATGCGGCGGGCGGCCTGACTAAATCGATGGCGCTGAGCCTGCTGCCGCACAATATTCTGGTGAATGCGGTGGCACCCGGCGCGATCGCCACGCCGATGAATAAGATGAGTGATGAAGATGCGCACAAGGTGAAGATGCCGGAGATCCCGGCTGGCCGGCCCGGTGACACCCACGAGATCGCCAGCATGGTTGCCTGGCTCTGTTCTGAATGGGCGACCTACACCACCGGCCAGTCCTTTATCATCGACGGTGGATTCATGCTGGCGAATCCGCAGTTCAAAGGTTACTGATCGGCCCGACGATTATGCCAGCGGCGGATCACCCAGCGCAGCACAAAGGCAAACACAATCGCACCGACCAGCCACAGCAGATGCTTGAGGTGCTGGTCGAGTTTGTGCAGCCACGGGGCGATGATGCCGCCGGCAAAATAGCCGAGCGTGACAAAAATCAGTGCCCAGATTGCCGCCCCAATCACGTTGAGAATGAAAAACTTCATCGGGTTGAGGCGGCTGGCACCGATAATGATCGGGCCAATCAGCCGGAAGCCATACATAAAGCGCACGCCGATGACAAACAGGCTGGGCCGGCGCTTGATCAGCCGGTTCGCCTTTACCACTTTATCCTGATGTTTTTTCAGACGACGCAGAATGCGCGCGCCATAGCGGCGTCCAATCCAGTAGAGCAGCTGATCGCCAATGATGCCGCCAGCCATGGCGGCCAGCACCACGCCCGCATAGTGCAGCAGGCCTTCATGGGCGGCGACGCCGCCAAGTAAGGTAAACGTTTCCCCTTCCGCAATACAGCCGATCAGCAGCGCCAGATAGCCGTACTGGGTAATTAATCCGTTGATATCCAAATGCAAAATGACTCTCCCTGTTTGACTCTGTTTCTTTAAGTCTATACGCGTTTTGGTTTCGCTTCCGCCCGGCGTCCGCCCCTGCGTTTATTTTTGCTGTTTTTTTGCTCAGCTGCCACGAAAGTTGTTCTGCCGTTTATACTTGAACTGTCGCTGCCCTCAGAGACTCTGTTGCCGTTTCGGGCAGCCCTTCGCATCAGAGGAGTGACTGTATGAACCATGTCTGGGGACTTCTGGCGCATCCGAATCAGGAAATGCGTCATATCAAGCAAGAGAATGAGAGCGTCTCGCACCATTACACCCACCATGTTCTGCTGATGGCGGCGATCCCGGTTATCTGTGCCTTTATCGGCACCACGCAACTGGGCTGGAATCTCGGTGAGGGGCAGTTTGTTCAGCTTAATATCGCTACCGGGATTGGGCTCGGTATCCTGTTCTATCTGATTATTCTGGGTGGCGTGGCGGTGATGGGCCGGGTGATCCACTGGATGGCGCGCAATTATCCGCAGCGGCCTGGGGTACAGCGCTGCACGGTGTTTGCGGGCTATGTCGCCACACCGCTGTTTCTCAGCGGGCTGGTGGCACTCTATCCGCTGGTCTGGCTGTGCGTGCTGGTCGGCGCTTTAGCGCTGGTCTACACCGGCTATCTGCTCTATATCGGCATTCCGCTGTTTCTGAATATTGACCGTGAAGAGAGCCTGCGTTTCTCCGGCTCCACGCTGGCGATTGGCGTGCTGGTCTTTGAAGTGTTACTGGCGATGACCGTCATTCTGTGGGGTTATGGACCCCGACTGTTCTGATCTGCCGCTGCCGCCGTGCTGGCGGCAGCGCCTTTTTAACGCCCGGAAACAATCTCACCAGGAAATTTCTTAACCTTCAGCGTATGATGCTGCTGCCAGCCCGCGCTCTGACTGCACTGATGCGGGCGGCCTGTGTCTGACACAGCGCACAATCTCAACCGGGTCTTTTTTCTACGATGCCTGCAAAAATTCGTTTCACTTTGTTCTCGCTGGCGCTGCTCGTTTCCGGGCAGGGAATGGCATTACCGGCGCAGGCGACCACCTCGCTGTCACAAATGGCGCCGATTGCTCAACCGCAGATTGCCTCTGGCAGCGCGATGATTGTCGATCTCACCAGCAATAAAGTCCTGTTTTCCAGTCATCCGGATCGGGTCAGGCCAATCGCCTCCATCACCAAACTGATGACCGCAATGGTGGTGCTGGACGCACATCTGCCGATGAATGAGATGCTGACGGTGGATGTCAGCCAGACGCCGGAGATGCGTGGGGTATTTTCACGCGTCAAACTCAACAGCCAGATCAGCCGCCGCAATATGCTGCTGCTGGCGCTGATGTCCTCAGAGAACCGCGCCGCCGCCAGCCTGGCTCATGCTTATCCGGGCGGCTATAACGCCTTTATCCAGGCGATGAACGCCAAAGCGCGCGCGCTGGGTATGAAGCAGACCCGCTACGTTGAGCCGACCGGGCTTTCCACGCAAAACGTCTCCAGTGCTCAGGACCTGATCAAGTTACTCAAGGCGACGCGCGAATATCCACTGCTCGGCGCACTCAGCACCACTAAAGAAGAAACCGCCGTCTTCACGCATCCGAGCTATGCGCTGCCATTCCGCAACACCAATCATCTGGTGTACAAAAATGACTGGCGCATTCAGCTGACTAAAACCGGCTACACCGACGAGGCGGGCCACTGCCTGGTGATGCGCACCATGATCAACAATCGTCCGGTAGCGCTGGTGGTGCTGGACGCGTTTGGCAAATATACCCACTTCGCGGATGCCAACCGCCTGCGTGACTGGATTGAAACCGGCAAGGCTGCGCCGGTACCGGCCGCCGCGCTGGCGTATAAAAAACAGAAATCAGGCCAGGTCGCCAGCAACGGTGCCAGCAGTGCCGACGTCGAGTAGAAAAGAGTCGGTGTCGCGCACTGCGCGCACTGGCATTGCCTGCAGGCTGAGCAGGACATCGGGAAAACGCGGTCAGAGGCGTAAAGCCATTTTTACCTCTCTGGCTGCCCGACGTTAACCCGAAAAATGCCCGTTATTCCTATATTGCCATCCCTTGCAAAGCCCTACACTACGCGCGACTGGCGAGGGACGATCGCCTGATTTAAGCTGCCGGAATCTTACTCATATGTTTAAGCTACGATCCTTTTTTGCATTGTTAATGCTGGCGCTGGTGGCATTTGCCCCGGCGCTGACGCTGGCCGCGGATGATACGGCCAGTGCTGCTCAGGACCAGGACGCTCCGCCGAAGCTGAATGCCGCGGTTGAACTGCCGAAAATGCAGAAGATCCTCGATAAAATCAAAAGTCAGGTCTCCGTCGATGCTGGCGAAAACAAGCTGACTCAGCTCAATGAAATGGCGCTTGAGCTCTCTGGTAATGCCGACACGCTGGGACAGGCGCTGATCCCCGATCGCCAGCAACTGGACGCCCAGTTGCAGGTACTGGGGCCGGCACCCAAGGCTGACAGCGGCGTAAAAGAGACGCCGGAAGTGACGCGCAAGCGTAACGCGCTGGAAAGTCAGAAAAGCAAACTCGACGACCAGATCAAACAGGCCGAAGGCATTAAAAATGGCGCACTGACGCTCTCCTCGCAGATTACTAACCTGCGTCGTGACCAGTTAAAAAGCCAGCTGGCGCTGAACTCCGGCACCATTCTGGGGCCGCGTTTCTGGTCACCGCTGCTCAATAGTCAGGACCTGGATGGCGAGAAAATCGGTGAATTCCTGCAGGAGCTGCAGGACACCGCGGTACTCTCATGGGAGCCGGGCTGGCGCGTGGGCAGTGTCTTCTGGCTGCTGGCTGCGCTGTTAGTGATGACGGTCGGCCGTCGTTACAGCGAAGAGTTTCTGGCCTGGGTCAGCATTCACAAATTGCCGGAAGGGAAGTTACGTCGCAGTTTCCTGGCGGCTGCAATCGCCCTGACCACCCTGGCGGCTGTCGTCCTCACCTTTAACTTTATCGCCCTGGCCTTTACCCGCCGTGATGAGGTTTCTGAAAACGTTCAGGACTTCGTGGATCAACTGGTTCGGCTCAGCGTCTTTTGTGGCCTGATTGCCGGGCTGGGACGCGCTTTCCTCTCTACCCGCAGGCCCAGCTGGCGGTTACCGACCATCTCTAATGAAGTGGCGATGGCGTTAAAACCCTTTCCACCCATTACCGCCGTGCTGGTGTTTATCTTTCAGACCGTCGAGTCGTTTAACTACAGCGTCGGCACCAGCCTGAATACCACTATTTTTGCCAACGGCCTGACGGCACTGCTGATTGGCAGTACCGCGCTGGCGATCAGTATGCGCACCAATCGGGTTCGTCGTCGCATGACGCAGGCGGGCACACCACCGGAAGCGCGATCGACGCTGGTCGGACTGATCCAGATGGGCCTGACGCTGACCGGCATCGCCATTCTGGTGTCGCTGCTCATTGGTTACGTCACGCTGGCACGCTTCCTGAGTTATGAAGTGATCTGGTGTGGCCTGCTGTTTGGTTCGTTCTACTTCCTCAGTCATCTGCTCAACGATGGCTGTGAGAGCCTGTTCTCGACCAGTAACGCAACCGGTCGTCGCATTCAGAGTTCGCTTAACATCAATGAGCGTCATCTGCAGCAAACGGCTACGCTGCTGACGGCCATCGGCAAAACCTTTCTGGTGCTGGTTGTGGCACTGGCGCTGGTCAATGGGACCTTTGCCTCGTCAACGCCGATTGAGCTGCTGCAAAAAGTGATCGAGTTCTGGGGCGGTAAAGGACTTGAATCCCTGAATATCGTACCGGCGCATATGGTGAATGCGATAATCTGCCTGATCGTCGGCATCTATGTGCTGCGTTCAATACGCCGCTGGCTGGACAACGATTTCCTGCCGAAAACCACCATGGACGTGGGGATGCGGGTGTCGCTGGTGACGCTGTTCAGCAACATCGGCTTCGTGCTGATTATTCTGCTGACGCTGTCGATCATGGGCCTGCAGTGGAACAAACTGGCGTGGATTGTCAGCGCGCTGTCGGTAGGTATCGGTTTTGGCCTGCAGGAGATTGTGAAGAACTTTATCTCCGGGCTGATTCTGTTAACGGAACGTCCGGTAAAAGTGGGCGATCTGGTGACCATCAGCGGCATTGAAGGGGATATTCGCCGGATTAACGTGCGCGCCACCGAAATTCAGTTAGGCGATAAATCGACCGTCATCGTGCCGAACTCGCAGTTCATCTCGCAGAACGTGCGTAACGCCACCATGGGCAATGCGCAGGGCGTGGTGACGATCACGCTTACCTTCCCGCTGAATATCGATCCCTCTAAAGTGCGCGATATCCTGCTGGAGGTCTACAACGAAAACGAACGTATTCTGGAGACGCCAGAGCCGTCGGTGTCGTTCAAAGATCTGACCCAGCAAGGGATTGTACTGAGCGTGACCGGCAACGTGGCCGGGCAGCGCCAGATCGCTGGCGCGAAGAGCGACCTGCTGTTTGATATTCTGACGCGTCTGCGCAAAGAGGGGATACTGCTCTCGACGCCGCAAACCATGATTATTGAACGACGCCAGCAGGCGGTGGCGGCCAGCGAAGAAGAGAAGCTGCTGTCGTAACGCGAATCTCCCGATCCCGATGTCATGCTTCTGATTGCATGATCCTGAGGCCGACAAACGTCGTAATGCCAGTCAGTTAAGCAACTGACTGGCCCTTTTTCGGGGCTGTGGTGTATTTCCAGGGCCTCTCCGTTACCACCTTCGGGAAGGCCCTTTCCCTTCTTGTCGGTAACTTCATCCGTTCTCATACTTGCAAGATCACGCATCAGTTTCGGTATACGGCCCGGTGAAGCGCCCTGCAGGGTCATCCGCATTTTCATGGCCATTCCGCAGGATTCTGAGAAGCTCAGTTGATTCGGCCAGTCTCCTTTCAGCTGTTCCGCCATTTTAATTATCTGATATCTCAACAGATTATAAGCCAGTGAGGCACCTCACAGTTCCTGCTCCACAAGCTCCGGCTTTTGACTTCTCAAGTGCCTGTCCAGGGTGCATAAAAATCCGGAAACAGGTGAGCATTTCCGGATTCTTACAGAGCTACTGGATCGTTCAGGTGACCCTTAACTGATCAGCATTACCCTGTATGGGCGCTTTTTTTGCCTGAATTTTGTGCTGATGTATTAGTGTGCATTTGGGTTAAGTCTGGGTGTAAAATTCGGTAGAATTAGCGGTGACTGAAAAGTAGTTAGTAATCAAACGGATAATTTTAGAGTGTTCCCCGCGCGAGCGGGGATGAACCGGGGAGATAACTGCTTTCTCTACTCTCTGGTTGGTGTTCCCCGCGCGAGCGGGGATAAACCGGCCACTGCGCCCGGCGGTAAGTCGCGCTCGTTGTGTTCCCCGCGCGAGCGGGGATAAACCGGCGGCGGTGCTGCGCGCTAAAAACCTGCGTTCGTGTTCCCCGCGCGAGCGGGGATAAACCGGCCGTGGGAATGGCTCAATCAAGTGTCAACAAGTGTTCCCCGCGCGAGCGGTGATAAACCGCCGACCGTAACGACCTGGCATACGGGATGATCGTGTTCCCCGCGTGAGCGGGAATAAACCGGTCTGAATATGATAAGAAGCCCGTTACGGCTAACAACACATAGAGTGAAAAGTCATCTTTCTAAAAAAGCCCGCGTTTAAGCCTGGTTACAGTCAGTTAAATATATCAATGAATATAAATTCGCAGGAAAGCTTAGCGGGGGAGAGAAGGGATCAGGATTTCAGCCCGGTTGTACTTCATCAACGGGGAGCAGGTCAGGCCCGAACTCTCGGACCTTATTTAATTAACTGACGTGCATTACGACAAACGTCGGCTTTTTTTATCGCGGTTTACCGGCCTGGCCGCCTGGGCTGATAAATCCGGCCTGACGTTGCCAGGCCGCACCTCGGCCGCGTGCTGTCCCTCTGCTTTACAGTGACTCAACCCGGCTGCTGCGGAGCCCATCGGCGCTGACCGAACGTACCTGTACTGCGCCACTCACCTGAGGTGGTTGAGCGGCATCGTACCGCTGCCAGTGTGTGCCGTTATCCAGACTGTATTCCAGCGTCACACCAGGCAACGCAACATTCATCGCCAGCACGCCTGCGACAATTTTCGCGCCCGGCACCGGCAGCCGATAAGCGATACCGGCTTTGTCCAGCTTCGCCAGCTCACGCTGTCCCAGCAGGTTAGCGAAGCGTTGCCAGTCCTGCTGGAGCGCATGACGATCCACCAGACGGGTCTGCCCGCCGATAAATTCCCGTCCGGCCCGGTAGTCCAGCTCCCAGCTGGCACGATGCCAGCTGCGCTCTGCCACCGCAAACAAACGGGGATAAATCATATATTCCATCTGCGGGTCGGTACGCACGGTTTCACTCCAAAGCTGCGCGGAAAGACCATAGGCACCGGTCCACGGCTTATCCGATTTAGCGCTGAAAGCGTTACCGTCGCGATCTGTTGAGGTTTCAGCATTCTGCGGCAGGTTATCGGGGGCGAAGGCAAATATTTTGCGTTCATCACTGAAGCGGGTGCCCCAGTAGTAGCCGCGTTCCTGCGGATTGACCTCTGAGGGGAAATCGAGATAGAGGTAGTCGGGGCTGGAAATCACCACATCATAGCCTTTCTGTGTCCAGTCACTGGCGCTGTCAAAACCGCCCCAGTAGAGCGTATCCCAGAAATTGACCGCCACGCGTGGGGTGGCGAACGCACGCGCATCTTTGGCATCTTTTAAACCGTCCTGCCACGCCTGCATTTTGCCGATACCGTGACGCTGAACAATCGCACTGACTGTCATCGCAAAATAGCTTGGCAGATGTGCCAGATCGTTGACTTTTCCGCTGTTGATCAGCGCCTGACAAACCTGCGATTTAGCCCAGGGACGATCTTCCTGCTGCCAGTCGCGCAGGCCGGTGCCGGGCTTAGGCTGGTGGCGGTCGGAATAGCCCGGCCCAAAGCGAATATTTTTCGCTTCGTCACCCCCGAAATGCCAGGTGGTCAGCGGCTGTCCCGCTTCGCGGTGCATCGCCTGAATTTCACCGATCACTTTGTCGACAAAGCGCTGGGAAGCATCAATGCAGGGATTGAGATAGCTGGTGCGATCGTAGAGCTGTACCGAGGTGGTATTAGAGTCATCCGTCGGATCGATCAGGCGATATGCACTGGCCTGATCGGGTTGCCCGGCATGCATCAGTCGCTGGTAGCGTGCCTCCATGGCGATCACTGCCGCACGCGCATGGGCGGGCATATCGATCTCCGGGATAACGGTGATATGGCGCGCCTGCGCATACTCCACAATCTCGATGTAGTCGGCGCGGCTGAAATAGCCGCTGCCGTTGTTGTCACTGAACGGCCCCGAACCGAGCTGCGGCAGCAGGCAGCGCTGTTCAGTGAGATCGTGACAGCGCTGGCTGCCCACCTCGGTTAATTCCGGCAGGCCGGGAATTTCAATCCGCCAGCCTTCATCATCACTCAGGTGAAAATGGAAGGTATTCATCTTCCACGCCGCCATCTGATCGAGCAGCCGCAATACCGCCTGCTTGCTGTGGAAGTTGCGTGCCACATCAAGAAAGGCACCGCGATAGGCGAAGCGGGGCGCATCTGTCGCATCCAGCGTGGCGATCTGCGGGGTGCCGTCAGCAGGGATCAGGGAGAGAATCGACATCAGCCCATAAAACGCTCCCGCGGCATCGTAGCCGACGATGCTGGCACTGCGGGCGTTGATATTCAGCCGGTAAGCACCGGATTTGGCCAGTGCGCCGCTGAAATAGCCAGGCCGGATGTCACTGGTAATCGCATAGCCCGACGCGCGCTGTTGGACCCCCAGTTGTTCAAAGCGCTGAACAACCGCCTGGCGCGTAGCGGTACTCAGCCCGTTGAGCGACAGCGTGACGCCGCGGCTGAGTGAGGCATCGTGCGGATGAAGTTTAACCTCAAGCGGCGTCGGGCTGATCTGACCGCGTAAGGCCGAAGCGGGCAGAGGCGTGATATCGCTGTTTTTATCAAAGCGGCTGACGGGCTGCATCAGGACATTGTGGTCATCCGCGCTGCGTCGCCAGTTATCCCCAAACGGCAGCACAAACTTACTGAGATCTTCGCTGTCGGTGCTGGCAATGATTTGTGGCGTTGCCTGACCGGCGGTGACATACCAGCGCGGCATCACATCGGTGATAAACAGCTGCCAGTACTCGTTCACGATCGGAATCTCTACCGACTCGCCAGCCCCGATGCCGGTGAACTTATCGGTCGGCTCAAGACGGGTTAAATCACCGACTATATGGGTCATCTTAAACTGGTCGTTATCCACCCGCAGCGTCTGATGGACGTTGCTCATATATATGGCCCAGTGTTTGTCCGTCAGCGCCGGACCGTGGTTGGTCAGGGTAATGGTGGCGCGATTACAGGCCGCCCAGTCAGCCCCTAATGCTGCGCAGTCGACCCCGTGCAGAGCGGCCAGATTATCCTTCACCTGATAGGTCACGCCAAACTGGCTGATCTGATTTACCAGCGACTGCTCCGACGGACTGGCAGCGCTGGAGAGGGCAACGCTCAGCAGGCTGAGCGCAAAAAAACGTTGGGTTAACATGTCATCATCCTTGTTTCGGCTAGAGAGATCCCGGTCAGCGGCGTGGGTCAGAACAGGGTAAAGGGTGCGATCACCATCAGCTTGATATCCTTCTCGTCCTGAAAAATATTGCCGTAGCCCCCGCTGTAACTGGGCAGATTGCTGTGATTGTCGTAACGGGTGTAGTGCAGTTTAATCAGCGTATCTTTAGCGCGGCCCTGCTGAATCTGGTAGATCAGATCGAGGTTCCAGGCAGACTCGGTCAGCCGTTGACGCTGGTCAAACTGAGGCTGGGTGGCGGGTCTGGCGTCCCAGCCCCAGACCCAGGAGCCGCCCACTTTCCAGCCCGCCAGCTGCCACGGCGTTAAGTCGAGCAGGGCACCGGCAAAAATTGCTTTTTCACCGTTGGCGTTCCAGTCGGAACGGGCATCCCACCAGATATCCAGTCGTCCGTTGGAGCTGGCGTAACCCGGCGTCATACGTTGTAAAAAGAAGCCCTGATTCCCTTCGGCTTTAACCCAGGTGCCTTCGAGTCGCAGATCAACCGGACCGACGGTGTAGCCGACAGTGATCGCCTGTAACCAGGCCAAGCCGTCATAGACATCACGGGGATTAGCGGCACCGCCCGCTACTTTGTCGTGCGCCCCGTAAAACTGATAGCTGGTGTAAAGTGCATTGCCGTTTGGCGTGGCTGACCACGAGGCTTTGGCGAAATATTGATCCATATAATCCGCTGCCTGGCCAAAAGCGCCCTCAAGCACCAGATTATTTTTGAAGTCATATTTCATGCCGAATGAATGCAGATAGCTGACAGGCGTTTTGCCATCAGCCTGACGAAAATCATATAAGTCACGATACCAGGGCGCTTTATATTTGTCGCTCCACATCCAGGAGAGTGATAATGCACCGGCCTGCTGGAAATCATACAGCGCACCGACTTCGACGCCGCGATAGGTTCCGGGTAAGAAACTCCAGTGTGGCGCAATAATTGTCTGGCCGGTTGGCTGAATATACCCGGCGCGCAACCAGTAATCGTTATATTTTAATTTCAGTGCGGCTTTATAAACAGAAGCACCGCCGCTGTCGCCATTCCACTTTTCATCCCAGCGGGTACGCGCCTTACTGAAGCCAATTTCATTGGGTGCGGCGGGGCCGCTGTTGGAAAGCTCAGCAGCACCGAAAATCGCGAGGTCCAGACCAATCCACTCCCCGACATAGCCTGACTGATAGTCGAGATTACTGTTGAGCGAGGCATGATGTAAATTAGCCCGATACTGCCCCTGATATTCACTGGTGGGATCGGTGTCTCTGCGATCTCGCTGACGCTGCCAGTAAAAAACATTTCCCTTTAGCGATGAGTCATCAATAAATCCGCTGGCGTAAGCCGGTGATGAACTTATTGCTGTTGACGCAATTATTACGGTGGCTATTTCAATTAACGTTAACGCGTAATTAATTTTTCGCATGACCACTCTTCCCTGAATGAATTTAAGATGCTTGCTATGAATTTTTATGGCGACAATCTATTTTTCGCGACGCGAAATATCAATTGGCGGCAGGGTTTTTTGTGAACTATTGCGCAGAACCCGATGAGATAAAATAAAGCAGGTGCAATATGGGAGGGGAAATTAATATTCTGATAAAGATGTTAGTTATTGGCAGGGCTGCTGCAACGGGAGGCTGGCGGTGCGAACGGACTTCCCGGTTGTGTGACAATCAGCCTGCTCAGATAAGCAGGCTGACTGATAAGGCGATTAAACCTGCTTCACTGCCCATCCCTTTTGCTTACTGGTTTTGCCAATCCCCGGATTAAAACTGTTGGTGGGATCGAGCTGCCGGTAAAAGGCCGCCAGCTGCGGTTTGGCCTGATAAAGATGACCGACGTTGTGCTCCGCCGGATACTCCGCCCCGCGCGCCTGTAAAATCTCCAGCATCTGCGCTTTCAGCTGATGAGCATCAACGCCTTTTCTGACGATGTAATCCTGATGGAACACATGACAGAAAAAGTGACCGTAGTAGAGGCTGTGGCTGAGTGAGTTTTTTATCGCCTCGGGCAGGGTTTCAAACCAGTTTGGGTCGTTGCGTCGCAATGCGATATCCAGTGCCAGAATATCTTCCACCTCATCCGCATGCACCGCGTGATAGCGCACCGCGGCGCCTGCGGCGGCAAAACGATGCAGGAAAGCATGGGCACCTTCTTTCCCTTCACACTCAAAAAATTCGCCGCCGCCTTCGCGAAAGTAATCGCGTAAATAGTTACGCGCTTCAGCCACGCCGTCGCCGGACATTTTCAGCATCAGGTAATGTTCATATTTGTCGCGATACTGCTTCATTCGTTCAGGCAGATGCGCCGGAAAGAGGCGGCTCAGGCGCTGCAACAGGCGATCGCTGAAGTGCGGTTTGATAAATGACAGCTTGCTCAGCCAGGCATCCACACGACCTTTCAGCGTGAAGAACAGCGGCATCTTGTCGGTGCCCAGCTTGTCGATCATCAGAAAGGTATCTTTGCCGTAGACTTCGGCGATGTCATAGATATCGCGGTGCATATATTCACCCGCTACCGGCAGATTGCTGAAGTGCGCCAGCATGTGGCGGCGAATGTCGCTCAGCACGTCGGGATCGTTGGTACCGATATAGAACACCTGCTGCTGCGGTTCGCTGGCGAAAGTATCGAGACGCACGGCGAAGACCGCCAGCTTACCGGCACAGCCGGAGGCTTCAAACAGGCGACGCGCATCGGCGTTATAGCGGGCCGGCGTATCAGCATCGATCTCGCGTACCCGGCTGGCATAGTCGTGATCGGAGGCGTGACGGCCATCATGCAGGACATCGCTCTGCTGCCAGCGATCGTCATCCAGCCGGCCCAGAATCTCTTCCGGTGAATGCCCTAAATCGATGCCAAGATGGTTAACCAGCCGCAGTTTGCCCTGGGCATCTATCTGCGCGAACAGCGCCATTTCGCTGTAGGCCGGGCCGCGTTTGATCAGCGACCCGCCGGAATTATTACAAATTCCGCCCAGCACCGAGGCACCAATGCAGGACGATCCAATCACTGAATGCGGCTCGCGTCCCAGCGGTTTGAGCACTTTTTCCAGCTGATAGAGCGTGCTGCCGGGAAACGCCAGCACCTGTTTGCCGTCATCAATTAACTGGAGCTTATCCAGCCGCAGCGTACTGATTATCACCAGCGGACGATCGTAATCGTCGCCGTGCGGCGTCGAGCCTTCAGTCAGGCCGGTATTCGCCGCCTGCATCAGAATAATGGCGTCGGCATTGACCAGCGTCTGCAATACCCGCCACAGCTCCAGCAGCGTGGCAGGAAACACCACCGCCAGCGCGTCGCCTTCGCCGGAGCGAAAGCCTTTACGGTAGCGGGCGGTCTGTTCAGGTTCGGTAAGCAGATACGCAGGGCCGACCAGGCGGCGTAAGTCAGAAAGCAGGGCAGAGGTCTGTTTCATGGGCAATTCCCTTGTCTTATCAGTGCGTCATTACTGTAGCACGTCAACTCGCTGCAACGCAGTGTGACACCGGCAGGCTACCTGCTATTCTCTTCTTGTGGCACACTGCCGCCTGTTTATTCGATATTGCGCAGTTACTTAAGAGAACCCAACCTGATGAAATGGATTTACTCTGTTAGTCTCGCTGTCTCCCTCGCGATGCAACCGGCATTGGCTGAGACAATGCCAGGTAACCACCCGATGACCGAGCAGGCGCGGGATGCGTTCGTCAACGATCTGCTTAAAAAAATGACGCTGGATGAGAAGATCGGCCAGCTGCGTTTAATCAGCGTCGGGCCTGATAATCCAAAAGAAGTCATCCGGGAGATGATTAAGAAAAGTCAGGTTGGCGCGATTTTCAATACCGTAACCCGTCAGGATATCCGTGCGATGCAGGATCAGGCGATGCAGCTCAGCCGCCTGAAAATTCCGCTGTTTTTCGCCTACGATGTGATCCACGGCCAGCGCACCATTTTCCCAATCCCACTCGGCCTGGCCGCCAGCTGGGATCTGGACGCAGTGAAAGAAGTAGGGCGGGTTTCCGCCTATGAAGCGGCCGACGATGGCCTGAATATGACCTGGGCACCGATGGTCGATGTCAGCCGTGAACCGCGCTGGGGTCGTGGCTCAGAAGGCTTTGGCGAAGATACCTACCTGACCGGCGAAATGGGCCGCAGCATGGTGCAGTCGATGCAGGGCAAAAGCGCGGCCGATCGCTATAACATCATGACCAGCGTCAAACACTTCGCACTGTATGGCGCGGTGGAAGGCGGGCGGGATTACAACACCGTGGATATGAGCCCGCAGCGGATGTTCCAGGATTATCTGCCGCCCTATAAAGCCTCGCTGGATGCCGGCAGTGGCGGCGTGATGGTGGCGCTGAACTCGATCAACGGTGTCCCGGCTACCGCCGATGGCTGGCTGCTGAAAGATCTGCTGCGCGATAAATGGAAATTTAAAGGGATCACCATCAGCGATCACGGCGCGATCAAAGAGCTGATCAAGCATGGCGTTGCCAGCGATCCACAGGATGCGGTGCGTATCGCGCTGAAGTCGGGCGTCGATATGAGCATGAGCGACGAATATTACAGCAAATATCTGCCCGATCTGGTGAAGAGCGGCGCGGTCAGCATGGCGGAAATTGACGATGCGGCGCGTCACGTACTCAACGTCAAATATGATATGGGACTGTTTAACGATCCCTACAGCCATCTGGGGCCGAAAGAGAGCGATCCGCAGGATACCAATGCTGAAAGTCGCCTGCATCGGGCCGAAGCACGCGATGTGGCACGCAAAAGTATTGTGCTGCTGAAAAACCGGCTGGAAACCTTACCGCTGAAGAAATCGGGCACCATTGCCCTGATTGGTCCGCTGGCAGACAGCCAGCGCGACATCATGGGCAGCTGGTCAGCCGCTGGCGTGGCGAAACAATCCATTTCGCTGCTGCAGGGGATGCGCAATGCCACGGCGGGCAAAGCGACGCTGTTGTATGAAAAAGGGGCCAATATTACCGACAACAAAGGCATTCAGGATTTCCTCAACCTGTATGAACAGGCGGTATCGGTCGATCCCCGTTCGCCGCAGCAGCTGATTGATGACGCGGTTGCCAAAGCGAAGCAGGCAGATGTGGTGATTGCGGCGGTAGGTGAAGCGCAGGGGATGGCGCATGAAGCGTCGAGCCGCAGCGATCTGGTGATCCCACCGAGCCAGCAGAAACTGTTAGCGGCGCTGAAAGCCACCGGCAAACCGCTGGTGATCGTGCTGATGAATGGGCGTCCGCTGGCGCTGGTGAATGAGGATCGGATGGCTGATGCGGTGCTGGAAACCTGGTTCAGCGGCACCGAAGGCGGTAACGCTATCGCTGATGTGCTGTTCGGTGATTACAATCCGTCGGGCAAGCTGCCGGTCTCCTTCCCGCGCTCGGTGGGCCAGATTCCGATCTACTACAACCACCTGCCGACCGGCCGTCCGTACAACCCGGAGAAGCCGAACAAATATACCTCGCATTACTATGATGCGGCCAACGGCCCGCTCTATCCGTTTGGTTACGGTCTGAGCTATACCACTTTCACCGTGTCGCCGGTAAAAATGTCATCGCCGACCATGCCGCGTAACGGTAGCATCGAAGCCAGCGTTACGGTGACCAACAGCGGCAAGCGTGACGGTGCCACCGTGGTGCAGCTTTATCTGAACGATCCGGTCGCCTCCATCAGCCGTCCGGTGCAGGAGCTGCGCGGCTTTAAACGCATCATGCTGAAGGCGGGCGAGTCACAGACCGTGACCTTTAAGATTGATGTCGATGCGCTGAAGTTCTGGAACCAGCAGATGCAGCAGGTGGCGGAACCGGGTAAATTCAATGTGATGATCGGGCTGGATTCAGCGCGTACCCAGCACGCCCAGTTCGACTATCTATAACCGTTCACCTTTCCTCGTTCTGAGGGAAGGTGGCGCGGCGCGCCGGCAGCAACGGCGCGCCGCCTCCTTTCCGTTATCAGAGTGCTCATGATTAATCTGCGTGACCGCATCCAGCAACAGGTGTTTCGCCTTAACGGCCTGTCGCTGAATGAATTCGATATTTCTCAGCCTCCCGGCGATCCCGGCCTGTTTGGCCCGGATAGCGTTATCTGGCAGGTCCACGGTGATTTTACCTCGATGATGTGCGGCGGTATCAGCGCACTGCTGTTACAGATGCTGCACCCGGCAGCGCTGGCGGGCGTCTGGGACCACTCCAATTTTCGCCAGGATATGATGGGCCGCCTGCGGCGCACCAGCCAGTTTATCGCGGTGACCACCTTTGGTAACACTCAGGATGCCCATACGCTGATTGAACGGGTGAAGCGGATTCACCTTAAAGTCAGCGGCGTCGACAGCGCCGGTAAACCCTATGCGGCCAGCGATCCGCATCTGCTGACCTGGGTTCACGTAGCAGAAACCAGCCGCTTTCTGGCGGCTCATCTGCGCTACAAAAACCCGCGTCTCAGTCGCGCCGATCAGGATCGCTATTATCAGGAAGCCGCGCTGATCGCCGAAGCGCTGGGCGCGGAGAAGGTGCCGAAAAGCGTCCTCGATGTTGCGGATTACCTGCAACAGATGCGTCCGGAGCTGCGCTTTGATCAGCGCACGGCGGAAGTGACGCGCCTGCTGATGAACGCGCCCGCCCCAAGCTGGCAGGCCAGACCGGTGATGACGGTGATGCTGAAGTCAGGTTTTGGCCTGATGCCGGACTGGGCGCAG
Source organism: Pantoea sp. USHLN298 (assembly GCF_037149395.1). NCBI lineage: Bacteria > Pseudomonadati > Pseudomonadota > Gammaproteobacteria > Enterobacterales > Erwiniaceae > Pantoea > Pantoea sp. USHLN298. The sequence goes on from NZ_JBBCRO010000001.1 coordinate 424,808, forward strand.
GCGATGTCCGGGCGCGAAACCGGTCGCTTTCAGCAGGCGATGATCGATCAGCAGATCGCGGCGATTGCCGTCGGGTTGAGATGGTCGATTCAGCGCGGCGCCTGGTATCGGGCGATGGTCAGGATGGGGCGAGATCCGGGGTGAGGGAGCTCAACCGGGCTATCAATGTCCGCTTTGTGCTGTAAGTTTAACCGATGGATACACGGCATTAACACTCCACCCGCCCATCGGTTTCTTTCACCGCTGATATCCGGATTAACAGTATCATTACCTCTGTTAACTTATCTGAAATCAAGAAGACCCGGATTATCGCTGGCATGGATAACCTCCTTTCTTTTATAACGTTACCTTCTTTTCTCAAATAAGGTTCAGGACGTTGCGCTACGCATCTATCCCCTTCAACCATAACCAGTCCGGCTGGCCTGCGGGCGACAACTGTTATGCCTCGTATCCAATGTTGCGGGGTGAGATGAGGGCCGACTGGGTGATCGTCGGCGCTGGCTTCACTGGTTTGGCCTTCGCACGCCGTTTAGCTGAAATAGATCCTGGGTTGAACATTATCGTTGTTGATGCACATCGCTCATCAGAAAGTTCATCAGCACGTAATTCCGGCTTCGTTATCGGTCTGCCTCATAATATCGGCAGCTCCACCGCGGAATTAAAAAAAGCAAATGCCTACCGGAACCTGCTTCAGGAAGGAATTTCACAGTTAGAACAGGTTATTTCACAACATAATATTCAGTGCGACTGGGAAAACGTCGGTAAATATCATTGCCAGGTTGAGCAGGGTAACGATCATATATTAAATGAATACACCCGCAATCTCGACTTAATGGATGAACCCTACCAGACTTTAGATAATGATGCGCTCTATCAGAAACTTGGGACAAAATTTTATAGCAAAGGCATTTTTACGCCAGGTTGTGTACTGGTAAATCCGGCGCAATTAATGACTGCGCTCAGCCACTGTTTACCGAACAATATCCAGCTTTTTGATAATACGCCCGTTCTGGGTATTCGTTATGGTGATCATGCCGAAGTCCTCACGCCCTTTGGCGTGATTAAAACCGCAAAAGTGATGCTGGCGACTAACGCCCTGTCGCCAGAACTGCTTCCCGGCATATCCCGTCAGGCGGCTATGGCAACCTTCGCCAGCATCACCGACCCGTTAACAGACCAACAGTTGGCGACACTTCCTCCCATGAAAAGTTGGGGTCTCACGCCGGTGAATGCTATTGCCGGGGCGACCTTCCGTTTCACCTCAGACCGACGCTTCCTGATTCGCCAGCATGTTATTCCCGCCTTAAAAGGTAAGGTTGACGCTGCGCAAACTTATCAGGCAACCCAGTTACATCAGCGTTTATTCAATAAAGTCTATCCGACGCTCAACGGGGTTAAAATAGCGCACACCTGGTCCGGTACGATTAGCGTAACCCGCAACGGCGCACCGGTATGGGGCAGGTTAAATAAATTTGTCTGTACCGCTGGCGGTTGTAACGGCGCGGGTATATCTAAACAGACCGTGGCGGGCAGTTTGCTCGCGGATATGATGATGAATCAGGACAACCCGCTGATTGCGGAGATGAGATCGCTGGGTCAGGCCAATTTTATGCCGCCGTCGCCTGCTCTGGATATCGGCATTGCCTGTTCGCTGTTTAAAGAGCGCTATCTTGGCCGGAAAGAGATTTAATTTCGCGTAACGAGATGGCCTGTATCAGGCGATCTGTGATGGCGGGAGAGTGTTCCCGCTTTTAACTTGCATAGCCGGTTTAAAAAACCATGATCGCTGACCTCAGTCAGGGAGTATTAGCGGCGTGAAATGACGACATCGCTTATCGGACGGGTCAAAACAAAGGCTTTGCGGCCCTGATGTACCTGCGATCTGCAATGATTGAATGTCGGTAGTGGCAGGTAACAAGGTTGAAGCCGTTCTTATTGCCTGACCAGATCTCAGCCCTTTGATATCTGAAAATTCCTTTCGCCTGGTCATCGTGGATACGGCAGCAAGCCTTTCCAGAGCGACCATTAAAAACTTCATGTGCCTTTCAGCCGACAGTCTGAAAACGACAACAGGAATATCCGCTAAGCGGATATTCCTGTTCGCTCAAAGCGGTCTTCAAACCGATAACGGCCGCACATTTCACGTTCTGCATCTCAACACTTCACCCCCAGCCTCCACACTTTGAGACTATTACCCTTGTCTCAGATGGCGGCAGTCACGATCCTGCTCTATTCTCGGGGAAAATGGATTCCTCCAGGCTTTGTCGAGGCACTATGACGTACAAATCCCTGATTGCTGAAGTCCACAATCAGCAACACACCCTGACCGCGATTGTCGAGCAGGATGCGCGCACCGCCTATTTTTATATCTGGCCGACCGATCTGTTTCGCAGCCAGTACGCGGTGCGCGGCTGTTGGTTACGAAACCTGCTGCCGGCACCGGCACAGGAAGATCGCGAAGCGATGGAGCAGGGCATTGCGCCGCTGCTCAGCGCCGAGTATTGCCGCAACCTGGAAGCGGAGCCGGAACTTGATCCGGCGGGCTTACAGGTGCTCTGGGAGCCGAGCGATGATGGCGCAGCCCTGTGGTATTACGGGCAGCTGCTGGCCGTTATTCCAGGCTGGAGCCTGTATCAGGAGAAGCAGGTCAGTTTCTCCGCCGGCTGTATCAAAAAAAACCGGCTGACGGCCCCGCTGGGTTCGGCCTCCACTAACGACTATTACGCCCGCGCTGAACAACAGCGCCAGTTCTGGCGTGAATGGCATGACGGTAGCGAGTGGGACAAGGTGCAGCAGGATTTAATGGCCTGCTACCAGGCGCGCTTTGGCGAGTCGGTGAAATATTATGCCATCGATCAGGGCAGCTGGCCGCCAATGGCGATTTCACAACACTGGCATCAGGGCGTCTGGTACTTCCTGACGCTTGGTATGAGCATCCGCCCGATGCCGCAGGTTGATTATCTGTTTGATGAGCTGGCTCCGCAGTATCGCCGTATCGAACTCGGCATGGCGGTTGACGGCGAAGTGATGACCGAAGGCAATGCGGTGCAGATGGCCAGTGCGCTGGCGGAGTTTGTGCATCTGCCGTGGGCGCGCCTCACCTGGCTGGGTGAAGGGCATACGCTGGCGTCGGAAGTGGCGCCGGTGGGTTTTGACAGCTTTTTGCTGTCGGGCGAGCTGGCTACTGAGAGCGCGCAGCTGAAGCTGCCGAAGCGCGACGGCGACCGGCCAGCCCTGCTGTGGGCCACGCCGGTTACCGAGGCGGAGCGCCAGTTTGCTCAGGCGGATGAGCACGGCGGGCAACGGTTGCGTGAGCGATTGACGGCTGACGGCAATAGCCACATCTTCCGGCCACGTCAGCAGGTGGTGGATTCACCGGAATAACGCGCAACGTCGCTGCTTCGGGCAAATCAGGAGCGGCGGCATCACCAGGCGCTAACACTAAATTCTCAGGCGAATCAGTCATATTTTAAAACTGTGATCCTGCTCATCTCAAGTTCCGCTGGGCCGCGCCGTTAACCCGAATAAGGCAATCGCGCCACACCAGGTCCAGGGGAACAAAGATGTTAAAAACAACACAATCCCGCTTCACCGCAACACTCATCGCTTTCTTTGTTGCGCTCCTCCTGATCACCGTCTGGGTGATTAACCAGTTTGTTGCTCCACAGCTGATCGACAGCGAAAGAAGTCTGGTTCGCTATCAGGTCGATTCACTGGCTTCCGGCATCGTCGAACAGATGAACCGCGTCCAGGCGCAGCAGCGCGCCATCACTGAAGCTGCGTCTGTGATGGATAGCGCCACCATCGACACCTTACTGCCGACGCTGGTGAACCAGTATCAGGACAGCAACGTGTTTGGCGGCGGTATCTGGCCTCTGCCCAATCGCCGCGATCCGGCGAAAGAAAAAAACAGCAGCTTCTTTGCCCGTAACGCCAGTAATGAACTGCAGGTCAACACCTACTGGAACTCCGATGCGGCTGATAAATACTGGGAGCAATCCTGGTACAAAGATGGCATGGCAGCAGCGAAAGGACAGTGTGCCTGGGCTAAAGCCTATCAGGATGCGGCCAGCCCGCAGCCGCGCACCAACTGCGCCATGGCGATCTATCGCGATGGCACCGTCTGGGGCGTCTCGACCATCGACGTAACGCTCGGTTTCTTCAACCAGCTGGCGAAACAGATGGGTGAAACCATTCATGGCAACGTGCTGATCGTTGAAGCCGACGGTAAAGTGGTTGGCAACGGTGCGCTGGTCAATGCCGCGCCGAAACTGGAGAACCTGGCCGATGTGCAGTTGCCGATGGCCGCGCCGCTGAAAGCGCTGCTGAGCGGTGTCGGCAGCCAGCCGCTGGAAACCACCTTTGACAGCAACGATGGTGAACAGACCCTGCTGGTGCAGGCGATTCCCGGCAGCCCGTGGTATCTCGCCAGTAGCCTGCCGACCAGCCTGCTGAAAGCGCAATCTCACAATATGCTGACCCGGCTGGGCCTGGTGCAGATCCCGCTGGCGGTGATCCTGCTGCTGGTGCTGCTCGGTTTTGTCCGCGCCATGATGAAACGCCTCAGCGTGCTTAACAGCAACATCGAAGCCCTGTCGACCGGCGGCGCGGATCTGACTCAGCGTCTGCCCGCCAGCAACAGCCCGGAATTTAACGCGGTGGCGCAGAGCTTTAACCAGTTTATCAGCTACCTGCAGGGGCTGATGCAGCAGGTCGGCGACAGCGCGCTGGCGATAACCGCCGCCTCACGCGAAATTGCCAGCGGCAACGCCAACCTCTCGTCGCGTACTGAAGATCAGGCCAGTTCGATTGTCGAAACGGCGGCCTCAATGGAAGAGCTGACCGGCACGGTACGGCAGAATGCGGACAACGCCACCCATGCTAACCAGCTGGCGGGCGATGCGTCACAGGTTGCGGCGCGTGGGACCGAAGTGGTGCGTCAGGTGGTGACGACGATGGGCGAAATTCATCACTCTTCGCGTAAAGTGGTCGATATCATCAGCGTGATCGACAGCATCGCCTTCCAGACCAACATCCTGGCGCTTAACGCGGCGGTGGAAGCGGCGCGGGCCGGTGAGCAGGGGCGTGGTTTTGCCGTGGTGGCATCCGAAGTGCGTAACCTGGCACAGCGTTCGGCTAACTCGGCGCGTGAGATTAAAAAGCTGATCGAAGAGTCGGTGTCGAATATTGATGCCGGCAGCGCGCTGGTAGAACAGGCGGGACAAACCATGGATGAGCTGATGCAGGGCGTCAGCAGCGTGACCACCCTGATGAGTGAAATCATGTCAGCCAGCCGTGAACAGAGTATGGGTATCGAACAGGTAAACGTGGCGATTACCCAGCTTGACGGCACTACCCAGCAGAACGCCGTGCTGGTGGAGCAGGTTTCCGCCGCTGCGCAGGCAATGGAAGTTCAGAGCACCCAGCTTGAGCGAGTGGTGCAGAGCTTTAAATTATAATTCCTCTCCAGGCCAGCCTCGCTGGCCTGATTTCCTTCCCGCTTCATTTGTTTATCACAGACTGGCTGTCGTTAAAAAAACCTTTTTTGGCCGCCCAAACAGGCAATCTTGTGCCAGAATAGTTGGGAATAATCTCAAGGAAACGCCATGTCTGCTATTGAAGTTATCCTCGTTGACCACCTCGATCGTCCCACCGGCAAAATGGAAAAGCTGGAAGTGCATGAAAAAGGATTGCTGCACCGCGCGGTGACGGTCTACGTCTTCAATTCCCGGCAGGAGCTGCTGTTGCAGCGGCGCGCCAGTGATAAATATCACTGTGGTGGATTGTGGAGTAACACCTGTTGCGGCCATCCTTATCCGCATGAATCGACCCGGGATGCGGCCGAACGCCGCCTGCGCGAAGAGATGGGCATGACGGTCAGCCTGACGCCGATGTTCGAGCTAAGCTACAACCTGCCGCTGAGCAATGGCCTGACCGAGCATGAATATGGTCACGTCTTCTTTGCCGTCAGCGATCGTCTGCCGCAGCTTAATCCGCAGGAAGCGGACGCCTTTGATTACCGCTCGCTGGCAACCATTGAACAGCAGATGCAGCAGCAGCCACAGCAATTCACTCCGTGGTTTTTGCATACTTTTCCGCGCATTCCGGCCCATCTCGACGCGTTTCCGGCATAAAAAAACCGCACGCTAAGGTGCGGTTCTGGTCGTCGATAACGCGTTGGCTCAGCATACCTCCTTCGCAAAATCGCTGTTTAAGGCAGGCTCAGCACGGGCCATGCACGGCTCGCGCTGCTTTGCTACCGACGTACGCTCCCCTCGCTTTATCTTCCGCAGCCGTTATCGCTACATTCTGAGAAGCTATTCAGGATCAACGCGGCAGCTCAAAATCCTCGGCATCAACATCGTAGCCTGACGGTTCCCAGCGGATCGCCAGTAACGCCAGCAGGCCCGCCAGCGGTGCCAGAAAAATGACCCAGAATACGCCGGTCCCGAGCGCCGCAACCAGCACCGGAAACAGAAACAGCGACAGGGTCGAACTGCCACGCATCAGCGTCTGGTTAAAGCCAACGCCGACGCCACGCAGTGAGGTCGGATAGCTGAGCGAAGCAAAGGTCATGGTATGCGAACCGGGACCGAAACCCTGACCAAACAGGAACAGCGCCAGCATACCAATCGCCAGTGCCGCTTCCTGGCCGCCTTCCGGCCGACCAATCAGCGCCAGCCCGAGCAGCGCCACGCACTGACAGGCATAACCGGCCACCGACATCTTCCACGCCCCGAGACGTGGCACCAGCCGCACCGCCAGAATACCGCCGACAAAGGCAAACAGCAGATTCAGCGCCAGCGATACCAGAATGCTGGTCAGCATCGACTGGGCAAAGAAGCTGGTGATAATCACCGGCAGGCCAAACGCCACCGCGTTATAGGCGAAAGAGGAGGCGATGGAGGTGATGGTCGCCAGCAGGGTGCGGCGTCGATAGACTCCCTGCAGCAGCGCACCGTAGTTACGCCAGCTGGCCGGCCGCGCCGGTCTGATCGGCGTCAGCGCCGCATCCTGCGCCACCTGGGCGTTAATGTTCCACGCGCTGCGCAAAATAGAGGCGGCGCCCTGCAGATCGCCCTGATTCGCCGCCCAGACCGGCGACTCGCTCATGTAACGGCTGCGAATAGCGATGATGATAATCGCCGGTACTGCACCAAAGCCAAGGATCAGCCGCCACAGCCAGTCGGTATGGCTTTCCGGCAGCACTGCGTAGAGCAGCAGCACCAGCAGATAAGAGATGCTGATCGCCGCATACCAGGTCGGACACCACATCGCCACGCTGGCCGCCTTGTTGCCCTTACCGCGCAGCTTTGAAAACTCCGCCAGGAACGCCATCGCCACCGGCAGATCGATGCCGACGCCGAGCCCCATCACAAAGCGCGCGCCGCCCAGCACATATTCGTTCGGCGCAAAGGCACAGGCGATCGCCGCCACCACGAAAAAGAACATATCGGCCATGAAGACCCGATAACGGCCGATTTTATCGGTCAGGTAGCCGCCAATCAGCGCGCCAATGATCGCACCGAAGGTGATAGCCGAGGCGACCATGCCGGTGCCGGTCGGGCTGAGATTAAATTCGCGCGCCACGTCTTTGATGCCAAACGCCAGCGCGCCGAGATCGTACGCGTCGAGGAAGACGCCACCGAGCGCGATGGCGACCACAATTCGCGCATTATTGCGGGCGCTATCGCCGCTGTTAACTAAGCGGGAGACATCGGCCGCGCTGCGGATCCACTGCGTTTCGCCGGTCGGCGCACTCCCTGTTGTTGCCACATGGGCGGAAGAGATCAGGTCGGACATGATGTTGTGATTCTTTTATTTTTGAAAACAGGGCATCGAGAATAGCCGTTTAGACGCCCAGACGTAAATTCATTTCAGTTATGAGCAATAAGTTTTTAGTCTCAAATCGTTATCAATTTGCGATAAAGTCATCTACGGTCCGGCATAGCCAGGCTACGCTTTTAAAGCGGCTAACCAAACCGCTGTGCGTCAGGCTACGGTCTTCATAACGGGCACGCGACGGCTCTGCCGGAACAGCGCAGTGCGCGTTATGCGTCATCCTGATCTCCCGGCGTGAGCACAATCGATAACAATTCTCTGATACAACAGGCGATAACACGCGATAAGGAACAGGTCATGGTCAGAATTCGGGGTTGGGTTGGATTGAGCGCCTTGCTGCTCAGTCTGGGCATTGCACACGCGGCCGATCCGGTGCGGGTCGGGTCGAAAATTGATACCGAAGGATCGCTGCTGGGTAATGTGATTTTGCAGGTGCTGGAGAAGCACGGTGTAAAAACCGTCAATAAAATTCAGCTGGGGACCACGCAGGTGGTGCGCGGGGCCATCACCGCCGGGGAGCTGGATATCTATCCGGAATATACCGGTAACGGTGCTTTTTTCTTTAATGATGAAAAAGACAGTGCCTGGAAAAATGCCCGCCAGGGCTACGAAAAAGTTAAAAAACTGGATGCTGAGAAAAACCATCTGGTGTGGCTGACGCCTGCGCCTGCCAATAACACCTGGACCATTGCGGTGCGTAAAGATCTGGCCGAGAAGAACCAGCTGACCTCACTGGCCGATCTCAGTGCCTGGCTGAAAAAAGGTGGCACGTTTAAGCTGGCCGCCTCGGCAGAATTTATTGAGCGCAGCGATGCGTTGCCCGCGTTTGAAAAAGCCTACGGCTTTGATCTTAAACAGGATCAGCTGCTGTCACTGGCTGGCGGGGATACCGCGGTAACGATCAGTGCGGCGGCGCAGCAAACCTCAGGGGTTAACGCGGCGATGGCCTACGGTACCGACGGTCCGGTAGCGGCGCTGGGTTTACAGACGCTGAGCGATCCGAAAGGTGTACAGCCGATCTATGCGCCAACGCCGGTTATCCGGGAATCGGTGCTGAAAGCCTATCCGCAGATTGATGCGTGGCTGAAGCCGGTATTCAGCGCGCTCGACGAGAAAACGCTGCAACAGCTGAACGCCAGAATCGCGGTCGACGGCCAGGATGCCAGCAGCGTGGCGAAAGAGTGGCTGCAACAGCAGAAGCTGCTGTAACCGATGCGGATATCGCGGGAAGCGATACGACGTCCCGGTCAGCAACCCGTTGCGCTGTTGCTGCTGGTGCTGCTCAGCCTGTCGCTGGTGGCGCTGCCCTTTCTGACCTTTGCGCCGAATCGGCTGGTGGCAGGCGAGCCGCTGATGGGCTGGCAGATCAGTCAGTCGGCAGTAGTGCTGCCGCCTCTGGCGGTATTGTGGCTGCTGCTGTGGTTTGCGCCGTCGCGCATCAGCCTTAGTCTGGCGCTGTTGTCGGCTGAACTGATGCTGGCGGCAATGATCTGGCTGAGTGGCAATCAGGCGACGCTGCTCAGCCAGCACGGCAGCCGGCTGGCGCGCACCAGCTTTGCCAGCGGCCTGTGGTGCAGCGGGGCGCTGCTGCTGCTACTGATTACCGACACCGTGCGGCAACTGACCCGCCACCGGCTGGCACAGCTGCTGCTTAACCTGCAGGTGTGGCTGCTGCCGCTGTTGCTGCTGTTCAGCGGCCAGCTTAACGATCTCTCGCTGCTGAAAGAGTATGCCAATCGCCAGGCGGTGTTTGACGCCGCGCTGGTGCGTCATCTGACGTTGCTGGCCGGTACCGTTCTGCCTGCGCTCCTTATTGCGCTGCCGCTGGGTATTCTGCTGTTCCGGCAGCCTCGCTGGCAGAGCGCGGTGTTTGGCGTGCTGAATGTGATCCAGACGGTGCCGTCGGTGGCGCTGTTTGGCCTGCTGATTGCTCCGCTGGCGGGACTGGCACTGCGTTTTCCGTGGCTGGGCGACTGGGGGATCAGTGGCATCGGCATGGCACCGGCCCTGATCGCGCTGGTGCTGTACGCCTTACTGCCGCTGGTGCGCAGCGTGGTGGTCGGGCTGCAACAGGTCCCGCAGGAGGTACGTGAAAGCGCGCGCGGCGTCGGCATGAGCGGCTGGCAGCAGTTTATGGCGGTCGATGTGCCGCTGGCACTGCCGGTGTGGCTGGCAGGTCTGCGGGTGGTGGTGGTGCAAACCCTGGGCATGGCGGTAGTGGCGGCGCTGATTGGCGCGGGTGGCTTTGGCGCAATTATTTTTCAGGGCCTGCTGAGCAGCGCGCTGGATCTGGTGCTGCTGGGCGTGATCCCGGTGATTGCGCTGGCGGTCACCGTCGATGCCCTGTTCCGCCTGCTGATCTCACTGCTGGAGAAAAAAGATGATTGAATTTAAGGGCGTTTCGCGCGCCTTCAACGGCAAAGCGGCGGTCAGCGATCTCTCCCTGACGGTGGCGGAAGGGGAGTTCTGCGTGCTGCTCGGCACCTCCGGTTCCGGTAAATCGACCACCCTGAAGATGATCAACCGACTGGTGGAGTTCGACAGCGGCGAGATCCGTTTCGCCGGTGAGTCGATTCGCCAGCTTGATGCCCGTGACCTGCGGCGACGGATGGGCTATGCCATTCAGTCCATCGGCCTGTTTCCGCACTGGACGGTGCAGAAAAATATCGCCACGGTCCCGGCGCTGCTCGGCTGGTCAAAACAGCAGGTTACGCAGCGGATAGCGGCGTTACTGGCACTGCTGAATCTTGACCCGCAACTGCTGAACCGTTATCCGCATCAGCTGTCCGGCGGACAGCAGCAGCGGGTGGGCGTGGCGCGCGCGCTGGCGGCCGATCCGGAGGTATTGCTGATGGATGAACCCTTTGGCGCGCTCGATCCGGTGACCCGCGGCGCGCTGCAACAGGAGATGCTGCGTATTCACCGGCTGTCGGGCCGCACCATCGTGCTGGTGACGCATGACATTGATGAAGCGCTGACGCTGGCCGATCGCCTTGTGCTGATGGATAACGGTGAGATCGTCCAGCAGGGTAAACCCGCTGAGCTGCTGACCCAGCCGAAAAATGATTTTGTGCGGGACTTCTTTGGCCGCAGCGAAATGGGCGTGCGGCTGCTGGCGCTGGGGCAGGTCGGTGATGCGGTGCGACGGGGCGAATGGCTGACGGGCGAACCGATCGCCGCCGGGCTGACGCTGCGTGAAGCGCTGTCGCAGTTTATTACCCGGCGCACCGACAAACTGCCGGTGATCGATGAACAGCAACAGCCGCTGGGCGTGCTCTACTTCAACGATCTGCTGACGCTGCGCGAGGAGACCGCATGCGCTGGCTGACCGATCCGCTGTTGTGGCTGGTGCTGCTGTATGGCGCGCTGCTGACGCTGATGCCCTACAGCGGGCCGCTGTTTCATCACTGGTTCCCGGAGCTGGCCCGGCCGCTTTACCAGCAGGAGACATTCTGGCAGCTGACGCTGGCGCACCTGTTTCTGGTGATCACCGCGAGTCTGCTGGCGATGGTGATTGGCGTCGGGAGTGGGGTTCTGGTCACCCGGCAAGCCGGTCGGGCGTTTCGTCCGTTAATGGAAACGCTGGTGGCGGCCGGACAAACTATCCCGCCGGTGGCGGTATTAGCGATTGCGGTGCCGGTGATGGGATTTGGTGCCTGGCCAGCGGTGGTGGCGCTGCTGCTCTATGGCTTGTTGCCAATCTTACAGGGCACGCTGGCGGGCATCGACAGCGTCCCTGCCAGCAGCCGGGAGATTGCCGAAGGCGTCGGGATGAGCGCATGGCAGCGTCTGTGGCAGATTGAGCTGGCGCTGGCTGCGCCGGTGATTATCGCCGGTATCCGCACCTCGGTGATCATCAACATCGGCACAGCCGCTATCGCCTCGACGGTCGGGGCAAAAAGCCTGGGCTCACCGGTGATCATCGGTTTAAGCGGATTTAATACCGCGTATGTGATTCAGGGGGCGTTACTGGTGGCGCTGCTGGCGATTGTCAGCGATCGCCTGTTCGAGCGCCTGCAACGGTGGTTTAGCGTGAGTGCACAATGAGAGAGTAACCGACCAGCATCAGACCGCTGGTACCGCCAGCCGCCATAATGAAAAACAGCGTAGCGAAGAATGTTTTTTTCCAGTTCATGGGAAAACCTGAGCGCGTTGTAATGAGGCGGGAATGATAGCGCGCGCAAGGCAGCAGGCAAAGTGCCCAGCGTGCGTTTTTGTCATCAGGGTGTTTCGTGCAACCGCACGGCGTAACCCTGTTCCTGCCAGTGCGACAGCTGTTCCTGCTGACGACGGGTCAGTTTTTTTCCGGTAAACACAAACATATTCATGCCAGGAAACAGCTCCGGGCGCGGAACGTCGAGCGGTTCAGCCAGCACATCGATCCGCCAGCCGTGCTGCGACAGGCGCCAGCCTTCCAGCCAGATGCGGGTGCGGTCATCAATGCCCCAGCCGATAATCAGGGCATCTTTGCCCGCTTTTTTACGGCTGGCGGTCAGGCAGAACGCCACATAATCGATCAGCAAGCCATCCAGCAGGCTGCACATGGTACGGGCGGTGTTTTGATCAAGACTGAGCTTCTGACGCACCGGCATAAAAACGTGATCAATCAGCGCATCGATCGGATGTTCGCGACCGATAGCCGCAATTTTGTTACGCAGTTTGGCGGGTCTGACATGGCGTAACACACTGATGAGTTCATCCTGCAGGGTGGTCCAGCCATCATGCGCATCGACATCACCCCCTTCCAGCAGCGCTTTAACTTTGCCGACCGGCACGCCGCTCTCGATCCAGCGCATGATCTCTTCAATACGCTGAACATCTTCTTCATCAAACTGACGATGCCCACCTTCGGTCCGTTGCGGCTTCAGTAAGCCATAACGTCTTTGCCAGGCGCGCAATGTCACTGGGTTTATGCCACAGCGCTCGGCGACGTCACCGATACTGTATAGGGTCATAAATTCCTCTTTATACTGATCTGAGTGGAATTACCATAACGAAGCAAACTAAGTTGTACAATACATTTTTCAATGTACAACTTGACCGCTGCGCCTTTTCTCAGCTATATCTCATATAAGAGAAATTATTCCCAATTATGAGAAGGTACTATGTCGGACCTGAACACCGAACAACGCCTGGCAGCGCGACTCGCGGAATTACGTCTGCAACGTGGCTGGTCGCTGGATGAGCTTGCAATCGCTACCGGGATCAGCCGTGCCTCATTATCACGCATTGAGCGAAGCGAGACCAGCCCCACTGCCGCATTGCTTAATCGCCTGTGTGTAGCCTACGGATTAACGATGTCGCGCCTGCTGAGTGAAGTAGAGGAGGATGCGAAGCTGCTGATCCCGTATGAGCAGCAGCCGGTATGGAGTGATGAAGCCAGTGGATTCCACCGGCGAAATGTGTCACCGCCTGTTACTCATTTTAGATGCGAATTGGTGGAGGGCAAATTACGGCCCGGTGCGCGTATCGATTATGACGCCCCGCCGATACAGAGTATGGAACAGCATATCTGGCTACGTGAAGGCGGTCTGACCGTCAGCATGGCAAACCAGCAGTGGACCTTACGTCCGGGCGACTGTTTACGCTTTCACCTGACTGGCAAATCGGCCTTTGAAGCGCACCTGACCGAGGGCGCGCGCTATTTACTGGTGGTGGCAAAACCATGATCGACTATCAGATGCTCAGCGCGACACAGGCGCAGCAGCGCTTATCCGAACTTTGTGACGTGCTGCAGGGCTGCGTCGCGCAGGGGGCCAGCGTCGGATTTATTGATGCTGCCGATCAGCAGGCGATCCTGCGTTTCTGGCAGAATCGGATCTACAGCCTGGCAAGCGGCAATGACGAACTGTGGGTGGCGTCTCAGCACGGCGCGATTGTGGCGACGGTGATGATTAACAACAGCGCAATGCCCAACGGCCGTCATCGGGCGGAGATCAGCAAACTGCTGGTCCACCCGCGGGCGCGCCGCCAGGGGATTGCCCGTCAGCTGATGCAGCAGGCGGAACAGCGGGCGCGGCAGATGGGGAAAACGCTGCTGGTGCTGGATACGCGCAGCGGCGATGTCGCCAGCGATCTCTACCGTTCGCTCGACTGGCAGGTCGCCGGCTCGATACCCTTTTATGCCGAATCCACCACCGGCGAGCTGGATGCGACGACCTACATGTTTAAAGTGCTGAGCTGATCCGGCACCGAATACAATAAGAGACGGGATTTGGAACCGCAGACGAAAAAATCTGCCTGAAAGCTGACGTCGTCAGCATACTGTGTAAAAATACAGGCAATTTTTATGGTGTGGTAACAAACAAAATGGCCCTGACAGCAGCAGTAAAAAGCCAGATAGCGCAGTGGTATAAAGCGCTGCAGCAGCAGGTGCCCGATTTCATTCCGCGCGCCGCCCAGCGGCAGATGATTGCCGAAGTGGCAAAATGTCTGGCGGGCGATGATGCGCGCCATCTGGCGGTGGAAGCGCCAACCGGCGTGGGAAAAACCCTTTCTTATCTGATCCCCGGTATTGCAGCCAGCCGCGCTCAGGAAAAACGGCTGGTGATCAGCACCGCCAACGTCGCACTGCAGGATCAAATCTTCACCAAAGATCTGCCGCTGCTGAAAAAAATCATTCCCGATCTCACTTTTACCGCCGCCTTTGGTCGCGGCCGCTATGTCTGTCCGCGCAATCTGGCGGCGCTGGCGGCTGACGACGATCAGCAGGGCGATCTGCTGCTCTACCTGGATGATGACGCCATCAGCAGCACCAAAGAGGAGCAGACGCAGTGCGGCCGGTTGCAGAAAGCGCTGGACCGCTATCAGTGGGACGGCCTGCGCGATCACAGCGAGGAGAACGTCAGCGACAGCCTGTGGCAGCGGCTCTCCACCGACAAAGCCAGCTGCCTCGGCGCTCACTGCCGCTGGTATCGCGAATGCCCGTTTTTTGTGGCGCGGCGTGAAATCGAGCAGGTCGATGTGGTGGTAGCCAATCATGCGCTGGTGATGGCGGCGATGGAAAACGAATCGGTGCTGCCGCCGGCGAAGAATCTGATGCTGGTGCTGGATGAAGGCCATCATCTGCCGGAAGTGGCGCGGGACGCGCTGGAGATGAGCGCCGATATCACCCCAGGCTGGAGCAGCCTGCAGCTGGATCTGTTCATCAAGCTGGTAGAAAGCATCATGACTCAGATGCGGCCAAAATCGCCGCCGCCGCTGGCCAATCCGGAGCGGCTGAAAGCGCACTGCGAGGAGCTGCGTGAGCTGCTGACCATCATCAGCCAGGCGCTCAATCCGCTGTTGCCGCCGCACAATCAGCCGGGCGAATACCGTTTTGTACTGGGTGCGTTGCCGCAGGAGCTGCTGGACCTGTGCGCCCGGTTGTTCAAACTCAGTGATGCGCTGCGGGGCCTGAGCGAAGGCCTGATTAACGCCCTGAGCGAGCAGACCGGCAAGGTTGATGTGGTGCGGCTGCACCGTAATCTGCTGCAGCTGAACCGTCAATTCGGCTGGTTTGAATCGGTCAGTAAGCTATGGCGACTGGCGGCAATGGAGAAAGCCTCCGGCGCACCTGTGTCGAAATGGATCACCCGCGAACTGCGCGAAGGGCAGGCGCACCTGCTGTTTCACTGCGCCGGGATTCGCGTCAGCGATCAGCTGGAGAAAATGCTGTGGCGGAAGATTCCGCATGTGGTGGTTACCTCCGCCACGCTGCGCTCGCTCAACAGTTTTAATCGCCTGCAGGAGATGTCGGGGCTGAATGAAAAAGCGGGCGACCGTTTTGTGGCGCTCGACTCGCCGTTCAACCACGTTGAACAGGGCAAGCTGGTGATCCCGCAAATGCGTTACGAACCGCTGATGACCCACGAAGCGGAGCACATCGCTGAGATGGCGGGCTTCTTCCGCCAGCAGATGAGCCTGAAGCAGCATAAAGGGGTGCTGGTGCTGTTCGCCAGCAACCGGGCGATGCAGCAGTTTGTCGCCTGCCTGCCCGATTTGCGCCTGTCGATGCTGGTGCAGGGCGATCAGCCGCGTAGCCGACTGGTCGATCTGCATCGTCAGCGGGTGAGCAAAGGCGAGACCAGCATTCTGATTGGCCTGCAATCATTCGCGGAAGGGCTCGATTTAAAAGGCGATCTGCTCAGTCAGGTGCATATTCATAAAATTGCTTTTCCGCCGGTAGACAGTCCGGTAATTTTAACCGAAGGCGAATGGCTGAAGAGCCTGAAGCGTTATCCGTTTGAGGTGCAGAGCTTACCCAGCGCCTCGTTTACCCTGATTCAACAGGTCGGACGCCTGATTCGCAGCCATCAGTGTTATGGCGAAATTGTTATCTATGATCGCCGTCTGCTGAGCAAAGCC
Organism: Pantoea sp. USHLN298; assembly: GCF_037149395.1. Lineage (NCBI taxonomy): Bacteria > Pseudomonadati > Pseudomonadota > Gammaproteobacteria > Enterobacterales > Erwiniaceae > Pantoea > Pantoea sp. USHLN298. The sequence continues at coordinate 440,996 of NZ_JBBCRO010000001.1, forward strand.
TACGGCAGCCGACTGCTGGCGGCGTTGCCGATTTTCCCGATTGAGCAGCCCGAACCACCAGAGCCGGCAGCGATACCGGCCGCACCGGCCGCCACGCGCACCGTGCGTAAACGACGTCCGACGCGGCGCTGAACCGCCGCACACTTAACCGGAAGCGAGTGATGGAACTGAATAAAATTATTAAAGAGATCGGCCGCGGAAAAAACCATGCCCGCGACATCGATTTCGACACCGCCGTGGCACTTTACAGTGCGATGCTGGCGGGCGAAGTGCCGGATCTGGAGCTGGGCGGCATTCTGATTGCGCTGCGTATCAAGGGTGAAGGCGAAGCGGAGATGCGCGGTTTTTATCAGGCGATGCAGGCGAAGATGATGAGGCTGAACGCCCCGGCCAGCCGGCCGATGCCAGTGGTAATTCCGAGCTATAACGGCGCACGTCGACAGGGCAACCTGACGCCGTTGCTGGCGCTGCTGCTGGTGAAGCTCGGTTTTCCGGTGCTGGTGCATGGGGTCAGTGACGACGCGACGCGCATCACCAGTGAAGCGGTGTTCGCTGCGCTGGGCGTGATGCCGGTCACCACCGCTGAACAGGCGCAGGCAAAGCTCGATGCGGGCGAACTGGCGTTTATTACCGTGGATCATCTCTGCCCGCCGATGGCGAAACAGCTGTCGCTGCGCTGGCGGATGGGAGTGCGTAACAGTGCGCATACGCTGGCAAAACTGGCGACGCCGTTTGGCGAACGCGAGGCGCTGCGGCTGTCGAGCGTATCGCATCCGGAATATGTGCCGCGGGTGGCGAAGTTCTTCAGCGATATTGATGCGCCTGCACTGCTGCTGAATGGTACCGAGGGCGAGGTTTATGCTAATCCGCAGCGTTGCCCGGCGATCAGCGTGATCCGCGGCGCGGGATCGGAAGCGGAAGTGTGGGTAGAGCGCCAGCCAGAGGTCCAGGTTGAGTTGCCCGCGGATAAAACAGCGGCGGTGACCGCCGCCTGGATAGAGCAGGTGATTAATCAGCAGCGCCCGGTACCGCAGGCGCTGCGGCTGCAGCTGGCCTGCTGCCTGCGCGCCAGCGGAGAATGTGACTCGCTGGAAGCGGCCGACCAGCGGCTGCGCGCCGCCGGTTACTGAATCAGGCGATTGGCAGCGCCTGTTCCACCAGATCCTGCCAGAAGCGAATGCCGATTGGCAGCAACGCGTCATTAAAGTCGTAGCGGGCATTATGCAGCGGCGCCGACGGGGTTTCACCGTCGGCGCCGAGCCAGAAGTAAGCGCCCGGACAGGCTTCCATCATGCAGGCAAAATCCTCAGAGGCCATTGAGGGATTAACCTGCCAGTGAACATGCTCTTCTCCCAGCGTTGCCAGCGCCACTGCGCGCACCTGCTCCGCCGGACCGGCATGGTTGGCGGTTACCGGATAGCCAGGTAACCAGTGTGTCTCGCCGCTCACCCCGAACGGGCGGGGCAGGGTGGCCACAAATTCATCGATCAGCGTCCGGACTTTGTCGCGTACCGCCGGTTGCAGGCAGCGAACCGTGCCGCGCAACACGATCTGTTCCGGGATGACGTTAATCGCCTCACCGCCGTGGATCTGCGTGACGCTGACCACCGCCGAGGAGAGCGGTGACAGCCGGCGCGACGGAATGGTTTGCAGCGCCAGGATCAGCTCAGCCGCCACCACCATCGGATCGGCACCGCTTTCCGGCATCGCCGCGTGGCAACTTTTGCCGTGCAGGGTGATCTCAAACGAATCCAGCGAGGCCATCATCGCACCAGGATTCACCGCCAGCGACCCGAGCGGCAGGCCCGGCCAGTTATGCATGGCGTAGACCGCATCCATCGGGAAGCGCTGAAACAGTCCCTCCTCCACCATTTTACGCGCACCGCCCAGATTCTCTTCGGCGGGCTGAAAAATAAAGTGCACCGTGCCGCTGAACTGGCGGGTCGCCGCCAGCTGTCGGGCAGCGGCCAGCAGAATGGCACTGTGACCGTCGTGGCCGCAGGCGTGCATTACGCCCGGCGTGGCGGATCGCCATTCGACCTCACCTTTTTCGGTGATCGGCAGCGCATCCATGTCGGCACGCAGCCCGATGACCGGGCCGGAACCATTGACCAGCGTGCCAATCACGGCCGTCCCTGCCAGACCGCGAAATACCTGTAATCCGGTCAGCTCAAGTTCGCGTGCAATAAGATCGCTGGTGTGATGTTCCTGGTAACCTAATTCCGGCTGGCGATGGAGCTGGCGGCGCCAGTGCAGGGCATCTTCAAGCAGGGCGGGGGAAAGGGTCATGCAGAATCGCGCTCCATACAGAATGAGAAGATTTCACTTTAGTGGTCGGGGAGCACGCCGTCTATTGCCGTAACGGCGAAATCTGGCTATAGGCTAAATCAAAATGGAATAACTAATAAGTAACGGTGACCGCTGGAGCAGGTTGAGGCGCAAAAAAACGGGGCCAGCGCGGCGCTGACCCCGGTGATAAATTACTTCTGCAGCATCGGCAGGTTAAGCCCGTGCTGCTCAGCACAGGCCTGTGCCTGGGGATAGCCGGCGTCGGCGTGGCGCATTACGCCGGTCGCCGGATCGTTCCACAACACCCGACCCAGACGCCCATCCGCCTCTTTGCTGCCGTCACAGACAACCACCATACCGGCGTGCTGCGAGAAGCCCATGCCGACACCACCACCGTGATGCAGGCTGACCCAGGTCGCGCCGCCTGCGGTGTTGAGCAGCGCATTGAGTAACGGCCAGTCTGATACCGCATCAGAGCCATCTTTCATCGCTTCAGTTTCACGGTTCGGTGACGCCACCGAGCCACAGTCGAGGTGGTCGCGACCAATCACCACCGGCGCTTTCAGTTCGCCATTGCGCACCATTTCGTTGAAGGCCAGGCCAGCAAGGTGTCGTTCGCCCAGGCCGAGCCAGCAGATGCGGGCCGGCAGTCCCTGAAAGGCGATGCGCTCCTGCGCCATATCCAGCCAGCGATGCAGGGTTTTGTGCTGCGGAAACAGTTCTTTAAGTTTGGCGTCGGTTTTGTAGATATCTTCCGGATCGCCCGACAGCGCCACCCAGCGGAACGGGCCTTTGCCTTCACAGAACAGCGGGCGGATGTAGGCCGGGACAAAGCCAGGGAAGTCGAATGCGTTGGTGACTCCTTCATCCAGCGCCACCTGACGGATATTGTTGCCGTAGTCGACGGTCGGGATGCCCATATGGCAGAAGTCGAGCATCGCCTGTACGTGAACCGCCATGGAGGCGCGTGCCGCTTTCTCTACCGCTTTCGGCTGCGAGACTTTCTCCTGCTGCCAGCGCGCCAGATCCCAGCCAATCGGCAGGTAGCCATTGATCGGGTCGTGGGCCGAGGTCTGATCGGTGACGATATCCGGTTTCGGTCCGCCCGCCCTGGCACGCTTGACCAGTTCCGGCAGGATCTCTGCCGCATTGCCCAGCAGTCCGACGGAAATGGCTTTTTTCGCTGCGGTCGCTTCATTAATCAGCGCCAGAGCCTCATCCAGCGAGGTCGCTTTATGATCGACGTAACGGGTACGCAGACGGAAATCGATGCGCGACTCCTGGCACTCAATGGCCAGCACGCAGGCTCCCGCCAGCACGCCCGCCAGCGGTTGTGCGCCGCCCATACCGCCGAGACCGGCAGTGAGGATCCAGCGTCCGCTCAGATCGTTGTTGTAGTGCTGACGTCCCGCTTCAACGAAGGTTTCGTAGGTTCCCTGCACGATGCCCTGCGCGCCAATGTAGATCCACGACCCGGCGGTCATCTGGCCATACATCATCAGGCCCGCCTTATCCAGCTCATGGAAGTGATCCCAGTTGGCCCAGTGCGGCACCAGGTTGGAGTTAGCCAGCAGCACGCGGGGTGCATCGGCATGGGTACGGAACACCCCGACCGGCTTGCCGCTCTGGATCAGCAGCGTCTCATCCGGCTGTAACGCCTTCAGCGAGCGCAGGATCTGCTCGAAGCACTCCCAGTTACGCGCCGCTTTGCCAATGCCGCCATAAACCACCAGATCTTCCGGCCGCTCGGCAACGTCAGGATCGAGGTTGTTCTGGATCATCCGGTAAGCGGCTTCAATCAGCCAGTTGGCGCAGTGCAGCGTGGTGCCATGTGGGGCACGAATTTCGCGGGCCACGGCCTGAGACAGGGTTTCGCTCATTACAGATTCCTTATTCAGCAGAAGTGAAGGCGCGCAGGCTCGGTAGCAGCGCGGTCAAAGCCTGAGGCCAGTCAGCGCGACTAGCCCACTGACGCATCGCGTCGATATCGGGTGCCAGCAGGCGGTCCTCTTCAAGGAAAGCCACCTGCTCGCGGATAGTGCCAATCGCCTGCTCAAGGGTCGGCGAGCTTTTCAGCGGTCGGTTAAATTCAATGCCCTGCGCCGCGGCCATCGCTTCGATGCCGACCACCGCTGCGCTGTTGAAACACATGCTGCCGAGGCGGCGGGCGGCGTAGGTCGCCATAGAAACGTGATCTTCCTGGTTAGCGGAGGTCGGCAGGCTGTCCACGCTGCCGGGATGCGCCAGCGATTTATTCTCGGAGGCCAGCGCCGCGGCGGTGACCTGAGCAATCATAAAGCCGGAGTTAACCCCGCCGTCATGCACCAGGAACGGTGGCAGACCGGATAAACCGGTGTCCAGCAGCAGCGCCAGGCGACGTTCAGAAATCGCGCCAACTTCAGCAATCGCCAGCGCCAGGATATCCGCGGCAAACGCCACCGGCTCGGCATGGAAGTTACCGCCGGAGATCACATCGCCGCTGTCGCTGAACACCAGCGGATTATCAGAAGCGGCGTTGGCTTCAATCTGCAATATCCGCGCCGCGTGGCACAGGTTGTCGAGACAGGCCCCCATCACCTGCGGTACGCAGCGGATGGAGTAGGGGTCCTGCACCCGGCCGCAGTGGGTATGAGAGGTGAGGATTTCACTGCCCTCAATCAGGGTGCTGACCGCCGCGGCGACCGCAATCTGCCCCTGCTGACCGCGAGCCTGGTGAATGCGGGCGTCGTACGGCTTCAGCGAGCCTTTAATCGCTTCCAGCGACAGCGCACCGGCCATCAGTCCGGCGGCAAACAGGTTTTCCCCCTCAAACAGGCCACGCAGTGCCAGCGCGGTCGAGACCTGGGTGCCGTTGAGCAGCGCCAGCCCCTCTTTCGGCCCGAGCACAAACGGTGCCAGCCCAACCGCGGCCAGGCCTTCCGTCGCCGGGATCAGCGCGCCGTTGAGCCGCACCTGGCCTTCGCCCAGCAGCATCAGCGACATGTGGGCCAGCGGCGCCAGATCGCCAGAGGCACCGACCGAGCCTTTCTCCGGAATAACCGGCATCACGCCCGCGTTGAACAGGGCCAGCAGCGCCTCGACCAGTTCGATCCGCACCCCGGAGTGACCGCGCGCCAGGCTGATAATTTTGGTGGCAACCACCAGACGGGTCACATTGTCCGGCAGCAGATCCCCGAGGCCGACGCTGTGCGACAGCACCAGGTTACGTTGCAGATCGGCCAGCCGGCCCGCCGGAATCTGGGTCTGCGCCAGCTTGCCGAAACCGGTATTAATGCCATACACCACCTTGCCGGAGGCGACGATGGCCTCGACGGTTTGCTGCGCATCGGCAATCGCCTGACGTGCTGACTGATCAAGGCTAAGCGTGACGTTACCCTGATAGATAGCGCGTAATGTGGCGAGATCCACCTCGCCCGGCACCAGGTGTAATACCTGCGACGAACCTGACATAGTCTACTCCTGTCTATACAAGTGTGCTGGCGGGGCTGCGTGATATTCATTGCCCTGATCCAGCGGGATAATGCGAGTGAAGCATAAGTGTCTATTCTTGTCTATACAAGTAGCAAAGGGCGTGCCAGGCCGATCACAAAAATGCACTGCCCGCCCTGTCTGGGCGATCGGCAAAGTGTGACACAGCACCTGCACCAGAGCGATGCACAGCCTGCACCGATGGGGCGCAGCCGACGGAAACGGATGTATATACATTCACGTAGCGAGACAGTAAACTTGAGGCATTATCTGGATAAGGAACAGCAAATGGTCGAGCATACGGCACTGGCACAACTGGCTGCGGCCATGAGCGATGAACCCGCGCCGATTTATCAGCGGGTGAAGCAGGCGATTGTCAGCCAGATTCGCGAAGGGCTATGGAAAGCGAACCAGCGTGTGCCCTCAGAAAGTGAACTGGTGAATGAACTGGGCGTCAGCCGGATGACGATCAACCGGGCGCTGCGTGAACTGACCAGCGAAGGGTTTCTGGTACGGATGCAGGGCGTCGGTACCTTTGTCGCCGAGATGAAAGGCTATACCGCGATGCTGGAAGTGCATAACATCGCCGATGAGATCGCCCAGCGCGGTCATCAGCATAGCTGTAAAATCCTGGCTATCGGCCAGAATAAAGCCGATCCGGAGCAGGCGGCGGTGCTGGGACTCACTACCGGACAGACGCTCTATCACTCGCTGATTGTCCATTACGAAAATGAGCTGCCGGTGCAGCTGGAAGATCGACTGGTCAACCCGCTGGTGGCGCCCGATTATCTGACCCAGGATTACCACAGCCAGACGCCTTACACCTATCTGATGCGGGTCGCGCCGCTGACCGCGGGCGAGCACATTGTTGAAGCGGTGCTGCCCGATGCGCGTCAGCGTAAGCACCTGGCGCTGGAGGAGCATGAGCCCTGCTTGCTGATCCGTCGTCAGACCTGGAGCGATAACAAAATCGTCACCTATGCGCGCCTGCTCTATCCCGGCTCACGTTATAAATTGCTGGGCCGCTTCAAGGGACACGGTTAAGCCGGGTCAGCAGCAGCCGGGCATCGTCGCCGATCGGGCTGAGCCGGATCGTCTCATCAACCCAGGCCGCACCCTGCTGTGCCGTCAGTCGCTCGCCGTTTGCCAGCTGCCATGCACCCGCCACGACCCAGGCGACACCGTGCAGGCTGCTGACCGCATCGGTTACCACCTCAACCGTTGCCTGCCATTGCCCGCGTCGGGTCATGATATTGAAATCCTCACTGATTCCGCCCTCAAGCCGGGCGTTTAACGCCAGTTCGCCAGCAAACGCCCAGGGCTGGAGCGGCGTTAAACGCTGCTCAACGCCAGGAGCGGTGAGGGCGACCGCGTCACCGTGCAGCAGAGTGATGATGCGATCCACGCCCGGAAAGGCGGAGAACGGCCCGTCCTGCGCCAGCGTCGCGATGCTGGCTCGCCATTCAAACGCGGCCGCGCCAGGTGGATAACTGATTAACTCGCGGGTCTCCCCGCCGCCGTTACGCCAGCGACTGACCGCCAGCTCAGCATACGCAAATCGAATCATCGCAGTGCCGCCATCGCCTGACTGAACCGGGCAGCACAGGCTTCCTGTGCCGGATGATAACCCTCCTCGATAACCGCTTTACCGGCGACGTAGACGTCACGGATCTGATCGCGCTGACCGGCAAACAGCCAGCGATTCAGCACCGAACGGGGCTCCACGCTGCCGAGCCACGCCTCGTCACGCAGCACCAGCCAGTCGGCCCGCTGTCCCACCGCCAGCGACCCTTGCTGAATGCCGCACGCCTGAGCGCCGCCTGCCGCTGCCTGCTGCCACAGCAGATCGCCGACCGAGGCCTGGCCCGGCAGAGTGATACGATTGCGGCGCTGGTCACGCAGCCGCTGGGCATATTCCAGCCAGCGTAACTCTTCGTTGATACTCAGCGAAACGTGGCTGTCCGAGCCAATACCCCAGCGTCCGCCCTGGGCGATATACTCCACTGCCGGAAAGATGCCATCACCGAGGTTGGCTTCGGTGGTCGGGCATAATCCCGCCACCGCGCCGCTGGCAGCGAGACGTGACAGTTCGCTCTCATCCAGATGAGTGGCGTGAATCAGGCACCAGCGCGCGTCGACCGCAAAGCGATTCAGCAGCCACGACACGGGTCGTTCACCGCTCCACGCCAGCGAGTCGCTGACCTCTTTTTGCTGTTCAGCAACGTGAATATGCACCGGCAGCGCCGGATCACTGGCTGCCAGCACCTGATGCATCTGACTTTCACTCACCGCGCGCAGCGAATGGAAGCAGAGACCGGCATTCAGCAGCGGCCGGTTTCGTTGCAGCGCATGCAACCGCGACTGCTGCTGCAGATAACTCTCGGTTTGCTGAATAAAGCGTTTCTGTCCGGCCGCAGGCGGCTGGGCACCAAAACCGCTGTAGCTGTAGAGCACCGGCAGCAGGGTCTGACCGATTCCCGCGATCTCTGCCGCGCGGATCAGCTGTTGCAGCATCGCGTCGTCCGGGTAGGGCGCGCCGTCAGGATCATGATGCAGATAGTGAAATTCTGCCACCTGGCTGTAGCCGCCTTTCAGCATCTCAATGTAGAGCAGAGCGGCAATATCGCCGACCTGTTCCGGCGTCAGGCGCTGCACCATCCGGTACATCAGATCGCGCCAGGTCCAGAAACTGTCCTGCGGATCGCCCGCCACCTCGGCTAATCCCGCCATGGCGCGCTGAAAGGCGTGTGAATGCAGATTAGCGATCGCCGGGATCACCTCGCCATTCAGCCGGATCGCCCCGGCGTCGTGGCTGTCGGGGGTCACTGCATCAATAAAACCGGCCGGATTGACCGAGATCCGAACCTGATGTCGCCAGCCTTCAGCCAGCATTGCGCGCGGGGCAAAAAAAGTCGCCATGGTTGATCCTCAACGGATGTAGTTGTATATACATATACATACTTTAACGCACAGTGTAAACGGCGGAGGCATGAGGCAGCGATGGCAGAGGATATGCGCGTAGAGAGTGTGTGGACCGGAGCCGATCTGGTCACCATGCGTGACGGAAAGTACCATCTGATCCCGCAGGGCGCGCTGGTCGTCCGGGCGGGCAGGCTGGTGTGGGTCGGCCCTGAAGCGAAGATGCCCGCTTTTATCGCCGAACAGCACCACCTGCTGCCCGGCGGCATTATTACGCCGGGGCTGGTGGATTGTCATACTCATCTGGTGTTTGGCGGCGATCGCAGCCAGGAGTTCGAGCAGCGCCTGAATGGTGTCAGTTATGCGGAGATTGCGGCGCAGGGCGGCGGCATCCTCTCTACCGTGCGCGCCACCCGCAACGCGACCGAGGATCAACTGGTAGCCGCGGCACGCTGGCGGCTCGATCGCCTGCTGGCGGAAGGCGTCACCACCGTTGAGATCAAGTCCGGCTACGGGCTGGATGAAGAGAGCGAACTGCGGATGCTGCGTGCGATTCGCCGGCTGGGTGCCAGCGTGGCCGCTGACGTGCGGGCAACCTGTCTGGCCGCCCATGCGTTTCCGCCGGAGTTTAAACATCATCCGGAGGGCTGGATTGATATCATCTGCCAGCGCCTGTTGCCTGCGGTGAAAGCAGCGGGACTGGCCGATGCGGTCGATGCCTTTTGCGAGCATCTGGCGTTTTCACCGCAGCAGGTGACGCGGGTATTTGAATGCGCGAAAGCGCTGGGACTGCCGGTGAAGCTGCATGCTGAGCAGCTTTCATCGCTGGGCGGGGCGACGCTGGCGGCCAGCTTTGGAGCCTTGTCGGCCGATCATCTTGAATATGCGACCGAAGCCGATGCGCAGGCGATGGCGCAGCACGGCACGGTCGCCGTTTTGCTGCCCGGTGCGTTTTATATGCTGCGTGAAACCCAGCGTCCGCCGGTGGAACTGTTTCGTCGCTACGGCGTGCCGATGGCGCTGGCCAGTGACGCCAATCCTGGTACTTCACCCGCTCTGTCGCTGCGGCTGATGCTGAACATGGGCTGTACGCTGTTTGGCATGACGCCGGAAGAGGCGCTGGCCGGGGTCACACTCTATGGCGCTCAGGCGCTGGGGTTAGCCGACACACAGGGTTCGCTCGAAGCGGGAAAAGTAGCGAACTTTGTCCACTGGCCGCTGGCTCGTCCGGCGGAACTGGTTTACTGGCTGGGGGGCGAGTTGCCCTGTACCGTCATCTATCGTGGAGAACGCCGATGAATGCTTTTCATTTTACTCAGGGCCAGCTGCCGCTGCTGGTCAGCATCCCGCATGCCGGTACCGCACTGACGCCAGAGGTTGAAGCCGGACTGAGCGAGGACGCACGCGGCCTGCCGGACACCGACTGGCACATTCCGCTGCTGTACGATTTTGTCCGTGATCTGGGGGCCAGCGTGCTGATTGGTCACTATTCCCGTTACGTGATCGATCTCAACCGGCCGCCGGATAACCAGCCGCTCTACAGCACCGCCACCACCGGCCTGTTTCCGGAGACGCTGTTTGACGGCACGCCCACTTTTGCGCCCGGTAAAACGCCGGATGCGGTTCAGCGTCAGGGTTATATTGACCAGATCTGGCAACCCTATCACCAGCAGATCCAGCTGGAGCTGGCACGCCTGAAAGCGCAGCATGGTTATGCGCTGCTGTTTGATGCGCACTCTATCGCCAGCGAGATTCCGCGCCTGTTTGAGGGGCGTTTGCCCGATCTCAACGTCGGCACCAACGACGGCGCCAGCTGCAGTCCGGCGCTGATTGCCGCCATTCAGGCGGTGTGTGCCGAACAGAGTGATTACAGCTGGGTGGTGAATGGACGTTTCAAAGGCGGCTACATCACCCGCGCTTACGGTCAGCCGCAGCAGCAGATCCAGGCGGTACAGCTGGAGCTGGCGCAGCTTAATTACATGGATGAGACGCCGCCCTATGCGTGGCAGCAGACACGCGCCAGCCAGCTGCAAAAATTACTGAAAGCGATGTTGCAGCGGATGCTGATGCAAGCCAGCGCCTGATAGTCCGATGCACTTACCCGGTGCATCGCTGCGCTAATCAGGTGCAACAGCGGACGCATACCCGCGTGTCGCCCGCTGTTAACCCGCCTTCCACCGCCAGAACAGAGCTGGCATAACCTTTGCTAAGTTGTATGTACAAGTGCAACGACGGCCATTCACGCAGAATAATTCTTGTCTGGCTCACAAAACGATAAAGACGGCAATGAACTGCGCCACGTTAACTTGTATATACATGACATATCATCCTGTGAAATTTATGTTAAATCTCGCCAGGGCGATGACCAGGCCGCAACTTTTCAGGAGAACCGTATGACACACCGTCAGATCCTTCGTCGTTTAACGCTCGCGACCCTTGCTTCCAGCCTGTTGCTCTGTGGCGTGACTGCCCAGGCGAAAGAGTGGAAATCGATCACTATTGCTACCGAAGGCAGTTACGAACCCTGGAACCTTACCCTGCCTGGCGGCAAGCTGGGTGGCTTTGAGCCGGAACTGATGGCTGACCTGTGTCAGCGCATGGCAATCCAGTGCAAGCTGGTAGTGCAGAACTGGGATGGGATGATCGCTGGCCTCAACGCCGGGAAATATGATGTGATTATGGACGCGATTGTTATCACTCCCGATCGCAAAAAAGTGGTGAATTTCACCGTACCTTACGCCTCAACGCCCGCCACCTTTATCAGCACCAAAGGCAGTCTGCTGCCTGCCGATGCCCAAATCATCAAGCTGCATGATGATGCTCAGCAGATCGAGCAAGCCATTGCTCCGCTGAAAGCGGCGCTGAAGGGGAAAAGCATCGGGATCGCCTCTGGCACGGTCTATACGCCGTTCATCGATAAATATTTCAAAGATGTCGCCGATGTTCGCGAGTACACCAGCTCTGCCGACGCGATTCTCGATTTGCAGGCGGGTCGTATCGACGCCGTGTTTGACGACGTGACGTTTGCGCAGTCGATGCTGGCGCGTCCCGATAACAGCAACCTCAGCTTTAGCGGCCCACAATTGGGCGGTCCGATCTGGGGCGAGGGCGAAGCGATGGGGGTACGGATGGCGGATAACGATCTGAAAGCCAGACTCGATCAGGCGATCCAGGCAGCGCTGGCCGATGGCACGGTGAAAAAACTGAGTGAGAAGTGGTTTAAAACAGACGTCACCCCCTGAGTGAGGTAAATCATGATGAGCCTGCTGAGTTTTGGCGCAGACGGTTGGGGTCGCTTGATCCTGAGCGCGACGCTGACCACCGTGCTGCTCTCCTTTGCCGCGCTGCTGGTCGGAGCGGTAGTAGGGTCCGGCGTGGCGGCGGCAAAGCTATCGCCGCACCGGGCCGTGCGCTGGCTGGGAGAAGGCTATTCGGTGGTCTTTCGCGGCATTCCTGAACTGCTGGTGATCTACCTGTTCTACTTCGGCGGATCGGGTTTGATCACCCTGATAGGGCAGCTGTTTGGTGCTGATGGGTTTATCGAAGCGCCGCCGTTTCTGATCGGCGCGCTGGCTATCGGGCTGATTTCCGGCTCTTATCAGGCGGAAGTCTACCGTGCCGCCCGACTGGCGCTGGCAAAAGGGGAGATTGAAGCCGCGGTAGCTATCGGGATGCCGCGCTGGCGCATACGGCAGCGCATCCTGCTGCCTCAGGTAGCGCGCTATGCGCTGCCGGGGCTGTCAAACGTCTGGCAGATGAGCCTGAAAGATTCCGCGCTGGTGTCGGTGACCGGCATCGTGGAACTGATGCGCGCCAGCCAGATCGCGGCCGGTTCCACCCGGGAATACTTCACCTTTTACCTGGTCGGCGGTGCCTGCTATCTGGCGCTGACGCTGCTGTCGAACCGTGCCTTTTTGCGGGCCGAATCCCGCCTCGGTCGTGCCTGGCAAAGCCGTACCGCAGCCCAGCATTAAGGAGTCCGATAATGATCGATTTTGCTTTTCTCAGTGACACCTTTCTTAAGCTGAGCGCCGCGTTGCCGGTAACCCTCGGCCTGTTTATCAGCGCCTTCCTGTGCGGCGGCGTGCTGGCAGTGGGTATCCTGGCGATGCGCATGAGCCGCTGGCGGCTGCTTAGCGCCTTTGCCCGTGGCTATATTCTGGTGTTTCGCGGTTCACCGCTGATGATTCAGCTGTTCCTGATCTACTACGGACTCGGGCAGTTTGGCGTGATCCGTCACAGTTTCGTCTGGCCGTTTTTGCGTGAGCCGTTTAGCTGCGCGGTGCTGGCGCTGTCACTCTGTACCGCTGCCTACACCGCAGAGATTCTGCGTGGCGCATTACTGGCGGTGCCGCCCGGCCAGGTGGAAGCGGGCATGGCGTGTGGTATGTCGCGCGGCCTGCTGCTGCGGCGAATTATTGCGCCAGTGATGTTGCGCTATGCGCTGCCCGCCTACTCGACGGAGGCGATTCTGCTGGTCAAATCGACCGCGCTGGCCAGCCTGGTCACGGTTTGGGACGTCACCGGCGTGGCGCAGCAGATTATTCAGCGAACCTACCGCACCATGGAAGTGTTTCTCTGCGCCGCGGCAATCTACCTGATCCTCAATTTCATTATCGTTCAACTGTATGCCTTGCTGGAGCGGCGTCTGACACCGGTACATAAACCGGCAAAAAAGCCGTTACCAACCGCTAAGCCGATCCCCGGAGGAGAATAATATGTCAACCCTGCCACCTGTCACGCTGTCGGCCAGCGATATCCATAAATCCTTTGGTGCGATGGAGGTGCTGAAAGGCATCTCACTGCAAGCGCACCAGGGAGATGTCATTTCGATTCTGGGTGCCAGCGGCTCGGGGAAAAGTACCTTGCTGCGCTGCATCAATCTGTTAGAGACGCCTGATGCCGGCGTGGTCAGTGTCGGCGGCGAAACCATTGAGATGAAGCGCCATGCCCGTGGTCATCAGCTGGCAGCGAATCCGCGACAGATTGAGCGGTTGCGCTCGCGGCTTGGCATGGTATTTCAGAGTTTTAATCTCTGGTCACATTTAACGGTGCTGCAAAACGTCATTGAAGGACCGCATTACGTGCTGAAGCGTGACAAAAAAGCCTGCATCGCCGAGGCAGAGAAGCTGCTGGATCGTGTTGGCTTGCTGAACCGCAAGGATTTCTATCCGGCGCAGCTCTCAGGCGGACAGCAGCAGCGGGTGGCGATTGCCCGCGCGCTGGCGATGGACCCTGAAGTCATGCTGTTTGATGAACCGACCTCGGCGCTCGATCCCGAACTGGTGGGGGAGGTGCTGAAGGTGATGCGCAGCCTGGCGGAAGAGGGACGTACCATGCTGGTGGTTACGCATGAGATGGGATTCGCGCGTAACGTCTCTAACCGGGTGGTATTTATGCATCAGGGCACCATCGATTGTCAGGGCACGCCACAGGAGATGTTTGGTGAGCAGGGATCGGCGCGTTTTAAACAGTTCATTTCCAGTCATCATCAGGTGGAGCCGGTGCTATGAGTCAGACTATCGTCTGGGGCGATACGCCGCTACAGTGGCGGGACGTGGTTCAGGTGGCGCGACAGGGCGCGACGCTGACGCTGAGCGACAGTGCCTGGCAGCGCATTGCCCAGGGTCGGGAAATTGTCGGTAATATCGTGGCGGCAGGAGAGGTGGCCTATGGCATCAATACTGGCCTCGGCGCGCTGTGCAATATCACCCTGCCGGACGATGAGCTGAGCCAGCTGTCACGGAATACCTTACTCAGTCACGCCTGTGGCGTCGGGCCCGGTCTGGGAAAGCCCGAGGTCCGCGCCATTCTGTGTGCCGCGATTGCTAATTACAGTCACGGTAAATCGGGCGTGTCGGTGGCGCTGGTGGAACGACTGCTGGCGCTGCTTAATTTGCACATCACGCCGCAGGTTCCGTCTCAGGGCTCGGTGGGCTACCTGACCCATATGGCGCACATTAGCCTGGCGCTGATTGGCATCGGTGACGTGGAGTATGATGGGCAGCTGATGCCGGCGCAGCAGGCGCTGGAGCGCAATGGATTAACGCCTTATCGGCCTGCGGCAAAAGAGGGGCTGAGTCTGGTCAACGGCACGCCGTGTATGACCGGTCTGGCCTGCCTGGCGCTCGACGATGCCGAACGTCTGCTGGACTGGGCCGATGTCACTGGCGCGATGAGTTTTGAAGCCTTGCGTGGCCAGCTGGCGGCTTTTGATCCTGAGGTGCTGGCGCTGAAAGCCAGTCCCGGTATCCAGCGTAGCGGTGAACGTTTACGTCAGTTATTAGCAGACAGCAGGGTGTTAAGCGAGAGTCAGGGCATTCGCACTCAGGATGCTCTCAGCCTGCGCTCAATGCCGCAAGTGCATGGTGCCTGTCGCGATCAGTTCGATCATGCGCAGTGGCAGGTGTCGACCGAGCTGAATGCCTGTACTGACAATCCGCTGGTGCTCGGCACGCCTCAGGCATGGCGGGTGGTTTCGCAGGCCAATCCACACGGCGAATCGGTGGCAATGGCGTGTGACTTACTGGCAATCGCGCTGGCGGAGCTGGGTAGCATTGCCGAACGGCGGCTCGATCGGCTGGTTAATCCACTGGTGAGTGGGCTGCCGCCGTTTCTGGTGGCGCAGCCTGGCGTCAATTCCGGCATGATGATTGCCCAATATGTTGCGGCGTCGCTCTGCGCGGAAAACCGCCAGCTGGCACAACCGGCCGTGCTGGACAACTACGTCACCTCCGGATTGCAGGAGGATCACCTGAGTCTCGGCACCGGCTCCGCACTCAAGCTGTTAAAGCTGGTGAACAATGTCGATCACATCATCGCTATCGAATACCTGTTGGCCGCACAGGCACTGGAATTTCACGGCGAGGCGCGGTTAGCCCGTGGCACCTTACGTGCCTGGCGGCATCTGCGACAGCATGTGGCAAGCTGGCAACAGGACCGCTGGCTGGCACCGGAGATTGCCAGGGCGGTAGGCGAAATTAAAGCGCATCGGCCTGATGCGCTTTAACCCTTAGCGGCGGCGCGCGTCGGGGCGAACTAAATCGAAGCGTTGCGCTTCGCTGATGCCGTAGTAGGCGCTGGGTCCACCGGCACGCAGAATCGGCTCGGCTTTGGCGGTCTGATAAATACCCGCTTCCAGCAACGTTTCACTGATGTGGATCGCCACCGCTTCGCCCAGCACCAGCCAGCTCTCTATCGGCTTTCCCTGCGCATCCTGTAACTGGATCAGCTGCGTCAGCCGACACTCAAAGTTAACCGGGCTCTCGCCGACCAGGCTGGCTTTCACCTGTGAGGCGGGTAACGGCGTCAGTCCGGCATAGGCAAACTCATCCTGATCGGCGGGCAGTGACGCCGAGCTCTCATTCATCGCTTCAGCCAGTGGCCGGGTCGCCAGATTCCAGACAAACTCTTTGGTGTCAGCGATATTCTGTACGCTGTCTTTCCAGCCGCTGCTGGCGAAACCGATGATCGGCGGATGGTAGTTAAAGCAGTTAAAAAAGCTGTAAGGTGCCAGATTGCGCTGACCGCTGGTGCTGATCGAACTGATCCAGCCAATCGGACGCGGGCCGATGATAGCGTTCAGCGGATCGTGGGGCAGACCGTGGCCGGCACGCGGTTGATAGGAATAGCGTTTATGCGTCATAACCTCTCCGGTGGGGAATTTTATTCATCTTAGCCCGACAGCATCGTCTGGCAACACCCCAAATGCGTAAGCGGATTGTGCGGGTTTATTTTCCGCCGCCTACAGCGTATTGTACGCGCGCCTGAATAATTGAGAGAACGTATGAAAAAGTCAGCCAGCTCGTCGCCTTTCCACGCCCGCAATCGCCACCAGGGCGAATACGATTTTGCCGCGTTAACCGCTGCACATCCGCCGCTGGCGGCCAAAGTGCGGCCCAACGGCTATGGCGTGCAGTCGATCGATTTTGCCGACGCGGACGCGGTGATGTTGCTCAATCAGGCGCTGATTAAACTGTTTTACGGCATCGACTGGCAGCTGGCACCGGGTTCGCTTTGCCCGCCCGTGCCGGGCCGCGCCGATTACCTGCACTATCTGGCCGATCTGCTGGCGCTGGATAACCACGGCGTCATTCCGACGGTTGACGTGCTCGATATTGGCTGCGGTGCAAACTGCATCTATCCGCTGATTGGCGCGGCGGAGTATGGCTGGCGCTTCACCGGCACCGAAATTGATGAGGCGGCGATCAAAGCCGCCAACCGGATTGTCGCCGCTAATCCCGGCCTGGCGCGCCAGATCCGCCTGCGCCGGCAGAAAAACAGCGATGCGGTACTGTCAGGCGTGGTGAGTAAAACCGAATTTTTCCACGCGGTAATGTGTAATCCGCCGTTCCACGCTTCGGCTGAGGAGGCGGCGGCGGGATCGCAGCGTAAAGTGCGCAATCTGGGCCTTGATAAAAATGCGCCGCTTAACTTCGGCGGTCAGCACAATGAGCTGTGGTGCGTCGGCGGCGAAAAGGCGTTTGTCGGTAAGATGATCGGTGAAAGCGTGGCGCTGGGTCGCCAGGTGATCTGGTTTACCTCGCTGGTGTCGCGTAAAGAGAATTTAGCCACGCTGGAAAAACAGCTAAAAGCGCTTGATGTTGCTGAGGTCCGGGTAGTGAATATGGCGCAGGGACAGAAACAGAGCCGCTTCCTGGCGTGGAGTTTTATGCCCGCCGCTCAGCGCACAAAAGGACTCAGCCGCTAATCCTCAGGGCGGGCCGGCGGGCCCGCCCTGAACTTATGGCAGCGGCGGCATCGGCCACATCGCTGGCGGTTTGCATCACCTGCACTCTCTGGTGCGGCGCTTTAATCCCGGCGGCGTCAAAGTGCTTCTTCACTTTATCGTCCAGCGCAAAACGCACTGTCCACTGCTTCAGCGGTTGGGTAGTAAAGGAGACGCGCACCCTAAACGCCTGGTCGGTCAGGCCGACCAGCCCGGCAAAACCTGGCTCGCCAGTCACCCTGCCGCGAATTTCCGGATTCTCCAGTCACTCTTTCACCGCCGCCTGCAACGTCTGATTAGCGCGTTCGCTATCCTCATTGCGATCCACATCATAGTTGGCGAAAAACGACCCGATGTCGCGCACAAAGTTGGCAAAGGGAGTTATCGATGAGCAGGGAATGATGTGATAGGCGCCGGTATCCTGACGCACGCTGACCGAGCGAATCGACATCCGCTCTATCGTGCCGGTAATGGCACCGATGGTCACCAGATCGCCGGTATTCATCCCGTTTTCGAACTGGATGAAGATACCGGTAATGATATCGCTCACCAGCGTCTGTGAGCCGAATGAGATCGCCAGCCCCAGCGCACCGGCATCGGCCAGCAGCGGCGCAATGTTCACATCAATCTCAGAGCCGGATCATAAGGGTGATGGTAGTGATCACCACCTCCAGCGCATTGCGGAACAGGGTGAGTAAGGTGCGGGTGCGGGCGCTCGGCATCGGACGGCCATGTGAGTCGGATGCCAGCCGGCTCTCAATCAGGCTGGGCAGAAAAAGCGGGCCGGCAGTGCGGCCCGCCCGTGATCACGAGACGTGCTGCAGAAATTCGCGCAGACGGTCGCTGGGAGGATTGCTGATCAGGCTGTCCGGATCGCCATCTTCGGCGATGCGGCCTTTGTCGATAAAGATCAGACGCGATGCGACTTTCTTCGCGAAGCCCACTTCGTGGGTCACGATCACCATCGTCATGCCTTCTTCCGCCAGGTCCTGCATCACTTTCAGCACTTCGTGACGCAGTTCCGGGTCCAGCGCCGAGGTCGGCTCATCGAACAGCATCATTTTGGGTTTCACCGCCAGCGCACGGGCAATCGCTACCCGCTGCTGCTGGCCGCCGGAAAGCTCGGACGGGAAGTGATGGGCGCGTTCTGCCAGCCCCACTTTGCCCAGCAGCTCTTTCGCCAGCTGACGTGCCGCCTCTTTGCTGGCGCCGCGTACCCGAATCGGACCAAAGGCGACGTTATCCAGCGCGCTCATCTGTGGGAACAGGTGAAACTGCTGGAATACCATGCCCGCTTCCTGACGGATCAGGCGGTCATCTACTTTCGGATCGTTAACCCGCAGGCCATCGACGATCAGTTCGCCGCTGGTGATCTCTTCCAGTTTGTTAATGCAGCGCAGCAGGGTGGATTTACCTGAGCCGGACGGTCCGATAATCACCACGACTTCGCCCTGATTAATCTTCAGGTCAATGTTATGCAGCACCTGGGTCTGACCAAAATGCTTCGAGACATCTTTAAATTCAATCACAGGATTTTCACCCTTTTCTCAACACGGCGCAGCACAAAGCTCAACACCAGGGTAATCACCAGATAGATGATCGCGACGGCGCTCCAGATCTCCAGCGCGCGGAAGTTACCGGCGATAATCTCCTGACCCTGACGCGTCAGTTCAGCGACACCGATAACGATAAACAGCGAGGTATCTTTGATGCTGACAATCCACTGGTTACCCAGCGGTGGCAACATGCGGCGCAGTGCCAGGGGCATAATCACATAGCGCAGGGTTTCGCGGCTCGACAGGCCGAGCGCCAGGCCCGCTTCACGAAAGCCTTTGTTGATCGACAGCACCGCACCACGGGTAATTTCCGCAATGTAGGCGCCGGAGTTAATCATAATGGTGACCACGGCCGCGCTGAACGGATCGATACGCAGGTCGGGGAAGGCCATCGGCAGGGCGAAATAGATGAACATCACCTGCACCACAATCGGGGTGCCGCGGATGATTTCAATAAACACCAGCGCAATGTTGTTGGTGATCCAGCCGCCGTAAGCGCGGGCGAAACCGGCGACGAGGCCGATAATCAATCCGCCCACCAGTCCGATGATTGAGATGATTAAGGTCATCTTCGCGCCTTCGAGCAGCGCCGGCATGGCGGGCCAGATAACGCTCCAGTCAAACTCCATGGTGTGACTCCAGATATGTTGCGAGGAAAAAAGCAGGGAAAACGTTTCCCTGCTGAAAATTAAAACTGCTGCAAATTGTTATTTAGGCTCAGTACCGAACCATTTTTTATACAGCTGATTGTAAGTGCCGTTCTCTTTGATGGTTTTCAGTGCGCCGTTTACTTTTTCACGTAAATCGTCGCTGCCTTTCGGGAAGGCGATGCCGTACTGCTGCGCTTCAATCGATTCGCCTACCGCTTTAAAGCGGCCTTTACCGGCGGTATTGATGAAGTAGAGGATGTTTGGTGTATCGTGCAGAACCGCGTCAGCGCGGTTGGTGCCAAGTTCCATGTAGGCGTTATCGATGTTCGGGAACTGACGCAGATCTTTGGTTTTGATGTTGGCTTTGGCGTAATCCACCGAGCCGGTGCCGCTCTTCACTGCCACTACTTTGCCGGTCAGATCGCTGATGCCTTTGATGTCGTTTTCGTTATTACGCACCATTACCAGCAGACCGCTTTTGTAATAGCCATCAGAAAACTCGATCGCCTTTTTACGTTCTTCGGTAATGGTAATTCCCGCCAGCGCCAGATCGACGTTGCGGGTCTGCAGTGCCGGAATAATGCCGCTGAAATCCATTGGCTTGAGGGTGTAATCGAGCTTCAGTTGTTTAGCGATCGCATCCCACAGATCAACGTCGAAGCCGACATATTTGTCGCCCTGTTTGAACTCAAAAGGAACGAAGGCGGTGTCAGTGGCGACCACCAGTTTCTTTTCTGCTGCAGTGGAAGAGAGGGAGAAGGCCAGCGCCAGCGCGGCCACAGAAACTTTTAACAGTGACTTCATCATTTTTCCTTATTACTACCAGGCGGCAGGGCCTGTGTTTGCGGCTTGTCATATGAAAGAATTATGCCAACTTTGCAAAATACACCAAATCAGTAGGTTAAATAACCCAGCTGACTCGATTTTGCAGGAATATCTGCCTCTGCACTAATTTGGTGACCCAAATTAGTGCAAGTTGCTGTTTTGGTGCAACCGGTAGTGTGCCTCAGATGTTAAAGCTGTGAAGCGAAGGAGGGAAGAACTGTTAACAGGGTCATAAAATTACGATCGTGCAGACGTAAAAAAGGCGGGTCTCCCCGCCATTTTTGTCTCATTGATGAATCAATGGAAATTATTCAATGTTCGCTTCGATAAACCACAGGAATTTATCCAGGTCACGTGAAGCAGCGGTAAAGATATCCGCGGTATCTTCATCTTTCACTTCTGAGATAGCTTTACGGGTATCGTTCGCCACGATGCTGTAACGATCAGCCAGCGCTTTCAGATGGTCCTGCACGCTGTGGATGTTAAGCGGATAGCTTTTCAGTGGGGTTTTATCATTCACCACCTGCGCGGTACCCAGCGCGACGCCGCCTAACTGTACAACACGTTCTGCAATGGTGTCCTGATGGTCAGTGATGGCGGTACGGAAGCCGTCCAGCATTTCATGTACACCAATAAAGTTAGCGCCACGCATGTTCCAGTGGGCCTGCTTGGTGATCAAAGACAGATCAATAAACTCGACAACCAGACGGTTCAATACCTCAATGGTGGCTTTTTTCTCATCATCTGCCACATCGTTACGGGTATAAATCAGGTCGGAAGATTTAGTTTTAACCAATTTAGCGGTACTCATCGTTTCAGTCCTCTCTTTGATGGTTGTCCTAATCAAGTACCGGATAAGTATAGCAGCGGTTTTCAGCTTTGCATTAACGGCCGTATCGATGAATGAAATAGCGTGTAACTTTGGAACGGCGGATGGCAGTCGGGAAAGATTAACGAAATGTTAAAATATAAACCTGAGAATTTTAGCAACAAAAACATCAGGTTAATCTTATATGTAAATAACCGATAAGCGACTGTTTCAAAATACGAAAGACAGCCTGTTGATTTAGTTAAGAATAATTCTCACGTTGAGTGTGATTGTTATTTAAACGATTGAACCCGACGCTATTTATCGCTTATTTGGGCGTGCCGGTGTTAATTTCCACTTCGCTCAACTGGTTCTTTTTCGGCTTCATCGTGAGAGTCGAACCGGCTGAGGCGCTGATGATCGCCAGCAGCGCCAGCCATTGCGTCAGGGTTAAGGTCTCACCGAGAAACAGCATGCCGGAAAAGGCCGCCATCGCCGGCTCCAGACTCATCAGCGTGCCAAAGATACGGGCCGGTAAGCGCGTCAGGGCGATCATTTCAAGCGAGTAGGGGATAGCGCTGGAGAGTAACGCCACCAGCAGCGCCATCGGGAGAATACTCCAGTGCCAGATACCGCTTTCGGCGAAGGTCAGGCCGAGCGGGACAAAAATGACCGACGCAATCAGGGAGCCGATCGCTACCGTGGCGGGACCGTGTTCGGCACCGGCGCGCTGACCCGCCAGAATATAAATCGCCCAGCAGGCGCCTGCGCCGACCGCCAGTGCCGCGCCCAGCGGATCGATGGTTGCCATTCCGGCACCCAACGGCAACAAAAATCCTAATCCGATGACCGCCAGCAGCACCCAGACAAAATCGAGCAGGCGACGCGATCCAAATAGCGCCAGCGCCAGCGGGCCGGTAAACTCAAGTCCGACCGCCACGCCGAGCGGTACGGTCCGAATCGCCAGGTAGAACAGAAAATTCATCGCGCCCAGCGCCAGGCCATACATCAGCAGCGGTTTACGCTGTTCCCGGCTGAAGCGTAAGCGCCACGGTTTAAAGATCACACAGAGGATCAGCGTGCCAAAGCCAAGACGCAGTGCAGTAATGCCGGTTGCCCCAACGCTGGGGAACAGCGTTTTGGCCAGGGAAGCACCGCCCTGGAGCGATAACATCGCGATCAGCAGCACAGTAATCGGTAGCAATACGGGCGTAAGGTTTTTTGAAGCTGAAGAGGCAGACATCCTGTGTACATTTCCTGGTGGTTAACCCGATGAGTCAGTGAGTGTAAAGGAAATGGCGGCCAAAAAAATGACAGAGTGACGTTTAAATTTGCGTTAACTGCACAAATTTTGTCCGGATTCAGGGCCATTTTGGTAAAGAAACGTCAGGATTTTTTAGGATTTAACTTAAAGACCCAAAAGAGGAAAAAAAATTTATTGCAGTAAGATGACGGTTTTTATAAGAAAAATGAATGACATAGGATGTCGCATTAACTTCCTGTTACACCAAACATTCTGTTAGACAACAAAATGCGGGCAGAGTTTCTCGCTATTTTTTGTTATATTTTCAGCGTTGTCAGGAGAGAAGTATTTTCACATTTGAGGTGGTTATGAAAAAAATTGCATGTCTTTCAGCATTAGCCTGTGTACTGGCAGTATCTGCAGGTTCAGCAATGGCACAGAGCACCGTAACTGGTGGCTATGCTCAGAGCGATTACCAGGGCGTGGCTAACAAAGCTAACGGCTTCAACCTGAAATACCGCTACGAAGACGGTTCTAACCCACTGGGTTGGATCGGCTCATTCACCTACACAGAAAAAGATAACACCGATTCTGGCATTTATAACAAAGGCCAATACTACGGTGTGACCGGTGGTCCTGCTTTCCGTCTGAACGACTGGGCAAGCATCTACGGTGTTGTGGGTATCGGCTACGGTAAATTCCAGCAGAACGATACTGCATCACGTGACAAATCTGATTCAAGCGACGTAGGTTTCTCTTACGGTGCAGGTATGCAGTTCAACCCAATCGAAAACGTTGCACTGGACGTGGGCTACGAGCAGAGCCGCATCCGTAACGTTGACGTTGGCACCTGGATTGCTGGCGTAGGTTACAGCTTCTAAGTTTCAGCTTAGACGACCTGCCAAAAAACGGCCCTTTATGGGCCGTTTTTTATTGCGCGCGATTCAGACTGCCGCAGCCACCAGGCCGTCTTCGGCTGCTAACCGGAGTAAGCGCCGATCAAAACGAGAAAAGCGGGTGGAGAGATCTGCGATAACGCGGTGACGGCTTGCTGTGGGCGTCGTTGACGGCGGTAACGATGATGGCAGCAGAAAAGATGGCAGCAGAAAAGGGCACGAGCAGAAAAACCGAAGCGGCCCTTCAGCCGTTTGCTGAAAGGCACCAAAGGGGTGGCTGTGAAAAAATTAACCGCGCCAGATCAGATTCTGGCAGCGACGATCTTCAGGCTTTTTGCCCAGTAATTTTTCAATCAGCATCAGGCGCAGCGTGAATGGGGAACGCGTCAGCAGGCACAGCCAGGATTTCATCTCCGTGGTTGTTCTCTTTTCAGCCTGGAAGCATTTGCTGCAGTCTGCACAGCATTTCAGGGTGCTCATAGAATCACCTCCCAATCAGTATCGACGTAAAAGTAAGCAGAGTCCGGCGACGTAACCCATAAACAACAACAGTAACAGATAGGGATCGAACATGATCTTCATCTCCGGCTGCTTACATTATCAACAAATATAGCATTGGCTATATCATTTAGCCAAGGCTAATCACGAAAAATTTGAGCTTCTTTGCACCTGGTTTACAATGAGCGCAGCTACATCCGTACGGCAGTGACAGTACGGAACATAATAAAGAGGAAGCTGAATGACTCGTCGTGCCAAAAGCGTGGTTTCTGCCCCGCAAGGACCACTGAAAGATATTGAAGAGCATGTCGAAGGTTTTCGGCAGGTGCGTGAAGCGCATCGTCGTGAATTAATTGATGACTACGTTGAGTTAATTTCTGATTTGATTGGTGAATTTGGCGAAGCACGCCAGGTTGATATGGCCGCACGCTTAGGCGTTTCGCAGCCGACGGTCGCCAAGATGCTGAAACGTCTCGGCAGCGCCGGGCTGGTTGAGCAGGTTCCTTACCGTGGTGTGTTTCTGACCCGCGAAGGCGAAAAACTGGCTGAGGAGAGCCGGGCCCGTCATCACATCGTTGAAACCTTCCTGCTGGCGCTGGGGATCAGCCCGGAAACGGCCCGCCGTGACTCTGAAGGGATTGAGCATCACGTCAGTGATGAAACCCTGGCCGTATTCCAGAAATTTTACGAAACACGTTAACCTTTAAGGCGCACCGCCATCATGCCGCAGCTGTTTCGATCTTTTTTGCATGACTCGATTTTGCATTTACTCGTCGTTATTGGTGTGGTTCTGGCATTTCTGGCCGATTTTCGCTGGCCCGATCTGCCTGGCGCGGTCGACTGGCACACCATCATTACCCTGACCGGTTTATTGATCCTGACCAAGGGGCTGGAAACTAGCGGCTATTTTGATGTGCTGGGCGGCCGGTTGATTGCCCGCTTTCGTCATGAGCGCGCGCTGGCTCTGTTCATGGTTCTGGCCGCCGCGTTGCTTTCGACTTTTCTTACCAATGATGTGGCGCTGTTCATTCTGGTGCCGCTGACTCTGACGCTGCGCAAGTTCTCCCGCTTGCCAATCTCCCGGCTGATTATCTTCGAAGCGTTGGCAGTAAACGCCGGATCGCTACTGACACCGGTCGGTAATCCGCAAAACATCCTGTTATGGAGTCACGGCTCGCTGAGCGTGGCCGGTTTTATTGTGCAGATGCTGCCGCTGGCGGTCTGGCTGCTGCTCAGCCTGGTGGTGTTAACCTGGTTTAGCTTTTCGAAGCGTACCATCGACAAGCATGACAATCCTGAACAGCCCCAGTGGCAGAAGCCGCTGTTTGTGGTCAGCGTACTGTTATACGTGCTGTTTATCGCCGGGCTGGAGTGGGAGATCACCGGCTGGGTGCTGCTGCTGATCCTCGCTATTTTTATGGTTATGGCGCGGCCGGTTTTACTCCGCATTGACTGGAGTTTGCTGGCGGTCTTTATTGCCATGTTTATCGATGTCTGGCTGCTGACGCGTTTGCCGGTGATGCAGGCGCACTTTGATCAAATCACCCATCTGGGGCAGGGGCAGCTCTACCTGCTGGCGATTGGATTATCGCAGGTGATCAGCAACGTCCCGGCGACCATCCTGCTGCTGCAAAAAGTCCCGCCGTCAGAGGTGCTGGCCTGGGCGGTGAATATCGGTGGTTTCGGCCTGCTGCCTGGCTCGCTCGCCAACCTGATCGCGTTACGGATGGCGCAGGATCGCGCCGTCTGGTGGCGTTTTCATCTCTTTTCCCTGCCGTTACTCGCCTGGTCAATGGCCAGCGGCTGGGTGCTGTTGCGTCTGCTCAATTAAGCCCATCAGATCCTGCTGCCGTTCACAGGTGGCAGGACGTGCCTCTTTTCTCAAGTTAAGTAAAGTTGCACTGGATTTTGTCAATTTCCGATCTAAGGTTAACGAGACCTTTTATGCCCGGGAATTAGGGCCTTAGCCAGTGATGGGAACTATGAGCGAGAACAACCAACGCGATCCACACCAGCAGGACGCCGATAACGCGTCGGATAAGACCAATCAGTCTGATGAAAATCAGCAGCAGGATCAGCAGCCTGAACGCAAGCGACCCGGTAAAAAGCCGTTGATTATTCTGGCGATTGTGGTGGTGGTGATGCTGATTGTGGGTTTCTGGTTCTGGTTCTCTACCCGTAATCAGGAGACCACTGACGATGCCTTCACCGAAGGCGATGCCGTGACGATTGCCCCGAAAGCGTCCGGTTATGTGGTGAAGCTGCTGGTTAAAGATAATCAGCGGGTGAAGAAGGGCGATCTGCTGGTCGAAATCGATCCCAGCGACAATAAGGCCCAGCGCGATCAGGCGAAGGCGCAACTCGGCCTGGCGGTGGCTCAGCTGCATCAGGCACAGGCGCAGCTGGCGCTGTCGCGGGTGCAGTATCCGGCTCAGCGCGACCAGGCATTAGCCGATCAGGCCAAAGCGGAAGCGAACCTGCTTAACGCGCAGGCGGATTACCGTCGCCAGCGGGGCGTTGACCCGCGCGCCACCAGCCAGCGTAATATTGACACCGCGGCGGCGCAGTTACGCTCGGCGCAGGCCCAGTTGCAGAGCGCGAAAGCGCAGGTAGAAGTGGCGTCGCAGGTGCAGTTGCAGATTCGCCAGCAGGAAACCAACGTTGAAGCGCGTCAGCAACAGGTCGAACAGGCGAAAGCGCAGCTCAACACTGCCGATCTCAATCTCTCTTATACCCAGGTCCGCGCGCCGTACGACGGATTTGTCACCAAACGTAATGTGCAGCCCGGTACGCTGGTTCAGGCAGGAACTTCCCTGTTTTCGCTGGTTTCTCCCGATATCTGGATCACTGCCAACTTCAAAGAGTCGCAGCTTGAACGCATGAATCCCGGCGACAAAGTGGCGATTACCGTCGATGCCTGGCCGGATATGAAGCTGGAAGGGCACGTCGACAGTATTCAGATGGGCTCCGGTTCGCGCTTCTCGACCTTCCCGTCAGAAAATGCCACCGGTAACTACGTCAAAATTGTTCAGCGTGTGCCGGTGAAAATCGTGATTGATAAAGGTCTGGACCCGAATCATCCGCTGCCGCTTGGTCTGTCGGTTGAACCGAAGGTGACGGTGGAATGAGTGCCACCCAGAGCTGGAAACCGGCCAGCAATCCGTGGTTAGTGGCGATCACGGTCACCCTGGCGGTGTTCATGGAGATTCTCGACACCACGATTGTCAACGTGGCGCTGCCGCACATCGCCGGTTCGCTCTCTTCCAGCTACGATGAGTCAACCTGGGTACTGACCTCCTATCTGGTGGCGAACGGCATTGTGCTGCCGATCTCCGCTTTCTTCAGCCGTCTGTTTGGGCGTAAACAGTTCTTCCTGATCTGTATCGTGATGTTCACCATCTGCTCATTTCTGTGCGGCATCGCCACCGAACTGTGGCAAATTATTCTGTTCCGCGTGTTACAGGGCTTTTTTGGTGGTGGCCTGCAGCCGGTGCAACAGTCGGTGCTGCTGGACTATTTTAAAGCCGAAGATCGCGGCAAAGCGTTTGGCCTCTCGTCTATTGCGATCATCGTTGCGCCGGTTATCGGCCCGACGCTGGGCGGCTGGATCACCGATAACTACAGCTGGCGCTGGGTGTTCTTTATCAATATTCCGGTCGGCGTGCTCACCGTACTGGCGATCTACCAGCTGCTGGAAGATCCGCCGTGGGAGCGCAAATGGGCCAAGGGTAAACTCAAGATCGATTACATCGGTATCAGTCTGATCACGCTGGGTCTCGGCTGTCTGCAGGTGATGCTCGATCGCGGCGAGGATGAGGACTGGTTCGCTTCGCACTTCATTGTGCTGTTTGCCATTCTGGCGCTGATCGGCATTGTTGGCGCGATCTACTGGCTGATGTATGCCCGCAAACCGGTGGTCGATATTCTGGTGATGAAAGACCGCAATTTCTGGGTTGCCGGGCTGTTGATGGCCGGGATGGCGATGATCCTTTATGGCAGCTCGGTGGTGTTACCGCAGCTGGCGCAGCAGGATCTGGGTTATACCGCCACCTGGTCCGGTCTGGTGCTGTCACCCGGTGCGGTGCTGATTGTACTGACGATCCCGCTGGTGCTGAAGCTGATGCCGATTGTGCAGACGCGTTACATCATCGCCTTTGGTTTCAGCTGTCTGGCGGTGGCCTTCCTCTACTCCGCTACGCTGACCCCCAACGTCGATTTCACCACGCTGGTACTGATGCGCAGTGCGCAGTCAATTGGCCTCGGTTTCCTGTTTGTGCCGCTGACGACGATTGCGTTTGTTACTATTCCGCAGCGGCTTAACGCTGACGCCTCGGCGCTGTTTACCATGTTCCGTAACGTCGCCGGGTCGATTGGCATTTCATTATCGACCGCTGCCATCACCGAGCGTGAGCAGGTCCGTTCCGCCCATATGGTGCATAACATGACGCCGCTCAACGAGCCGTTCAATATCACCGTTCAGCACTGGGCGCAGGCGATACGCGACTTTACCTCAGCGGTCGGCGATCCGATCACCCTGGCGACCGGTCAGCTCTATCAGGAGATGATCGCCCAGTCGCGCATTCTCGCTTACATCGATGTTTTCTCAGGCCTGAGTATTGTCGCCCTGATTTTGATTCCATTTTGTTGGCTGCTGTCGCCGATTAAGAGCGAAGGCAGTGCAGGAGCACACTGACATGAAGGTTATTACTTCCCGCGGCCTGAAACCGTTGAGCCTGTTAACGCTGGCAATGTGGCTGGCTGGCTGTGCCGTCGGGCCAGATTATCAGGCCCCGAAACCCACGCTGCCTGGCAGCTATAACACCCTGGATTCGCAGGAAGCGTCAAAGCCGCAGAGTGCGGCGATCAACTCGCGCTGGTGGCGAACCTTTAACGATCCGCAACTCGACAGCCTGATTGCCCGGGCGATTGAGGGCAACCTGACGCTGCAACAGGCGGTGCTGCGCATTGCCGGCGCGCGTGAGCAGCTGAGCCAGGCGCAGGGCGGCCTGTTTCCCAGCCTCAACGGTTCGGCCAAAGTTAATCGCCAGCAGCTGGGTCTGGAAGGATTGCTGAAAGCCAATGGCGCAACCGACCAGCTCGACAGTAATGTCGCCAGCCAGCTCGATGGCCTGACGCAGCCGGTCACCCTTTATCAGGGCAGTTTCGATGCCAGCTGGGAACTGGACCTGTGGGGCAAAGTGCGCCGTCAGGTTGAATCCGCCAATGCTCAGCAGCAGGCGGCGATTGAGCAGCGCAACGATGCGCTGGTGTCGCTGGAAGCGGAAGTCGCGCGCGCCTGGCTGCAACTGCGCGGCGCGCAAAGTACTATCCAGACGCTGCAGCAGCAGATTGATGTGGCACAGCAGACCGTCGAACTGACTCAGAGCCAGCAGCGTAACGGGCTGGCACCCTTAACCGATGTGGAGAACGCCCGCGCCCAGCTCAGTAGCCTGCAGGCGCAGCTGCCGCAGTATCAGTCACAGGCGCGCCAGGCGATGAATGGGTTAGCGGTGCTGCTGGGCAAAACGCCGGGTTCGCTGGATGCGGAACTCAGTACGCCTAAAGCGTTACCGCCGCTGCCGCAGTTTGTCCCGGTCGGCATTCCTTCCACGCTGGCCCGCCGTCGTCCCGATATTCGTCAGGCGGAAGCGACGCTGCATGCACAGACAGCAGAGATTGGCGTCTCCGTGGCGCAGCTATTCCCTAGTCTCTCCCTGACCGGCCAGCTTGGCGTGCGCAACACCGACGTCAGCTATCTGGATAACTGGAGCAGTCACTTCTACAGCTACGGTCCCGCCTTATCGATTCCGATTTTCCAGGGCGGACGGCTGGTGTCGAGCGTTAAGCTGGCACGCGCACAGCAGGCCAGCGCCGCACTCGATTATCGCCAGACGGTGCTGACCGCCTTACAGGATGTGGAAAATGCGCTGGTCAGCTATCGCGCCGATCAGCAGCGCGTCACCGCGCTGGACCAAACCACCGGTTCGCTGCAGCGTGCCTTTGATCTCGCCAGCGACAGCTATCGTCAGGGACTTTCAACCTTCCTGGAGGTGCTGGATGCGCAGCGTCAGCTGGCGCAGGCTGAAGAACAGGCCACCCAGGCACGGATGCAGAGCGCGCTGGATTTAGTCGCTTTGTATAAAGCGCTGGGCGGCGGCTGGGAAACCTATCAGAACGTCGACCTGCCGCAATATTCTGTATTTGGTCCAGCGACCACGGTTAATTAATCGCCAGGCTGTGGCAGCATACGCGCTGCCACAGCCTGTTAACGCCTCACCCGCGTTGTCGTTTTTGAGGACAGCAGCCTGCGCTATTTACCCATTATTTTCGCGTTAACACCTTGAATAATATCTCTTCCTCTCCATTTTCGCCGTCGGGCAGGGAGGAAAATAAAACAGCATGACTGTCAGGACTATTATCTTGTGCCGCGGCGCAGGGCTGGGCATTATTTTGCAACCCGGATAAATAACCTCATTTTAACCCTGCATCGGGTGCGGGCTTTTTGCGTTTTTATTCACGGCGCTGGATTTTAAGCCTGCCAGCTGTAGCCCCTAATAGGTCGGGCGGTGCCCTGGCTAATCTGTCATCCTGCGGCCGGTCACCTGAGGATTATCCGACAGTCAGCGTCCGACGCCACAAATTGTTTAAAACCGCCGCGTCAGGAAATAAAAAATTGCAGGCTGGATACACCTTTTGCGCTATTACCGCGCAGAAGCGGGGACATTTTGAACCTTAATCTGTAACCTTGTGTGACTGAGATCGAAATTCAGACAGCCGTTAATGATCTTTTTTTCTGGCGACATCGCAAAAATAAACAGTTCCGGCGGACGGTTTCCCCCGCAGCTCTCTGCCGGGCGCGGCAGGCAACGGATGCATGAAATCGATTCCAGCACCAGAAGTGCAGCGCCGTTCGGTGTTAATTCAGCGTTAATAAAACGTCAGGAATTAGCCGCTAGCGTTGACGAGGAATTTTAAAATTAACCGATAAGAATTATCCGTAGCGTAAAAATAATTTATTTTTTTATTTGAATTAGGTAATCTTGTCGCTACAGTTTTATTAACCCCCTTAATCAAGGACATTGTGATGAGTGACGCATTTAAAGTTCTGAACAATATTCGCACATTACGTGCCCAGGCCCGTGAACTGCCATTGAGCGATCTGGAAGAGATCCTGGAAAAATTAACCGTTGTCGTTACCGAGCGCCGTGAAGAAGCGGAAGCGGAAGAGACGCAAAATCGCGAAAAAGAAGAAAAGCTGTCGAAATATCGCGAAATGCTGCTGGCTGACGGCATCGATCCTAATGAATTATTAGGTGCGCTGGAAACCGGTAAAAAACGCGCTAAGCGTGCGCCGCGTCCGGCTAAATATTCTTACACCGACGAAAACGGTGAGAAAAAATCATGGACCGGCCAGGGCCGTACCCCGGCAGCGATTAAAAAAGCGCTGGACGCCGGTAAAAGCCTGGACAGTTTCCTGATCGATTGATCGACACAATCCTTGTAAGTGGGAGCCGGGGGGCCATTATGGCCTTCCGGCTTTTTTATTTCTGTCGGGATATCAATCACCACGCCCGCAATCCACGGCTGATGCTGGCGTGCGCTGCGTCACATCTGGCATAATAGCCGCCGTTTTTTCATCCACTCTCTTCACAAAGGTCAATGCCGTGTTAGTTAGCAGCAATATCACCATGCAGTTTGGCAGCAAGCCACTGTTCGAGAACATCTCCGTTAAATTTGGCGGCGGTAATCGTTACGGTTTAATCGGTGCGAACGGCAGCGGAAAATCCACCTTCATGAAGATTCTGGGTGGCGATCTGGTGCCTTCTGGCGGCAACGTCTCATACGATCCGAATGAAAGGATCGGTAAGTTACGCCAGGATCAGTTCGCCTTTGAACAATATAGCGTGCTCGACACCGTGATTATGGGTCACCATGAATTATGGGAAGTGAAGCAGGAACGCGATCGTATTTATTCTTTGCCGGAAATGAGCGAAGAGGAAGGGTATAAAGTTGCCGACCTTGAAGCCGTTTACGGTGAAATGGACGGCTACAGCGCCGAATCCCGCGCTGGCGAGTTATTACTGGGCGTTGGCATTCCGGTTGAGCAGCATTATGGCCCGATGAGCGAAATTGCGCCGGGCTTTAAATTGCGTGTGCTGCTGGCGCAGGCGCTGTTCTCGAATCCTGATATTTTGTTACTGGACGAACCAACCAATAACCTGGATATCGATACCATCCGCTGGCTGGAGCAGGTGCTGAACGAACGCGACAGCACCATGATTATCATTTCGCACGATCGTCACTTCCTTAATATGGTCTGTACCCACATGGCTGATTTGGATTATGGCGAGCTGCGGGTCTATTCCGGTAATTATGATGAATATATGACCGCAGCGACCCAGGCGCGTGAACGTCTGTTAGCGGATAACGCCAAGAAAAAGGCGCAGATTGCCGATCTGCAATCTTTCGTCAGCCGCTTTAGCGCCAACGCCTCTAAATCCCGTCAGGCAACCTCGCGTGCTAAACAGATGGATAAAATTAAACTGGATGAAGTAAAAGCATCCAGCCGTCAGAACCCGTTTATCCGTTTTGAGCAGGACAAGAAGCTGTTCCGTAATGCGCTGGAAGTGGAAGGCTTAACCAAAGGCTTTGATAACGGTCCGCTGTTTAAAAATTTAAACCTGCTGCTGGAAGTTGGTGAAAAACTGGCGGTGATCGGGGCTAACGGTATCGGTAAATCAACCTTTCTGAAAACCCTGGTCAGCGAGATGACGCCTGACAATGGCAGCGTTAAATGGTCAGAGAATGCGCGTATCGGCTATTACGCGCAGGATCATGCTGAAGATTTTGCTAATGACCTGACGGTATTTGACTGGATGAGTCAGTGGAAGCAGGCTGGCGATGATGAGCAGAGCGTGCGCAGTATTCTTGGCCGCCTGTTATTCTCTCAGGATGATATTAAGAAACCGGCCAAAGTGCTGTCCGGTGGTGAGAAAGGTCGTATGCTGTTCGGTAAGCTGATGATGGAAAAACCGAACATCCTGATTATGGATGAGCCGACCAACCACCTCGATATGGAATCCATTGAGTCGCTGAATATGGCGCTGGAGATGTACGAAGGCACGCTGATTTTCGTTTCGCATGACCGTGAATTTGTCAGCTCGCTGGCGACCCGGGTCATGGAGATTAAATCGGATCGGGTGGTGGACTTCACCGGTAATTACGAAGATTACCTGCGCAGTCAGGGCATCGTCTGATGGAAACGGGGTGGCACAGGCCACCCCGTTTTTTTTGGTGGTCAGGTGGTCAGGTGGTTCAGCGCAGGCTCAGGGAGCAGAGACGTTCCTGCCGACGCTACGCGTTCCCACCACACACTTCACACTGCGCGTCCTGCGCCACTTTCATGCTGCGAAACTCCGCACTTAGCGCATCGTACATCAGCAACCGACTGGTGGCGGGCGTACCGTAATTCGCCAGCAGCTTAATCGCCTCCATAGCCTGCATTGCGCCAATCACCCCAACCAGCGGTGCCATGACGCCCGCTTCGACACAGCTCAGCGTCTGCTCGCCAAACAGTCGGCTGATACAGCGGTAGCAGGGCGTACCCGGCTGCCAGCTGAACACGCTAATCTGGCCTTCCATCCGGATTGCCGCGCCCGAGACCAGCGGCACCTGCAACTGACGACACAGCCGGTTGAGCTGCTCGCGCGCCGTCACGTTGTCGGTACAGTCCAGCACCACCTGCTGCCGGGCGATCAGCGCCCGCAGCGCCGCATCGTCCAGTTCACCGTTTACCGGCTGCAGATGGCAGTGAGGATTGATGGCTGCCAGGCTACGGGCGGCGGAATCGACCTTAGCGTGACCAATATCCGCGTCGTGGTGCAGAATCTGCCGCTGTAGATTGGAGTGTGAAACGCTGTCGAAATCGAGCAGCGTCAGGGTACCGACGCCCGCTGATGCCAGATACGGCGCGGCGGCACAGCCCAGCCCACCCAGACCGACAATCAGCGCATGACTGGCTTTCAGCCGCTCCTGACCGTCAAAATCGAAGCCGCGCAGGACAATCTGCCGGTTGTAGCGCAGCATTTCCTCATCCGTTAATTCAGGCAGCATTTATCCCTCCAGCAGTGCATTGAACGGCTCGACCTCGACCCACTCGCCCGGTTCAACGTTGCCACGCTCGCGCTCCAGCACGATGAAACAGTTGGCCGCGGCAAAAGAGCTGAAGATGTGTGAACCCTGCATACCGGTGGTGTGAACCTCGAGTTCGCCGTCAACATTCTGGCGCAGGATGCCGCGCTGAAAATCGAGCCGGCCTGGCGATTTTTTCAGGCGTGAGGCGCTGCGCACTTTCTGACGCGGCGGCAACGCCGCTTTTTTCTGACCGGTCAGAGCGGCGAGCAGCGGTTGCACCAGTTGATAAAAGGTGACCGCAGCGGAAACCGGATTACCCGGCAACCCGCAGAACCAGCTGCTGGCGAGACGGCCAAAGGCAAAAGGTTTACCGGGCTTGATCGCCAGCTTCCAGAAACTGATGGCACCCAGCTCTTCCAGCATATTTTTAGTGAAGTCTGCTTCGCCCACCGACACGCCGCCGGTACTGATCACCACATCAGCCTGACGGTCGGCTTCCTCAAATGCAGCCCGCAGCGCGACCGGATCGTCTTTAACAATGCCGAGGTCGATCACCTCACAGCCCAGTTTGTGCAGCATCAGCGAGACCGCAAAGCGGTTCGTGTCATAAATCTGTCCGGCCGCCAGCGGCTGGCCCACCGGCTGCAGCTCGTCGCCGGTTGAAAAAATCGCCACTCGCAGTTTACGCCGCACGGCGACCTGGGCGATACCCAGCGATGCCAGTAGCGGCAGCTCAGCCGCGCCCAGCCGCACGCCAGCGTCAAGCACCACATGACCTGGCTGGATATCATCACCGGTCAGGCGAATATTTTGCCCGGCACGCACCGGTGCGGTAATCACAATCGAATCACCCTGCGTTTCAGTCTGTTCCTGCATCACTACCGCCTCACAGCCTGGCGGAATCGGCGCACCAGTCATGATTCGCACTACGCTGCCGTGCGGCCATTCACCACTAAAGGGCGCACCCGCAAAAGCCTTACCGGCAACCGGCAACGGCTCACCGCGACTGACATCTGCCAGCCGCACCGCATAGCCATCCATCGCTGAATTATCAAATGGCGGCACCGCAATCGGCGAGGTGACAGCAACGGCGGTAATACGGCCGACCGCTTCCGTCAGCGGAACGCTCAATGAGTCGGTGATTGGCTTCAGCTGCGCCAGCATGGTCTGTTGAGCCTCCTCAAGGGAGATCAATCCTGCAGTAAAACTTTCCATGATTATTCCAGTCGGGTTATTTCAGATGCTGCTTATTATGGTGGGAATTGTCCGCTGAGTCACATCGCTATCCGCGCGCGCTGACATCCGCCGTGTTCCTGCCGGTGGCAAGCCCGGCTAAAGTGAAATATCGCCGGAAGAAAAGGTTATAACCATCGGAACAGTTTCTGCTTTACAACACTTAGCAGGCTTTCTATAGTCAAAAATCAGCAAAAATGGATGAAAACCATTCTAAATCAGTGTTTTTCGTGCTGATGCAACCACAGGACAGAGCGTTATGGTCAAAGCAGTGATTGCCATTCATGGTGGGGCAGGCGCGATTACGCGTGCTGCAATGAGCGACGAAAAGGAGCAGCACTATCGTCAGGCCCTGCTTGACATTGTGACGCACGGTCAGCAGATGCTGGCGCAGGGAGCCAGCGCACTCGACGTGGTGACGGAAGCGGTGCGTCAGCTGGAAGAGTGTCCGCTGTTTAACGCGGGCAAAGGGGCCGTCTTCACTCATCAGGGTACTCATG
Source organism: Pantoea sp. USHLN298 (assembly GCF_037149395.1). Lineage (NCBI taxonomy): Bacteria > Pseudomonadati > Pseudomonadota > Gammaproteobacteria > Enterobacterales > Erwiniaceae > Pantoea > Pantoea sp. USHLN298. Next base: position 476,743 of record NZ_JBBCRO010000001.1, read on the forward strand.
AGCTGGACGCCTGCGTGATGGATGGCCGCACGCTGAACGTCGGGGCGGTGGCGGGTGTCTGCCGGGTACGTAACCCGGTACTGGCGGCGCGCGCCGTGCTGGAGCAGAGCCCGCATGTGCTGTTTATCGGTGAAGGCGCAGAGCAGTTCGCCGAGGCGCAGGGCCTGACGCCGGTGGCAGCAGACTATTTCTCCACCCCAGATCGCTGGGAGCAGCTGCAGCGCGCATTAAACAGCGACGAAGCGGTGCTGGATCATGATGGCGCGGCCGGCGGCGACGATCCGCTCGACCCGGACCGCAAATTTGGCACGGTAGGCGCCGTGGCGCTCGATCTCGAGGGTAATCTGGCTGCGGCAACCTCCACCGGCGGCATGACCAATAAGCAGGCGGGACGGGTCGGTGATTCGCCGCTGCCGGGCGCGGGCTGTTACGCCAGCAACGACAGCGTGGCGGTCTCCTGTACCGGCACCGGTGAAGTTTTTATCCGCACCCTGGCGGCCTACGATGTGGCGGCACAGATGCGTTATGCCGGTCGCACGCTTCAGCAGGCCAGCGTCAACGTCATCCACGATAGCGTGCTGGAGCTGGGTGGCAGCGGCGGTCTGATCGCCGTCGATCGTGAAGGCAACGTGGCGCTGCCGTTTAATAGCGAAGGAATGTACCGTGCCTCAGCACGGGTCGGTGAGGCGGCAGATGTGGCGATTTATCGCGACAGTTAAGGAGCAGGCATGAACCATCGGCAGGCGTTGCCGCCGCTGGCATCGGAGCAGGTGCTGGCAGTTCGCGATCTTAATGTGCATTTTCAGCAGCAGGGCACGGTCACCCAGGCGGTGCGCCATCTTTCGCTCGATCTGTTTCGCGGTGAAACCCTGGCGCTGGTGGGTGAATCGGGCTCCGGCAAGTCGGTAACCTCGCTGGCGCTGATGCGGCTGATCGAACAGAGCGGCGGCGTGGTGAGCGGTGAGGTGCAGTTGCGTCGCCGCAACGGCGAGGTACTGGATATTATGCGCGCGCCGTCCGGCCAGATGCGGCGGGTGCGCGGAGCCGATATGGCGATGATTTTCCAGGAGCCGATGACCTCGCTCAACCCGGTATTCAGCGTCGGGGAACAGATTGCCGAATCGATTCGTCTGCATCAGGGCAAAAGCCACGCACAGGCGCTGGCGGAAGCGCGCCACATGCTGGACCTGGTGCGTATTCCCGATGCGCAAAATGTCTTGTCTCGCTTCCCGCATCAGCTCTCCGGCGGAATGCGCCAGCGGGTGATGATCGCCATGGCGCTCTGCTGCAAACCGGCGTTGCTGATAGCCGATGAGCCGACCACCGCGCTCGACGTCACCATTCAGGCACAGATCCTGCAACTGATCCGCGTACTGCAAAAAGAGATGCAGATGGGCGTCATTTTTATCACCCACGATATGGGTGTGGTGGCGGAAATGGCCGATCGGGTGCAGGTGATGTATCGCGGCGAAGTGGTGGAAAATGCCCCGGCGGCGCAGCTGTTCAGCGCGCCACGCGAGCCTTACACCCGGGCGTTGCTGGCGGCAGTGCCTAAACTCGGATCGATGCAGGGCCAGCCGCTGCCGGCGAAGTTCCCGCTGTTACAGGGCGGAGAAGAGCAGGAGACGCCGCAGGATACGGTGCGCCGCGACCAGCCGCCAGTTCTGCAGGTACGCGATCTGGTGACCCGTTTTGATATTCGCGGCGGGCTGTTTAACCGGGTGAAAAGCCGGGTACACGCGGTTGAGAAAGTCAGTTTCGACCTCTATGCCGGTGAGACGCTGGCGCTGGTCGGTGAATCGGGTTGCGGTAAATCCACCACCGGTCGCTCCCTGCTGAAGCTGGTGGCCAGCCAGGGCGGCACGCTCACCTTTAACGGACAGCGTATCGACCATCTGCGTGGGGCCGCGCTGGCCCATCTGCGGCGAGACATTCAGTTTATTTTCCAGGACCCTTACGCCTCGCTCGATCCGCGGCTGACGGTAGGCTTTTCCATTATGGAGCCGCTGCTGGTGCACAAGGTGATGCCGCGTCGGGAAGCGGAGCAGCGCGTCGCCTGGCTTCTGGAGAGAGTCGGTCTGCTGCCGGAGCACGCGCAGCGCTATCCGCACGAATTTTCCGGCGGACAGCGCCAGCGCATCTGCATTGCCCGCGCGCTGGCGCTTAACCCGAAAGTGGTGATTGCGGATGAATCGGTTTCGGCGCTGGACGTCTCTATCCAGGCGCAAATCATCAACCTGATGCTCGATTTACAGCGCGAATTTGGTATCGCGTTTCTCTTCATCTCACACGATATGGCGGTGGTAGAGCGTATCAGTCACCGCGTGGCGGTGATGTATCTCGGCCAGATTGTGGAGATGGGGCCGCGTCAGGCGGTGTTTGAGCAGCCGCAGCATCCTTATACCCGCAAACTGATGGCCGCGGTTCCGGTCGCCGATCCGGCGCATCCTCGCCGGGAGCGTGCATTAATGGTTGACGAGATCCCCAGCCCGATTCATGCGTTAGGGGATGAACCTGAAGTGGCACCGTTGATGGAAGTGGCGCCAGGGCATTTTGTCGCCCGCCACGTTATCAGCGCCACCTGAATAGTGAAGATATCGCTTCGGCGACCCACCCGACAGGGATTACAGGAGAACAAGATGCAGATAACGATGCGTAAAGGGTTACTGGCGGCTGGCGTATTAAGCAGCGCCCTTACATTGCCCGCCTGGGCGGCGCAGGATGCGGTGATTGCCGTCGCGTCTAACTTCACCACCCTCGATCCGTATGACGCCAATGACACGCTGTCGCAGGCGGTCGCCAAATCGTTCTATCAGGGGCTGTTTGGTTTTGATAAACAGATGAAGCTGACCAACGTGCTGGCAGAGAGTTATCAGGCCAGTCCGGATGGTCTGACCTACACCATCAAGCTCCGTCCGGGAATTAAATTCCAGGACGGCAGCGACTTCAATGCCGAAGCGGTGAAGGTCAATCTCGACCGTGCCAGCAACCCGGATAATCACCTCAAACGCTATAACCTGTTTAAGCAGATTGCCACCACCGAAGTGATCGATCCGACCACGGTGAAAGTGACCCTGAAGCAACCCTTCTCCGCCTTTATCAATATTCTGGCGCACCCGGCTGCGGCGATGATCTCGCCGACCGCACTGAAAAAATATGGCAAGGATATTGGCTTCCATCCGGTCGGTACCGGTCCGTTTGTGTTTGAAACCTGGAACCAGACTGACTTCGTTAAGGTGAAAAAGTGGGACGGCTACTGGAAGCCGGGCTACCCGAAACTGGACAGCATCACCTGGCGACCGGTAGTGGATAACAACACCCGTGCGGCGATGCTGCAAACCGGAGAAGCTAATTTCGCATTCCCGGTTCCTTATGAGCAGGCGAAATTGCTGGAGAAAAACAGCAAACTTGACGTGGTAACCACGCCGTCGATTATGCAGCGTTACATCAGCCTTAACGTCACCCAGAAGCCGTTCGACAACCCGAAAGTGCGTGAGGCGCTGGAATACGCCATCAACCGTCAGGCGCTGGCCAAAGTGGCGTTTGCCGGTTACGCCACGCCAGCCACCGGTATCGTGCCGCCTGCTATCGATTTCGCTCAGAGCTATCCCGCCATCAGCTATGATCCGGCTAAAGCCAGGGCGTTGCTGAAAGAGGCGGGTTACCCGAACGGCTTCGAAACCACGCTCTGGTCGTCACACAACCACAGCACCGCGCAGAAAGTGTTGCAGTTCACTCAGCAGCAGCTGGCGCAGGTTGGCGTGAAGGTTAAGGTAACCGCGATGGATGCCGGTCAGCGTGCGGCAGAAGTGGAAGGCAAAGGGCAGAAAGAGAGCGGTGTACGGATGTTCTACACCGGCTGGTCCGCCTCAACCGGTGAAGCAGACTGGGCGCTGACGCCGCTGTTTGCCACCGCCGCCTGGCCGCCAGCGATCTTTAACACCGCGTTTTACAGCAATCCTAAGGTGGATAAAGATCTGGCAGATGCGCTGAAGACCACTGACCGTGCGCAGAAAGCCCAGCTGTATAAAGATGCTCAGGACACCATCTGGCAGGATCATCCGTGGATCCCGCTGGTGGTTGAGCAACTGGTGTCTGCCAACAGCAAAAATCTCAGCGGTTTTTATGTGATGCCCGATACCTCATTCAGTTTTGATGAGGCCAGTCTGAAGTAACGGAGCCGGCCAGCCCGCGTGGCTGGCCGCAGCTGCAGGATGTTGCATGTTTAACTATTTTATTAAGCGGCTGTTGGGGCTGATCCCCACCTTGCTGATTGTTGCGGTGATGGTGTTTCTGTTTGTTCACCTGCTGCCGGGCGATCCGGCGCGCCTGATTGCCGGACCGGAGGCGGATGCCTCGGTGGTGGCGCTGGTGCGGCAGGAACTGGGACTGGATCTGCCGCTGCCGCAGCAGTTCTGGCACTTTATTCTTAATGCGCTGCAGGGCGATTTCGGCCAGTCGATGGTATCGAAACGGCCGGTGGCGGATGAGATCGCTTCGCGCTTTATGCCGACATTGTGGCTGACCCTGACCAGCATGATCTGGGCCGTGATATTTGGCATGGCGATTGGCATTGTGTCTGCCGTCTGGCGCAACCGCTGGCCCGATCGCCTCGGCATGACGCTGGCGGTCTCCGGCATTTCGTTTCCGGCTTTTGCCCTCGGCATGTTGCTGATGCAGGTCTTCTCGGTGGAGCTGGGCTGGCTGCCGACGGTGGGCGCGGAGAGCTGGCAACATTATATTCTGCCGTCGATAACCCTGGGAGCGGCGGTGGCGGCAGTGATGGCGCGTTTTACCCGTGCCTCTTTTGTTGAAGTAATGCAGGAAGATTACATGCGTACCGCGCGCGCCAAAGGGGTGCGCGAGTCGCTGGTGGTGGTGAAACATGGATTGCGCAACGCGATGATCCCGGTGGTCACCATGATGGGCCTGCAGTTCGGCTTTCTGCTCGGCGGATCGATTGTGGTCGAGGTGGTGTTTAACTGGCCGGGCCTGGGTCGGCTGCTGGTTGATTCCGTCACGATGCGCGACTATCCGGTGATCCAGGCGGAAGTGCTGCTGTTTTCACTGGAGTTCATTCTGATCAATCTGATCGTCGATATGTTGTATGCGGTGATCAATCCCGCCATTCGCTTTAAGGAATCGCGATGAAAAACTGGCGACGCGATGCGTCCCTGAAAACGCTGCCGCTGATCAAGGAGAACCGGGTACGCACCCCGTGGCGTGAGTTCTGGCGGCGTTTCCGGCAACAGCCGGTGGCGCTGCTGGCCGGGCTGTTTGTGCTGGTGCTGATTGTACTGGCGTTTATCGCGCCTTACGTGGCGCCGTTTGATGCTGAAAATTATTTCGATTATGACCGGCTGAATGATGGGCCCTCGCTGCTGCACTGGTTTGGGGTTGATTCACTGGGCCGCGATATTTTCAGCCGGGTATTGGTAGGAACCCGTATCTCACTGATTGCTGGCTTCTTCTCGGTGGCCATCGGTGCGCTGATCGGTACGCTGTTTGGGCTGCTGGCGGGCTACTACGAAGGCTGGTGGGACCGCATAACCATGCGCGTGTGCGACGTGCTGTTCGCTTTTCCCGGTATCCTGCTGGCGATTGCGGTGGTGGCGATCATGGGCAGCGGCATGAGCAACGTGATCGTGGCGGTGGCGATCTTCAGTATCCCGGCGTTTGCCCGCCTGGTGCGCGGCAATACGCTGGTGCTGAAGCATCAGACCTATATTGAGTCGGCGCGCAGCATCGGCGCATCGGACTGGACCATTATCATGCGCCATATCCTGCCGGGTACCGTCTCGCCGATTGTGGTCTATTTCACCATGCGCGTCGGCACCTCTATCATTACCGCTGCCAGCCTGTCGTTCCTTGGACTGGGCGCGCAACCGCCGACGCCGGAGTGGGGCGCTATGCTGAATGAGGCGCGGGCCGATATGGTGATTGCGCCGCACGTCGCGATTTTCCCCAGCCTGGCAATCTTCTTCACCGTTCTGGCATTTAATTTACTCGGTGACGGGCTGCGCGACGCGTTGGATCCTAAACTTAAAACATGAAACCTTTCGATTACGATCAGGACTTCACAACCCTCGATTTTCGTCAGCATCCCGAACGTTATCAGGTCGGGCGCGGCGAGCAGGGGGTATTGATGGTCGAGCCTTATAAGAGCGAAATCCTGCCGCACTGGCGTTTTCGTACCGTCCCGATTGCTAAAGAGTCGGCTGAAAAAATCATGGCGCTGTTTGAGGATTACCGTCGGCAGGATGATTTTGTTGGCATGGATATGGCGCGCAAATTTATTCAGATGGGGTATACCCGTGCGCGGCGCTACAGCAATCATCAGGGCGGCCGCAAATATGATGCTGATGGCAAAGAACTGCCGCGGGGCGTTAATGAAGAAAAGGCCGCGGCGGCGGCCGTTTTCAAAGGCTACTGGGATCGGATTCGGGCAGATGAGGATTATCTGAAACGCAAAAAGGCGCATCAGCAGCAGTATGGCTAAGCGCCGGGCCAGTCCGGCGGCGCGTCACAGGCTACTCCCCGCCGGACAGGATGGATTTATACCCGGCTCGCCCAGAGATCGTACTCGTCGGCATGGTCGACTTTAACCCTTAGCATATCGCCCGGTTTGACGTTGCGCTCGCCGTTCAGATAGACCGCGCCGTCAATTTCCGGGGCATCAGCCATACTGCGGCCAATCGCGCCTTCCTCGTCCACCTCATCAATAATCACCAGAATCTCACGACCAACTTTCTCCTGCAGACGTTCGGCTGAGATCTGCTGTTGCAACTGCATAAAGCGATCGTAACGCTGCTGCTTCACCGATTCATCGACCGGATCGGGCAGCTGATTCGCGGTCGCGCCTTCCACCGGGCTGTACTGGAAACAGCCCACCCGATCGAGACGCGCCTCTTTGATAAAGTCGAGCAGCAGCTGGAAGTCCTCTTCGGTCTCGCCGGGAAAGCCGACGATGAAGGTAGAGCGCAGCGTCAGTTCCGGGCAGATTTCACGCCAGCGCTTGATCCGCTCCAGCGTGCGTTCCACTGCGCCAGGACGCTTCATCAGCTTCAGAATGCGCGGGCTGGCGTGCTGCAACGGAATATCGAGATAGGGCAGAATTTTGCCGGCCGCCATCAGCGGAATGACCTCATCCACGTGCGGGTAAGGATAGACGTAGTGCAGACGCACCCAGACGCCGAGTTTCGCCAGTTGCTCACACAGGCTGACCATGCTGGTTTTCACCGGCGAGCCGTTCCAGAAACCGGTGCGATGCTTAACATCCACGCCATAAGCGGAGGTATCCTGCGAAATCACCAGCAGCTCTTTAACGCCCGCTTCAACCAGCCGTTTAGCCTCATCCAGTACCTCGCCGACGGCGCGGCTGTCGAGATCGCCACGCATTGACGGGATGATGCAGAAGGTGCAGCGATGGTTGCAGCCTTCGGAAATTTTCAGATAGGCGTAGTGACGTGGGGTCAGCTTCACGCCCTGTTCCGGCACCAGGCTGAGAAACGGATTGTGCTGAGGCTTCGGCACGTAGCGATGGACGTGCGACAACACCTGCTCATAGCTGTGCGGACCGGTGATCTCCAGCACTTTCGGATGCACTTCACGAATCTGATCAACTTTTGCACCGAGACAGCCGGTGACAATCACCTTGCCGTTTTCATTCAGCGCTTCGCCAATCGCCTCAAGCGACTCCTGGACAGCACTGTCGATAAATCCACAGGTGTTGACGATGACGATTTCAGCATCGTCATAGCGCGGCACCACATCATAGCCCTCGGTGCGCAGTTCGGTGAGGATGCGCTCGGAGTCAACGAGGTTTTTGGGGCAGCCGAGCGAGACGAATCCGACCCGTGGCGGCAAGGTTTTTGTTGTATCAGACATGGCTCTGTTTCCGGTTCAGCACAGCGATGGCGCGGGATTCTACCTGTGTTGCAGAAAAAATTGTAGCGTTATCTGTAAGGGATTAGCGGCGTGTAAAGGTGTGAAAAAACTGGTAAAACCTGGCCCGCTGATCGGGTGAAAAAGTGCGGGCGGCGGGCAGGGCAAATTTCCAGTAACTCCCGGTGCTGTAAAAAGAAAATCACCGTACAGCAGGTAAATAGCGATTTAAGCGAAACGCTGACAGAACGCAGCAAAAAACAGCCTTAGGAAATCGCCGGTTGATATTCACTTGTTTTCATTAATAATAAACGGGCAAATCAACACTGAAGGGGCTATGCCCTTCAGGTAACGACGTGGATAATGTGAGAGCTAAATAATGAAAGAGATCATCAATGGATTTCTGAATTTCCAGCAGAATGTGTTTCCTGAAAGGAAGGATCTTTTCAAAAGCCTGGCGTCAAATCAAAATCCCAAAGCGCTGTTTATCTCCTGTTCTGACAGCCGGCTGGTGCCGGAACTGGTAACGCAGCAGGAGCCGGGCGAGCTGTTCGTTATCCGCAATGCGGGCAACATTGTGCCTTCGTTTGGCCCGGAGCCGGGCGGCGTCTCAGCGACCATCGAATACGCGGTGGTCGCGTTGGGTGTCTCCGACATCATCATCTGTGGTCACTCTAACTGCGGTGCGATGAATGCTATCGCCTCCTGCGCCTGCATGGATACCATGCCCGCGGTCGAGCACTGGCTGCGCTATGCCGACGCGGCAAAAGCGGTGGTGGAGCAGCGCAACTATGACTCGCCAGAGAAAAAGCTGAATGAGATGGTGAAAGAGAACGTCATCGCTCAGCTCAATAACATGAAAACCCATCCTTCCGTGTCGGTGGCGCTGCGTAACGGTAAACTGCGTCTGCATGGCTGGGTATACGATATTGAAACCGGCACCATCATGGCACTGACGCACGGCGGTAAAGAGTTTATTACCCTGTCAGAAAACCCTGATACCTGTTTCGAGTAACCTGCCTGCCCGCTGCAGTCTGCAGCGGGTCATTCCCGCTATTCAGAGCAGATAACCCATTAAAATAACGATTATTTTTACTGTTTCCCGCCTGATTTACTCTATGCTTGCCTGAACCTTCCTGATATAAGCGAGTCGATGATGCGTAAACCTTCCGTGGCTGCTCTGCTGGCGGTCTCTGTTCTGCTGCTCAGTGGTTGTACTTCTCATGTTGCTGACAAGCAGCAATATTCAGGCTTTTTAGGTGATTACAGCCAGCTGAAGCCCACTGAGTCGGCCAGCGGCCAGCCGACTTTGCGCTGGATCTCACCCGACTATCAAAGCGGCCAGTATAAGGATGTGCTCTATACGCCACTGGTCTACTATCCGGCAGCCCATCCCACCGCACGCATCAGTCAGCAAACGCTGGATCAGGTGCTGAGTTATACCGACATTCAGTTAAAAGGCGCTATCGCGACCCGCCGACCGCTGACAAATCAGGCGACGCCGCACACCCTGAAAGTGCGGGCCGCCATCACCGCCGTGTCAGCGGAGAACCAGGGAGTGCAATTCTATGAGGTGGTGCCGGTAGCGGCAGTGGTGGCGAGCACCATGGCCGCATCGGGCCATCGTACCCAGAACAGCGAGCTGTTTCTGGAGATTGAAGCCAGCGATGCGGTAACCGGCAAACCGCTGATCCGGGTAGTGCGTAAAGCGTTCGGCAAAACGGTCAGTAACAGCAATACGCCGATCACGTTTGAAGATCTCAAGCCGGGTATCAATACTATGGTGCGTGATACGGTAAGTTTTAACGCGCCGTAAACCTGCGAGATTAACGGGTGGTATTCGGGTTTTAACCGGCAGTCAGCGCGCCTGTTCCCCGTGTGAGCGGGGATAACCGTCTCCATTTCGGGGGCCGCCGATCACTGGCTTGCAAAAAATGACGATGAAACGGCTGTCCAAGCGGGTTCCTCCCGCTGTCTGGAATTTCGTTCGTCAGCCGGTGCGATGGCGAGGCATACGGCCTGTGATATCCTATGCGTGTGATGATCAGAGTCAGGCCCGATGAAAAAAAAGAACAGCACACCCACGCCCCACGATGCCACATTCCGGCAGTTTCTCACGCAGCCGGACATTGCCCGTGACTTTATGGAACTGCACCTGCCCGCAAAGCTGCGTGCACTCTGTGACCTCAGTACTCTGAAGCTGGAATCGGGTTCGTTCGTTGAAGACGACCTGCGTCAGTATTTCAGCGACGTTCTCTATAGCCTGAAGACCACGGCTGGCGACGGTTATATACACGTGCTGGTTGAACACCAGTCTACGCCGGACAGGCATATGGCGTTCAGGCTGATGCGATACGCCGTGGCGGCCATGCAGCGCCATCTTGAGGTTGGCCATAAGGCGCTGCCACTGGTGATACCGGTGCTGTTCTATACCGGCAAGCGCAGTCCTTATCCGTACTCAACGCGCTGGCTCGATGAGTTCAATGATCCGGCGCTGGCAGAAAACCTCTATGGCAGCGCTTTTCCCCTGGTGGATGTAACGGTCATTCCGGACGATGAGATTATGGGGCACCGCAGCATGGCGGCGCTGACGCTGTTACAAAAGCATATTCACCAGCGAGACATCGCCAGCCTGACCGATCGGCTGGCCACATTACTGATGGCGGATTATCTTTCTTCACCCCAGGTAACAGCGCTGATACACTATTTACTTCAGGCAGGTGAGTCAGCTGACTCTGAAGCCTTTATTCGCGAACTGGCACAGCGTGTGCCGCAACACGGAGACGCACTTATGACCATCGCACAACAGCTGGAGCAGAAGGGCATCGAGAAGGGCATCGAGAAGGGCATTCAGCTTGGTGAACAACGAGGCATTGAGAAAGGCGAGCGCGAAGCCACGCTGAAAATTGCCCGTACCATGCTGCAGAACGGCATTGACCGTACTACCGTCCAGAAAATGACCGGTCTTTCAGAAGACGAACTGACACAAATCCGACACTAAAACCAGCAGTCGGGTTGGGTAAGGAAGGTCAGAATTATGATGGATATATCAGCGGTAACAGCAAAAATTAAACGCGTCAGATGCAGAGCGTTTTTCTCCGGTCAGGACTTTAAGCTGATACCGGAAAACTAATTAAACCCGATCTCACCCGTCGGGTTTTTTTATGCCCATCATTTGCCGCCGGCTATCCTCAGTTCCAGCCGACAGACTGTAAGACCATGAGTACGGAACCTGTGGCCTTGCTGAGCACAATCGCGATGTGGTTGCTGGATTATCAGTCTGGGAATTAAGATTTATATCTTTGATATCAGATCAATAGCGTGAAACTGCGGCGGATTCCTGCCGGACCTTAACGAATAACATCCTCATGCACTCTTCGCGGGTTTGAAGACAGTTGTGCCGGATGAGGACCTTAATCATCTTGCCCGCTGATACCGGAATAAGGTGATGATTGACTGAGCTGCGATGAGTGGAAATCCCCTAAGCCCGCCCGGCGCTGTTGAGTGGGAGCAACCCGATTTCAGGTACGGACTCACGACTACAGGTTGTTGCTGCTCGCGTCGTGAAGTTTTCCACGCGCCCCTGAATATGAACCGAAACCAGGCTACGGCTGGCATTGTTGGTAGCCTGTTCTCCACATCATCAGGGCGACAGACCGCTGTCGCCCAGTTTAATCTTTTGTAAATCCTCAGCATCATCGCACTGCGGCTGACTACGCTTAAGGGCATTCCATCCCGTCAGGAGAACGCTATGGTTCGTGTCGCTCGCGCGTTATTGTTCAGTGGTTCACTTATGGTCGCCTTGCCGCTGCTGGCGGCAGAACAGCAGGTCGAGGTGCAGCTGTTACAGGATAAGTTACAACATCCATGGTCCGTGGCGTTTCTGCCCGACAACCAGACCCTGCTGATTACCGAACGCAGCGGCCAGTTGCGCAGCTGGAATCCGGAACGCGGTCTGTCGCAGCCGATCACCGGCGTGCCGCAGGTCTGGGCGCAGCGGCAGAGCGGCCTGCTGGATGTGGTGCTGGCACCCGATTTTGCCAGCAGTCGCCGCGTCTGGCTGAGTTACACCGAAGCCAACAGCAGCGGTAAAGCGGGCGCGGTAGTGGGCGTCGGGACCCTGAGCGAGGATAACCGGCAACTGCGCGATTTCCGCGTGGTGATTCGCCAGACGCCGATGCTCTCCAGCGGCAACAATATCGGCACCCGCCTGGCGTTCGATAAGCAGGGTTTTCTATGGATCGCCTTTGGCGACAACTTTGCCAGCAGTACGGCCCAGCATCTCGATAAGCTGCAGGGGAAATTGCTGCGGCTGAATGCCGATGGCAGCGTGCCCGACGATAATCCGTTTGTGAAGCAGAGCGGGGCGCGCCCGGAGATCTGGGCTTATGGTTTGCGTAATCCGCAGGGCCTGGCACTCAATCCGTGGACCGGCACGATATGGGAAAACGAGCATGGTCCGCGCGGCGGCGATGAAGTGAATATCATCGCTAAAGGGAAAAACTACGGCTGGCCGCTGGCTACCTACGGTATCGATTACAGCGGTGACAAAGTCCCGGAATCGAAAGGGACGCACGCTGCCGGAACCGAGCAGCCGATCTATCACTGGAAAGATTCGCCCGCCATCAGCGGCATGGCGTTCTATAACAGCGCCCGCTTCCCGCAGTGGAAGAACTCGCTGTTTATCGGCGCGCTGAAAGAGAAAAACCTGATCCGGCTGAGCATTAACGGTGAAAAAGTGGTGGAGGAGCAGCGTCTGCTCAGCGACCAGAACGCACGCATTCGTGATGTGCGGCAGGGACCGGATGGCTATCTCTATGTGCTGACCGATGAGGCCAATGGGAAACTACTCAAAGTGGGGTTAGCGCAGGACGCCAGCGCGTCCCGCGGCTAGCTTAACGGGCCCAGTGGCAGATCTGCCATCCGCGATTTAACGCTTCCTGATGCAGCATCGCATCAGGGTTGATCACATGCGCATGATCGGCCTGCTCCAGTAACGGCAGGTCGTTCATTGAGTCGCTATAAGCCCAGGTGCGGCCAAAAGATTCGCTCTGCTGTAACGCTTTCCAGTCACCGAGCCGTGTCACTTTGCCCTCTTTGTAGGTCATGGTGCCGTAGGTCTTGCCACTGTAACGCTCATCCACGATCTCGACGCCGATAGCCAGCGCGCCGCAGGCACCCAGCTGATGGGCAATCGGTACCACCAGATGCTCACCACTGGCGGAGATAATCATCACTCTGTCGCCGCGAGCCTGGTGCCACTGGATGCGTTCACGCGCTGCGGGGTAGACGCGCGGCATGATGTCGCGATGGATAAAGCGACGCACCCAGCCTTCAACGGTCAGGGTCGCCATTCCGGCCAGCGGGGCCAGCGTGGTGTTCATGTACTCTTCAATGGAGAGCGTGCCGGCATAATACTGTGCCATTAATGCCTGTTCCTGGTCGATCAGCTCGCGCGGGGCGAAGCCCTGCGAAACCAGCCAGCGTAACCACAGGCCGGTGCTGTCTTCACTAATAAGCGTCTCATCCAGATCAAAAAGGGCTAAGTCCATGGTCGGTCTCCTCGGCTGACTGGCTTTCAGGTTAGCTGATATTTGTGACCGGCTTAACTGTTCTGCGAAAAATCGGAATTGCACGCATTTTTGATGACGACAGAGCGGGGTGAAACTGGCACGCGCGCGGCAGGGATGCCAGGGTTACTCTACTAAACTCTAAAAAACTTTACGATTCGGCGGTTTTTTTCACTGCCGCCAACGGTTAGCGTTCTCAGTGGAGGTTTTCTGCCTTCAGAATTCCGATTTAATAAGGACAATCCGGTCAAGCCCATGACAAACTCTCGCGTTGCTTCTCGCCTGCGGCTACTTGCTGCCACCTCTTTACTTCTTATCGTCCCGATCGGCGCCTTTGCTGAACAGGCACCGGCCGCGCCAGGCATTGATGCCAAAGCCTGGATACTGATGGATTACGCCAGCGGCAAAGTGCTCGCTGAATCAAACGCCGATCAGCGTCTCGATCCCGCCAGCCTGACCAAAATGATGACCAGCTACGTGGTGGGTCAGGCGATCAAAGCCGGCAAAATTAAGCCGGACGATCTGGTTACGGTTGGGCAGGACGCCTGGGCGACCGGTAACCCTAAGCTGCGCGGCTCATCGCTGATGTTTTTAAAGCCGGGCGATCGCATTCCGGTCCATGAGCTGAATAAAGGCATTGTGATCCAGTCCGGTAATGACGCCTGTATCGCTCTGGCGGATTACGTGGCGGGCAGTCAGGATTCGTTTATCGGCCTGATGAACAACTACGGTAAAGCGCTGGGGCTACAGAACACCCACTTTATGACAGTGCACGGGCTGGATGCGGAAGGACAGTACAGTACGGCGCGCGATATGGCGTTAATTGCTCAGGCGCTGATCCGTGACGTGCCGGAAGAATATGCGCTGAATAAAGAGAAAGAGTTCACCTTCAATAAAATTCGCCAGATGAACCGCAACCGCCTGCTGTGGAGCACTAATCTCAAGGTCGACGGTGTCAAAACCGGCCACACTTCCGGTGCCGGTAATAATCTGGTGGCTTCAGCAACCGAAGGTGATATGCGGCTGATTTCGGTGGTGCTGGGCACCGCAAGCGATGCGATTCGTTTCCGCGAAAGTGAAAAACTGCTCACCTGGGGCTTCCGCTTCTATGAAACCGTGACGCCGATTAAGGCCGACGCGCCGTTTGCCCAGCAGCGGGTCTGGTTTGGCGACCAGAGTCAGGTCAATCTTGGTGTGTCAAAAGATGCCGCGCTGACCATTCCGAAAGGGCAGATGAAGAACCTCAAGGCGAGCTTTAAGCTCAATTCGCCACAGCTGGAAGCGCCACTGAAGAAGAATCAGGTGGTCGGCACCATCGATTTCCAGCTGGATGGCAAAACCATCGACCAGCGTCCGCTGGTGGTGTTGCAGGAGGTGCCGGAAGGCGGCTTCTTCAGCCGGATAGTTGATTTCGTGATGATGAAATTCAATGGCTGGTTTGGCAAGTGGTTTTCATAAAAGAGCAGGGACACAGGCTCGTTCTGCGTTGACCAGGAAACAAGGTCAGTTCGCAAAGTCGCTAAAGCCATCTATGGCCGCTCGGTCCGCACAATTACGCACCTCATCCCTGAGGTGCGCCCGTTGCCGGGCCAACGCTTCGCGTTGTTCAGAAACGCTCCCGGCGTTTTTATCCGGGCGGCGGGACGCTTTCCTCCTCTGACGCTGTTCCCTGCGGTAAATCCGGGTTTGCCAACGTGCCGGGGACGCCGTGGCGTCCCTTTTTTAATCCTGTATCCAGCCTTTGCGAATCGGCAGAGCAAACAGTGCGCGGTAGAGCGGGTTAATCACCGCCAGCATCCGGTTACCATAGATCTGCCAGGCCAGATGGGAGGCCAGGCAGCTCAGCAAACCGACCAGGAAACCGCCCAGCATATCCAGTGGCCAGTGGACGCCCAGATAGATGCGTGACCAGGCGATGGCGATACCCGCCAGCATCAGCACCACGCCGGACCACAACCGATGCCAGAACACAAACGCCAGCGCAAAGGTAAAAATGGTGGTGCCGTGATCGCTGGGATAGGAGTCATCTGCCGCATGGTGCAGGAACTGGTAACCGAGTCCAATCGCGAACGGACGAGGATGCGGTAATAGCTGGCCGACACACCAGGAGATTGCCAGCGCATAAAGCAGCGCCATGCCGGTTTTTAACACCAGCACCCGCTGTGACGAGACCTGATCACGCGGTCCCCATAGCCACAGCGCGACGATTAAGAGCGGCACGATGGCAATCAGATCTTTGGCGATAAAGGTGGCCAGCTGTAGCAGCCAGGCGGGTGACGCGGGTGTGGCATTGATGGCGATAAACAGTGAGCGGTTGAGTTCTTCCATTATAGGGGGCATTCCTCTGCAAACAGGCCGCTAATCAACGGCGGCGTCATCCAGACGGGCAGACACAGCCTGACTATCGCGGCAAATCAAAAGTCAGCGACGACGCGCTAACCAAAATATTCAGCACAAATTGCTAACAGCACCGGCACACTATCCTGCTTTTTTACCCTGACTTTCACCATAGCCGGGCTCTTAATCTGCATACGAGTTGCTTAACGGTTTAAGTTTGGTCGTGACACGACGGCTTTTCAGACCAGAAAGGGCGCAGCGTGGCGGAAAAAGGGCATAAAAAAACCCGCCGGGAAAAAGACCAGCGGGCTCCACAATTTGGGGATTTCAAAGAAAAGCAGTGGCACTTATTCAGACTGCCCCTTAATAAAAAAGTTCTGGACGCAGCCAAAAAAATTTTATAAGGGCAAAAGTGGCCAGACAATCACGATCAGCGTACCGGCCAGCGTCAGCAGGACGTTAGCAATTGCATAAGTCCCGGCATAGCCCAGCGCCGGAATATTGCTGCGGGCGGTATCACTGATGATCTCCATCGCCGGCGCGCAGGTGCGTGCGCCCATGATTGCGCCGAACAGCAGCGCGCGGTTCATGCGCAGAACGTAGGCACCAAACAGATAACAGATGATCACCGGGATCAGGCTGACCAGCAATCCACACAGCAGCATCAGGGCGCCGTCACTGCTGATGCCGTGATTGATACCGCTACCGGCACTCAATCCTACGCCCGCCATAAAGACCATCAGCCCGAACTCTTTCACCATGGTGAGCGCGCCCTGTGGAATGTAGCCAAAGGTAGGATGGTTAGCACGCAGGAAGCCGAGCATGATGCCGGCAAACAGCAGACCGGCTGCGTTACCGATGCCAAAACTGAAATTGCTGAACTGAAAGGTAATCAGACCAATCATCAGACCGACAATAAAGAAGGCGCAGAAGGCCAGCAGATCGGTCATCTGACTGTGAATAGCGATAAAGCCGATGCGATCGGCCACGCTTTTAACCCGTCGTGCTTCGCCGCTGACCTGCAACACATCGCCTTTGTTCAGCATGATGCTGTCATCGATCGGCATCTCAATCTGGCTGCGAATCACCCGGTTCAGGAAGCAGCCATGATCGGTAAGGTTCAGTTTGCTCAGCCGCTTGTTTACCGCATTGTGGTTTTTCACCACAATCTCTTCGGTCACAATGCGCATATCCAGCAGATCGCGGTCAAACACCTCTTTGCCGTTACGGAAGCTGGGATCGAGACGGGCGTGCGCATCGGGATAGCCAACCAGCGAGATGTCATCGCCCAGCTGCAGCACCGCATCGCCATCCGGGCTGGCGAGAATACCGTTACGACGGATACGCTCGATGTAGCAGCCGGTCTGACGATAGATACCGAGTTCGCGCAGGTTTTTGCCGCCGCTCCACGCCACCAGTTCCGGGCCGACGCGATAAGCGCGGATCACCGGTAAAAAGACTTTTCGCTGGCTGTCGGCATCCAGCCCGCGCTCGCGCGCGATCTGCTGGGCGCAGGTCGGCAGATCCTGATGCTGCAGTCGCGGCAGATAGCGCGCGCCAAAAATCAGGCTCACCAGGCCAATCAGATAGGTCACCGCGTAGCCGAGGCTGAGCTGGTCCTGCATTAATCCCAGCTGTTTACTGTCGCTGATACTTTGCCGCAGCGTATCGCCGGCCCCGACCAGCACTGGCGTAGAGGTCATTGAACCCGCCAGCATGCCCGCAGTCAGCCCGATATCCCAGCCAAACAGTTTACCCAGACCCAGCGCCAGAATCAGCGCGCTGACCACCATCACAATCGCCAGCATGAAGTAGTTTTTGCCGTCGCGGAAGAAGATAGAGAAGAAGTTGGGACCCGCCTCGACGCCGACACAAAAAATAAACAGCATAAAACCAAGACTCAGTGCATCGGTATTGATCGTAAAATGCTGTTGCCCCAGTAATAGCGACACCACCAGTACGCCAATCGAATTTCCCAGCTGTACCGAGCCCAGACGCAATTTCCCCAGACAAAGGCCGAGCGCCAAAACGACAAATAATAACAAAACGTCATTTCCACTTAACAATTCTGCGACGTTAATATTCACTGTTTAACTTCTTGTTTACGTGTAACCTGTTGAAGAGTGGCCTGTTTTTCGCTATCTTGAGCAAGCCGTCGGGGTTGTATTGTATCAATGCTGCAAATGAAACCGTTGTAGCGGCCGCTATTCTAATCAGAAATAACTTCCTCAGCTATTGGCTAATTTCATTCGTTAACACAACGGACTGTTTCTTTTTATTTCCACCTTTACGCAGCAGGGTTAAAGGCGAGTTTTATCCTGGTCATTTTTTTAGTCAGCGAGGTGATATGCCGCAGCGTTCTTATCTCTGGACGACCCGTCTGTGTGGCGTGGTGCTATATAGTCTGGTGTTTGTTTTTACCGTCCACTTCTGGCAGGCGGGTCCTGATCCCCTGCGCGGTCAGCCAGAACTGCTGCTGTTTATACTGCCCGGGTTTGTGATGGCGTTAATGCAGGTGAAGAGTCCGCTAAAAAGTACCTTGCTGATGGCGCTGTGGGGCACGCTGCTGGCCGCGCTGCTGTTACACACGACGCTGCTGAACCACTCCAGCGGGCTGTTTGTGGTGGCCTGGAGTGTCAGCGCCATGTTCTGGGCCGGCTGCGGCGCGCTGCTGGTACGTCTGATGCAGATTGTGCTGGCATCGCTGAATTAAACCGCACAGCGCAGTAACGCACGCCAGCCGTCCCGTCATCAAAGGCCGAAGGCGATTCTGCCCGCAGTGGCGCAGCAAAAAGGCGAGACCGCTAACCGCGTCTCGCCTTTTTTATTATCGTGCCAGGGATCGGAGATTAGGCGACGAAGCCCAGGTTCTCTTTGGTCCACGCGGCGAACTCGGTGTAACCGCCGACGTGTTGATCATCCAGGAAAATCTGTGGCACGGTGGTGACCGGTTTACCGGCACTGGCTTCCAGATCCGCTTTAGTGATGCCTTCCGCCTGAATATCGACGTACTGATAGCTAAAATCATCACGCTCAGCAGTGAGTTTATCAGCCAGCTCTTTAGCGCGGACACAGTAAGGGCAGCCTGGGCGACCAAAAATTACAGCAATCATGAAGAACTCCTTGCAGCATGGCGTGTGATCTAAGTCACACAATAAAACTGAGAATGGTAACCATCATGCCCGCTCGTATCGCTTAAAGAAAGCAGGATTTGCCTGTTAGTCTGATGCCCGCCACCTATAGCGGCGGCCCTGTCGCCGGCCCCGCGCCAGTGCGACTTTCACCTGCCAGCGGTGGGCAATTTTCCGGTTGTTAACCATAATTGACGCTCAATAACCGGCTACGGCAGGAGAAGACAATGCAGAATGTCACCCGATTACCCCGGATGGTGTTGGTGGCGGAAGCGCTTGGCGGCCTGATGATTCTGGCTGCGCTGCTGCTGGTGAACCGCTGGCTGCCCGCGCCCGGCACGCTGGATGCGAAAGCGCTGGCGACCGGGCTGTTTATCGCCGGGATTGTCCTGATGCTGCCCGCCGCCTGGCTATTAATGTGGCGCACCGCAAAAGCGATTGCGCCGCAGTTGTTTAACCATACTGACAAAAAAAGATAATGTTGCTGGAGACTTTATGACACCGACCATTGATTTACTGTGCAGCCACCGCTCCATTCGCGCCTTTACTGACCAGCCGGTCAGCGAAGCGCAGCGTGAAGCGATTCTTAATGCGGCGCAATCGGCGTCCACATCCAGTTTTTTGCAGTGCTCTTCGATTATCCGCATCACTGACAAAGGGCTGCGCGACCAGCTGGTGACCCTGACTGGCGGCCAGTCGTGGGTGGCCGATGCGGCGGAATTCTGGGTCTTCTGCGCGGACTTTAATCGTCATCTGCAAATCTGCCCGGATGCGCAACTGGGCCGCGCTGAGCAGCTGCTGCTGGGCTGTGTTGATACCGCGCTGATGGCGCAGAATGCGATGGTCGCGGCCGAATCGCTGGATCTGGGCGGCGTCTTTATTGGCGGTATCCGTAATAACATCGCCGAGGTCACCACGCTGCTGGGCCTGCCAAAATTTGTGCTGCCGCTGTTTGGTTTTTGCCTCGGTCATCCGGAATCAAAGCCGGACGTTAAACCGCGTATGCCCCACGCCATGCTGGTGCATGAGAACCGCTACCAGCCGCTCGATCCCGCGGTGCTGGCCGAATATGACAGCCGCACTGAGCTCTATTATCAGCATCGTGACAGCAACCCACGTAGCGAAACCTGGAGTGAACTGATTCAGCGGCTGATTATTAAAGAAACGCGTCCGTTTATGCTGGACTACCTGCATCAGCAGGGATGGGCAACCCGCTAAGCTGAACGCCGGGGGCAGACGATGAAAATAGCGATTCTGTCTTGCGATGAAACGCTTTACTCCTCCCGGCGGCTGCGTGAGGCGGCGGAAGCGCGCGGACATCAGGTGCAAATCATCGATCCGCTCTCCTGCTACATGAACATCAATCCCGCCTCGCCAGCGGTGCACTATTGCGGTGAACCGCTCGGCCACTTTGATGCGGTGATTCCGCGCATCGGTAACCTGACAACCTTTTACGGTACCGCGGTGCTGCGTCAGTTTGAGATGGGCGGCAGCTACCCGCTGAATGAGTCAGCGGCGATCACCCGCGCACGCGACAAATTGCGCTCGCTGCAACTGCTGGCGCGTGAGGGGATCGATATGCCGGTTACCGGCTTCGCCTCCTCGCCAGATGATACCGACGATCTGATCGCTATGGTGGGCGGCGCGCCGCTGGTAGTGAAGCTGGTGGAAGGGACCCAGGGCATCGGCGTGGTGCTGGCCGAAACGCGTCAGGCGGCGGAAAGCGTCATCGATGCGTTTCGCGGACTGAACGCCCATATTCTGGTGCAGGAATTTATCAAAGAGGCGCGCGGGCGCGATATTCGCTGTCTGGTGATTGGTCAGCAGGTGGTGGCGGCGATTGAGCGGGTGGCGAAAGAGGGCGATTTTCGATCCAATCTGCATCGCGGCGGGAAAGCGTATCCCATCACTATCACCGATCAGGAGCGGCAGATCGCCGTCAAAGCGGCGACCACGCTGGGGCTGGAGGTGGCCGGCGTCGATATTCTGCGCGCCGATCGCGGTCCACTGGTGATGGAAGTGAATGCCTCGCCGGGCCTGGAAGGAATAGAGACCACCAGCGGTCTGGACATCGCCGGATTGATGATCGGCTGGATTGAGCGGCAGGCTAGCACCGGGCTCCGTCCTAAAACCGCGGGCTGACACGCGCTTTTCAGCGGTTTTCGTGGCATCGACGCGCATTTTTCCGTAAGCTAAGTCGCCTGTTTATCACCCCATGGGATTTTACGATGGATTCTCTTGTCGTTCCGGATATCGACCTGTTGCGTCGCTGGCTGGATCAGCAAAATATCACCTGGTTCGAATGCGATGCCTGTCAGGCACTTCATCTGCCGCACATGCAAAACTTCGACGGGGTGTTTGACGCCAAAATCGATCTGGTCGACAACGTCATTCTGTTTTCGGCGCTGGCTGAAGTGAAGCCTACAGCGTTGATTCCTCTGGTGGGCGACCTGTCGCAAATCAATGCCAGTTCGCTGACGGTGAAAGCGTTTATCGACATTCAGGATGATAACCTGCCGAAGCTGATTGTCTGTCAGTCAATGACCATCACCGCAGGGTTAACCTTTGGTCAGTTCTCGCACTTTATGAAACAGAGCGAAGAGCAGATCTCAATGGTGATCCTGGAGGCGTTTGCCAACAATCTGCTGATGATTGGTGAAGAAGAAGAGCATGTACCGATGACCAGCGTCCATTCGGTGCTGCATTAAGCGCTTAACTGACCCAATCGCCAATCAAGCCGTCCCTGTGACGGCTTTTTTTATCTCCGCCGCGCCCGATTGCCATAATTTTTTATTCTGCATTTTGCCCTTTAGTGCCAGATATTTGTCGTTCTTTATGCCAGTAAAGCCGAACCTCATAGCTTAAACATGCATAAAATATCGCTTTTAGGCGTTTTTTACGCTGAGGTCTGGTGCAGCCTGAGCCGGGGGGCTATTCTTGCGGGGGCTGTGACAGCCGCGTAACTGCGCAACAGCTAATGGTTTTTGCTATTACACTTCCGCTGAATAATGATTCATTGTGTCACTGACTTTACACACAGAACGCAACGTATGGATCTCTGGTTTGCAGCGTTGTGATGACCCGCTCAGGAGGATGGAAAACATGTTCAACCAACGTCAGAAATGGTTGTCAGGTGTGGTAGCTGGCGTGCTGATGGCCGCGTCTGCCAGCACCATGGCGGAAGATAAAACGCTGCACGTCTACAACTGGTCCGATTATATCTCGCCAGATACCGTGCCGAATTTTGAAAAGCAGTCCGGCATCAAAGTGGTCTACGACGTGTTTGACTCCAATGAAGTGCTGGAAGGCAAACTGATGGCGGGCAGCACCGGCTACGACGTGGTGGTGCCATCCTCCAGCTTCCTGGCGCGTCAGCTGCAGTCCGGCGTGTTCCAGCCGCTGGATAAGAGCAAGCTGCCGAACTACAAAAACCTCGATCCGGCGCTGATGGAAAAAGTGGCGCAGCACGATCCGGGCAATAAGTACGCCATTCCTTACCTGTGGGGCACCACCGGTATTGGTTACAACATCGAAAAAGTGAAAGCGGTACTCGGCGCAGACGCACCGGTCAACAGCTGGGATCTGGTGATGAAGCCGGAGAATCTGGAGAAGCTGAAAAGCTGTGGCGTCTCTTTCCTCGATGCGCCGGAAGAGATTTTCGCTACCGTACTCAACTATCTGGGCAAAGATCCCAACAGTTCTGATGCCAAAGATTATTCCGGCGCGGCCACCGATCTGCTGCTGAAACTGCGTCCGAATATTCGTTATTTCCACTCGTCGCAGTACATCAACGATCTGGCTAATGGCAATATCTGCGTGGCGATTGGCTGGTCCGGCGACATCCTGCAGGCGAAAAACCGGGCAGATGAAGCGAAAAACGGCGTGCACCTGGGTTACAGCGTGCCGAAAGAGGGCGCGCTGGCCTTCTTCGATATGATGGCGATTCCGAAGGACGCGAAGAATCTTGACGGTGCCTACGCCTGGCTGAACTACATCATGGACCCGAAAGTGATCGCTGACGTCTCCAACAAGATGAACTACGCCAACGGCAATAAAGCCTCGCTGCCGCTGATCAATGCAGATGTGCGTAACAACCCAGGCATCTTCCCGACGCCGGAAGCGATGTCGAAATTGTTCGTGCTGAAAGTTCAGGATCCGAAACTGGATCGTGTGCGTACCCGCGCATGGACTAAAGTAAAAAGTGGTAAGTAATTCGTTCTGAACGGATTGACTGATTACGCATCAGCAACAGAGGCGCAGTGTCGGCCTCTGTTGTGCCATTTTAGCGGCGGATTTTGCCGCGAGGTTCCGCCTGGCTCCGGAGAGATACGTTAGTGAACGATGCCATTCCCCGTCCTCAAACTAAGACCGCAAAGGCGTTAACGCCGCTGCTGGAAATTCGCAACCTGACAAAATCCTTCGACGGCCAGCACGCTGTGGATGATGTCAGTCTGACCATTTACAAAGGCGAGATTTTTGCCCTGCTGGGCGCGTCGGGCTGTGGTAAATCCACTCTGCTGCGGATGCTGGCCGGTTTCGAACCGCCAACCAGCGGCCAGATCGTGCTGGATGGTCAGGATCTGTCGCACGTGGCGCCTTATCAGCGCCCAATCAATATGATGTTTCAGTCTTACGCGCTGTTTCCGCACATGACGGTGGAGCAAAACATCGCCTTTGGCCTGAAGCAGGATAAGTTGCCGAAGGGCGAAATCGCCAGTCGGGTGGCGGAAATGCTGGCGCTGGTGCACATGCAGGAATTTGCAAAGCGTAAGCCACATCAGCTTTCCGGCGGTCAGCGTCAGCGTGTGGCGCTGGCCCGGAGCCTGGCGAAACGGCCTAAGCTGCTGCTGCTGGATGAGCCGATGGGCGCGCTGGACAAGAAGCTGCGTGACCGTATGCAGCTGGAAGTGGTGGATATCCTGGAGCGTGTCGGCGCCACCTGCGTGATGGTGACCCACGATCAGGAAGAGGCGATGACCATGGCGGGCCGCATCGCCATTATGAATCGCGGCAAGTTTGTACAGATTGGCGAGCCGGAAGAGATCTATGAGCATCCGACCAGCCGCTACAGCGCCGAATTTATCGGTTCGGTGAACGTCTTCGAAGGGCTGCTGCGTGAACGTCAGGCGGATGGTCTGGTGATCGACAGTCCCGGTCTGGTGCACCCGCTGAAGGTCGACTCTGATGTCTCGGTGGTGGATAACGTGCCGGTTCACGTCGCGCTGCGACCGGAAAAAGTGATGCTGTGCGATGAGGTGCCGGCTGATGGCTGCAACTTCGCCGTCGGTGAAGTGGTTCACATCGCCTATCTCGGTGACCTGTCGATTTTCCATGTCCGTCTGCACAGCGGACAGATGATCAGCGCACAGTTACAAAACGCGCATCGCTACCGCAAAGGGTTGCCGACCTGGGGCGATGAAGTCCGCCTCTGCTGGGAAAGCGACAGCTGCGTGGTGTTGACGGTTTAAGGAGCGGCTATGAGCCAGATTTTCCAACGCGCCAAAGCGCCCGCCCGGCTGGTCGGCACGCCGCTGCAACGCTGGGCCACGCGGATTAAGATGCAGCACGGCCGCAAGCTGGTGATCGCCTTACCTTATGTCTGGCTGGTGCTGTTGTTTCTGCTGCCGTTTCTGACGGTGCTGAAGATCAGCTTCGCGGACATTGCGCGAGCGATCCCTCCTTACACCGAGCTGGTGAGCTGGGCAGACGATCAGTTTAGTATTGTGCTCAATTTCGGCAACTACCTGACGCTGACCGACGATCCGCTCTATGTCGACGCTTATCTGCAGTCGCTGAAGGTGGCGGCGATCTCGACGGTAATCTGTCTGCTGATTGGCTATCCGCTCGCCTGGGCGGTGGCGCACAGCAAGCCGTCGATGCGCACCATTTTGCTGCTGCTGGTGATCCTGCCATCCTGGACCTCGTTTCTGGTGCGGGTCTACGCCTGGATGGGGCTGCTGAACAACAACGGCATTCTGAATCGCTTTCTGCTGTGGCTGGGCGTGATCGATCATCCGCTGGTGATCCTCTATACCAATACCGCGGTCTATATCGGCATCGTTTACTGCTATCTGCCGTTTATGGTGCTGCCGATCTACACCGCGCTGACGCGTATCGACTACTCGCTGGTGGAAGCGTCGCTGGATCTGGGCGCGCGTCCGCTGAAGACCTTTTTCAGCGTGATTGTCCCGCTGACCAAAGGCGGCATTATTGCCGGTTCGATGCTGGTATTTATTCCGGCGGTCGGTGAATACGTCATCCCGGAACTGCTCGGCGGCCCGGACAGCATCATGATTGGCCGTATTTTGTGGCAGGAGTTCTTTAACAACCGTGACTGGCCGGTCGCCTCGGCGCTGGCGGTGATTATCCTGCTGATCCTGATTCTGCCGATCATCTGGTTCCATAAGCATCAAAACCGTGAGATGGGGGAGAAGGCATGAATAACTTGCCAACCATTCGCTCGCCCTGGCGTACCGGCATTCTGGTCTGCTGTTTCCTGTTCCTCTATGCGCCGATGTTGCTGCTGGTGGTTTACTCCTTCAACAGCTCACAGCTGGTAACGGTATGGGACAGCTTCTCTTTCCACTGGTATCGGGTGCTGTTCCAGGATAGCGCGATGATCGATGCGGTGATGCTGAGCCTGAGCATCGCCGCGCTCTCCGCTACCATGGCGGTGGTGCTGGGGACGCTGGCAGCCGTCATCATCGTGCGCTTTGGCCGTTTCCGCGGCCATAACGGCTTTGCGTTTATGCTGACCGCGCCGCTGGTGATGCCTGACGTGATTACCGGGCTGTCGCTGCTGCTGCTGTTTGTGGCGATGGGGAACGCCTTCGGCTGGCCGAGCGAGCGCGGAATGCTGACCATCTGGCTGGCGCACGTCACTTTCTGTACCGCCTATGTCGCGGTGGTGATCAATTCGCGACTGCGCGAACTGGACCGGTCGATTGAAGAGGCGGCGATGGATCTGGGCGCAACGCCGCTGAAGGTCTTCTTCGTGATTACCGTGCCGATGATCGCCCCGGCTATCGTCACCGGCTGGCTGCTGGCGTTTACGCTGTCACTCGACGATCTGGTGATTTCCAGCTTTGTGACCGGGCCTGGCGCCACCACCTTGCCGATGGCGATTTTTGCCACTGTGCGGCGTGGCGTCAATCCGGAGATCAACGCGCTGGCCTCGCTGATCCTGTTTGTGGTCGGTTTAGTCGGTTTTATCGCCTGGCGGGTGATGGCACATGAAGAAAAACAACGTTTAAGCGATATTCAGAAAGCTAAACGTGGCTGAAATCCGTAACCTTTGCCACTATAAGAACGGGCTGGTTTTTACCGGCCCGTTTTTCGATCGGCTGGAGTCACGGACTATGTCAGAAATCTTTAAAAACAGCAGCACGCTCTCCGAGGCACCGGTGCCGGTCACCGTGGCGGGCATTGCCATTATTGCCACGCGTTGCCTGAGCGTAGTGATGCTGGCCAATGAACTTGGCTACAGCGAGCTGGCCAACTTTGTCCACCGCAGCGCCCAGGCCTGGGACTCCACCTTTATCTTTGTCGCCAGTCAGCTGATCTTCCTGTTCGAACTGCGTTGCGCCTTCACCCTGATGCGCGGCAGCAACCGCGGGCGCTGGGGATATGTCGCCACGCAGGTGATTGTGCTGGGCTATATGCTGATGGCGTCGATGGGCTGGATCTACCCGGAGATCTTCAGCATTGATGGCGACAACAATCGCCAGATCGTCCACCACACCCTGCTGCAAAAGCTCCCTGATCTGCTGGTGCTGTTGCTGCTGTTTGTGCCGCTCAGCAGTCGCGCATTTTTCAGCAAGCGATGATACAATCGCGCTCCGCCCGACCTCTCCACCGTTAATACAGGCTTTCCCATGCATTGCGCGCTCTATGACGCTAACCGTTGCCGCTCCTGTCAGTGGCTGGAAAAACCCTATCCGCAACAGCTGACCGATAAACAGTCCTGGCTGGAACAGCTGCTGGCTCAACAGCCGGTCGCGCAGTGGTTGCCACCGATCACCTCGCCGCAACAGGCGTTTCGTAATAAAGCCAAAATGGTAGTCAGCGGCAGCGTGGAACGCCCGGTATTCGGCATGGTGCAGCGGGATGGCGAGGCGATCGACCTGTGCGACTGTCCGCTCTATCCAGCCAGTTTTCAGCCGGTATTTACTGCGCTGCGGCCGTTTATCGCCCGCGCCGGTCTGACGCCCTATAACGTGGCGCGCAAACGGGGCGAGCTAAAGTACCTGTTGCTCACGGAGAGTCAGCAGGGCGGCATGATGCTGCGCTTTGTGTTGCGTTCCACCACTAAGCTGGAACAGCTGCGTGCGGCGCTGCCGGAACTGCAACAGCAGTTGCCGCAGCTGATGGTCATCTCAGCCAATATTCAGCCGGTGCACATGGCGATTCTGGAAGGGGAGCAGGAAATAGCGCTGACGCCGGCGCAGTCGCTGGCGGAAAACTTTAACGGCGTACCGCTGTGGATCCGTCCACAGAGTTTCTTCCAGACCAATCCGCAGGTCGCCAGCGCGCTCTACGCCACGGCACGTCAATGGGTGCGGGAATTGTCGGTCACCAGCATGTGGGATCTGTTTTGCGGCGTGGGCGGATTTGGCCTGCACTGCGCCACCCCTGAGATGCAGCTGACCGGTATTGAAATCAGCGCCGAGGCGATTAAATGCGCTCAGCGTTCAGCGCAGATGATGGGGCTGGAAAAGGTGCAGTTTGCCGCGCTGGATTCGACCGCGTTTGCTACCGGTCGTGATGCGGTACCGCAGCTGGTGCTGGTGAATCCACCGCGTCGCGGCATTGGCGCTGAACTGTGTGACTATCTCAGTCAGATGGCGCCCGATTACCTGCTCTATTCCAGCTGCAATCCGCAGACGCTGGCGCAAGACGTGGCCCGGCTGAGCGACTATCAGCTGAGCAAAGTGCAGCTGTTTGATATGTTTCCACACACTGCCCATTTTGAAGTGCTGGCGCTGTTAACCCGCCAGCCGCGCTAAGCTGCGGACTCAGGTAGTGAGCCCGCGTCTGTGGTTTATTCAGGGAACCACTGCTGGTTAATCTGCTGCCAGCGGCCACTGGCCTTCAGTTCGGCCAGCGCATGATTAAAGCGATCGCGTAATTCGGTGTTGCCTTTACGCACCGCAATGCCGAGGCCGGTGCCGAAGTAGTCGGCATCGGTGACGTGCTCGCCGACGGTCGCCAGATCGCTGTTGGTCTTCAGCCACTGATTCACCACGGCGCTGTCACCAAACACCCCATCCAGACGCCCATTCTTCATATCCAGAATCGCATTCTGATAGCTGTCATAGGCTACCACCGTCACCTCAGGGTGTTTCTCCTGCAGGTATTTCTGGTGGGTAGTGCCGTTCTCGACGCCGAGACGCTTGCCCTTCAGAGCAGCAAAATCACTGAACTGGCCTTTGCGGGCAATCACGATAGCGGAGTTGGCGTAGTAGGGCTGAGTAAAATCGACCTGCTTGCTGCGCTCGGCGGTGATGTCCATGCCGGAAATGACCGCATCATAGCGGCGGAACTTCAGCGAAGGGATCAGGCTGTCGAAGGCGTTGTTGGTAAAGGTACAGTCCGCTTTCATCTGCTGGCAGAGCGCCTTCGCCAGATCGATATCGAAACCGACCAGCTGATTTTCACGGTTCAGCGATTCGAACGGGGGATAGGTCGCCGAAGCGGCGAAGCGAATTTTATCAGCGGCCTGGGCGCTGAGGGCCAGCGAAGCCAGCGTGGCGGCAACAATCCATTTTTTCATTATACGACTCCTGTAATCACAACCTGTTCACGACTCTGAGAGGGACTTACCCTGCCAGATAATGAATTTTTATGCAATCATTGTGAGTTTTCAGGCGGGTCAGGCGGGCGATCCCGCCTGACCATCAGTTGCGTTGCTCAAAGGCCAGCGCGCGTTTTTCGATCAGCCGCATCATCAGCGTCAGCACGCCGTTGACGCAGAGGTAAACCAGCCCGGCGGCGGCATACACCGTGACGTCATAGGTACGGCCGTAGAGCAACTGACCGTGTCCCATTACTTCCATCAGGGTAATGGTATAGGCCAGCGAGGTGCCTTTAAACACCAGCACCACCTCATTGGAGTAAGAGGAGAGGGCGCGCTTAAATGCATAAGGCAGCAGAATACGCAGCGTATCTTTGCGGTTCATGCCGAGCGCGGCACAGGATTGCCACTGACCAGAGGGAATAGCCCGCACCGCGCCGTAAAACAGCTGGGTGGTGTAAGCCGCGCTGTTAAGCGACAGCGCCAGCATGGCGCACAGCCAGGGTTGCGACAGCAGGTGCCACAGCCACGGGATCTGCTGGATCGCCGGAAACTGGCCGGGACCGTAGTAGATCAGGAAGATCTGCACCAGCAGAGGGGTGCCGGTAAACAGCGTGATAAAGCCTTTCACCAGCGGATTCAGAACCGGCGTTTTCAACGCCAGCACCACGGTAAACAGCAGCGCCAGCAGCAGTGCCAGCACCAGCGAGGCCGCGGTCAGCGTCAGGCTGGTGTGTAATCCTTTCAGTAATTCGGGCAGATACGCCAGCATCAGCTGTTCCCCCGTTCAAATCGGGTCGTACGCAACTCAATGCGGCGAAGTATCGCCTGGCTGAACAAGGTGATCACCAGGTAGATGGCTGCCGCCACCAGAAACCAGGTAAACGGCTCCTGCGTGCGGGTCGCAATACTTTTGGTTTGCAGCATCAGGTCGTTGACGCTGATCAGCGATACCAGAGCGGTATCTTTCAGCAACACCAGCCACTGATTGCCAAGCCCCGGCAGGGCATGACGCCACATCTGCGGCATGATCAGACGCAGAAATATCGCCGATTTTTTCATTCCCAGCGCCTGGCCCGATTCCCACTGGCCGATCGGCACCGCTTTCAGCGCCCCGCGCAGGGTTTGTGAGGCGTAGGCGGCATAGAGCATCGCCAGCGCAATCACACCACAGAGAAACGGACTGACGTCGAAGTTTTCAATCTCAACCTGCACCGGCAACTGAAACAGACCGAAATTGAGCGTGAATCCATCAGAGAGGGTCAGCAGCAGCTGAGAGGCACCAAAATAGATAAACAGCACCACCAGAATTTCCGGCAGACCGCGGATCAGGGTAACCAGGCCGGTGCCGATCCACGCCAGCGGTTTCCAGCGCAGTGACTCCCAGCCAGCGAAAATCATCGCCAGCACCAGGCCAGCGATAAGCGCACAAACAGCAAGGCCGACGGTCATACCGGCGGCGCTTGCGAGTGGGATCATTTCATTCATCAGAAATTACTGCGGGAACCATTTGCTGTAGATGGTTTTGTAGGTGCCATCGGCTTTGATCTTCTCCAGCGCACCGTTGAATTGGGTCTGCAGATCGGTGTTACCGGTACGCACCGCAATACCCAGACCGGTACCAAAGTAGGCTTTATCGGTCACTTTCTCACCCACCGGTGCCAGCGTCGCGTTCTGCTTCAGCCACTCGTTGACCACCGCGGTGTCACCGAATACCGCATCGATACGGCCATTTTTCAGGTCCAGTACCGCGTTCTGATAGCTGTCGTATGGCACGGTGGTGATTTCACTGTGCTTCTCGGTCAGGTATTTCTGGTGAGTGGTGCCGTTTTGCACGCCGACGCGCTTGCCTTTCAGCGCTTCAACGCTGGCCACTTTACCTTTCTGCGCCACGAACAGCGCCGAGTTGTCGTAATAAGGTTTGCTGAACAGCACCTGTTTTTCACGCTCAGGGGTGATATCCATGCCCGCCATCACTGCATCAAAGCGACGGAATTTCAGGCTGGGGATCAGGCTGTCGAACGCCTGGTTGGTAAAGGTGCAGGTTGCATCCATCTCTTTACACAGCGCATTGGCCAGATCGACATCGAAGCCCTGAATTTTGTTGTCAGCATCGACGAACTCAAACGGAGGATAAGAGGCTTCGGTGGCGAAACGAATGGTCTGCGCCGCGGTGGCGCTCAGGCTAAAACCAGCAAGCAGTGCAGCAAGTACGACTTTTTTCATTGTTAGCATCCTGACTTAGTGCGAAAGATAGTGAGCAAACGCCTCGGTTTGCGGCTGTGTAAAGCGGCTGGCATCGCCCTGTTCCACGATATGACCATTCTCCATGTAGACCACGCGGCTGGCGGTTTTACGCGCCACTTCCACTTCATGGGTCACGATCACCTGGGTAATCCGGGTCTGGGCCAGCTCGCGAATAATGGTGACGATCTGTGCGGTAATTTCCGGGTCGAGCGCGGCGGTCGGCTCATCAAACAGCAGCACCTGTGGCTCCATCATCAGCGCGCGGGCAATCGCCACACGCTGCTGCTGACCGCCGGAGAGATGCAGTGGAAAGCGGTCGCTGTAGGGCGTCAGGCGCAGACGATCGAGCAGCTTATCTGCCCGGGCGCGTGCGTCGCTCTTGCTGAGGCCGAGTACACGGCAGGGCGCTTCCATCAGGTTCTGCAGCACGGTGAGGTGCGGCCAGAGATTATATTGCTGAAAGACCATCCCGACATTCTGACGCAGCTCGCGGATCGCGGCTTCAGCCGGTTTCTGGCTGAAGTCGAACTGATTACCGGCAATCTGCAGCTGACCCGAACGGGGTTGCTCCAGTAAATTCAGTACCCGCAGCAACGAACTCTTACCGGCGCCGCTGGGACCCAGCAACACCAGCGTTTCGCCTTGCGGACACTCAAGGTTGATATCGAACAGCGCCTGATGAGCACCGTAGAAGCAGTTTATTGCGTTTAGTTGAATACTCATGCGCCAGATTTGAATAGCTATTAGTGTCGCGGATTTTAACGTCACCAGAATAGTTATGCAATTGAGGTGAGTTAAAATTTATGAAACAGCAGTGAAACCGCTAAAGCTTAGCACAATATCGTGTGCTGTCCGGCAGAGAGAGACGACGCCACGCGCGCCAGCAGAAACAAAAAAAGCGCGGGCATTGACGCCTCGCGCTTTTTTATCACGCCACCATCGGGTGATTATTTTTTCGATTTTTCAAGCATCTGACTCAGACTGCCACCCTCGGCATGCGCCGGGTTAGCCATGTAGCGCACATCATCGACAACCCAGCAACTGCCCTGGTGGATCATCAGCACTTCATCCTGCCACTGCTTGCCGTCACGACTCAGCTCAACCCGCAGCGGAATGTTACGCGCATCACGATTAGGAATGGTGGAAGCGTCCGCTACGCTGGCCGCGGTCGGACCCTGCGACAGGCTGGAGAAGAGATCGCCATTGCGCCACTGCGCACCGGCATTGCTGCCGCTGGCGGCCTGCAAAGAGCGATAGAGCGCATCGCTCAGATAAGGGCGGTATTTCGCCAGCGTGGTGCTGTCGGGCAGACCCTGAGTCGGCTGTTCAACGCGCAGATCGTAGAATTGCTGGGCTACCTGATCCGGGCCACCTTCAATACAGGGCGCGCTACGCGGGCCATTATCCTTAATCACTGGCTCAACGGTGGTACAGGCGCTGAGCAGCAGGGCCGCTGGGATCATTAACGCAAACGCGTTGTTTCTCATCTCGATTTCCTTATAGTTCTCTGGCAAGTTGCCCTTTTTAGCATAGAGTATAGCCGTGCTTTTTAGTCGAAAGAGCCTTAGTCCGTTTTTCAACAAGGAGATGACGATGAAATTTACCACAACCCCCACGCTGGAAGGCCACAGCATTACGGAATATTGCGGTGTGGTGACCGGTGAAGCGATTCTCGGCGCCAATATCTTTCGTGATTTTTTCGCGGGCATTCGCGATATCGTCGGCGGTCGCTCCGGCGCCTATGAAAAAGAGCTGCGTAAGGCGCGTGAGATTGCGTTCAAAGAGCTGGAAGAGCAGGCCAAAGCGCTGGGCGCCAACGCGGTGGTCGGCATTGATATCGATTACGAAACGGTTGGTAAAGATAGCAGCATGCTGATGGTGAGCATCAGCGGTACGGCGGTGATGGTGCGTTGAAACGCCTGCTGTTGCTGTTAGCGGCGCTGCTGCTGGTCGGCTGTCAGTCCGGGGTGGAATCCCGTTCCGGCTACTGGGCCGACCTGCGACATCCCGCGCAGGGAGCCCGGCCACGGGTCAAGGTGATTGTGATCCACTATACCGCCGAAGATTTTCCCTCTTCGCTCGCCACCCTGACCGATCAACAGGTCAGCGCCCATTATCTGATCCCGCGTCAGCCGCCACAGCGCGGCGGCAAAGGCGTTGTCTGGCAACTGGTGCCGGAACAGCAGCTCGCCTGGCATGCCGGACCGAGCTTCTGGCGCGGTGCCAGCCGCATTAACGATACCTCGATTGGCATTGAACTGGTGAATCGCGGTTACCGCCGTACCCTGACCGGCCGCCAGTGGCAACCGTTCACCGCAGCGCAAATCACCACGCTGGAGGCGCTGTTGCGTGACATCAGCCAGCGCTACGCTATCCCGCCGGAAAACATCGTCGGTCACAGCGATATTGCGCCGCAGCGCAAACAGGACCCCGGTCCGCTGTTTCCCTGGCAGCAGCTGGCGCAGCGCGGCATCGGTGCCTGGCCCGACGCCCGACGCGTGGCGTTTCACTTAGCCGGTCAGGACCCGCAGGCTGCGGTGCCGGTTGAGCTTATCGTGGAGAGATTACAGCGCTACGGCTACCAGGTGGACAACGTAATGGAGGCGCGCCAGCAGCAGAGGGTGATCGCGGCGTTTCAGATGCATTTCCGCCCGGCAGACTATCGCGGCAACGCCGATGCGGAAACCGCCGCGATAGCGGCCGCGCTGCTGGAAAAATATGGCGCGGCGCAGTAATCAGGCTGATTTACTGCTGAAGAAAGGCTTTCCAGTGGCTAACAACCTGTTCGAGTGCCGCGCGATCGGCATCCAGATGGGTGACCAGTCGGGTACGGGTACCGGCGCTGATCAGCACGCCACGCGCCTTCATCCAGGCGGCTAACGGTTCAACCTGGTTGACCGGGAGCTGGACAAACAGCATGTTGGTTTGCTGATCGATCACCTCAACGCCCAGTTCATGCAGCTGCTGCCCAAGCCAGGCGGCATTGTCGTGGTCCTGTTGCAGACGCGCCACGTTGTGCTGCAGGGCATAGAGTCCGGCCGCCGCCAGAATCCCGGCCTGGCGCATACCGCCGCCGGTCATTTTGCGCCAGCGGCGCGCGCGCTCAATCAGCGCCGCATCGCCACACAACAGTGACCCGACCGGCGTTCCCAGCCCTTTTGACAGGCAGATGGTCAGGCTATCGCAATAGCGGGCAATGCCTTCCAGCGTGGTCTGCTGGGCGACCACGGCGTTAAAGATGCGTGCGCCATCAATATGCAGCGCCAGCGCGTGCTCACGGGTGAAGTTCCACGCCTGTTCCAGATAACCTAACGGCAATACTTTACCGTGATGGGTATTCTCCAGACTCAACAGGCGAGTGCGGGCAAAGTGGATATCGTCAGGCTTGATCGCGGCGGCTACCACGTCGAGCGGCAGGGTGCCATCGTCGGCGGCCAGAATCGGCTGCGGCTGGATACTGCCCAGCACCGCCGCGCCGCCCGCTTCATATTTGTAGTTATGCGCCTGCTGGCCAACGATATATTCATCCCCGCGCTGGCAGTGGCTCAGCAATGCCACCAGATTGGCCTGGGTGCCGGTCGGGAAGAACAGCGCCGCCGCTTTGCCGCTCAGGCGCGCCGCTTCTGCCTCCAGGGCATTGACGGTAGGATCATCACGATAGACATCATCACCGGTTTCGGCGGACATCATGGCGCTTAACATGGCGGCGCTGGGCCGGGTCACGGTATCACTGCGTAAATCGATCAACGGGGGGCTCCTGGACGTGGCGGTAGTCAAAAAAAAGGCGGGCATCGCGCCCGCCTGGGTGATGCTGTTGTTTTACCGCAGCCAGTTGGTTTTCGCCAGTTCTACCACCTCATCGCCGCGACCATTCAGAATGGCGCGCAACATGTAAAGGCTGAAGCCTTTGGCCTGCTCCATTTTGATCTGCGGTGGCATCGCCAGTTCTTCTTTGGCGGTGATGACATCGACCAGCACCGGACCCTCATGGGCAAACGCCTGCTCCAGCGCGCCGTTCAGCGCCGAGGCTTTTTCAACCCGGATGCCTTTGATCCCGCACGCTTCGGCGATAGCGGCAAAATCGGGATTATCCAGCTCGGTGCCGTCAGTGAGGTAGCCGCCCGCTTTCATCTCCATCGCCACAAAGCCCAGCACGCTGTTGTTGAAGATCACCAGCTTGACCGGCATTTTCAACTGCGCCAGTGAGATAAAGTCGCCCATCAGCATGCTGAATCCGCCGTCGCCGCACAGCGCCACCACCTGGCGATTGCGGTCAATCGACTGCGCGCCCAGCGCCTGCGGCATTGCGTTCGCCATGGAGCCGTGGTTAAACGATCCCAGCAGCCGACGCTTGCCGTTCATCTTCAGGTAACGCGCCGCCCAGACGGTGGGCGTGCCGACGTCGCAGGTAAAGATGGCATCTTCGCTGGCGTAGTGACTGATCTGCTGTGCCAGATATTGCGGATGAATCGGCTGTTTATCGTTGGGCTGCGCCAGATCATCGAGGCTTTTACGCGCATCGACATAGTGTTCCAGCGCGCTGTCGAGATGGCTGCGATCGGTTTTGCTGGTGAGCTGTGGCAGCAGTGCCTGCAAGGTGGTTTTCACGTCGCCAACATAGGCTTCATCGACGTGACAGTGCGAGCCGAGGCTGCCCGGATTGATATCAATCTGAATGATCCGGGCTTTTTCCGGATAGAAGGCGCGATAGGGAAACTGAGTGCCGAGCAGGACCAGCGTTTCGGCATTCATCATGGCGTGAAAGCCGGAGGAGAAACCGATCAGCCCGGTCATGCCGACATCGTAGGGATTGTCATATTCGAGATGCTCTTTGCCACGCAGCGCATGGACAATCGGCGCTTTCAGTGTTTCAGCCAGCTTCACCACCTCCGGATGCGCGCCAGCGCAGCCGCTGCCACACAGCAGGGTAATGTTGCTGGCTGCATTCAGGGTCTGGGCCAGCTGGGCCAGTTCGGCGGCCTGCGGCAGCACCTGTGGCAGCTGCGGCGGATACCAGGCGGGATTGGCATTTTCAGGCGCAGGCTTGAGTGCCACATCGCCCGGCAGTACCACCACCGAGACGCCGCGATTGAGGATCGCTTTGCGCATCGCGATAGCCAACACCTGGGGCAGCTGCTCCGGATTAGAGACCAGCTCGCAATAGTGACTGCATTCGCGGAACAGCTCCTGCGGATGGGTCTCCTGGAAATAGCCGCTGCCGATCTCACTCGACGGGATATGTGCCGCAATCGCCAGCACCGGCACGCGGTTGCGGTGACAGTCAAACAAACCGTTGATCAGATGTAAGTTGCCTGGCCCGCAGGAACCAGCGCAGACCGCCAGCTCACCGCTGATATGTGCTTCCGCGCCCGCCGCAAACGCCGCGACTTCTTCGTGACGGGTCGGCATCCATTCAATGGTGCCCATGCGGTTCAGGCTGTCGCTCAGGCCGTTTAATGAATCCCCGGTAACGCCCCAGATTCTTTTAACCCCGGCGTTTTCAAGCGTTTTGGCGACCAGCGCCGCCACGGTTTGTTTCATCTTGTTCTCCTTTGTGGATGCGCCACCACGATGGCGCGACCAAAACCGCAAAAAAGAAGCGTAGACGACGCGGCAGAAAAGCAGCCGTGAAAAAATGCGCTGGCGGCTTCCCGCCTCGATCAGGCGGAGAACAGGGCGATAAGAATCGGAGCCAGCAGACTCATCACGAAGCCGTGCACAATGGCGGCGGGCACAATCTCATTGCCGCCCGCCCGCTGCAGCACC
The DNA here is from genome assembly GCF_037149395.1 of Pantoea sp. USHLN298. NCBI lineage: Bacteria > Pseudomonadati > Pseudomonadota > Gammaproteobacteria > Enterobacterales > Erwiniaceae > Pantoea > Pantoea sp. USHLN298. The sequence continues at coordinate 513,471 of NZ_JBBCRO010000001.1, forward strand.
GGCAGGGTGAAGTCCATCGAGGTGGCACCACATAAGCCCAGGGCGCTGGAACGATGGCGGCCGATCAGCGCCGGGATCAGCATGATCGCCACCAGCTCGCGCAGCAGATCGTTGAAGAAGGCGGCGCTGCCGATCACCGGCCCAAACGCTTCAGTGATCAGAATACCGGAGAGAGAGTACCAGCCAAAACCGCTGGCTAACGCCAGACCGGTTTTCAGCGGTAATCCCAATGCCAGCGCCGCAATCAGGCCGCCGATCAGCGCGCTGACCAGCACTACGCTAGCCACCAGCATTCCGCGCCGGTTGAGGATGATCTGGCGTAGCGTCATCCCGCTGCCGCGTAGCTGAATCCCTACCAGAAACAGCAGGAAGATCAGCGCATATTCGCTGGCGGTGGCCGCATGATGCAGCAGCGGCCACTGCGTCAGGCCAAGCACAAACCCGATCACCACCACACCGCATAACTTCAGCGAATCCAGCGCCATGTGCAGCCGCGACGGCAGTTTTTCCTGCTTATGGGCATGCTGCCATGGCACACGTTTTTCCAGCCAGCGCAGCGCCAGCAGGTTGCATAACAGAATGCAAAGTGCGGTGACCAGCGCGGTGTGAAATACGGTCACCAGATTGCTGCTGAGGTTATCGAGGAACGCCAGGCTGATGCCCATAAAGAACAGAATCACGTAGACCATCCAGCCTAACAGCCGATTGACCTGACGCAAAAAGGAGGTTTGACGAAAAGGGAGCAGCCAGCCCGCAATCAGGGGCAGCAGAATAATCAGCAGTCCGGAGTACATAACGAATAAGGTCATCCATGAGGAAAGTGGCGACACGCTAACCAAAAAGTGCAATGGAGTAAACCCCTGATGCCGACCGACTTGACCGGCCCGTCTCCGCCAACCATGCTTCGTTTAATAAGAGGATGGCACCCTATGATTCTGGAACATATCGACATTCGCGGTTTTCGCGGCATCAATCAGCTTTCACTGCCTTTAACCCAGACCAATCTGCTGATTGGTGAGAACGCCTGGGGCAAATCCAGCCTGCTTGATGCGCTGAGTTTACTGTTATCACCCCATCATGAGGAGTATGTGTTTACCCCGGGCGACTTCCATTTCACCCCGGGCGACGTCACGGATTCGAAACGTCGTCTCTCGGTGGTGTTTCACTTTCGTGATGACGGCAACAATCATGATGCGCTGCTGGAGCCCTTCTGGCAGCGTGATCCGCAAGGTGCGCGCTGGATCTTTTACAGCGTGCGCGCGACCTGGCGTGCGGAGGGCATCAGCGCCAGCCGGCGCCTGGTTGACCGCCAGCTGCAGCTGTTGCCACAGGAAAACGGCGCGGCGGCCATTGCGCTGCTGCTGCGCCGTCATCCGGTGTTGCGGCTGCGCGATGCGCGCTTCAGTTCACGTTCCCGCCATGAGCGGCCGCGCGAGGCAGCCGACCCGGCTCTGCATCCGCAACTGCTGGCTGGCATGGAAGATCTGGCGCGCGATCTTGAGCGGCATCCGCAGCAACTGAGTGATGAGGTGCTGCGGCAGGGACTGAAAACCCTGCAACAGCTGATGGAGCACTATTTTCTGGTGCAGCAGCCCGCTGCATCGGCGGTAGCCCGACGGGTTGATCCGCAGGTGCGGGATGGCGATCAGGGATGGCGGGCACTGGACCAGCTTAATCAGCTGATTGCCGGCAATGACTCGCGCAGCCGGCAACTGATCCTGCTGCAGATGTTCACGCTGCTGATCCAGGCGCGCGGCGATCTGCCGCTGGCACCGGATGCGCGTCCGCTGTTATTGATTGAAGATCCGGAAACCCGTTTGCATCCGATTATGCTGTCGGTGGCGTGGAACCTGCTGTCATTGCTGCCACTGCAAAAAATCGCCACCACCAATTCGGCAGAACTGCTGTCGCAGGTGCCGGTGGAGAATGTCTGCCGGCTGGTCCGTGAACCGTCACGGGTGGCGGCGTGGCGCATCGGGCCGGAAGGATTGAGTGCGGAAGAGAGCCGGCGCATCGGTTTTCATATTCGCGTCAACCGGCCTGCCGCGCTGTTTGCCCGTTGCTGGCTGCTGGTGGAAGGGGAAACCGAAGTCTGGATCATCAATGAGCTGGCCCGGCAGTGTGGCTACAGCTTTGCCGCCGAAGGGATAAAAGTCATTGAATTTGCTCAGTCCGGCCTCAAGCCACTGCTGAAATTCGCCCGCCGGATGGGCATTGCCTGGCATGTGCTGACTGACGGCGACGAGGCGGGCAACAAATATGCCGCTACCGCCCGCAGCCAGCTGCAGCCGCACGATAGCGAGCAGCAGCATCTGACGCAGCTACCCGCATGGGATATTGAAAACTTTCTCTTTCAGCAGGGATTTCGTGAGGTTTATCTGGAGACAGCGCACCTGCCGTTAAACGTGAAGATGAGTGCCAGGCGTATTATTACTCAGGCGATTCACCAGACCTCGAAGCCTGAACTGGCGATCGCGGTGGCGAACGCTGCGGCTGAACGCGGTCCGGATGCCATCCCGGCGTTGATGCGCGAAATGTTCGCTCAGGTCATCGGGCTGGCACAGGGCAAAGCAGACTAACGCGTCGCCACAAGAAAAATGCCAGCGTCGTTGGCTGGCATTTTTAGGGGAGTATTCAGAATGGGGATGAAGGTGTCAGGCAACGGCCTGTACTTCTGCCGGCATCTCTACCGGTACAATCAGACTGGCATGATTGCCCTTCGGACCTTCGTGGACATCAAACTGAACCTGCTGGCCAGCTTTCAGCGTTCTGTAACCCTCCATCTGAATCGTTGAGTAGTGTGCAAAGATATCTTCGCCACCCCCGACTGGACAGATAAAGCCAAAGCCTTTGGCGTTATTGAACCATTTAACTGTACCCGTCTCCATGCTTTTACTTCCCTCGCAAGACATTTTATAAGTAGGTGAGGTCATTGAAGCTGTGAGTCGAGTTTGATTAAAACTCAATCAGCTTGTGCAAGTAGAATGTAGAGAAATGGCGGCTGGCGTCAAGCAAACCCCCAGGCTGGATGGGGAAAAAATCATCAAAATTTGAGGCAGTTAACGCTATTGCGAATTTTGTGATACAGGTCGCGGGTGGGATTTTCCGAATAAATTTTCATCAGCGGCCAGGCGCTTGACAGGCATGTTAAACTCTCAACATGTAGCCGCTTAAATGCGATGGTCGAAATCTCAACGGAACACTATGGCAAACACAAACGACTGGCTTAACTTTGAACATCTGGCCGAAGACAAAGTACGCGAAGGGTTAAAGCCGCCTTCAATGTATAAAGTCATTCTGAATAATGACGATTATACACCTATGGAATTTGTTATTGACGTTGTACAAAAGTTCTTTTCTTATGATGTTGAACGTGCAACGCAGCTGATGTTGAAAGTTCACTACCACGGCAAGGCGATCTGTGGTGTATTTACTGCAGAAGTCGCCGAGACCAAAGCGGCCCAGGTGAACAATTATGCGCGGGAAAATCATCATCCGTTGCTGTGTACGCTGGAAAAAGCCTGATCGCGTCTCCATATAGGAAACAGGTCAGAGCGATAATTGGGGGAGGTGCCTAATGCTCAATCAAGAACTGGAACTCAGTTTAAATATGGCTTTCGCCAGAGCGCGTGAGCACCGTCATGAGTTTATGACCGTCGAGCATCTGTTACTGGCGTTGCTCAGTAACCCGTCGGCCAGAGAGGCACTGGAAGCCTGTACGGTGGATATAGTGGCTCTGCGGCAGGAACTCGAAGCCTTCATCGAACAAACCACACCCGTTCTACCTGCCAGTGAGGAGGAGCGCGATACACAACCGACGCTCAGCTTCCAGCGCGTATTGCAGCGTGCGGTTTTCCATGTCCAGTCATCCGGTCGCAGCGAAGTTTCCGGTGCGAACGTGCTGGTCGCTATCTTCAGCGAACAGGAGTCGCAAGCCGCTTATCTGTTGCGTAAGCATGAAGTCAGCCGTCTTGATGTGGTGAACTTCATTTCTCACGGTACGCGCAAAGATGAGCCTGGCCAGGCGCCTGGCGCAGAAAATCCGGTTAACGAAGAGCAAGCAGGCGGGGAGGAACGTATGGAAAACTTCACCACCAATCTTAATCAGCTTGCTCGCGTCGGTGGCATCGATCCGCTGATCGGTCGCGATAAAGAGCTGGAGCGTACCATCCAGGTGCTGTGCCGTCGCCGTAAAAACAACCCGCTGCTGGTGGGTGAATCGGGCGTCGGGAAAACGGCGATTGCGGAAGGACTCGCCTGGCGTATCGAGCAGGGCGACGTACCGGAAGTCATGAAAGACTGCACCATCTACTCGCTGGATATTGGTTCGCTGTTAGCTGGCACCAAATACCGCGGTGACTTTGAAAAACGTTTTAAAGCGCTGCTGAAACAGCTTGAGCAGGATGAAAGCAGCATTCTGTTTATCGATGAAATCCATACCATCATCGGTGCAGGTGCGGCCTCAGGTGGCCAGGTTGATGCCGCTAACCTGATTAAACCGCTGCTTTCCAGCGGGAAAATCCGGGTAATGGGTTCCACCACCTATCAGGAATTCAGCAACATCTTCGAAAAAGACCGTGCTCTGGCGCGTCGCTTCCAGAAGATCGATATCACGGAGCCTTCTGTTGATGAAACCGTGCAGATCCTGAATGGCCTGAAAACCAAGTACGAAGCGCACCACGATGTGCGTTATACCGCGAAAGCGGTGCGTGCGGCGGTGGAACTGGCGGTGAAATATATCAACGACCGTCATCTGCCGGATAAAGCGATTGACGTGATCGATGAAGCCGGTGCGCGTGCGCGCCTGATGCCAGCCAGTAAACGCAAGAAAACCGTTAACGTGGCTGACATTGAAACCGTGGTTGCGCGTATTGCCCGCATTCCGGAGCAAAGCGTCTCGGCCACCGATCGCGATACGCTGAAAAATCTGGGCGACCGCCTGAAAATGCTGGTGTTTGGTCAGGACAACGCCATTGAGGCGTTGACTGAAGCGATCAAAATGAGCCGGGCAGGATTGGGTCAGGATCGTAAGCCGGTGGGATCGTTCCTGTTCGCCGGACCGACGGGCGTCGGTAAGACTGAAGTCACCGTGCAGCTGGCAAAAGCGCTGGGTATTGAACTGCTGCGCTTTGATATGTCCGAGTACATGGAGCGTCACACCGTCAGTCGTCTGATTGGTGCGCCTCCGGGTTATGTTGGCTTTGATCAGGGCGGCCTGCTGACCGATGCGGTGATTAAACATCCCCATGCGGTAGTACTGCTGGATGAGATTGAGAAAGCGCATCCTGACGTGTTCAACCTGCTGCTGCAGGTGATGGATAACGGTATGCTGACCGATAACAACGGTCGCAAAGCGGACTTCCGTAACGTGGTGCTGGTGATGACCACCAACGCCGGGGTACGTGAAACCGAACGTAAATCTATCGGCCTGATTCATCAGGACAACAGCACCGACGCGATGGAAGAGATCAAAAAGATCTTTACGCCAGAGTTCCGCAACCGTCTGGACAACATCATCTGGTTCAGTCACCTGTCACCAGAGGTGATTCATCAGGTGGTCGACAAATTTATTGTCGAGTTGCAGGCGCAGCTGGATGCGAAAGGCGTGTCGCTGGAAGTCAGTGATGAAGCGCGTGACTGGCTGGCTGAGAAGGGCTATGACAAAGCGATGGGTGCCCGTCCGATGGCACGCACCGTGCAGGAAAGCCTGAAGAAACCGTTAGCCAATGAATTGCTGTTTGGTTCGCTGGTGGATGGTGGTTCAGTCTCGGTAGCGCTGGATCGTGAGAAAGGTCAGCTGACCTATCACTTCCTGAGTGCAGAGAAACGTAAAACCGAAGGCACCGTGCATTAATTGACGGATGCCAGATATGAAAAAGGCCGGACTAAAATCCGGCCTTTTTTTCGCTGCATTTCTGATGCCGCGAGACTATCGCAGCTTAGCGACTACGGAAGACAATGCGGCCTTTGCTCAGGTCGTACGGGGTCAGCTCGACTGTGACTTTGTCGCCCGTCAGGATGCGGATGTAGTTTTTGCGCATTTTACCGGAGATATGAGCGGTAACCACGTGTCCGTTCTCAAGTTCTACGCGGAACATGGTGTTAGGTAACGTATCCAGTACGGTACCTTGCATTTCAATATTGTCTTCTTTGGCCATCGAATCCTCTGGGTGTACTACCTTTCAGTTGAACCGGCAAGATAATGCCCAATTCAACGATTTATGTAAAGAACCGTCGGCGATTTTGCCAACGCTTTGCCGTGCTTCGCGTGATACGCGAGCATTACGGTAAAATTCGGGTGTTTATGTGACGTCTGCGGGGGATTAGCGGGCTAAGAATCTGTATCAACCGGTTACACGCGCACGATTGAAACAGTTCCGAGAGTGCGTTGAGATTCCCAGCCTGGCAATTCCGGCTCATGATAACCAAGCGCGGACGACATACCAAACTCGATTATTATATCACTTATACGCCTTTATGTGTGCAAAACATCTGCGCGCGGTTAAAAAAGCGTTTGTGTCCGCCAGCATCCGTCGCTGACCGGTTGCCACGCAAGGCTTTGTACATATTGCAGATAGTCAGCGCGCGGGATTTCCCGCGCCCCCAGCGAGGCAGTATGGGGGTTAAGTACCTGACAATCCACCAGACGCCCCTGATGTCTGATAAAGTGCTGGCAGAAAACCAAAAGTGCGGTTTTTGAGGCATTCTCCTGACGACTGAACATCGACTCGCCGCAAAAGATCTGTCCCAGCGCCAGACCATACATTCCCCCCACCAGTTTCTGCTCGTCCCAGACCTCTATCGAGTGCGCATGACCCGATTCATACAGCCGCAGCCAGGCCCGCTTTACCTCAAAGGTAATCCAGGTGCCTTCTTCACGACCAGTGGCACAGCCGTCAATCACGTCGCTAAACGCTTCGTTCATCGTGACGCGATAGGGCGAGCGCTGATGAAAGCGCTTCATACTGCGACTCAGATGAAAATGCTCCGGTAACAATACCGCGCGCGGATCGGGTGACCACCAGAGGATGGGATCGCCGGGAGAAAACCAGGGGAATATGCCGTGCTGATAGGCGTTAAGTAAGCGGGCAGGGGAGAGATCGCCACCCATCGCCAGCAGGCCATTCGGCTCGCGCAGCGCCATCTCCGCAGGCGGAAATTGCAGGGATTCCCGTGACAGTTGTACCAGTCTCATCGCGTTGTTCTACTCATCAGCATGTCGCTAAGACTATAGCGCAATCCGCTGCCGGAAACGCCAGTAGCGGCCCGCTTTTGAGATTAATTCGGCATGGCTTCCCTGTTCGACAATGACGCCATTATCCATCACGCAGATGCGGTCCATCTGCTCCAGTCCGCTCAGGCGATGGGTCACCATAATCACCGTTTTGCCTGCCGTAAGCCGCTGCAGCAGAACAAGAATCTGCTGTTCCGTCGTGGCGTCCAGGCCTTCGGTGGGTTCATCCAGCAGCCAGAGATCGCCGTTATGCAGCACCGCCCGGGCAATCGCCAGACGTCGCAGTTCGCCGCCAGAAAGCGGACGACCGCCTTCGCCCATCCAGGCATTTAACGCCTCTGGCGTTTCCAGCAGGCGCTGCAGACCGGTATCGATCAGCGCCTGGCGTAATGTCTCATCATCGGCAGTTGGGCAGGCCAGCAGTAAGTTATCCCGCAGGCTCTGGCTGAACAGGTGCACCCGTTGTGTCACTACGCTGATGCGCTGGCGCAGGGCTGATTCCGGCCAGGCGGCGATCGGCAGATCGTTGAGAATAATCGCGCCCTGCTGGCTCTCCCAGGCACGGGTCAGCAGCCCCAGCAAGGTCGATTTTCCACAGCCGGTAGGACCAAGCAGCGCAATGCGCTCGCCCGCATTAACCTGCAGCGAAAGCTGGTTCAGCACTTTATCCGGACGATCGGGATAGCTGAAATCGAGCTGGTCGATCTCTACCGCCAGGCTACCGGGGCGGGCGCTGCCGTGGGTCGGGAATGTGATCGCCGGTGCCTGATCGATAATGTCATTGACCCGCTGGGCCGAGGCCATTACCTGCGACATCGGCAGAAAGGCAGCTGCAACCGGGGCCAGCGCTTCAAACGCCGCCAGCGCGCAAAACACCACCAGCGCAATGAGTGAGCCGGGTAACTGCTGTTCGCTGATGCTGCCGGCACTCAGCCACAATAGCGAGGTCACTGTCAGGCCGCTGATCAGCAGCAGCAGGCTCTGCGCCGCCGCCTGTAAACGTAGCTGCTGGCCCTGCGCCCGTAGCCAGTGTTGTTCTTCTTCATCCAGCCGTTTACGCCACGCCGGCGAGGCGCCATACAGGGTAAGTTCCGCCTGACCAGCCAGCCAGTGCATCAGTTGTGAGCGCCAGCGGGCCCGGCCATCGGCAATCGCCACACCAGCAGGCGAGCCCAGTCGATAAAACAGGGGTGGCAGGATGATCAGCGTGGCGAGCATGATTGCGCCCAGCGTCAATGCCAGCTGGAGATCGATAAAACTCAGACCCACGGTGACCACTATCGTCACCACCAGCGCGCCCGCCAGCGGGGAAATAACCCGCAGATAAAGATGATCGAGCGTATCGACGTCGGCAACAAAACGGTTGAGCAGATCGGCATGGCGAAAGCGCGATAGCTGTCCCGGTGACAACGCAATCAGGCGGCTGAAGGTATGCACCCGCAGATGCTGTAGCACCCGAAAAGTCGCGTCGTGACTGACCAGTCGCTCAGCATAGCGGGCGGCGGTGCGGATGATGGCTGCGCCGCGCACCCCTGCGGCGGGCAGCATATAGTTGAACGTGTAGAGTCCGGCGACACCCGCCACGGATGAAGCGGCGAGGAACCAGCCGGAGAGCGTTAGCAAGCCGATGCTGGCCAGTAAAGTGAGGATCGCCAGCACAATTCCCAGCGCTAAGCGAAAAGGATGACGCAGCCAGAGGCGAAGAAACGGACGCAAAGCGGACATCAGTTAATCTCCTGTTGACGGTGCTTCAGCATTTCACTGAACGGACCCGGCTGCTGCGACAGCGTCGGCCAGTCACCTTGTTGTACCAGCTTGCCCGCCTCCATTACCCACAGTGTCTGCCAGTCGCGTAATGCATCCAGCTGATGCGTAATCATCAGGGTAGTCTGCTGAGTGGCAGCCTGATTCAGCGCCTGCATGACGTGACGTTCACTGAGCGCATCCAGACTGGCGGCAGGTTCATCGAGCAGCAGCAAATGAGAGGGTTTATAGAGCGCTCGCGCCACCGCAATACGCTGCGCCTGACCAACCGACAGCTGATTGCCGCCATCGCCTGGTTGAGTTTCAATGCCCTGCGGCAGTCGCGACAGAAATTCGTTGACGCCGCAGGCCTCGAGCACGGCGCTAAAGCGTCCGGCATCCCATTCTGCATTCATCACTATATTGTCGCGCAGCGTAGCGGCCGGTAGCTGAGGATTTTGTCCGACCCAGCTGAGCTGCTGATGCCAGTCAGCCCGGCGCATCTCGCGCAATTCAACACCGTTCGCTTTCAGCGAACCCTGATAGGGCAGGAAGCCCAGCAGTACGTTCATCAGCGCGGTTTTACCGGCTCCGCTTTGGCCAACCAGCGCAACACGTTCACCTGCTGCCAGGCTAAAGGTCAGCGGGCCACACAGTATCTGGCCATCTGGTGCACAGACCTGCAGGTCGATGGCGGCGAGCGTAATCGGCCGATCGGCAGTAAACGCTGTTTCACCCTGTTCCGGGCCGCGGGTCGGGTTAGCCTGCATAAACTGTTCAAGCGCATCGGCACCGCCGACGGCCTGCGCTTTAGCATGGTAAAACGCCCCTAAATCACGCAGCGGCTGAAAAAATTCTGGCGCGAGGATCAGCACCAGAAAACCGGCAAACAGGGTGACGCCCTGACCGTAGTCGCCAAAGTGCAGTTCACCGAGGTAGGAGAAGCCAAAATAAACGGCCACCACGGCAATCGCTAACGAGGCGAAAAATTCCAGTACCGCTGAAGAGAGAAAGGCTAAACGCAGCACTTCCATGGTGCGCTGACGAAAATCGGTGGTGGCCGCCGCCACGGCCTGCTGCTCTGCCGCACCGCGGTGAAACAGCCGCAGCGTTTCGCGGCCGCGTAAACGGTCAAGAAAGTTACCGCTCAGGCGCGCCAGTACCAGAAAGTTGCGGCGGTTGGCTTCGGCTGCGCCCATCCCGACCAGGGCCATAAACAGCGGGATTAACGGCGCGGTAGCAAACAGAATCAGACCCGCTGCCCAGTTGAGAGGAAAGAGGGTTAACAGGATGCAGCAGGGGATCAGCACCGCCAGCGTCATTTGCGGCAGATAGCGGGCATAATAGTCCTGCATCTCTTCGATTTGCTCAAGCAGCAGGGTGGCCCAGCTGCCGGCAGGCTTGCCCTGAATCCAGGCCGGACCCAGCGCTGACAACCGGTCTAACACCTGCTTACGCAGCGCCTGACGAATCGCCTGACCGGCACGATAACCGACTCGCTCGCGGGCATAGTGGATCAGGGCGCGAAGGGCGAAGCAGAGCAGTAACAGCAGCATCTCGCCACTCAGCGCCGCGCGCGGTTGCTGTTCAATAATCAGCGCCTGCAGCAGCGCGGCCAGCAGTCCGGCCTGAGCAATGATCAGCAGTGCGCTGATTACGCCCAGCAGCGTGCTCAGTCGCAACCAGCGACCGGCGAAATGACGTTGCTGACGAAGCCAGCGGGTAAGATGCTGCTGCCGGGTTTTGTCCATGCTAAACCATGATTTGAGCCGATGAGCGATGAAAAATGACAGGGCATTTTCATCCCGTTCAGGCGCAAGAATCTAGCATGCGGGCCATAAAAAAGGCGACTGAAAAACAGTCGCCCGGAACATTTGAGATCAGAGGGTTAACAACTTACTTATCGTTTTTAACCAGTCCGTCAAGAAAACGTTCAGCATCTAACGCCGCCATACAGCCGGTACCCGCAGAGGTAATGGCCTGGCGATAGATATGATCCATCACGTCACCCGCGGCAAAGACGCCTGGAATGCTGGTCTGGGTCGCATTGCCGTGCAGGCCCGACTGGACTTTGATGTAACCATTTTCCAGTTCGAGCTGACCGTCGAAAATCGCGGTATTCGGACTGTGTCCGATCGCCACGAACAGACCTGCCACCTCCAGCGCTTCTGTTTCAGCGTCATTCTGGGTTGAGCGCAGGGTCAGACCGGTAACGCCCATCTGATCGCCCACCACTTCTTCCAGCGTGCGGTGGGTGTGCAACACGATATTGCCGTTGCGCACTTTTTCCATCAGACGATCAATCAGGATCTTTTCTGCCCGGAAACTGTCACGACGGTGAATCAGATGCACTTCAGCCGCGATGTTTGCGAGATAAAGTGCCTCTTCAACCGCAGTGTTACCGCCACCAATGACCGCCACTTTCTGATTGCGGTAGAAGAAACCGTCACAGGTGGCACAGGCGGAAACGCCTTTACCTTTAAACGCCTCTTCTGACGGCAGGCCCAGGTAGCGGGCAGAGGCACCGGTTGCGATGATCAGCGCATCGGCAGTGTATTCGCCACTGTCGCCAGTGAGACGGAACGGGCGATTCTGCAGGTCGACGGTGTGAATGTGGTCGAAAATAATTTCGGTATTAAATTTTTCGGCGTGCTCATGCATGCGCTCCATCAGCGATGGACCTGTCAGATCGTGCGGGTCGCCCGGCCAGTTCTCCACCTCAGTGGTGGTGGTCAGCTGTCCGCCTTTTTCCAGCCCGGTGATCAATACCGGATTCAGGTTGGCGCGTGCAGCATAAACGGCTGCGGTATAACCCGCTGGACCGGAGCCCAGAATGAGTAACTTACTGTGTTTGGCCGTACTCATGCGTTCCTCAGTTTCATTCGGCTGACATAGCCTGCGATTGTAGGGAATATCCGGCGGCAAAGACAAGGCTTCGGCAATTTTGTTAACGATAGCTGCAAACGGCGTAGTCGATGAGTCCCTTTTTCGCCTGCCGTCTGCGCCAAAAGGGGGCAAAAATCGGTTTTAGGGGGTGCAGCAGTTCAAAAATACTCATTTAAAAACAGATACCCAGCGGTCTGTCTGGCATCTTGTACTGAATTTGGACATTTTACTTTGACAATCGCCTGCGCTTTTGCGAAAACATTATCAGAAGCGAATAACATTAATCGGAACAAAACAGGGTTTCCTCTCTTGTTTTGCACGCAACACCGAATAAATGCAGCCTGATATTGGTAATGACGCATGATGTGGACAGACAACATGCGTCATACGGATAAGTGTGAAAGCGCGCAGGCTCGGTTAGTTCACTTCAGAAATGCCCCGAACAATGAGCGTTTTCAGGGCGTGGCAGGTAAAGGGAAGGAATTAAGAGAGACAATAATAATGGTAGACAATAAGAAACGCCCCGGGAAAGATCTCGACAGAATTGACAGAAATATTCTGAATGAACTTCAGAAAGATGGTCGCATTTCAAACGTGGAACTTTCCAAACGCGTAGGGTTATCGCCTACGCCATGTCTTGAGCGTGTGCGTCGTCTCGAGCGTCAGGGTTTCATCCTTGGCTATACCGCGCAGTTAAACCCGCACTATCTGGATGCATCACTGCTGGTGTTCGTTGAGATTACTCTGAATCGTGGTGCGCCGGATGTGTTTGAGCAATTTAACGCCGCCGTACAAAAACTTGAGGAAACTCAAGAGTGTCACCTCGTTTCTGGCGATTTCGACTACCTGCTGAAAACGCGCGTACCTGACATGTCTGCCTACCGTAAACTGCTGGGTGAAACCCTGCTGCGCCTGCCGGGCGTAAACGACACGCGGACTTACGTGGTGATGGAAGAGGTTAAACAGAGCAATCGACTGGTGATTAAAACTCGCTGATGCGGGGCAGGTGCAAAACCTGTGAGATTTCGGTACACTCCTGTGAATTCATACAGGACCAGCGTCGGGCCAGCCCGACGCTGTTGCTTCTTACTTTACAGGCACCTGGAGAGTTCTCTTGAGCCAGGAATACACAGAAGATAAAGACGTTTCGTTACAATCGCTGAGCAGTGGACGTCGTCTGCTGGAAGCGTTGCTCATCCTGGTGGCACTTTTTGCCATCTACCTGATGGTTTCTCTGGTCAGTTTTAACCCTTCCGACCCGAGCTGGTCGCAAACGGCCTGGCACGAACCCATTCATAACATTGGCGGCAGCGTTGGCGCCTGGCTGGCTGACACCTTACTGTTCATCTTTGGTGTGATGGCCTACGCCATACCGCCGGTGATCCTCGGTCTGTGCTGGATTGCTTTCCGCCAGCGCGATAATCAGGACTATTTTGACTATTTCGCCGTCGGCTTACGCCTGATCGGCGTACTGGCGCTGGTAGTGACCACCTGTGGTATGGCAGCGCTGAACGCGGATGATATCTGGTACTTCGCCTCAGGCGGCGTCATTGGTAGCCTAGTCAGTAATGCGATTGCGCCATGGTTCAGCCCGGCGGGCGGCACGCTGACCCTGCTCTGCGTCTGGGCGGCGGGCATCACGCTCTATACCGGCTGGTCGTGGCTCACTATTGCCGAAAAAATTGGTGGGGTGGTGATGGGCGTGCTGACGTTTGCCAGCAACCGGTCCCGTCACGATGAACCCTGGCAGGAAGACGAGGATGAGCCGGATGCGCGTGAGCATGCTGACGCGCCGCTGCTGCATGCGGCAAATCCGGACGACGACGATGTTCTGCTTTCTGCACCGCGCAGTGCGGCTGGCGGGACGGAACTCTCTCAGGATGATCCACTGCTGGCGAAAGCTGCTGCTGCGACCAGTGCCGCCGTCGCGGCCACCACGGAAGCGGCAGAGGTGGCGATCGCCCCGGCAGCCGTTTCTGCGCCTGTCGCACCGGCAACACCAGCCGTTGCGGTGCCTACCCCGGCAACCGCCGTACCTGTGTCGCAGCCTGCTTCATCCCCGGCCTTTACGGCACCGCAGACCCCTGCGCCAGCCGCCAGCCACGTTACTGAATCCGCGTTTACCGCAGCCAGTTCGCCAGCGCATAGCGCCCCAGCGGAGACGCCTCCGTTATACCGCTTTGAAATGCCGGATGAAGCGCCTGTTACACCGTCGTTCAGCGCCTATGACGATGACGAGCCTAAGATGGGTAACTGGCGTGACACGCCATCGATGCCGGCCGCGCCGACTGCAGCGGTAGCTGCGGCAGCCGCAGCGGCTCAGGCAACGACGCGCACCGCACCGGTGTTCGATCTGGCGCCGGAGACCAACCTCAATCCGCAGGTTAAGCAGGGCATCGGCCCGGCACTGCCGCGGCCAAATCCGGTCAAACTGCCGACCCGTCGTGAGCTGGCCTCGTATGGCATTAAGCTGCCGTCTCAGCGCATGGCGGAAGAGAAAGCGAAAACCGAAGAGAATGTTCCGACCACCGCGGTCGAAGCCGAAGCGGAAGCGGCATTGCAGCAGGATGAACTACGTCAGGCGTTCCAGTCTGAGCAGCAGCAGCGGTATGGCAGCAGCTGGCAGCAGGAGGACGAAGATGAGCAGGAGGCGCAACAGCAGGCGGCTCTGGCCCGTCAGTTCGCCGAGCAGCAACAGCAGCGCTATGAGCCGGAAGTAAAAAAAGAGGGTCCGATCTTTAATCTGGATACGGCGTCTGCGTTTGACTTCTCACCGATGAAGGACCTGGTCGATGACGGTCCGGTCGAGCCGCTGTTTACCATTGCGGCCACGCCTGAACCTGAAGCGCCTGCCACCTCACATGAGCCCTGGCAGCAAACGCGTGAGGTTTCATCGCCACAGGCTTCTGCACAGGTTCCGGCACCTTCCGCCTTTGCACCCGCTGCGGCGTCAGCTCCTGAGCAGCCCGCCTATACGGCGCCGGCCACCACGCCGTCGCCATACTCTGCTTCCTCTGCCACTGCACAGACGCCAGCGCCAGCCGCTTATACGGCACCTGCCGCTACGCAGCCGCCGCACTCTGCATCATCTGCGGCTTCACAGGCATCTGCCTATACGGCGCCTGCAGCCGCGCCGGTCGAAGAGGCGAAGCCGTCACTGCATGAGAGCCTGATTCATCCGTTCCTGATGCGTCACGAACAGCCGCTGGAAAAACCTTCAACCCCGCTACCTTCGCTGGATCTGCTGACCGCACCGCCAGAAGAGGAAGAGCCGGTTGATATGTTCTCGCTGGAGCAGACTGCCCGACTGGTTGAATCGCGGCTGGGTGATTACCGGGTGAAAGCCGAAGTGGTGGGCATCTCGCCTGGTCCGGTCATTACCCGATTCGAACTGGATCTGGCACCGGGTGTTAAAGCCGCACGCATCTCCAACCTGTCGCGCGACTTAGCACGTTCGCTCTCTACCGTCGCAGTGCGTGTGGTCGAGGTGATCCCAGGCAAACCCTATGTGGGTCTGGAACTGCCGAATAAGCATCGTCAGACGGTCTATCTGCGTGAAGTGCTGGATTGTCCTAAGTTCCGCGACAATCCGTCACCGCTGGCGGTGGTGCTGGGCAAAGACATCGCGGGTCAGCCGGTCGTGGCCGACCTGGCGAAAATGCCACACCTTCTGGTAGCCGGTACCACCGGTTCCGGTAAGTCGGTGGGCGTTAACGCCATGATCATCAGCATGCTATACAAAGCGACGCCGGAAGAAGTCCGCTTTATCATGATCGACCCGAAAATGCTGGAATTATCGGTGTATGAAGGGATTCCGCATCTGCTGACAGAAGTGGTCACTGATATGAAAGATGCCGCGAATGCGCTGCGCTGGAGTGTGGGTGAAATGGAGCGGCGCTATAAGCTGATGTCGGCGCTGGGCGTGCGTAACCTGGCCGGTTACAACGAAAAGGTTGAACAGGCTGAAGCGATGGGCCGTCCGATTCCCGATCCGTTCTGGAAGCCGGGTGACAGCATGGACATGACGCCACCCGTGCTGGAAAAACTGCCTTATATCGTAGTGATGGTGGATGAGTTCGCCGACCTGATGATGGCAGTAGGTAAAAAAGTTGAAGAACTGATTGCCCGACTGGCTCAGAAAGCCCGTGCCGCCGGTATTCACCTGGTGCTGGCAACCCAGCGTCCGTCAGTGGATGTCATTACCGGCCTGATTAAAGCCAACATCCCGACGCGTATTGCCTTTACCGTATCCAGCAAAATCGACTCCCGTACTATCCTCGACCAGGGGGGTGCAGAATCGCTGCTTGGCATGGGTGACATGCTGTATATGCCGCCGAACTCGTCGATGCCGGTGCGTGTTCACGGTGCTTTTGTCCGTGATCAGGAAGTGCATGCGGTGGTTCAGGACTGGAAAGCGCGCGGTCGTCCGCAATATATCGAAAGCATTACGGCGGGCGAAGAGAGCGAAGGCGGCGGTGGTATCGATAGCGATGAAGAGCTGGACCCGTTGTTTGATCAGGCGGTGGGCTTTGTTGTCGATAAACGTCGCGCCTCAATTTCAGGCGTTCAGCGTCAGTTCCGCATTGGCTATAATCGGGCTGCACGTATCATTGAGCAGATGGAAGCGCAGGGCATTGTTTCTGCACCAGGGCACAATGGTAACCGTGAAGTCCTGTCACCACCGCCACACGATATGTGACGGCTGACGATACGTTTTGCAACATTAATCAATGAGCCAGTTTCGACTGGCTCATTGTTTTCAGGCGCTTAAACCCCATATCTGACTATGCTTTCGGTTTATTCTCCTGTTCTGATCACGGAATAGCGACCAGGCTGAAGAGAGTGAGTCATGGGAACGTTTAAATAAGGAATTGAAGCAGATGAAATTACGCGTAATCGCTCTTGGCCTGTTGGCCACCTTTTCATCAGCCAGCGTACTGGCTGATGCGTCCAGTGATCTGCAACAGCGCCTGAACAAGGTCAGCAGCTTCCATGCCAGCTTCACGCAAAAAGTGACCGACAGCAGCGGGGCTAACGTGCAGGATGGTGAAGGTGAGCTGTGGGTGAAACGTCCCAGCCTGTTTAACTGGCATATGACCGCCCCGGACGAAAGCATCATCATCTCCGATGGCAAATCACTGTGGTTCTACAACCCGTTTGTTGAACAGGCGACGGTCAGCCTGCTGCAGAATGCCACCAGCAACACCCCTTTTATGTTGATTGCCCGTAATCAGTCCAATGACTGGAAGCAGTACAACATTAAACAGCAGGGCGACAATTTTGAACTGACCCCTAAAAACAGCGATGGCAACCTGAAACAGTTCACCATCCAGGTGACGCCAGGCGGCACCATCAACCGCTTCAGTGCTATTGAGCAGGATGGTCAGCGCAGCGATTACCAGCTGAAAAGTCAGCAGAATGGGGCGATCAGCCCGGATAAATTTACGTTCACTCCGCCAAAAGGCGTCACGGTGGACGATCAACGTCAGTGAGGTCGCAGTGAGTAACCTGTCCCTGGATTTTTCCACTGAAAATTTCAAACCTCTGGCCGCGCGTATGCGGCCAGAAACGTTGAAACAGTACATTGGTCAGCAACATCTGCTGGGTGCCGGAAAGCCGTTGCCGCGTGCCATTGAAGCAGGCCATCTGCACTCAATGATTCTGTGGGGACCGCCCGGGACCGGTAAGACTACGCTGGCTGAGATTATTGCTCATTATGGCAACGCCGATGTAGAGCGAATCTCTGCGGTGACCTCGGGCGTTAAAGAGATTCGTGAGGCTATTGAGCGTGCCCGTCAGAGCAAGCAGGTCGGGCGACGTACCATTCTGTTCGTGGATGAGGTTCACCGCTTCAATAAAAGCCAGCAGGATGCATTTTTACCGCACATTGAAGACGGCACCATCACTTTTATCGGTGCAACCACCGAAAATCCTTCGTTTGAACTTAACTCGGCACTGCTGTCGCGCGCCCGCGTCTATCTGTTGAAATCGCTGACCCACGACGATATTGAGCAGGTGCTGGATCAGGCGATGCAGGATAAAGCGCGTGGCTACGGCGACAGCGACATTGTGCTGCCCGATAATACTCGTCGCATGATCGCTGAGCTGGTGAATGGCGATGCGCGAAGGGCGCTCAATACGCTGGAGATGATGGCCGACATGGCCGAAACCAACGCATCGGGCCAGCGTGAACTGACGCCGCAGTTGCTGAATGAAGTCTCAGGTGAACGATCGGCGCGCTTTGATAATAAAGGCGACCGCTTCTACGATCTGATCTCGGCGCTGCACAAATCGGTGCGGGGTTCCGCGCCGGATGCGGCCCTTTACTGGTATGCGCGGATAATCACTGCCGGCGGCGATCCGCTCTATGTGGCGCGTCGGTTGCTGGCGATCGCTTCAGAAGATGTGGGTAATGCCGATCCGCGTGGAATGCAGGTGGCGATTGCGGCCTGGGACTGTTTCACCCGCGTCGGGCCCGCCGAAGGGGAGCGTGCCATTGCTCAGGCAATCGTCTATCTGGCCTGCGCGCCCAAAAGCAACGCAGTCTATACCGCCTTCAAAGCGGCGATGCGTGATGCGCGCGACCATCCCGATTATGATGTCCCGGAACATCTGCGTAACGCTCCAACGAAACTGATGAAAGAGATGGGGCTGGGCAAAGAGTATCGTTATGCGCACGATGAGGCTAACGCTTACGCGGCCGGAGAGGTCTACTTTCCGCCCGAAATGGCCAGTGCGCGCTATTACGTTCCGACGCAGCGTGGGCTCGAAGGTAAGATTGGCGAAAAGCTAAGCTGGCTGGCTGAGCAGGATCAAAATAGCCCGACAAAACGCTACCGCTGAAACAGACGTTACGGTAATGTGGTCAAGGTTTTCAACGCATTCCGCTGGAGTGCGTCCCTTCTTTCAACCAACTTTTAAATACACAGGATAAGCATGCTCGATCCCAATCTGCTGCGTAACGAGCCAGACGCAGTCGCAGAAAAACTGGCACGCCGGGGATTTAAACTGGATGTGGAAACGCTGCGTTCGCTTGAAGAGCGTCGTAAAGTCTTGCAGGTAGAAACAGAAAACCTGCAGGCGGAGCGTAATGCCCGATCCAAATCCATCGGCCAGGCCAAAGCACGTGGGGAAGACATCGAGCCACTGCGTCAGGAAGTGAATGCGCTGGGCGAACGCCTGGATGCCGCTAAAGCAGAACTGGATGAACTGCAGAATCAAATTCGTGACTTTGCGCTGGCGCTGCCCAATATTCCGGCAGATGAAGTGCCTCTGGGCAAAGATGACAGCGAAAACCAGGAAGTCAGCCGCTGGGGCGAACCGCGCCAGTTCGACTTCGAGGTAAAAGATCATGTAGAGCTGGGCGAAGCGGCTAAAGGGCTCGATTTTGCAGCCGCCGTGAAGCTGACCGGTTCCCGCTTTGTGGTGATGCAGGGTCAGATTGCGCGTCTGCACCGCGCGCTGAGTCAGTTCATGATTGACCTTCACACTGAGCAGCATGGCTACCTTGAAACCTACGTGCCGTACCTGGTAAACCATGAAACGCTGTACGGAACTGGTCAGTTGCCGAAGTTTGGCGAGGATCTGTTTCATACCCGTCCGCTGGAAGAGGAATCAGACAGCAGTCACTATGCCCTGATCCCGACCGCTGAAGTGCCGCTGACCAATCTGGTGCGCGACGAGATTCTTGAAGAAGAGAGCCTGCCGGTTAAGCTGACGGCGCATACTCCTTGCTTCCGTTCTGAAGCCGGTTCCTACGGTCGTGACACGCGGGGTCTGATCCGTATGCATCAGTTCGATAAAGTCGAAATGGTGCAAATTGTCACGCCGGAACAGTCGATGGATGCGCTGGAAGAGCTGGTCGGTCACGCTGAGAAAGTGCTGCAACTGCTGAACCTGCCTTATCGTAAGGTTTTACTCTGTACCGGCGATATGGGCTTTGGATCGACCAAAACCTACGATCTCGAAGTCTGGTTACCGGCGCAGAACACCTATCGCGAAATCTCCTCATGTTCCAACATGGGCGACTTCCAGGCGCGTCGTATGCAGGCACGCTGCCGCAGCAAACAGGAGAAGAAACCTCGCCTGGTTCATACCCTGAATGGCTCAGGCCTGGCTGTCGGCCGTACGCTGGTGGCGGTGCTGGAAAACTATCAGCAGCAGGATGGCCGAATCGAGGTGCCTGAGGTTTTACGTCCGTACATGAACGGCGTTGAAATTATTGGTTAAGCCATCTCGTTTTAACTGACCCGGCTCTGGCCGGGTTTTTTTATCTCCGCCGTTCCAGAATAGGATTAATTCGTTTTAGAACTTATCACAAATAAACGTTATCGATGGTCATTCGGTCGAATGGCTTAAAAATGCGATTTTTCATAGAGATAGCGTTTATTGTCCTGCCGCTTCGTCCTGCTGTAACCCACTGAAGATTAGTAAATTAAATTGTCACGCAGCAAAATGTGCTGCGCGAAATTTCCGGCCATTGACTTTAAAAAAGCCAATGGCAAACTGCGCGCAATTTCCTTCATTCGCTTTGGTTTTTTCCCCTATGTCAACCTGGTCACGCCCCGTGTTATTGCTGCTTTGCGGCCTGCTGTTAATGACCGTCTCTATTGCCGTGCTTAACACTCTGGTCCCGCTGTGGCTGACCCATGACTTACTGACAACCTGGCAGGTAGGTATTGTCAGCTCCTCCTATTACACCGGTAATCTGGCCGGGACGCTGCTGGCTGGCTGGTTAATCCGCCAGTATGGCTTCAACCGGAGCTATTACTTTGCGACTGCTCTGTTTGCCATAGCCACTATCTGCCTGGCAATGATGGATGGGTTCTGGGCGTGGAGCTCGCTGCGTTTTGCCGCCGGTGTGGGCTGTGCGCTGATGTGGGTGGTGGTGGAAAGCGCATTGCTGTGCAGCGGGACGGTACGCAACCGTGGCCAGCTGCTGGCGGCGTATATGATTGTCTATTATCTCGGTACCGTGGCAGGTCAGTTGCTGGTCAGCAAGCTGTCGACTGAACTGTTAAGTGTGATCCCCTGGGTAACCAGTCTGGTATTTTGTGCGGTGTTACCGCTGGTGTTTACCCGCGTGTCTGCCAGTGGCGATACAGCAGAAGCCGCGCCAGGTCGCATCTGGCCGATGCTGCGTCGTCGCAGTTCGCGCTTAGGCATCAATGGCTGCATTATTTCAGGAATCGTTCTGGGCTCGCTTTATGGTCTGATGCCGCTCTACCTGTCGCACCAGGGAATGAGCGATGCCAATGTTGGCTACTGGATGGCGCTACTGGTCAGCGCAGGTATTGTCGGGCAGTGGCCAATTGGCCGACTGGCAGATCGCTTTGGCCGGATGCTGGTATTACGGGTACAGGTGTTTGTGGTAATTCTGGGCGCGATGGCGATGCTGACCAGCGCCGCGATGGCACCGGCACTGTTTGTGCTGGGGCTGGCGGGTTTTACGCTCTATCCGGTTGCTATGTCGTGGGCCTGTGAAACCGTCGCACATCATGAACTGGTAGCGATGAATCAGGCGTTGTTGATGAGCTATACCGTTGGCAGTCTGGTAGGGCCAGCGATGACCTCAATGCTGATGCAGAATTATTCTGACCGACTGCTGTTTGTGATGATTGCTGCGGTGGCGCTGATCTATCTGGTAATGCTGCTGCGTAAGGCTGATCATCACGCCACGCCGGTGGCGCATGCCTGATTGCCGGAGCGTAAACTGATTGCCAGACAGTAGAGCTTAGTGCTCGTCCTTTAAGCGCCGAGTGATAACGCAGTCTGGTGCAGCTCAGGGACTGGCGGTCCTCGCGCCGCTGCGCCTTCACTTCATTCCTCTGCCTGACGGTCCGTCGGGGATTGCACATCCTGTGCCGCCCCGCCTTTCGCCCGCGTCCTGCGGGCTCTCCTGGCTAATGTTCAGCGCTGTGGATTGCCTGCCCCTGATCGGCCCCAGCCTGCTCTGAAACTTCAGTGCGTGTTGTTAAAAAGGGCACGAGCGTGAAGGCCTGAGCGCCTCTGCTGCTGAAAGGGCTATCTGCAGCGCTGAGGCGTGACGTTGGGCCAGAACGCCACGCCGGGAAGCGTGGTGAGTTCGGGGCCAGCCAGGGAAGGCCGATCCCGAACGGTTCGTCGGCACGCCGTCAAAGCCGAAGGTACCGCGCAGCGGCGCGAGGACGGCCCGGCAGCAGCAGCGGTGCTCAGGCCCGCACTCCGGCACGCTGGCGCAGAAAAAAAGCTGCCACGTCTGAACGTGACAGCCTTTGCAAATTTAATCTTAACTGACGAGCATTAAGCCACGGGTTATTTCAGATATTTTTCGCTTAATCAGTACATGACTTCGTGGCCGTAACTGGCGAGGATGTTTTTAACCCGTTCCATTGTCTCTTTGCTGGGCGGCTTAACGCCATCCAGCTTGTACTCTTCACCCATCGCAATCCATTTGTGTTTGCCCAGTTCGTGATAGGGCAACAGCTCAATCTTCTCCACGTTTTCCATATCGCGGGTAAATTCACCCAGCCGATGCGCGGTATCGTCGTCGTCAGAATAGCCAGGCACCACGACAAAACGAATCCAGGTGCGCTTACCTTTTTTCTGCAGATAGCGAGCAAAGTCCAGCGTGCGATGATTCGAGACGCCGACCAGGATCTGGTGAACGTCATCATTCATCTGTTTGAGATCGAGCATTACTAAATCGGTTACGTCGAGCAACTCGTCAATCACCGGATCGTAGCGACGGACAAAACCGTTGGTATCAAGACAGGTATGAATGCCTTCGGCTTTACAGGCGCGAAACCAGTCGCGTACAAACTCCGCCTGCAAAATGGCCTCACCGCCCGATGCCGTCACGCCGCCGCCAGAGGCATTCATAAAATGACGATAAGAGAGCACATCCGCCATCAACGCCTCGACGCTGATCTCTTTACCCCCGTGGGTATCCCAGGTGTCGCGGTTGTGACAGTAGAGGCAGCGCATCAGGCAGCCCTGAAAGAAGGTGATAAAGCGGATGCCGGGACCATCGACGGTACCGCAGGATTCGAACGAGTGGATACGACCGTTGACTGACATTGCGATGTTTTCTCCAGTGAGTCTGCCGGGACAGACGGCGCAATCTCTGTTGCGCTCAGGGCAGGAAATCGATTCTGGTTGTGACCTCAACGGAGATCACCAACAGAGCAGACTTTGAATAAAAGGCTCCCTGCGGAGCCTTTTTTATCGAACGGAGCGGTGATTACAGTGACTGTGTAAAGGTACGGGTAATCACATCCTGCTGCTGTTCTTTAGTCAGTGAGTTGAAGCGTACAGCGTAACCAGAAACACGGATAGTCAGCTGAGGATACTTCTCTGGATGCTCCATCGCGTCCAGCAGCATTTCACGGTTCATTACGTTGACGTTCAGATGCTGACCGCCTTCGATGCTGGCTTCATGATGGAAGTAACCATCCATCAGACCGGCAAGGTTGGCTTTACGCACGTTATCATCTTTACCCAGCGCGTTCGGCACAATCGAGAAGGTGTAAGAGATACCATCTTTCGCATAGGCAAACGGCAGTTTCGCTACTGAGGTCAGAGAGGCAACAGCCCCTTTCTGATCGCGACCGTGCATCGGGTTGGCACCTGGTCCGAATGGCGCGCCAGCACGACGTCCATCAGGCGTATTACCGGTTTTTTTGCCGTAAACCACGTTAGAAGTAATGGTCAGGACAGACTGCGTCGGTACGGCATGACGGTAAGTGGTGAGCTGCTGAATTTTCTTCATGAAGCGCTCAACCAAATCACAGGCCAGGTCATCAACCCGTGGGTCGTTGTTACCGAACTGTGGATATTCGCCTTCGATATCGAAGTCGATAGCCAGACCATCTTCGTCGCGGATCGGTTTCACTTTGGCGTATTTAATCGCAGAAAGTGAATCCGCAGCAACGGAGAGACCCGCGATACCACAGGCCATGGTACGGTAAACGTCACGATCATGCAGCGCCATCAGTGCCGCTTCGTAGCTGTACTTATCATGCATGTAGTGAATGATGTTCAGCGAAGTCACGTACTGTTTTGCCAGCCAGTCCATGAAGTGATCCATACGCTCCATAACGGTGTCGAAATCCAGCACGTCGTCGCTGATTTTGTCGCCTTTCGGTCCAACCTGCATTTTCAGCTTTTCATCCACGCCGCCGTTGATTGCGTAGAGCAGGGTTTTCGCCAGGTTGGCACGCGCGCCAAAGAACTGCATTTGTTTACCGACAATCATCGGGCTGACGCAGCAGGCGATAGCGTAGTCATCATTGTCGAAATCAGGACGCATCAGGTCATCGTTCTCATACTGCAAAGATGAGGTATCGATAGAAACTTTAGCGGCATATTTTTTGAAGTTAATCGGCAGTTTTTCAGACCACAGAATGGTCATGTTCGGCTCTGGTGAAGGACCCATGGTGTAGAGGGTATTCAGGAAGCGGAACGTACTTTTTGATACCAGGGTACGGCCATCAACGCCCATACCTGCCAGTGATTCAGTGGCCCAGATAGGGTCACCTGAGAACAGCTCATCATATTCCGGCGTACGAAGGAAACGGACCATACGCAGTTTCATCACCAGATGGTCAATCAGTTCCTGTGCCTGTTCTTCAGTCAGTTTACCGGCTTTAAGGTCACGTTCGATGTAAACATCAAGGAAGGTTGAGACGCGGCCAAATGACATGGCAGCACCATTTTGAGATTTAACTGCAGCCAGGTAGCCATAGTAAGTCCACTGCACGGCTTCCATCGCATTGGTCGCCGGGCCGGAGATGTCATGGCCATATTTTGCTGCCATCTCTTTAATCTGTGCCAGCGCACGATGCTGATCAGCAATCTCTTCACGCAGACGAATGGTCGCTTCCAGATTAACGCCATTCTCTAAATCTTCCTGCAGTGAGGCGAACTGAGAGAATTTATCCGCCATCAGGAAATCGATGCCGTACAACGCCACACGACGATAGTCACCAATGATACGGCCGCGACCATACGCATCCGGCAGGCCGGTCAGAATACCGGATTTACGGCAGCGCAGAATATCCGGTGTATAAACATCGAAGACACCCTGATTATGGGTTTTGCGGTATTCAGTGAAGATTTTTTTCAGCGAAGGATCGAGTTCACGGCCATACACTTTGCATGAGCCTTCGACCATTTTGATGCCGCCATAAGGAATGATGGCGCGTTTCAGCGGCGCTTCGGTCTGCAGGCCGACGATTTTTTCCAGTGGCTTAATAATGTAACCAGCGTCATGGGAGGTAATGGTTGACGCCAGGTCGGTATCGAAATCTACCGGTGCGTGGGTGCGGTTCTCAATTTTGATGCCTTCGAGTACGCTTTCCCATAATTTGGTGGTCGCTTCGGTTGGGCCCGCCAGGAAAGACTCATCACCTTCATACGGTGTGTAATTTTTCTGGATGAAGTCGCGTACGTTGACGCTATTCTGCCATTCGCCTTCAGCAAATCCTTCCCAGGCTGAAGCCAGTTTTGCATTAAGTTCGGTCATAATATACCTGCCTTATATGAGGAGACTTTACGGTCGGGCGCCGATGATGCCTGCGCCGTCAAAAATGCATTTAATGTGACTGGTCACCATCGCGAAGATAGATGATCCAGTAGGTCAACCCGACCAGTACACCGCCGCCGATAATATTGCCGAGGGTAACAGGAATCAGGTTGTCAAAAATAAAGTTACTCACCGAGAGCGATTGGAACTGTGCGGCAGTGGTGCCGGTCGCCTGCCAGAACTCAGGAGCGGCGAAGTCGCGAATCACAATTGCAAACGGAATCATGAACATATTGGCGATGCTGTGCTCGAAGCCGCTGGCAACAAACATCGCGACCGGTAATATCATCACCACCAGCTTGTCGGTGAGCGTACGGCCTGAATAACTCATCCAGACAGCCAGGCAAACCAGCAGATTCGCCAGGATCCCCAGACAGACGGCTTCAACAAAGGTGTGATGCATTTTATGGTCAGCGGTTTGCAGGACGTTTAAGCCCCACGCGCCGTTGGCCACCATGTACTGACCAGCAAACCACATCAATGCGACAAAAAAGAGTGCGCCCACCAGGTTGCCGATATAGACGTTAATCCAGTTGCGGGCCAGCTGACCCCAGCTGATGCGTCCGCTGGCTTTGGCCACAACGATTAGCACGGTAGAGGTGAAGAGGTCGGCACCACAAACCACGACCAGCATTAAACCCAGTGAAAAACAGATCCCGCCGATCAATTTAGCAATGCCATAGGGCATTACGGCGGTACCGGTGGTGGCTGTGATATAAAAAACAAATGCGATGGAGATAAAGATGCCGGCGTTTATCGCCAGAAAGAAGGTGGTAAAAGGATGTTTGGTCGCTTTATATATACCCGCATCTTCAGCAACTTTCGCCATCGCAGCCGGTAATAAAAGATTAAAAGGGTTGTCAGCTTTCACACTAACTTACTCCAGAAGTTGTCTGAAAAAATACTAACAAAGGAGTATAGGTCAGTAATTGATTTGGATCATGTTTGCCGGAGCGGCAGCGGCGATGAGTAATATCAGAGGCGTTAAAAACGAATAATTGTTTGAAATATAATAAATAAATAAATTTTAAAAATACAAATATATTTTAATGATAATGTTCAGCTCCACTTTTTCTAGCGGCGATTATCATTCATTGTTAACGGATATGTTAATTAATATGAAGTGTTGTGACGTAAAAAAATTTTAATGGCGCTAATGTTTTTTAGAAATAACGCCCCATCTTCCGGATGATCCGGCAGCCGGGGCGTCAGCCTGTTTTACTGCTTAGCGCAGATGAATTATGCGCTTTGCCAGTAACGACGCTTCGCAGCCTGCAGTTTTTCATAGGCCGCCAGCAGAGACTGGTGCGCCGGGAACGCTTTCAGTTCCTCATCCACCGCCTGAAGGCCATAGAATGGGCTTTCACCACTGATCGCTGCGGAAGCGGCTTCCATTGCCTCTGTGCCGTACATGCGCACAAACGCATGATGATATTGCAGCGGGTCACGCTCATCTTCCATCGCCAGCAAAAGCAGTGTCTGCAGGCAGCGATAGTAGTTGGCGCGTTCAGGCGTAAAGATGGAACTGTTGAATTCCATTGTCCATTCCGTCCAGATCAAGGCCTGATCCAGGTCGCCTCCCGCCATTGCCAGCATCGCTTTCAGCTCGCCAATGCGCAGGGTATACCAGCCGTTATCTTTACCAGTCGCCAGGCCCAGCAGTTCGCGGACGCGGGTAAAGTCATCAAAGCCTTCGTCATCGAGCTGGCCAATCAGATCCAGATACTCTTCCGGATTCCAGTTGCTGTCAGGCAGAGCCAGTAAGGTTTCACGCATACCCGCGCCCATGCTGTTATTCGCCAGCAGCAGGTCTTCTGCCGGATAGATGTCCGACATGCCAGGTACGATAATACGGCAGGCATAGACGCCCAGATGCTCATAATCAGCGATATAAACTTCCTGATCTTCAGCCGCGAAGATCGCCATCAGCGTGGCAAATTCCTGTTCCGTGGTGCCAGCAAAGGTCCAGTCAACAAACGGGTAATCTGCCGTCTCTTTAAACAGGTCCCAGGAGATCAGGCCGCTTGAATCGATGAAGTGCGTTTCGAGATTCGCGTGTTCCGCGACTTCTTCATCATCGAAGGTGGGCGGCGTGAACACATCCAGATCTTTGAGGCTGCGACCCTGCAATAACTCGGTAACGGTACGTTCAAGCGCCACGCCAAAATCAGGATGAGCACCGAACGAAGCGAAACAGGTGCCGTTGGCCGGATTAAACAGGACCACACAGATGACCGGATATTTTCCGCCCAGCGAGGCATCGTAAGCAAAGATGGGGAAACCTTCCGCTTCCAGGCGCGCAATCGCCTCGACCACGTCAGGATAACGCTGCATCACGGCATCGGGAATGGCCGGCAGGCTGATGGCTTCAGCGATGATGCGGTTTTTAATGTAGCGCTCGAAAACTTCTGACAGCCCCTGAACCCGTGCCTCATTAGCGGTGTTGCCCGCTGACATCCCGTTAGAGACGTAGAGGTTACCGATGATGTTCATCGGAATGTAGACGGTTTGCTGATCGGACTGACGGGTAAAGGGCAGGGCGCAGATGCCACGCTCAACATTGCCGGACTGCAGATCAATCAACTCTGCGGCGGTCAGCGCATTATCCGGATCGTAAAAAGCGCGCAGGCGCGGGTCAAGAATGCCTTCTGGCAGAGATTCATCAGCCGGCAGCGCAAACCATTTTTCATTGGGATAGTGAACGAAATCGCCGTTGGCGATAGTTTTTCCTAACCAGAAATCAGCGAAGAAATAGTTGGTTGAGAGACGCTCAAAATATTCACCCAGTGCAGAGGCGAGTGCCGCTTTCTTGCTGGCCCCCTTACCGTTCGTGAAGCACAACGGGCAATCGCGGTCACGAATATGCACAGACCAGACATGGGGAACAGGATTCAGCCAGGAGGCCTCTTCAATATTAAAACCAAGGTCCTGAAGCTTGTTCTGGAAACGGGTGATGGAGTCTTCCAGCGCGGCATCTTTGCCCGGGATAAATGTTTGCGTCATAGTGCCGCTCTCTCAGTTGTCATAGGGTGCGTAAAGCGCGCAATGATACGGATTTTGCCGACGATCCGCTATCAAGGCGGGATAATTTTACCGGCTTAGTGTTCATCACCAGAGCTGTCAGACCAAACGGCAATTCGGCAGGCTGGACGAAGCCTCACAAAATTTTGCGTTGGTTTGCATTGGTAACATAACCTCCGGCACGACGGATTCAGAAAATGTGACCGTCACCGGATTTATGATTGCAGCCATCAGGATGCAGTGATAAAACCGGTAAGTTATTCATAACCGTTCGATATGACAGTGGTGAGGGGAAATGACGCAAGTTTATAATTTTAGCTCCGGCCCAGCGATGCTGCCGGTTGAAGTGCTCCGTCGTGCAGAACAAGAGCTGACAAACTGGCGTGGCCTGGGAACCTCCGTAATGGAGATCAGTCACCGCAGCAAAGAATTTATTCAGGTGGCCGAAGAAGCGGAGCAGGACTTCCGTGATCTGCTAAAAATACCGGCCAATTACAAAGTATTATTCTGCCACGGCGGCGCGCGTGCGCAGTTTGCTGCCGTGCCGGGCAACCTGCTGGGCAATGCGTCATCGGCTGACTACGCCGATGGCGGCTACTGGGCGCACAGCGCAATAAAAGAAGCGCAGAAGTATTGCTCCCCACGCACCCTGGATGTCAAAACCACACGTGACGGTAAACGTGCGATTCTGCCGATGCGGGAATGGGACGTCAGCGACGACTCTGCTTATCTGCACTTCTGTCCGAACGAAACCATCGACGGTATTGCGATCGACGAACAGCCTGATTTTGGCAGCAAAACGGTGGTCGCAGATTTCTCCTCTACCATTCTTTCGCGTCCGATTGATGTCAGCCGTTATGGCGTCATCTATGCCGGTGCGCAGAAAAACGTCGGACCCGCCGGATTAACGCTGGTGATTGTGCGTGAAGATCTGTTAGGCCAGGCGCAGGCCTCGGTACCTTCCATCCTTGATTATAAGGTGCTGGCGGACAATGACTCGATGTTCAATACTCCGCCCACTTTTGCCTGGTATCTTTCTGGCCTGGTGTTCAAATGGCTGAAAGAGAAGGGTGGCGTGGCTGAGATTGACCGGATCAATCAGGCCAAAGCTGACCTGCTGTATGGCGTGATCGATCACAGCGGTTTCTACCGCAATGACGTGGCGACAGAAAACCGCTCACGCATGAATATCCCTTTCCAGCTGGCTGATGCAACACTGGATGCGCTGTTCCTTGAAGAGTCTTTCAGGGCCGGACTGCATGCGCTGAAAGGACATCGGGTCGTCGGTGGAATGCGTGCCTCGATCTATAATGCCATGCCGCTGGAAGGCGTTAAGGCGCTGACCGATTTTATGGTTGATTTTGAACGCCGTCACGGCTGATTAATAACATATCAGCATCAATGCTGATGCCAGACCTCGTCAGTTGGCGAGGTCTTCGTATTTTTTGAGGATTTCGTTTCACATGCAGGACTCCCTGACTCTCCAACCCATCGCGCGCGTCAACGGCACGGTAAATCTGCCGGGATCTAAGAGCGTATCGAATCGTGCATTGCTGCTGGCGGCACTGGCTAAAGGCACCACCCGTCTGACCAACCTGCTCGACAGCGATGATGTTAAGCACATGCTGAATGCCCTTAGCGCATTGGGCGTAAACTACACGCTTTCCAGCGATCGCCGGGTGTGTGAAGTCACGGGAAAGGGCGGTCCGTTGCAATCCGATCAGCCTCTCTCGCTGTTCCTGGGGAATGCGGGTACCGCGATGCGTCCGCTGGCCGCCGCGTTATGCCTGGGTCAGCAGGATATTGAACTCACTGGCGAACCGCGTATGAAAGAGCGGCCAATCGGGCATCTGGTCGATGCATTACGCCAGGGCGGTGCCACTATTGAGTATCTGGAGAATCAGGATTATCCGCCGCTGCGTTTGCGTGGAGGCTTTACCGGGGGTGACGTCAGCGTGGATGGCAGCGTCTCCAGTCAGTTCCTGACGGCGCTACTGATGACTGCACCGCTGGCTGAGCAGGACACCCGTATCAGCATCAAAGGCGAACTGGTTTCGAAGCCTTACATCGATATTACGCTGCACCTGATGCGCTGCTTTGGCGTTGAGGTTGAAAACCAGAACTATCAGCATTTCCTGATCAAAGGACAGCAACACTATCAGTCACCGGGCGACTATCTGGTTGAAGGTGATGCCTCTTCGGCTTCCTATTTCCTCGCCGCTGCCGCTATCAAAGGTGGAACGGTACGGGTGACCGGGATTGGCCGCCACAGCGTGCAGGGCGATATCCGTTTTGCCGATGTACTGGAAAAAATGGGCGCGCAGATTGAGTGGGGCGACGACTACATTGCCTGTACGGCCGGAAAGTTACAGGCGATTGATATGGACATGAACCACATCCCGGATGCGGCGATGACCATTGCCACCACCGCGCTGTTCGCCGAGGGAACCACCCAGTTGCGTAATATCTATAACTGGCGGGTGAAAGAGACCGATCGACTGAGCGCGATGGCCACTGAACTGCGCAAAGTGGGCGCAGAAGTGGAAGAAGGCCACGACTTTATCCGCATTACCCCGCCGGCGACGCTGGTTCATGCGGATATTGGTACCTATAACGATCACCGTATGGCGATGTGTTTCTCGCTGGTGGCGCTCTCTGATACGCCGGTTACCATTCTTGATCCGGGCTGTACGGCGAAAACGTTTCCCGACTACTTCGCTCAGCTGGCAAAAATCAGCCAGCCAGCCTGATGCCTCATCTCCGGTGCGTTACTGCACCGGAAATCCTCATATTATCTGGCCGTATTGCGGCAGAGATCCTCTGATTTACCTGGAATTATTAACACCGTCAGTGCGAAAGGGTAACCAAGGATGGTTGGGCAGCGTATAATGCTAGTCATTACCGATGGCCAACAGGCCGACAAGCGCGCAGCAACAGGAGGGAATAATGACAGTAACTGCCCCGGTCATAACTATCGATGGGCCAAGTGGTGCGGGAAAAGGGACCCTGTGCAAAGCAATGGCGGAAGCCTTGCAGTGGCATCTGCTGGATTCCGGCGCAATTTATCGCGTGCTGGCGTTAGCCGCGTTACATCATCAGGTCGATATCGAATCTGAAGAAGCGCTGGTGCCGATTGCCGCACATCTGGATGTGCGCTTTGTGTCACAAAATGGCGAGATGCAGGTGATTCTGGAA
The DNA here is from genome assembly GCF_037149395.1 of Pantoea sp. USHLN298. Classification (NCBI taxonomy): domain Bacteria; kingdom Pseudomonadati; phylum Pseudomonadota; class Gammaproteobacteria; order Enterobacterales; family Erwiniaceae; genus Pantoea; species Pantoea sp. USHLN298. The sequence continues at coordinate 545,114 of NZ_JBBCRO010000001.1, forward strand.
GGTGAAGATGTCACCAGCGAAATTCGTACCCAGGAGGTCAGCAACACGGCTTCCCGCGTGGCGGCTTTTCCACGGGTACGTGAAGCGTTACTGCGCCGTCAGCGCGGCTTTCGCGAGGCGCCGGGTCTGATCGCCGATGGTCGCGATATGGGCACCGTGGTTTTCCCGGATGCGCCGGTCAAAATTTTCCTGGATGCCAGCGCTGAAGAGCGTGCCCAGCGCCGCATGCTACAGTTGCAGGATAATGGCTTTAATGTTAACTTTGATCGCCTTTTAGCCGAGATAAAAGAGCGTGATGACCGCGATCGTAACCGCGCAATTGCGCCTTTAGTAGCCGCTGGCGATGCATTGGTTCTGGACTCTACTGAAATGTCTATCGATCAAGTCATTGAAAAAGCGCTACACTATGCCCGGGAAAAGCTGGGCATTACGGCTTAACTGAATTTATCACCCTGTACCAGGGATCCGGTGCCGGGCATGTGAAACAACCCCATCCGACATGAAGTCAGATGGACGTTAAATTGAAGAATCCTGAAGATTATCAATATGACTGAATCTTTTGCTCAACTATTTGAAGAATCCTTAAAAACAATCGAAACCCGCCCGGGTTCTATCGTTCGTGGCATCGTCGTTTCTATCGACAAAGATGTCGTTCTGGTTGATGCGGGTCTGAAATCTGAATCTGCAATTCCTGCAGAGCAGTTCAAGAACGCAGCCGGCGAACTGGAAATCCAGGTTGGCGACGAAGTTGATGTTGCTCTGGATGCAGTGGAAGACGGCTTCGGTGAAACCCTGCTGTCCCGTGAGAAAGCTAAGCGCCATGAAGCCTGGATCACGCTGGAGAAAGCTTACGAAGACGCTGAAACTGTTACCGGTGTTATCAACGGCAAAGTTAAAGGCGGCTTCACAGTTGAGCTGAACGGTATCCGTGCGTTCCTGCCAGGTTCACTGGTTGACGTTCGTCCGGTGCGCGATACGCTGCACCTGGAAGGCAAAGAGCTTGAATTCAAAGTGATCAAGCTGGATCAGAAACGCAACAACGTCGTGGTTTCACGTCGTGCGGTTATCGAATCCGAAAACAGCGCAGAGCGCGATCAGCTGCTGGAAAACCTGCAGGAAGGCATGGAAGTCAAAGGTATCGTTAAGAACCTCACTGACTACGGTGCATTCGTTGATCTGGGTGGCGTTGACGGCCTGCTGCACATCACTGACATGGCCTGGAAGCGCGTTAAGCATCCAAGCGAAATCGTCAATGTGGGCGACGAAATCACTGTTAAAGTGCTGAAGTTCGACCGCGAGCGTACCCGCGTATCCCTCGGCCTGAAACAGCTGGGCGAAGATCCATGGGTGGCTATCGCTAAGCGCTATCCGGAAGGCACCCGCCTGACCGGTCGTGTAACCAACCTGACTGATTACGGCTGCTTCGTGGAAATCGAAGAAGGCGTTGAAGGTCTGGTACACGTGTCTGAAATGGACTGGACCAACAAAAACATCCATCCGTCTAAAGTTGTTAACGTAGGCGACGTGGTTGAAGTTATGGTTCTGGACATCGACGAAGAGCGTCGTCGTATCTCCCTGGGTCTGAAGCAGTGTAAATCTAACCCATGGCAGCAGTTCGCTGAGACGCACAACAAAGGCGATCGTGTTGAAGGTAAAATCAAGTCAATCACTGACTTCGGTATCTTCATCGGCCTGGACGGCGGCATCGACGGTCTGGTTCACCTGTCTGACATCTCCTGGAACGCGACCGGCGAAGAAGCCGTTCGTGAGTACAAAAAAGGCGACGAAATCGCTGCCGTTGTACTGCAGGTCGATGCAGAGCGTGAGCGTATCTCGCTGGGCGTTAAGCAACTGGCAGAAGATCCGTTCAACAACTACATCACGCTGAACAAGAAAGGCGCTATCGTTAACGGCAAAGTAACTGCTGTTGATGCTAAAGGTGCTACAGTTGAATTAGCAGACGGCGTTGAGGGTTACCTGCGCGCTTCTGAAGCTTCACTGGATCGCATTGAAGATGCCACTCTGGTTCTGAGCGTTGGTGACGACGTTGAAGCCAAATTCACCGGTGTTGATCGTAAAAACCGTGTGGTTAGCCTGTCTGTCCGTGCGAAAGACCAGGCTGACGAGAAAGAAGCCATCAATACTGTTAACACCAAACAGGAAGAAGGCAATTTCTCTAACGCTATGGCTGAAGCGTTCAAAGCGGCTAAAGGCGAGTAATCGACCTGAAGCACCGGGTGGGCAACCACCCGGTTTCGGTAAAAGCTGTCATACTTTCCCAGAGGGATAAACCGGAGGTTACATGACCAAGTCAGAACTGATCGAAAGACTGGCGGGACAGCATACTCATATACCGGCGAAAGTCGTTGAGGATGCAGTAAAAGAGATGCTTGAGCACATGGCCACAACGCTGGCACAAGGCGAACGCATCGAAATCCGGGGATTCGGCAGCTTTTCTTTGCACTATCGCGCTCCGCGCACCGGTCGTAACCCGAAAACGGGTGACAAAGTGGATCTGGAAGGTAAATACGTTCCCCACTTCAAGCCAGGCAAAGAGCTGCGCGATCGCGCAAATATCTACGGCTAAGCCGATACCGAACCAGACAAACGACACCTCCGGGTGTCGTTTTTTTTTGCCCGGTATTTTTCCGCGCTGACATCCGGATGGGTGCAAGCTGTTCTGCAACACCAGCGAATTAATGCGATACCGCTCGCGACTGTCTGATTACCTGCTTTAACGCCTCCTCCAGCCGTTCAAAATAAGTCTCCTCATCAGGATGGATGTGATTATGCTGACATGGATGGTTGTAGCCCGGCTGGGCATTATGGCTACGCTGCCTTTACTGTTTATCGCCCGGCTTCCTGCCGGAGAAAGCATTCTGGGTTTGCTGCTGACAGGGATCGTATTACTGCAATGTCGTCTGCCAACCCTGCGCATAAGCGGGCTCGCACTGCTGCTACTGGCATGGGCTTGTAACGATGCAAGGTTAATGGTCAGGGATATTGAGCATCATGCCGCACGACCAGCCACCTACAGCATCCGCATTGTCGAACTGAAAAAGGAGAGCAGGCAAATCAGGGTTCACCTGCTGAAAGAGGGCGAGCGCTGGCTGTTTCCACCTCGTTTTGCCTGGCTCTATTTCGATGCCGATCCTGAACAGTATTGTCCCGGCCAGCGCTGGACAATGCGATTACGACTGCGGGCGGTTCATGCCCGGCTGAATGAGGGTGATTTTGATGCTCAGCGTTTTGCGCTGGCGAATAATACGCCGTTACAGGGGCGCATTCTTCAGCAGGTTGCGGATAAGAGTCAGTGTAACTGGCGCTGGCGATTCATCCTGCGGCACCGCAGACAGACAGCCGCCTTACCGTCACATGCCACATTAGAGGCTCTGGCCTTCGGCATCCGCGATGATTTGAGCCGCGAAACGCGTCAATTGTTGCGTGATACCGGTACCGCTCATCTGATGGCGATTTCAGGTATGCACATTGCGCTGGCGGCAGGCAGCGGCTGGCTGCTGGCTCGCGGACTGCAATTTGCGCTGCCGGCCCGCTATATCAGTTACGGTTTTCCACTGTTACTCAGCTGGCTGTTTGCTGCGCTATACACCTGGCTGTCGGGGGCGCATCCGCCAGCACAGCGCGCACTGCTGGCGCTGACGCTCTGGACGCTCACCCGCATTGCCAGCATTCAGCTCAATAGCTGGCAGGTCTGGACATATTGCGTAGCGCTGCTGTTGATCCTCGATCCCCTGACTGTGCTGTCAGAAAGCTTCTGGCTCTCGACGCTGGCTGTCGCCATGCTGCTGATCTGGTATCACTGGTTCCCGCTCTCCCGCCGATTCCGCCATCAACGGCGCTGGTTACCGCTGCAGCTGCTGCATCTTCAGCTGGGAATGCTGTTGCTGATGGCACCGCTGCAGGTGGCTATCTTTAATGGTCTCAGCCTGACTGCACTGGTGGCTAACGTGTTGGCCGTTCCGGTGGTGTCATTCGTTACCGTACCGCTGATTCTTATAGCAATGCTGCTGCCTCTACCTGCGTTATCGATACTCTTCTGGCAGGCTGCGGATCTGTCGTTACGGGCACTATTACAGTCTCTGGCAGCCTTGCCGCCAGGCTGGTGGCCGCTGCACGGCACCGTTTTTTTCGCGGTGCTGATATGGGGCGGTCTGATTCTATGGCGAACCCAGCTGTTCTTCGCTCTGCCTCTGAGCAGCAGTGCAATTGCGCTGGCGATAATCATGAGTCGCCAGCCGAAACAGGAGCCGGGATGGCGCATCGATATGCTGGATGTCGGTCACGGTTTAAGTATGGTGATCAGTCAGGGCGATGAAGCGGTACTGTATGATACCGGTCCGCGCTGGCAGAGCGACAACGCTGGCAGCCGGGTGATTATCCCCTGGCTGGAGCGCAAGCAGCTGCAACTGAAGCAGATCATCCTCAGTCATAAACATCTCGACCACAGCGGTGGACTTGCGGCGATAACTGCGCGCTGGCCGACGGTTAACGTGCGTAGCGCGCTGGCAAACGACGCCCATCTGCCTTGTGTACGCGGTACGCAATGGCGCTGGGGCCGGCTCCAGTTTGACGTTCTCTGGCCATTGTCCCTGCCGACCCGCGGCGACAACAACGATTCCTGTGTCATCATCGTCGATGATGGTCAGGTGAGATTGCTGTTAACCGGCGATATCGAGGCGATAGCGGAGCGTCAGCTGGTGGCGCTGGAGAAGCAGCGTCTCAGGGTCGATATCCTGCAGGTGCCGCATCACGGCAGCCGCACGTCCTCAACCCCGCTGTTGTTGCGCAGCGCGGCGGGCAAAACAGCACTTGCCTCTCTGGCGCGCTACAACGCCTGGCATATGCCGGCAAAAAGCGTGCTGGAAAATTACCAGCGAGCCGGTTTTAACTGGCTTGATACCGGTCAGTCGGGCCAGATCAGCATCACTATCCAACAGGGTAAAATTGCGGTTTACAGCCTGCGCGATCAATTAATGCCCCGTTGGTACCATCAGTGGTTTGGCGTCAAACGCGAATCCAGGTAGAATGGCCGGCTATTTCCAACAGCGTGAATAAATAATGCATCTAGATAAAGATCTCTCTACGTGGCAGACATTCCGCCGACTCTGGCCAATGATCGCGCCTAACAAGGCGGGATTAATTGTGGCGTCCGTTGCCCTGGTTATTAACGCTGCGGGCGACGCCTTAATGCTCTCCCTGTTGAAACCGTTACTGGATGATGGTTTTGGTAAAGCCGATAAATCGGTGATGCTGTGGATGCCGCTAGTGGTTATCGGCCTGATGCTGATCCGCGGCGTGACCAGCTATATCTCCAGCTACTGCATCTCCTGGGTTTCTGGCAATGTGGTAATGACTATCCGCCGTCGGCTGTTCAGCCACATGATGGGCATGCCGGTCTCATTCTTCGACCAGCAGTCGACCGGCACCCTGTTGTCACGTATCACCTACGATTCAGAGCAGGTTGCGTCTTCCTCTTCGGGTGCGCTGGTTACGGTGGTACGTGAAGGTGCCTCCATTATTGGCCTGTTCATCATGATGTTTTACTACAGCTGGCAGCTGTCGTTGATTCTGATTGTACTGGCACCGATCGTTTCCTTTGCGATCCGCACCGTCTCCAAGCGTTTCCGTAACATCAGTAAAACCATGCAAAACACCATGGGGCAGGTGACGACCAGCGCGGAACAGATGCTGAAGGGTCATAAAGAAGTGCTGATTTTCGGCGGCCAGGAGATCGAGTCTGAGCGCTTTGCCCGCGTCAGTAATCGCATGCGTCAGCAGGGTATGAAGCTGGTTTCTGCCTCGTCCATCTCCGATCCGGTGATTCAGCTGATCGCCTCTCTGGCACTGGCTTTTGTACTCTATGCTGCCAGCTTCCCGAGCGTGATGGATACCTTAACCGCCGGTACTATTACCGTGGTCTTCTCATCAATGATCGCGCTGATGCGTCCCCTGAAGTCACTGACTAACGTTAATGCCCAGTTCCAGCGCGGTATGGCAGCCTGTCAGACGCTGTTCTCTATTCTGGACAGCAAGCAGGAAGTGGATAACGGTACTCGTGAAATCACCCGTGCGAAGGGCGATATTGAGTTTCGTAACGTCACCTTTACCTATCCGGGTCGTGATATTCCGGCGCTGCGTAATATCAATCTCTCGCTGCCGGCAGGCAAAACGGTGGCACTGGTGGGGCGTTCCGGCTCCGGTAAATCGACCATGGCCAGTTTGCTGACCCGCTTCTACGATATTCAGCAGGGCGAAATTCTGCTGGATGGTTTCGATTTGCGTGAGTACACCTTACGTTCGCTGCGTAACCAGGTCGCCCTGGTGTCGCAGAATGTTCATCTGTTCAATGACACCATTGCCAATAACATCGCCTATGCCCGCAGCGAGCAGTACAGCCGCGCGGAGATCGAAAAGGCCGCGACTATGGCGCATGCGATGGATTTCATCAATAAGATGGATAAGGGCCTGGATACAGTGATCGGCGAAAACGGCGTGCTGCTATCAGGCGGCCAGCGTCAGCGTATTGCGATTGCGCGTGCTCTGTTACGTGATTGCCCGATTCTGATCCTTGATGAAGCCACCTCGGCGCTGGATACCGAATCTGAGCGGGCCATTCAGTCGGCGCTGGACGAACTGCAGAAGAACCGTACCTCTCTGGTGATTGCGCACCGACTCTCTACCATCGAAAAAGCGGATGAAATCGTGGTGATTGAAGATGGTCAGATTGTTGAGCGCGGCACGCACCAGGTACTGTTAGCGGAGCGTGGGGCCTATGCCCAGCTGCATAAGATGCAATTCGGCCAATGATTGAGCGCATCTGGAGTGGTCGTTCACCCTTATGGCTGCTGTTATGGCCACTGAGCCTGCTGTATGGGGCGATCGCCACTCTGATTCGTTACAGTTATCAGCGCGGCTGGCGTAAAAGCTGGCGCGCGCCGCTGCCGGTGGTGGTGGTGGGCAATCTTACGGCTGGCGGTAATGGAAAAACGCCGGTGGTGATCTGGCTGGTCGAGGCATTGCAACAGCGCGGTCTGCGCGCGGGTGTGGTGTCGCGTGGCTACGGCGGTAAAGCAGAACATTATCCGCTGCTGGTTACCGCCCGGACCGCTACCGAACAGGCCGGCGATGAGCCGGTGCTGATTGCCCAGCGCACCGGTGCGCCCGTGGCCGTGGCACCAGAACGGCGGCGGGCAATTGAAGCGCTGCTGAATCAGGGGCCGTTAGATGTGATTATCACTGATGACGGCCTGCAACATTACGCATTGCAGCGCGATCGCGAAATTGTGGTGGTGGATGGTGTCCGTCGCTTCGGCAATGGCTGGTGGCTACCCGCCGGACCGATGCGTGAACGCGCCGATCGTCTGCGCCAGGTTGATGCGATTGTGGTCAACGGCGGAGAAGCGGAGCCCGGTGAAATTGCGATGCAGCTTCAGCCAGGCCTGGCAACCCATCTGCTGACCGGCGAAACCCGCCCGGCTGACCAGCTTCATTCGGTGGTCGCCATGGCCGGTATTGGTCACCCGCCGCGCTTCTTTACCACCCTGAAACAGCAGGGGCTGACGCCGGTCGCCGAGATCGCGTTTGCCGATCATCATGCTTACAGTCAGGATGAGCTGGCGCGGCTGACTCAGGCCGGACAGCAACTGCTGATGACCGAAAAAGATGCGGTAAAATGCCGCCACTTTGCTCAGCCCAACTGGTGGTATCTGCCGGTCGATGCCAGTCTGAAGGGAGAGGCCGTAGCACCGCTGCTGGCCGATATTGAACAGCTGTGCCGCAGCGGTCAGCCAGGACATTAATTTCCCGATCAATAAGGAAGAGAATGAACCCGCAGCATTCACTTTCGTTACGACAAGCACGCCACCTTCATCTCGCCGCGCAGGGCCTGCTGCGCCCGCCAGCAAAACGCGCCCGCTATCAGGATCTGATTGACTGCATCTCACGCATGTCGCTGCTGCAAATCGATACCATTAACGTCGTTGCCCGCAGCCCCTATCTGGTGCTGTTCAGTCGCCTTGGTGACTATCCGCAGGCGTGGCTGGAACAGGCACTGGCTGAGGGTAAGGTGTTTGAATACTGGGCACACGAAGCCTGCTTTATTCCACGCGCCGACTACAGGCTGCTGCGGCACCGCATGCTGTCGCCGGAACGGCTGGGCTGGAAATATAACGCGCAGTGGGTAGCTGATCATCAGCAGGAGATCGCCGAATTGCTGCAGCAGATCCGCGAAAACGGTCCGGTGCGGGCTGCCGATTTTGCGCCTGCCGAAAACCATAAACCGGGATGGTGGGCATGGAAACCGCACAAGCGGCATCTGGAGAATCTGTTCAGCGCCGGTGAGTTGATGGTGGCCGAACGCCGCAATTTTCAGCGGGTATACGATCTGCGCAGCCGGGTAATGCCCGACTGGCAGGATGCGCTGCACAGCATCAGCGAAGCCGAAGCGACCCGCTTGATGTTACTCAACAGTGCCCGCAGTCTCGGCATCTTTCGCGCCAGCTGGCTGGCCGACTATTACCGGCTGAAACGGGTGCCGCTGAGCGCCTTTCTGGCGGATGCGCAGGACGCGGGAGAAGTCATCGCGGTGACCACCGAAGAGCTGGGCGAAATGTGGCTGCACCGTGATTCGCTGCCGTTGCTTGAATCCCCGTTACAGGCAACCCACAGCGCGCTGCTGTCGCCGTTCGATCCGGTGGTCTGGGATCGCAAACGCGCGCTGGAGCTGTTCAGCTTTGATTACCGCATTGAGTGTTATACGCCCGAGGCAAAACGGAAATTTGGCTATTTCGTATTGCCGATCCTGCATCGTGGCGAGATAAAAGGCCGACTGGATGCCCGGATGGTGCGCCAGTCAAAACAGCTGGAGATTAAAAATGTCTGGCTGGAGGATCGGACGCGGGTCACGTTGCAATTTGCCGGAGATATCCGGCGGGCGATAACGCGCTTTGCAGCCTGGCAGGGCGCGGAAACCGTTTCTCTGCTGCAGGTTCCCGCCGCTCTGCGGCAGCACTGGCCGGCCAGCTGGTCACTGCAATCCCAGCCTGGCAACCGGTGATGCACTGATACGTTTTACGCCCTGCCGCCCGGGCTGGGCTATGGTATGCTTTATCCCTTACGCATTCGGTCCCTGATGGAGGACATATGGATCATCGTTTACTCGAAATCGTTGCCTGCCCGGTGTGCAATGGCAAACTTTATTACAACAATGCGCAGCAGGAGTTGATCTGCAAACCGGATGGCCTGGCGTTCCCGGTGCGTGACGGTATTCCGGTATTACTGGAGAATGAAGCGCGCACGCTGTCGGTTGAAGAGATTCATCCATGAGTTTCACCGCCATCATTCCTGCGCGTTATGCGTCAACCCGCCTGCCAGGCAAGCCGTTAGTGGATATTCACGGCAAGCCGATGGTGGTGCATGTAATGGAGCGCGCCCGTGAATCGGGCGCCAGTCGGGTCATCGTCGCTACCGATCATCCGGATGTGGCACAGGCGGTGCAAGCCGCTGGCGGTGAAGTCTGCATGACGCGCGCCGATCATCAGTCCGGCACCGAGCGTCTGGCAGAGGTGATTGAAAAATATCAGTTTGCTGATGATGAGATCATCGTCAACGTGCAGGGCGATGAGCCCATGATCCCGGCGGAGATCGTGCGCCAGGTCGCCACCAATCTGGCCGGTTCCACGGCAGGAATGGCGACGCTGGCGGTGCCAATCACCGATGCGGAAGAGGCGTTTAATCCGAATGCGGTGAAAGTGGTGATGGACGTGCATGGCCATGCGCTCTATTTTTCGCGTGCCACTATCCCCTGGGATCGTGAACGTTATGCCAGCTCGCGCGAGCAGATTGGCGACACGCTGCTGCGTCACATCGGCATTTATGCTTATCGCGCGGGCTTTATTCGCCGCTATGTCGCCTGGGCGCCTTGCCCGCTGGAGCAGATCGAGCTGCTTGAGCAGTTGCGGGTGCTGTGGTACGGCGAGAAAATTCATGTTGCGGTGGCGAAAACGATTCCCAGCGTCGGCGTTGATACGCCGGACGATCTGCAGCGCGTTCGCGCAGCAATGCAGGCCTGATAAAACGGGGAGAGACTCCCCGTTACTGCGCAGTGTTGTTGATCCGTCGCTAAACTTCTTATCTGTAGTCCCTTCAGGATAGTCTGCTATTCATCTGAGGAGGATGCCCCATGGAACAGCTCAAAACCGAACTGGCGCTGGTGCTGGGCGAGCCCATCAGCCGTCTCGAAATCATCAGCGAACATCCGCCTGCCCGACTTTATGCGCTGTACGACGATAAAGGACAGCCGATGCCGGTGATGGCGAAATATTTCCGTCATCAGGGACGTGCCGCGCTGGAAGCCAAAAAACTGGCGTTACTTGGCCACGCCGGGCTGATTGCGGTGCCGGTGGTATTTGGCCTGGTGATGAGCCAGCAGCCGCCGGTGCATGAAATGTTGCTGCTGGCGCGACTCAATGGCGTACCGGCAGAAGCACCGGCGCGTGATGCACAACGCTGGCAACAGTTTTGCGAACAGGTGGTGGAGGGGCTGCTGGCCTGGCACCGGCTCGACAGTCATGGACTGGTCGGTACGGTGGACAGCACGCAGGAAAACCGCTGGCCCGCCTGGTATGCGCAGCGGGTTGAGGTGCTATGGGCGACCCTGAGCTATCTGCGTCCGCCCGGCTTTACGCTGGACGACCGTCAGATTCTGTTTCGCAGCCGGGCGCGGTTAGTGCATCTGTTCCGCGACTTTAACGATCCCTGTGTCATGGTGCACGGTAATGTCAGGCTGCAAAGTATGCTGAAAAATCCGCGCAGCGATCAGCTGCTGGCGATGACCCAGCCTGGACCGATTCTATGGGCACCGCGGGAATATGACCTGATTCATCTCGATGATTCGCCAGCCGAAACCGCGCTGCTGCACGCTTACCTGCAGCGGGCCCCGGTGGCAGAAGGCTTTGTCTGGCGACGGTGGCTCTATCAGCTGTGGGACTGCATCGATCAGCTGGTGCAGACCGGCGAATTTGACCGGTCCCGTTTTGATCATGCCCGCACCCAGCTACTCCCCTGGCTCGGATGACCGCGTTGTGTCTCCCTTCAGTCGCTGCAATACCGTACCCAGTGTTTCATACACTGCCCGCTCGCTGTGACTCAGCCAGATAGAGGACGGAATGGCGCGCTCCCAGCCATTCAGCGGCGAGGTGATCGCCAGCTGGTTGGCCGGCGCAGCAATCGGATTCAATCCTGCCGCCTGGAAGAAACGCATTGCGCGGGGCAGATGATTGGCTGAGCTGATCAGCAGAAAGGGGCGCTGACCAATCTTCTTCTTCACCGCCTGTGCTTCGTCAGCGGTATCCCGCGGCTGATCGAGAATCTGAATGCGATCGGCCGGCACGCCGAGACTTTCGGCAACCTGCGCGGCGACCCAGGCGCTGCTCTTTGGATTGGTGCCACCCGCGGCGCCGGTAAAAATCAGGGTAGCCTGCGGATAGCGATGCCACTGACGTACCCCTTCCGCCACGCGTGGCAGGCTGTTGTTGAGCAGGTTTGAGCTGGGCGCCCAGTCCGGATTAAAGGTGTAGCCGCCGCCGAGTACCACGATGTTATCGACCGGCTGCGTGCCGTTCCAGGTCGGATAACGGCTATCGAGCGGCAGCAGCAGCCGATCGGCCAGCGGCTGCAGGCTTAGCAGCAGCAGAAATAACCAGCTGGCGGAGATCAAAATTTTGCCGCTTTTCTGCCAGTCAGTGAACCAAAGCAATAAAATGCCGAGCGCCATCAGCAAAAGCAGAAACGGCAGGGGCAGCAACAGCCCGCCGATCACTTTTTTCAGGGTAAAAAGCATCTAAAAAGACTCCTGTTGTCCGAAAAAACAGCAGCCGGAAGGGAAGATGGGGATGAAAGGTTCATTCTTCTGGTGCCTGTGACAAAATAGCACAAGTCTCACCGCAGCATACCGGAGCACATGCCATGCAGGATCGTAACTTTGACGATCTCGCGGATAAATTTTCGCAAAATATATACGGCACCACCAAAGGGCGAGTGCGCCAGGCGATCCTGTGGGATGAGCTGGAAACTATCCTGCCCGGACTGTCACCGCATCCGCTGTCGGTGCTGGATGCGGGCGGCGGCGTGGGGCAGGTCTCCAGCGGGCTGGCCGCGCGCGGCCATCAGGTTCTGCTGTGTGATCTTTCAGGCGAAATGCTGCGCCGGGCAGAGGAAAATGCGGCAGCGCAGGGTGTGAGCCACAACATGCAATTCAAACAAATTAGCGCCCAGCAGGTGGGTGAACATTTGGATAAGCCGGTGGATCTGGTATTGTTTCACGCTGTGCTTGAGTGGGTTGCTGAACCGGAAAAGGTGCTGCAGGCGCTATTTGATCTGTTGCGTCCGGGCGGCGTCATGTCGCTGATGTTTTATAACCTGCACGGCCTGACGCTACGCACCTTAACGCTGGGCAATTTTGGCTATCTGCGCACCAATCTGACCAAGCGTAAAAAGCGCACGCTATCACCTGACTATCCGCGCGATCCCGATCAGGTCTACCGCTGGCTGGAAGCGTGCGGCTTCGTCATTGAACAACGCGCCGGCATCCGGGTATTCAGCGACTACATGAAGCCGCCGAAAGGCGAGCCCAAAAGCGACGACGAAATTATTGAGATGGAGCGGCGTTACTGCCGTCAGGAACCCTTTTTGAGCTTAGGGCGCTACATCCATGTGACTGCGCGCAAACCCGGGCAGAAGGACGAATTATGAGTGAATTTTCCCAGACGGTACCTGAACTGGTATCCTGGGCGCGCAAGAATGACTTCTCTCTTGCGCTGCCAGTAGAACGTCTGGCCTTTTTGCTGGCTATCGCCACCCTTAACGGTGAGCGGATGGATGGCGAAATGAGTGAAGGCGATCTGATTGATGCTTTCCGTCACGTCAGTAAGGCTTTCGAACAAACCCACGAAACCGTGTTGGTTCGCGCCAACAACGCCATCAACGATATGGTGCGACAGCGCCTGCTCAACCGCTTTACCAGCGAGCTGACCGAAGGCAATGCCATCTATCGTCTGACCCCGCTGGCGATCGGCATTACCGACTACTACATCCGCCAGCGCGAATTTTCGACCTTACGCCTGTCGATGCAGCTCTCTATCGTTGCCAATGAGCTCAAGCGCGCTGCCGATGCGGCTCAGGAAAACGGCGATGAATTTCACTGGCACCGCAACGTCTTTGCGCCGCTGAAATATTCGGTGGCTGAGATATTCGACAGCATCGACATGACGCAGCGTCTGATGGATGAACAGCAGCAGGCGGTGAAAAATGATATCGCCGAGCTGCTGAATAAAGACTGGCGCGCGGCGATCTCCAGCTGTGAAATGCTGCTGTCGGAAACCTCCGGTACGCTGCGTGAACTGCAGGATACGCTGGAGGCGGCGGGCGACAAGCTGCAGGAGAACCTGCTGCGGATTCAGGATGCGACGCTCGACAGTCCGGATCTGGGCTTCGTCGATAAGCTGGTGTTTGATCTGCAAAGTAAACTCGACCGTATCACCAGCTGGGGCCAGCAGGCGATCGACCTGTGGATCGGTTACGACCGCCACGTCCATAAGTTTATCCGTACCGCCATCGACATGGATAAAAACCGCGTTTTCGCTCAGCGTCTGCGGGTCTCGGTGCAAAATTACTTCGATGCGCCCTGGGCGCTGACCTACGCCAACGCCGATCGCCTGTATGACATGCGCGATGAAGAGCTGACGCTGCGTAATGACGAGGTGATGGGTGAACTGCCGGCCGAGATGGAGTACGAAGAGTTCAACGAAATTCGCGAGCAGCTGGCAGCGATGATTGAAGAGGCGCTGCAGATCTATAAAACGCAACAAAAACCGCTCAACCTCGCGTCAGTGATGCGTGACTACCTGGCCCAGTATCCTCGCGCCCGTCATTTCGATCTGGCGCGGATTGTGGTCGACCAGGCGGTGCGTCTTGGCGTTGCGGAAGCTGATTTAGCCGGCTTGCCTGTGGAATGGCAAGCCATCAATGATTACGGAGCCAAGGTGCAGGCACATGTCATCGACAAATATTGAACAAGTGATGCCGGTTAAGCTGGCACAGGCACTGGCAAACCCGATCTTTCCCGCGCTCGACAGCCAGTTGCGCGCCGGACGACACATCGGTATTGAAGAGCTGGATAATCACGCTTTTCTGATGGATTACCAGGCGTTTCTCGAAGAGTTTTACAGCCGCTATAACGTTGAGCTGATTCGTGCGCCGGAGGGCTTTTTCTATCTGCGTCCGCGCTCTACCACGCTGATCCCACGCTCGGTGCTCTCTGAGTTAGACATGATGGTGGGAAAAATCCTCTGCTATCTCTACCTCAGCCCGGAACGCCTGGCCAATGAAGGGATCTTCACTCAGCAGGAATTGTATGACGAACTGCTGTCACTGGCTGATGAAAGCAAGCTGCTGAAGCTGGTTAACCAGCGTTCGACCGGCTCAGATCTGGATCGCACCAAACTGCAGGAGAAAGTGCGCGCCTCGCTGAGCCGTCTGCGCCGCCTGGGGATGGTGTGGTTCTTCGGTAACGACAGCAGCAAATTCCGTATCACCGAATCGGTATTCCGCTTCGGCGCTGACGTGCGTAGCGGTGACGATGCCCGTGAAGCGCAGCTGCGCCTGATCCGCGATGGCGAAGCGATGCTGCTGGAGAACGCCACCGCAACGGCAGACGCCGATGAAGGCGACGAACAGGAAAGCGATGCGAGTGAGAACGCAGAGGAACAACAGGCATGATTGAACGCGGAAAATTTCGTTCGCTTACGCTGATCAACTGGAACGGCTTCTTTGCCCGCACCTTTGATCTTGATGAACTGGTCACCACTCTGTCAGGCGGCAACGGTGCGGGTAAATCCACCACCATGGCAGCGTTTGTCACCGCGCTGATCCCCGATTTGACGCTGCTGCACTTCCGTAACACCACCGAAGCCGGCGCGACCTCGGGCTCACGCGATAAAGGCCTGCACGGTAAGCTGCGGGCTGGCGTCTGCTATTCCATGCTCGACGTGGTTAACTCGCGCCATCAGCGTGTGGTGGTTGGCGTGCGGCTGCAACAGGTGGCCGGACGGGATAAAAAAGTCGACATCAAGCCGTTCAGTATTCATGGCCTGCCGACCGACACCAATCCCACCGACATGCTGACCGAAGTCCTCAACAGCCGGCAGGCGCGCGTGCTGCCGCTGAACGAGGTCAAAGAGCGGGTTGAAGCACAGGAAGGGGTGCAGTTCCGCGCCTACAGCTCGGTCACCGATTATCACGCCATGCTGTTTGATCTCGGTGTGGTGCCGCGTCGTCTGCGCTCCGCCAGCGATCGCAGCAAGTTTTATCGTCTGATTGAAGCCTCGCTGTATGGCGGTATCTCCAGCGCCATTACCCGCTCGCTGCGTGACTATCTGCTGCCGGAAAACAGCGGCGTGCGTAAAGCCTTCCAGGATATGGAAGCCGCGCTGCGCGAAAACCGCATGACGCTGGAAGCGATTCGCGTCACCCAGTCAGATCGCGATCTGTTTAAGCATCTGATTTCGGAAGCGACCAGCTACGTCTCCGCCGACTACATGCGGCACGCTAACGAGCGACGGGTCCATCTCGACAACGCCTTACAGCTGCGTAATGAGCTATTCAGCAGCCGCAAACAGCTGGCGTCTGAACAGTATCGCCACGTTGAAATGGCGCGCGAACTGGCTGAGCACAGCGGAGCGGAAAACGACCTGGAAGTGGATTATCAGGCGGCCAGCGATCACCTGAATCTGGTACAGACCGCGATGCGCCAGCAGGAAAAGATTGAGCGCTATGACGCCGATATCGAAGACCTGACGCTGCGGCTGGAAGAGCAGAGCGAAGTGGTGGCGGAAGCGCGTGAGATTCAGGAAGAGAATGAAGCGCGCGCCGAAGCGGCTGAACTGGAAGTCGATGAGCTGAAAAGCCAACTGGCGGACTTCCAGCAGGCGCTTGACGTGCAGCAAACCCGCGCCATTCAGTATCAGCAGGCCCTGCAGGCGCTGGAACGCGCCCGTTCACTCTGTCAGTTGCCCGACTTAACCATCGACAACGCGGCGGAATGGCAGGCCAGTTTCCAGGCCAAAGAGGAAGAGGCGACCGAACGGTTACTCAATCTTGAGCAGAAGCTGAGCGTGGCGGAAGCGGCGCACAGTCAGTTTGAACAGGCGCTGGCGTTGGTGACCAGCATTGCCGGCGACGTAACCCGACAGGACGCATGGCAGACCGGCCGGACGCTGCTGCGCGACGCCAGCAATCAGCGCCATCACGCTGAACAGCTCTCTTCGCTGCGTCTGCGCCTCAGTGAGCTGGAGCAGCGTTTACGCGAGCAGCATGAGGCTGAGCGTTTGCTGGCGGAGTTCTGTAAACGCCAGGGGCAGCATTATGAAGCTGATGCGCTGGACGGTTTGCAGCGTGAGCTGGAAGCGCAGATTGAGCAGCTGAACAGCAGCGTGGCGGATGCCGGTGAGCAGCGCATGATGATGCGTCAGGAGCTGGAACAGCTGCGCGAGCGTATCGCCACGCTGACCGCCCGCGCGCCGCACTGGCTGGCTGCGCAGGAAATTCTGACGCAGCTGAGTGAGCAGACCGGCCAGGCGCTCGCCAGCAGTCAGGACGTGACCGAATATATGCAGCAGTTGCTGGAGCGGGAACGTGAAACCACCGTTGAACGTGACGAAGTGGCGGCGCGTAAACGTGATATCGAGCAGCAGATTGAACGTCTCAGTCAGCCTGGCGGTGCCGAAGATGCGCGCCTTAACCAGCTGGCGGAACGTTTTGGCGGCGTACTGCTGTCAGAAATTTATGATGACGTCACGCTGGATGATGCACCTTACTTCTCGGCGTTGTACGGTCCGTCACGTCACGCGATTGTGGTGCCGGATCTGTCGCTGGTGCGTGAGCAGCTCGACGGGCTGGAAGAGTGTCCGGAAGATCTCTATCTGATCGAGGGCGACCCCCAGTCGTTTGATGACAGCGTTTTCAGCGTTGATGAACTGCAGAATGCGGTGGTGGTGAAGGTTGCAGAGCGGCAGTGGCGCTATTCCCGCTTCCCGAAAATCCCGCTGTTTGGCCGTGCTGCGCGAGAAAATCAGCTTGAGCTGCTGCACAGCGAACGCGATCGTCTGGCCGAGCGCTATGCCACGCTGTCGTTCGACGTTCAGAAAACCCAGCGTCTGCATCAGTCATTCAGCCGCTTTATCGGCAGTCACCTCGCCGTGGCGTTTGATGCCGATCCGGAAGCACAGATTCGCCAGCTGGGCGCACGTCGCGGTGAGCTGGAGCGGGCACTTAACCAGCACGAAAGCAACAATCAGCAGCAGCGTCAGCAGTTTGAGCTGGCAAAAGAGGGCGTAGCGCAGCTAAACCGCCTGCTGCCGCGCGTTAACCTGCTGCTGGATGAGACGCTGGCCGATCGCTGTGAAGAGATCCGTGAACAGGTTGAGGAGGCGCAGGAGGCGGCGCGCTTCCTGCATCAGCACGGCGCGAAACTGGCGAAACTCGAACCGATTATTGCCGTATTACAAAGCGATCCTGAACAGCATGAGCAGCTGCAGGCCGATTACCAGCAGGCGCAGCAGCAACAGCGCAACGCCCGCCAGCAGGCTTTTGCCCTGACGGAAGTAGTGCAGCGTCGTGCGCACTTTGGCTATGATGATTCGTCCAGCATGCTTAACGGCAACAGCGATCTCAGTGACAAGCTGCGTCAGCGTCTGGAGCAGGCTGAGGCGGAACGTAGCCGCAGCCGTGAGCGTCTGCGCGAGCATCAGGCGCAGCTGACGCAGTATGCTCAGGTGCTGGCCTCGCTGAAAAGTGCCTATGACGCCAAGCGCGACATGCTGAAAGAGTTGCAGCAGGAGATGCAGGATATCGGCGTTCATGCCGATGCCAGCGCCGAAGCGCGGGCGCGCGTCCGTCGTGATGAGCTCTATACGGCGCTGAGCCATAACCGTGCACGGCGTAATCAGCTGGAAAAACAGCTGACCTTCTGTGAAGCGGAGATGGATAACCTGCAGAAGCGACTGCGCCAGCTGGAACGCAACTATCATCAGGTGCGTGAACAGGTGGTCAGCGCCAAAGCGGGCTGGTGTACGGTGCTGCGGCTGGTGAAAGAGAATGGTGTCGAACGTCGCCTGCATCGTCGCGAACTGGCCTATCTGAGCGGTGACGAGCTGCGTTCTATGTCGGATAAAGCGCTGGGTGCGCTGCGTCTGGCGGTGGCGGATAACGAACACCTGCGTGACGTGCTGCGTCTGTCGGAAGATCCGAAACGGCCGGAACGCAAGATCCAGTTCTTTATCGCGGTTTACCAGCATCTGCGCGAGCGTATTCGTCAGGATATTATTCGCACTGACGATCCGGTTGAAGCGATTGAGCAGATGGAAATTGAGCTGAATCGCCTGACGGAAGAGCTGACGGCGCGTGAACAGACGCTGGCTATCAGCTCACGCAGCGCCGCCAACATCATCCGCAAAACCATTCAGCGTGAGCAGAACCGTATCCGCCAGCTGAACCAGGGTCTGCAGACCGTGAGCTTTGGTCAGGTGCGCAGTGTCCGGCTCAACGTTAACGTGCGTGAAACCCATGCAATGCTGCTGGATACGCTGTCGGAAGAGCATGAACAGCATCAGGATCTGTTTAACAGCAACCGTCTGACCTTCTCAGAGGCGTTGGCGAAACTTTATCAGCGTCTTAATCCGCATATCGACATGGGGCAGCGGACGCCGCAGACCATCGGTGAAGAGCTGCTGGACTACCGCAACTATCTTGAGATGGAAGTTGAAGTTAACCGGGGTTCTGACGGCTGGCTGCGTGCGGAAAGCGGAGCGCTGTCGACCGGTGAAGCGATCGGTACCGGGATGTCGATTCTGGTGATGGTGGTGCAGAGCTGGGAAGAGGAGTCTCGCCGTCTGCGCGGTAAAGACATCTCGCCATGCCGGTTGCTGTTCCTTGATGAAGCGGCCCGTCTTGATGCGCGTTCGATCGCCACGCTATTTGAACTGTGTGAACGGCTGGAAATGCAGTTGGTGATCGCCGCCCCGGAAAATATCAGTCCGGAGAAAGGCACAACCTATAAGCTGGTGCGTAAAGTATTCAACAATACCGAGCATGTGCATGTGGTTGGCCTGCGTGGTTTTGCGGCCGATCCTTCACCGACCCGACGGCAGGATGAGAACGATTCTCTGCCCGATTTAGCCGGTGAAAAATCGCAGGCGGAAACATAGTCAAAAACTGATCCATTGGTTAATCTGGTAACGGCATTTGTCGCGTGAGGCAAATGCCGTTTTTGTTTGTATACTCAACATTATGAGTAAGCAGCCCGGTCGCAGTAGTTTCAGGGAACGCTGCGCAGTTGAACAGAGAAGGGGGCAGGGATGTTGCTGGCAAATAGGTTTAAACATCATCGTGTTGTTTCATGGTTAGCGCTGGCGCTAACCATGGTTCCATTTACGCTGCCGCAGGCCGCTGTGATCGCCGCTATGCCGGGCACCACACAGAGTGCGATGTCAGTCACCGAAAGTCAGCAACGTATCCGGCAGGCGTTTTCCAGTGCCGATCAGCCTTTTTATCTGGGGCCACTGGCGACGCTGTATGCGTCCCGTCATATGCAGCCGCTGTGGCAGGATCGCCAGGCGGTGCAAAAATTTCAGCAACAGCTGGCTGAGGTTGCGCTATCCGGCGTGCAGCCGCAGTTTACCCGCTGGGTCGAACGTCTGACTGACCCGGCCATTACCGGCTTTGCCCGCGATGTGGCGCTCTCTGACGCGATGCTCGGCTATCTGCAGTTTGTCTCCAGCGTGCCGACGCAGGGTGAAACCTGGCTTTACAGTAACGTGCCCTACAAACTGGCCCAGCCGTCAGTGGCGGTGGTTAATCAGTGGCAGAATGCGGTCAATGCTGGTTCTGACAGCATTTTTATCA
The DNA here is from genome assembly GCF_037149395.1 of Pantoea sp. USHLN298. NCBI lineage: Bacteria > Pseudomonadati > Pseudomonadota > Gammaproteobacteria > Enterobacterales > Erwiniaceae > Pantoea > Pantoea sp. USHLN298. The sequence continues at coordinate 565,091 of NZ_JBBCRO010000001.1, forward strand.
CTTCACTGGAACCGCAGCATCCGCAATATCGCCCAATGCACGCTGCGCTAAAAAATCTGCTCAGCGATAAACGGCCATGGCCGCAGCTGAAGAATAGCGAAACCCTGCGTCCGGGACAGGTGAGTGATGATGTGCCGGCGCTACGTGAAATCCTGCAGCGCAGCGGGATGCTCACCGCACAGGCTGATGCGCCCGCGCCGGATGAGGACGCCGTGCCGGTGACTTCTGTACCGGTCAGCCACAGCGACCAGCCGGTGGTGGTCAGCCCGTCTGCGACGCCGGTTTCCGATCTGCCTGTTGCCACGCCGCAGTCACCGGGTAATGTGCAGAGCCTGACGCTGGATGCCAATAACAGCGCGAATGTTTACGACACGACGCTGGTTGCAGCGGTGAAGCGTTTTCAACAGTGGCAGGGACTGGATGGCGACGGGGCGATCGGTGCCAGAACGCGTCAGTGGCTGAATGTGTCACCCCAGATGCGCGCCTCCTTGCTGGCGCTTAACATTCAGCGGCTGCGGCTGCTGCCGGATGATATGCACAACGGCATCATGGTCAACATCGCCAACTACTCACTGATTTACTACAACAACGGTAATAAAATTTTGTCGTCGCGGGTGATCGTTGGTCGTCCCGATCGCAAAACGCCACTGATGCGCAGCGCGCTCAACAATGTGGTGCTGAATCCGCCGTGGAACGTACCGACCACGCTGGTGCGTAAAGACATTATTCCCAAGGTGAAGCAGGACCCTGCCTATCTCTATAAGCACGGCTATACCCTGCTGTCGGGCTGGAGTGAGGATGCCGAGGTGATCGACCCGAGCATGATTGACTGGAGCATGGTGTCGGCCTCATCGTTCCCCTATCGCCTGCGCCAGGCCCCAGGCCAGATGAACGCGCTGGGACGCTACAAATTCAACATGCCGAGTTCAGATGCCATCTATCTGCACGACACGCCGAATCATAACCTGTTCCAGCGGGATATCCGGGCGCTGAGCTCAGGCTGCGTGCGGGTGAATAAAGCCTCTGAACTGGCGGGGCTGCTGTTGCAGGATGCCGGCTGGAATGATTCGCGCATCTCCAGCACCCTGAAAGAGGGCGATACCCGGTACGTACCGATTCGCCATCGCATTCCGGTTAATCTCTATTACTTAACCGCCTGGGTAGCGGATGATGGCAAACCGCAGTTCCGAACAGATATTTACAATTATGATGACACTGCACGCTCCGGCAGTCAGGCGTTACAAAGGGCTGAGCAGTTGTTGCTCTAGTGTTTGATTTTCAATCGTTAGCCGTCGGCTATCGTTAACGAAAATAGCGCTCAAATGGCGATCCCGCTCGGGATCGCCGCACATTCTCGCACCACATGGGTTGACGCCTCTCTGAGAGAAAGTTATGGTTCGGCCTGTGCGCTTTTTGCACATTTCTATGGCTTCACTCTCAGGTAATACGGTTAATGTCTACTATTGATTCTTTTCGTCGCAAGCTACTGCTTTGCGGAAGTGCGGCCGCCGGGCTGGCATTATTGCCCGCTTCTGCAAGGGCCTCGCTTTCAACTTCTCGCCCGCGTGTATTAACGCTGAATAACCTTCACACAGGTGAAACCCTTAAAACTGAGTTTTTTAATGGTAAACGTTACGACAAGGATGAGTTGTCACGATTAAATCACTTTTTCCGTGACTATCGCGCCAATAAAGTGAAAAGCATCGATCCCCACCTGTTTGACCAGATTTTTCGTCTGCAGGCGCTGCTGGAAACCCGTAAACCGGTGCAGCTGGTTTCCGGTTACCGTTCGCTGGCGACCAATAACATGCTGCGCGAAAGCGGGCCTGGGGTAGCGAAACACAGCTATCACACCAAAGGTCAGGCGATGGATTTCCACATTGAGGGCGTTACCTTAGCCAACGTTCGCAAAGCGGCGTTATCTCTGCGCGCGGGTGGTGTAGGATATTATCCTCGCAGCAACTTTGTACATATTGATACCGGGCCGATCAGGCACTGGTAATGACGCCGGCAACGCTGCGTGAGCCGGTCATGGAGCGTTATGAACTACCACATTATTCCTGTTACCGCCTTTGCCCAGAACTGTTCGGTGATCTGGTGTGAAACCACCGGTGAGTCGGCGCTGGTCGATCCGGGCGGTGACGCTGAACGTATCAAACAAACGCTGGAACAACACAAGCTGAAGCCTGCGCAGATCCTGCTGACTCATGGTCACCTTGATCATGTCGGCGCGGCGGTGGAACTTGCAGCCTTTTACCAGATTCCAATCGTCGGACCGCAGAAACGCGATGCCTTCTGGCTGGAAGCCCTGCCGACTCAGAGCCGGATGTTTGGACTGGAAGAGTGCTCGCCTTTTACGCCGGACCGCTGGCTGGAAGAGGGTGATAGCGTGCAGGTCGGGTTGGTGACGCTGGAAGTTTTGCACTGTCCAGGCCATTCGCCGGGTCATGTGGTGTTCTTTGATCGTCCGGGACGCTTGCTGATCTCCGGTGATGTGATTTTCAACGGTGGCGTCGGCCGCACCGATTTCCCGCAGGGCGATCATCAGCAGCTGATCGATGCCATCCGGAGCAAATTATTGCCGCTCGGCGATGATGTGACTTTCCTGCCAGGACACGGCCCGATTTCCACGCTGGGCCGTGAACGAATCAGTAATCCTTTCCTGCAATAAAAAATGGGCCAGTCGGCTAATGCTCGTCAGTGAAGGTTAACTTTGCAAAGGCTGTCACGGTCAGACGTGGCAGCTTTTTTTCTGAGCAGGCATGCCGGAGTGCGGGTCTGAGCACCTCTGCTGCTGCCGGGCCGTCCTCGCGCCGCTGCGCGGTACCTTCGGCTTTGACGTCGTGCCGACGAACCGTTCGGGGATCGGCCTTCCCTGGCCGGCCCCGAACTCTCCACGCTTCCCGGCGAGGCGTTCTGGCCCGGCGTCACGCCTCAGCGCTGCGGATAACCCTTTCAGCAGCAGAGGCGCTCAGGCCTCTACTATCGTGCCCGTTTTAACAACACTCACTCAAGTTTCAGAGCAGGCCGGAGCGGCACCAGACTGCGTTATCACCGGTCGCTTAACTGACGAGCAATGGGCCAGTCGGCCCATTTTTTAGTCGTGATACGCGGTTACAGTACCGCGACAAACGCCTCACACAGCGCCGACATATTATCTGGCGTCATGCCCGCAACGTTGACTCGTCCTGAGTTGACCGCATAGACCGCAAACTCCTCGCGCAGACGAATCACCTGATCTTTGGTCAGGCCGCTGAACGAGAACATTCCGTTCTGTTTGATGATGAAGCTGAAGTCACGCTGCGCGCCTTTCTCCGCCAGAGTATTCACGAACAGCTGACGCATACGCTGGATGCGCTGACGCATGTCTGACAGCTCCTGCTCCCAGATGGTACGCAAAGCGTCGTTGCCGAGGATGGTGGCAACAACGGCGGCACCGTGAGCTGGCGGATTGGAGTAGTTCGCCCGGATGGTATATTTCACCTGGCTGAAGGCGGTATCCGCCACGCTTGCCTCGGCGGCCACCAGGGTAATGGCGCCTACACGTTCGTTGTACAAGCCAAAGTTCTTCGAATAGGAGCTGGCGACAATCAGTTCCTGATGGGACGCGGCGAAAATGCGCAGTCCTTCGGCATCCTCATCCAGACCGCGGGCGAAGCCCTGATAGGCAAAGTCAAACAGGGGTAACCAACCGCCAGCCTGTGACAGCTGCGCCAGCTGCTGCCACTGTTCAGCCGTTGGATCGATGCCGGTTGGGTTATGACAGCAGCCGTGGAACAGCACCACATCGCCTGGCTGCACCTGTTTCAGTGATGCAACCAGACCGTCAAAATCGAGCGTATGATTTTCAGCGTCGTAATACTGATATTCACACACCTCAAGACCAGCAGCATTAAACACATTTTTGTGGTTCGGCCAGCTGGGATTGCTGACCCAAATCCGCTTTACGGATGTCTGGGTGGCAAGGAAATCGGCCGCTACGCGCAGCGCACCGGTACCGCCTGGGGTCTGTGCCGTACGGGCGCGGCCAGCGGTAATCAGTGGGCTCTGACTGCCAAACAGTAACGCCTGGGTACAACGGGCGAAATCCGCCAGACCATCAATGCTGAGATAGTTTTTGGTGGTTTCGTTTTCCAGCAGGTACTGTTCGGCTTTTTTAACGCTGGTCAGCACCGGTGTCTTACCGGTTTCATCTTTGTAGACGCCAATACCGAGGTTAATTTTGTTAGGGCGGTCGTCAGCGCGAAACAGATCGGCCAGCCCAAGAATGGGATCGGCGGGTGCAGCAGAGATCGATTCAAACATGAGTCAGGTCCAGTAGCGGGAACGTTAGCAAAATGAGCTCTCAGGTTAGCGTCACGCCAGGCAAATGCCAACCGTTTGCGAGCGTTATTGATACTTTTTGCGGGCTTACTTCAGCGAGAGGAAATAAAAAAGGGGAGCGTGGGTAAGCGTCGGGAGAAAAAGGGCGTCTGGCTGGATAACAGACATAAAAAAACGGGGCCGATGGCCCCGTCTTCAAATAGTTCTGACAGCGAGATTAGAACTGGTAAACCAGACCCAGTGCAACTACGTCGTCTGTATTCAGACCCAGACGGTTGTTGTCATCCAGCTGGTTGATCTGGTAGTCCACATAGGTAGACATGTTTTTGTTGAAGTAGTAGGTTGCGCCCACGTCGATGTATTTAACCAGGTCAGCATCGCCCACGCCTTCGATATCTTTGCCTTTAGACTGAACGTAGGCGATAGATGGACGCAGGCCGAAGTCGAACTGATACTGTGCAACCAACTCAATGTTCTGCGCTTTGTTTGCGAAAGCAGTGGTATCGGTGCCAGGTCCAGTTGTCAGAGTGAACGGCGTTGAGTTACGGGTTTCACCGTAATAAGCCGCCAGGTAGACATTGTTTGCATCATACTTCAGACCGGTTGCCCAGTTTTCAGCGCGTTTACCCTGACCGACAACAGTACCGTTAGCTGCAACGCCAGCGGCCTGTGCATCGGTACGGTCGCTGCTGCTATAGGCACCCACAACACCTACACCGATTGGTGAGACGTAAGACGTTGACAGACCCCAGCCGTCGCCGTTTGAACGACGAATTTCATCACGCTCGTTTTTGCCCTGATACTGAACGGCGAAATCCCAGCCATCTACCAGACCAAAGAAGTTAGTGTTGCGGTAAGTCAGCAGGCCGGTGCTACGACCGTTCATGAAGTTATCTGAGTATCCTGAGTCGCCACCGAACTCTGGCAGCATATCGGTCCAGCCGATTGCATCGTAAACCACACCGTAGTTACGGCCGTAGTCGATTGAGCCAGCATCACCGAATTTCAGACCGGCAAAGCCCAGACGTGTTCTGTTACCGTCTTGCGCGTCAGAACCTTCAGAGTTGTTCGCCTGAACGTTGTATTCCCACTGGCCGTAACCGGTCAGCTGGTCGTTAATCTGAGTTTCACCCTTGAAGCCGAAGCGAACGTAAGTATTGTCGCCATCGCTGCCGTCGTTATCAGAGAAGTAATGCAGGCCAACGGCTTTACCGTACAGGTCCAGTTTGTTGCCGTCTTTATTATAAATTTCGGCTGCGTTTGCTGCGCCTGCGGCTAACAGAGCAGGGATAACCACTGCAAGAATATTGCGCTTCATCATTATTCATTACCCTCGTTGGAGTTATTTGTACACCTGCCACTGCCGTCAAGAAACCTTTACGGGAACCCTGAGAGAAGTTTGGTGTCTTCCTGTGTCTGCACGCATCTTTCCATCCAACCCGCCTTAATTCTACCTCGAAAATGCTACGAAACTCGTAATCTGGTTTCAAAAGGAAAATATGTATTACAAAATGTAAAAAACACGGAACTTTGTGAGAGAACTCAAAATTTACAAAAATAAAAAAAGGCCGGCAGTGCCGACCTCTTTATATATATGAATTTCTTATAATTAATGCTGAAAGTTAGAAACTTGCGTTGCGTGGAGTGCGTGGGAACGGAATTACATCCCTGACATTCTGTACGCCGGTCACATAGGCGATTAAACGTTCAAAGCCTAATCCGAAGCCAGAATGTGGCACGGTGCCATAGCGACGAAGGTCACGATACCACCAGTAATCTTCTTTATTCAGGCCCATCTCTTCGAGACGTGCGTCGAGCACATCCAGACGTTCTTCACGCTGGGAACCGCCGATAATTTCACCGATGCCAGGTGCCAGGACATCCATTGCTGCAACAGTTTTGCCGTCGTCATTCAGGCGCATATAGAACGCCTTAATGTCTTTCGGATAGTTCTTCACCACTACCGGCGCTTTAAAATGTTTCTCGGCCAGGTAACGTTCATGTTCAGAGGAGAGATCGATTCCCCACGAGACCGGGTTTTCGAAGGTCTGACCACAATTCATCAGAATCTCAACCGCGTCGGTGTAATCAACCTGGGCGAAATCGGTGGTAATGAAACGCTGCAGGCGCTCAACCGCTTCTTTATCTACGCGCTCGGCAAAGAAGGCCATGTCATCGGCACGCTCTTCCAGCACCGCGTTGAAGACATATTTCAGCATCGCTTCTGCCAGCGCAGCGGCATCATCCAGTGATGCAAAGGCAATTTCCGGCTCCAGCATCCAGAATTCCGCCAGATGGCGACTGGTGTTGGAGTTCTCTGCGCGGAACGTCGGGCCAAAGGTGTAGATTTTTGACAGGGCGCTGGCATAGGTTTCGCCGTTCAGCTGGCCGGAAACGGTCAGGAAGGCTTCTTTACCAAAGAAATCTTCGCTGAAATCGACCTTGCCCTGATCGTTGCGCGGCAGGTTTTCAAGGTCCAGCGTCGAGACGCGGAACATCTCGCCAGCCCCTTCGGTATCGGAAGCGGTAATCAGCGGCGTCGAAACCCAGAAGTAACCATTTTCATGGAAAAAGCGATGCAGCGCCTGCGCCAGGGTATGACGGACGCGGGCAACAGCACCAATCAGGTTGGTGCGTGGACGCAGGTGAGCCACCTCACGCAGATACTCGATGCTGTGACGCTTCGCCGCCATCGGGTAGCTGTCAGGATCTTCCACCCAGCCGACGACTTCAACATGGGTCGCCTGAATCTCAAAAGCCTGGCCCTGACCGGGTGAGGCCACCACGGTGCCGGTGATAATCACCGAACAGCCGGTAGTCAGACGCAGAACTTCATCCTGATAATTATTCAGAGAATTATTGACGACTGCCTGAACGGGATTAAAGCAGGAGCCGTCGTAAACGGCGATGAAGGAAAGACCGGCTTTTGAATCTCTTCGGGTACGCACCCAACCACGTACGGTGACTTCACTGTCAACCGCGACGCGACCGTGCAGTACGTCCGCTACAGGCACTACGCTCATAAATATCTCTCTATATAGAAGAAGTGAGTAAAAAGTTCCCCAGACCGGGGTTTTGCTATGTTACTTGCGAGTCTTCAGGAAACAAGCAAAATTGCGGCGGAACGGAAGATTTATTACAGCAGAAGCGGGGCGGATCAACGCCCCGATGAGAAAGGATTTAACTCGCTTTTTTCACCAGCGGCAAATCAAAGGCTTTGCGCAGGGCTCTGACAAAGGCCTTATCCTGGCAGATGGTTTTGCCGGGGCTATCAGAGAGTTTTGCTACCGGCTTGCCGTTGCACTGCACCAGTTTAATCACAATGTTCAGCGGCGTGACGCCCGGAATATCACAGGTGAGACGGGTTCCGATACCAAAAATGACGCTGGTGCGCTGACCAAAATGACGGTAAAGCGCCAGCGCTTTGTCGAGATTAAGATTGTCAGAGAAGACCAGCGTCTTGCTTTGCGGGTCGATGCCCAGCTTCTGATAGTGCGCCAGCGCTTTTTCGCCCCATTCAACCGGATCACCCGAGTCGTGGCGCAGCCCCTGATAGCGTCGGGCAAACACCGGACCAAAGTCGCGCAGGAAGGCATCCATGGCGATGCAGTCGGTCAGGGCGATGCCGAGCTGGCCATCATATTCATCCAGCCACGCCTGCAGCGCGGCGCGCTGGCTGTTGGCCAGGACCGGGCTGATCTGCTGGAACGCCTGGAACCACTCGTGCGCCTGGGTGCCGACCGGTGTCAGCGACAGACGGCGCGCCAGATCGTAATTACTGGTGCCGATTAGCCACGGGAAATCCTGTTTCAGCGTCGCCACAATCGCCTGCTGTACCTCCTGCGAATAGCGACGGCGGGTTCCAAAATCCATCAGCTGAAAGCGGGACATATCCAGATCGGCGACCTGCGTCTTAAAGGTGGCGAGTTTTTGCTGCAGATGGTCAACGGCCTGTTGAGCGGTGACCTGAGGCGTGCGATGGCGATGCACCACTTCGCTGATCAGCGCCAGCAGCGGCACTTCCCACAAAATCACTTCACGCCACGGCCCCTGAATGCGCAGTTCCAGTTGGCCGTGGTGATTGCGCACCTCAACCTGATCGGGGTTATAACGAAAATCGCGCAGCCAGTTCAGATAATCCTGCTGAAAGAAGGGCAGGCGGGATAACCACTGATACTCATCATCGGTCAGCGCCAGCGTTTGCATTGCGCGAATCGCATCACGAATCTCATCAGCGTAAAGGCCCAGCAATTCGTCGCCGCGGCAGCGAAACTCCGCCGCCACCGTGACATCGTGATAGCGGTGGAACACGGCTTGCTGCATGTGGAGCTTATAAGCGTCCGTATCGAGCAGCGAGGTCAGTATCGGGGAAGCATGTCCTGTCATGGCGCGTTTCAGCATCCTGTTCGGTGGCGCAGAGCCCGGTGTTGTACACAGTCTAAAAGACGCGAAAGTATAATTCAGTCATTAACGCCAATCACAGCATATTTCACTGTCGTGGGTCGAGGCCAATCTGTGCCATTGTTAACAGATTGTAGCCATTTCACCCATTACGTGCATTGTGCGTGGCAAGCTTGTATTAACAAGCTTAGACTTTGCCAGGTAAACTTATAACAACGCGAGACGGAATATGACGCAACAGCCCCAAATTAAGTATCGCCACGACTATCGTGCGCCGGATTACACCATCACCGACATCGATTTAACCTTTGAACTGGATGCGTCGACCACCCGCGTAACGGCGATCAGTCAGATTAAACGCCTCGGTGACAGCCAGGCTGAATTGCGTCTGGACGGCGAAGAGTTAACCCTGATCGCGATTGAGGTAAACGGAGAGCCCTGGACTGACTATCGCGAAGAAGAGGGCGCGCTGGTGCTGAGCCAGCTGCCAGAGAGCTTCACTCTTAAAATCATCAATGATATCCATCCGGATCAGAACACGGCGCTGGAAGGGTTATACAAATCAGGCGAGGCGCTTTGTACCCAATGTGAGGCTGAAGGCTTCCGTCATATTACCTGGTATCTGGATCGCCCCGATGTGCTGGCGCGTTTCACCACCACCCTTTTTGCCGATGGCGAACGTTATCCGTACCTGCTTTCGAACGGTAACCGCATCGACAGCGGACGTGACGAGCAGGGCCGCAGCTGGGTCAAATGGCAGGACCCGTTCCCCAAGCCGTGCTACCTGTTTGCGCTGGTAGCGGGTGATTTCGACGTGCTGCGCGACAGTTTCACCACCCGTTCGGGACGCGACGTGGCGCTGGAAATTTTTGTCGATCGCGGCAATCTTGATCGCGCCGACTGGGCGATGACCTCGCTGAAAAACAGCATGAAGTGGGATGAAGAGCGTTTCGGGCTCGAATATGACCTCGACATCTTTATGATCGTGGCGGTCGATTTCTTCAATATGGGTGCGATGGAGAATAAAGGCCTCAACGTCTTCAACGCCAAATATGTGCTGGCGAAAGCGGAAACCGCCACCGATAAAGATTACCTCGGCATTGAAGCGGTGATCGGCCACGAATATTTCCATAACTGGACCGGCAACCGCGTTACCTGCCGTGACTGGTTCCAGCTCAGCCTGAAAGAGGGACTGACGGTATTCCGCGATCAGGAGTTCAGTTCAGACCTCGGCTCACGCGCGGTAAATCGCATCGACAATGTGCGTATCGTGCGCGGTGCACAGTTTGCTGAGGATGCCAGCCCGATGGCGCACCCGATCCGCCCGGATCAGGTCATTGAAATGAATAACTTCTACACCCTGACGGTGTATGAGAAAGGATCGGAAGTGATCCGTATGCTGCACACTCTGCTGGGCGAAGCCAGTTTCCAGAAAGGGATGCAGCTCTACTTTGATCGCCACGACGGCAGTGCGGCCACCTGTGACGATTTTGTGCAGGCGATGGAAGATGCCTCTAACGTCGATCTGTCACAGTTCCGCCGCTGGTACAGCCAGTCTGGAACCCCGGTGCTGACGGTGCGCGATGACTATAACCCGGAACTGGAGCAGTATACGCTGCACGTCACCCAGCACACGCCAGCGACTGCCGATCAGAAAGAGAAGCTGCCGCTGCACATCCCGCTTGATATCGAACTTTATGATAATGAAGGTAAGGTGATCCCGTTGCAGCACAACGGTCATCCGGTGCATCACGTACTGAATGTCACCGAAGAGTTTCAGACCTTTATTTTTGATAACGTTTACTTCCAGCCGGTGCCGTCGCTGTTACGTGAATTTTCTGCGCCGGTGAAGCTCGATTACAAATGGAGCGATGCGCAGCTCACCTTCCTGATGCGTCATGCGCGCAACGATTTCTCACGCTGGGATGCGGCACAGAGCCTGCTGGCAACCTATATCCGTCTCAACGTGGCACGCTATCAGCAGGGACAACACCTGTCGCTGCCGCTGCATGTGGCGGATGCGTTCCGGGCGGTGCTGCTGGATACCGACTGCGATCCGGCGCTGACCGCGCTGATTCTGACCTTGCCGACTGAAAATGAGATCGCCGAACTGTTCGATGTTATCGATCCACAGGCGATTGCCCTGGTACGTGACGCACTGCAGCGCACGCTGGCGCGTGAACTGGCTGACGAGTTCTTTGCGATTTATAACGCCAATCAGCAGAGTGAATACCGGGTTGAGCATGCGGCGATTGGTCAGCGCAGCCTGAAAAATATCTGCCTGAACTATCTGGCGTTTGGCGATGCGCAACTGGCAGATAAGCTGGTGCAGACGCAATATCATCAGGCCACCAACATGACCGATGCGCTGGCGGCGCTCTCCGCTGCGGTGTCGGCGCAGCTGCCGTGCCGGGATGCGTTGCTGGCGGCCTACGATGAACGCTGGCACCAGGATGGTCTGGTTATGGATAAGTGGTTTGTGTTGCAGGCCACCAGTCCGGCTTCGAACGTGCTGCGTAACGTGCGTCAGCTACTGAATCACCGCTCCTTCAGCATGAGTAACCCGAACCGCGTGCGTTCGCTGGTTGGGGCCTTTGCCTCCGCCAACCCGTCTGCGTTCCACGCCAAAGATGGCAGCGGTTATAAATTCCTGCTGGAGATGCTGATCGATCTCAACACCCGTAACCCGCAGGTCGCGGCACGGATGGTGGAACCATTGATTCGGCTGAAACGCTATGACGAGGATCGTCAGGCGATGATGCGCGATGCGCTGGAACAGCTGAAAGGGCTGGAAAAGCTGTCGGGCGATCTCTATGAGAAGATCACCCGGGCGCTGAACGCCTGATAGCAAAATGGCGGAGGCCGCTGGGCTCCGCCATTTTTTTTAGCGTTGTCGGGCCATACGGACCGGTTGTGCCGGTGCCGTACGGCGCATCACGCGATCCAGCACCTCCGCCTCCAGCTCTGCCAGCCGTGGCGAGCCACGCCGTCTGGGACGCGGCAGATCGACCAGCAGATCCAGACCAATCTCGCCTTCCTCAATCAGCAGCACCCGATCCGCCATCGCCACCGCTTCACTCACATCATGGGTCACCAGCAGAACGGTAAAATGATGCTGCTGCCACAGGGATTCAATCAGCTCCTGCATTTCGATGCGGGTCAGGGCATCCAGCGCCCCCAGCGGCTCATCCAGCAGCAGCAAACCTGGCCGATGAATCAACGCCCGGGCCAGCGCCACACGCTGTTTCTGTCCGCCGGAGAGGGTCGCGGGCCACTCATTAGCCCGATCGGCCAGCCCGACCGCTGCCAGCGCATCCTGCGCCGCACTGCGCCATGCCGTGCCTTTCAGGCCGAGGCCGACATTATCAATCACCTTTTTCCACGGCAGCAGACGCGCGTCCTGAAACATCAGGCGGGTATCGTCGCGCGCCGACTGTAACGGCGCATTACCCGCCAGCAGCTGGCCGCTGGAGGTCTGCTCCAGCCCGGCCAGCAGACGCAGCAGGGTACTTTTACCGCAGCCGCTACGGCCGACGACCGCCACAAACTGGCCCGACGGAATATGCAGATCGATATGGTTCAGGATAGTGCGGCTGCCATACTGCTTGCTGACGTTGTTAACGCCGACCGGGGTGCCGGTGTTGAGGCGCGCCGGGGAAAGTGTCTGACTCATGCGTTCTCCTCCTTCAGTTGATAAGCCGGATGCCAGCGCAGCCAGACGCGTTCCAGCAACAACGCGGCGACATCAGCCAGTTTACCGAGCAGGGCATACAGAATGATGGCGACCACCACCACATCGGTCTGCAGAAATTCCCGCGCATTCATCGCCAGATAACCGATGCCGGAGTTAGCCGAAATGGTTTCCGCCACGATCAGCGTCAGCCACATCAGGCCGAGCGCAAAACGGACGCCGACCATGATATTCGGCAGCGCGCCAGGCAGGATCACCTGGATAAACAGGCTCCAGCCAGAGAGGCCATAACTGCGCGCCATCTCCACCAGCCCGCGATCGATATTGCGAATGCCGTGATAGGTATTGAGATAGATCGGAAACAGCGTACCGAGCGCCACCAGGAAGATTTTCGCCGACTCATCGATACCGAACCACAGAATCACCAGCGGGATCAGCGCCAGATGGGGCACGTTACGCAGCATCTGCACCGAAGTATCCAGCAGCCGTTCGCCGGTACGTGAGGTGCCGGTAATCAGCCCGAGCAGCAGCCCGATGGAACCGCCGATAGTGAAACCAATCAGCGCCCGCCAGCTACTGATCGCCAGGTGTTGCCACAGTTCGCCGCTGGCGGCCAGCTGCCAGAACGTGGTCACGATTTTTTCCGGCGCCGGCAGAATGCGGGTCGATAACCAGCCGGTTTGCGAGGCGATCTGCCATGCCACCACCAGCAGAGCGGGCAGCACCCACGGCACCAGCGTATCAGCGAGACGTTTACCTGTTCTGGCCATCATGCTCTCCTCAGCCCCGGGCAACTTTTTTCTCAGGGGTAAAATCGTTGGCAACCGCTTCACCGTGCGCCTGAACGACGCGCGGCTGTGGCACCAGCGGAACCTGCAAATCGAGATGCGGGAACAGCAGTTCACCGACGCGATAAGCCTCTTCCAGATGCGGATAGCCCGACAAAATAAAGGTTTCAATCCCCAGCGCTTCATACTCTTTGATGCGCGCCGCTACCGTGGGTCCGTCACCGACCAGTGCGGTTCCTGCACCACTGCGCACCAGACCGACACCGGCCCACAGGTTCGGGCTGATCTCCAGCTTGTCGCGCCGGCCGCCGTGCAGCGCGGCCATCCGGCGCTGACCGACAGAATCGGCCCGCTGAAAGGCAGCCTGCGCTTTAGCGATGGTGGCATCATCGACATTGGCAATCAGTTTATCAGCCGCCTGCCAGGCCTCTTCATTGGTCTCACGTACAATCACATGCAGACGAATGCCGAAACGTACCGACCGGCCCTGAGCCGCGGCTTTGGCTCGCACCTGATCAATTTTCTCTTTCACCTGCGCCGGCGGTTCACCCCAGGTGAGATAGACATCAACCTGTTCAGCCGCCAGATCCTGAGCCGGTTCCGAAGAGCCACCAAACCACAATGGCGGACGCGGTTGCTGTACCGGCTTAAACATCAGGCGGGCACCGCGCACCTTAACGTGTTTGCCTTCGTAATCGACCGTTTCACCCTCCAGCACCCGACGCCAGACGCGGGTAAATTCAGCGGACTCGGCGTAACGCTCCCGATGGTCGAGAAAGACGCCGTCGCCTGCCAGCTCTTCCGGATCGCCGCCGGTGACCAGATTAAACAGTGCGCGACCGTTGGATAAGCGATCCAGCGTCGCCGCCTGTCGCGCCGCCTGGGTCGGTGAAATCACGCCCGGACGCAGCGCGACCAGAAAACGCAGGCGCTGGGTGACCGGAATCAGCGAGGCGGCAACCAGCCAGGCATCCTCACAGGAGCGGCCGGTCGGGATCAGCACGCCGCCAAAACCGAGACGATCAGCCGCCTGCGCAACCTGTTGCAGATAGGCGTGATCCACCGGGCGCGCACCTTCTGCGGTGCCAAGATAGTGGCCGTCGCCATGCGTCGGCAGAAACCAGAATATGGATACCATTTTTTTGCTCCTTATTGCGTCACGGTAGGGGATTGCCAGATACGATCGCGAATCGATAGTTTCACTGGCAGCAGATGATTGGCATAGAACAGGTCAGCGGTATGCTGTTGTGCCTCCGCGGTTTTGTCGCTAACCGGCGTAATGGTGGTGGGCGGTCGATGGCTGAGATAGCTGGCAATCACCGGTTCGGGTAAACCTATCGCCTGCGCTAACAGCGTAATACTCTGCGGGCGCTGGCTGCGGGTCAGCGCATCGGCGGCGCTAAAGGTATCCAGCACCTGCTGAATGAAGGCACCGTGTGCCTCGGCATAGCTGCGGGTGGCTAAATAGAACGACCCGGTCAGATTGAGTTTGCTGCCATCCACCAGCACGCGTGAGTTGCCCTGTAACAGCACTGACGAGTAGTAGGGATCCCAGATCGCCCAGGCATCGACATTTCCCTGCTGGAATGCGGCACGCGCATCAGCTGGCGTCAGATAAACCGGGGTGATGTCTTTGAAGCTCAGGCCTGCCTGTTGCAGGGCGCGCAGCAGTAAATTGTGCGAGCTGGAGCCTTTCTGAAAGGCGACTTTCTTGCCTTTCAGATCCGCGACCTGCTGCAGCGCGCTGGTTTTCGGGACCAGAATCACTTCCGCCTGCGGCTTTGGCGGTTCCGAACCGACATAGAGCAGGTCCGCGCCGGCGGCCTGTGCGAACAGCGGCGGAAGATCGCCGGTGCTGCCGAGATCAATACTGTTCACATTCAGCGCTTCCAGCATCTGTGGACCCGCCGGAAACTCTATCCACTGAATTTTGGTGTGTGGAAAACGCTTCTCTAACAGCTGATGCGATTTCGCCAGCACCATACTGACTGAACCCTTTTGATATCCAATGCGAATCTGTGCCGGATCGGGCTGCGCGGCCTGTGCCTGTAGCCCAGCCAGTAACAATCCCGCCGTCAGCCATTTTGCTAATGTCAGTTTCATTCATCTGCTCCTTTATACTGCGTGTGCAACGGGATGGTGATGACGAGTCAGCGCCAGCCAGAACGCGGCTACCGCATCATCCAGGCGCTGCGCCAGCGAATCCTGCAGTTGCGGCTGACGGTCGTAATGCTGGATCTGGTTATCTTCGGCATAAACGCCATGCAGAATTTCCTGTGCTTTCAGCGCGTTGAGTACCGGCTTTAAGGCGTAGTCGAGCGCCAGCATATGACCGGCACTGCCGCCACTGGCCAGGGGCAGCACAACCTTGTGCTCCAGCGCGCGCTCCGGCAGCAGGTCGAGCAGGGTTTTCAGCGCGCCGGAAAAAGAGGCTTTATAAATTGGCGTCGCCACGATCAGGCCATCGGCGGCGGCCAGATCGTCCTGTAAGGCCAGCAGCGCTGGGGCATCGAAGCGCGCATTGATCAGGTCGTCGGGCTGGAAGTTATGAATATTCCACGGAATGACTTCGATACCCCGTGCTTCCAGTTTGTGCTGACACAGCGTCAGTAATGAAGTTGAGCGTGAGGGAAACCGTGGGCTGCCTGCCAGCGTAATAACTCGCATCGTCACTCCTTATAACTAAAAGTTATTGATTATCTAATGTTGAGAACTTATGCCTTCATACTGTCAGAGCCGCGAGAGGGGCTTAAATGATTTATCTGGCAAACTAAGGGTGAAAACTGCAAATAGGCGGGCAGGGTGATAAGCGGCGTCAGAACCGGTTCCGATAATTCTTAAATTTCCCCTAATCCGGACAATCACTCATTAAAAGCGATGATGCGAGATTGCAAAATTAGCGAACCGCCGCGGTTAAATCATCCAGCGGCTGATTGCTTAAACATTCTTATTATGGTTAAGCAGTGATTAAACGGGGCGGGAAAAGAAGAAAGGGAAAAAAACGATATAAAATCAAACCCTCTGTCGGTGTCACGCGGGAAAATGTTCAGATTAATTGCAGAAACGTTAGTGAAACGAAAAGAATGGAATGATGAAGATATTCACGGTTTCAGGTATTCGCTTACACTTTCCCGATTCTGGTTACCGCGACTTTTTGCCGGCAATTTAAATCAAACCTCAACCGTTTTAACATCGCACCGCGCTATAGATGCAACTTATTTAACAGTGGCGGCGATCTGAACACTTCGATCGTTTTTTCCCGACTGGTCTTTATCGGCTTAACCGGTTTAAGATAATCAGGCTCAATGTAAGCAGCCCTAATAACACACTATTCTTTTCGACGTTTCGCCTCTGGTCAGGACCTGCATCAGGCAGGTGAACCGTATTGTCATTTTCTAACAGCAGAGAAATGCCTATGTCTGACATCCTTTTATCGGTAATTATTCCGACTTACAATGTTGAAAAATATATTGTCGAGTGCGTTGATTCTTTATTACGCCAGGTAAAAGCGCCCAATGAAATAATCATTGTTAATGATGGATCAACTGATGGCACGCTGGCCCTGATTGAACAGAATTATTCGCACCTTTCACAGGTCAAAGTGATCACCATTGAAAATGGCGGTCTGGGTAATGCCCGCGATACCGGTATCGCGCTGGCACAGGGCGAGTTCCTTTTCTTCTGTGACCCGGATGATGTGGTGGTTGACGGGCTGGTGGCAGAACTGGCAACCGTCGCAGAAAAACATCCTCAGACCGACCTGTTCTGCTTTAATTCCTGCGTTTACGAAGATGGTCATATCGAGATCACCTCGCCTAAAGTAAAACACGATCAGTTTGGTTTGCAGCCCCCGCAGGAAGCCTTTATGCGTCTGTTGCGAAACGGCAGTTACACCTCGGCAGTCTGGAACTATGCGATCAAAAAAAGTGTTATAGAGCAGCATAAATTACGTTTCGTTCGCCGGATTCATGAAGACCACAATTTTACGCTGGCGGTATTTATGAAATGTCAGCAGGCGTGGGTCAGTCGTCAGGTTTATTATAAACAGCGTATCCGTAGCGGTTCGCTTACTAACAGTACCAAAGGTGATGAGTTTTTCTTTCAGCGTTATGATGCCTTTATGCATGCCTACAATACGCTGAGCAGTTCCCAGGCTAAATCAGAATGGCGGGCCACGCTGGAGAAAGCCTATTTAACTCACTCTTTCCGCCTGATGATCTATTTATCGCTGTATAACCAGACGCCGGTACCAGAATATGTCAGGAATGCGATTCGCTTTATGGGGCGAGACGTTAAAACTCAGAACTTTAAAGAGTGGTTGCTGTTTAATCAGCCGGATCTGTTTATTGCATTACAGCGTTACAAAGTAAAAAAGGAAATTAACCGCGCAGCCTGATTCTGAAAAGTGTGTAGCGATATTGTTTATGCCTTAGCGAAATGAGAAGGTGAGACATGCAATGTGTATAAGGTTGTTGCGACATGGCAAAAGTTCTTGATAAAAGTCTGATAGTTAATATCTTCTCGCTGCTGGCGTACCGCGGCGCCTCGTTTCTGTTTCCGCTGGCGACGTTACCCTATCTGGCCCGTATTCTGGGTGTTGAGCAGATGGGGACCCTGGCACTGGCCATTGCCTGTGTGCTCTATTGCAGCACCATCTCCGACTGGGGATTCAATGTCTTTACCACCAAAGATATTGCTCAGCATCGTGATGACAAAGCGCGGGTCAGCCAGCTGTTCTGGTCAACCTTTAATGCCAAACTGATGCTGCTGGTGCTCACCAGTGGCACCCTGCTGACGGCAACCTGGTTTAATCCCGCCTGGCATCCGCTGTTCTTTATTATCCTCGCCAACTGCACCACGCTGATCGGCTCGCTGTTCTCCTTCGGCTGGCTGATGCAGGGATTTGAGAAGCTCGGTAAAACGGCGGTGATCGCCACCTTTGGTAACTTCTGTGCCATCCCGCTGACTTTTCTGCTGGTCAAAACCCCGGCTGATACCTGGCTGGCTGCCCTGATTCCAGGTGCGGTTTCGATTATCAGTGCCGCCATTACGCTGAAGTTTGTGCTGGAGATGAAGGTCATTGGCCGTTACCGCTTTGAGCCACGCGAAATTAAACAGCGCATCACCGACAGCATGGATGTGTTTATCGCCATTGCCGGTGCCAACCTGTTTAACAGCGTTAACGTGGTGATCCTCGCGTCGTTTACCTCGCACTATATGGTGGGGATTTACAACGGGGCGGATCGCCTGCGTAAAGCGGCCAACTCGGTGCCGGAACAGATCGGTAGCGCCTTTTTCCCGCGCGTCAGTCACCTGTTCGGGCGCGATAAGCGTGCCGCAATCGCTGCGACGCGCAAAAGTCTGCTGCTCTCTTTCTCTCTCAGCCTGTCGATCGTGATATTTACCTGGCTGTTTGCCGATCAGGTGGTGTCGCTGCTCCTGGGCAAAGCCTTTATGCCGTCGGCTGACGTGCTGCGGGTATTTGTGCTCTGCTTCCTGTTCGGCAATATCTCTTATCCGGCGGGCTTACAGATCCTGATCCCACATGGCCTGGCGCGCCAGCGTATGATGGTGATGATGGCGGCGGGAGTGATTAACGTGCCGCTCTGCTGTCTGCTGGCCTGGCAATATGGCGCGATTGGCGCAGCCTGGTCGATGGTGCTGGCGGAAGCGTTCGTCTGCATTGGCATTTTCGGCATCATGCTGCGTCGCGGTATTCTGCGCGAATATCTGTTTCCGGCTGACGCCCCAATCAGCCCCGTAAACGATTCCGCGGGGTAAGATCAACTCCCGTTCAGATACTTTCCCGCATCCCCGCCGTTCGATTTACTTTTGCGCCAGAGCACTTTACCATTCTGGCGCACATTTTCCCGTGCACCGACTTTCACGATTGCTTCCGTCCTTCAGGAGAGTGCATGTTTTATCCTATCGTCCGACCGGCGCTGTTTAAACTCGACCCCGAACGCGCGCACGAACTCACCTTTCAGCAACTGCGTTTTATGAGCGGCACGCCGCTGGAAGGGTTATTCCGCCAGAAACTGCCGTCACGTCCGGTAACCTGCATGGGATTAACCTTTAAAAATGCCCTCGGCCTGGCGGCAGGTCTGGATAAAAACGCCGAATGTATTGACGCGTTTGGTGCCATGGGATTCGGTTTTGTTGAAGTTGGCACCGTCACGCCGCGCGCCCAGCCGGGGAATGACAAACCGCGGATGTTTCGTTTAGTCGAAGCGGGCGGCATTATTAATCGCATGGGGTTCAACAATCTTGGTGTCGATCACCTGGTCGAGAACGTGAAAAAATCGCGATTTACGGGCGTGCTGGGGATTAATATCGGCAAAAATAAAGATACGCCGGTCGAGCAGGGCAAAGAGGATTATCTGATCTGCATGGAGAAGGTCTATGCCCATGCCGGTTATATCGCCATCAATATCTCCTCACCGAACACGCCGGGTTTACGCTCACTGCAATATGGCGAAGCACTGGACGATCTGCTGGCCTCAATCAAACAAAAACAAAAAGAGCTGGAACAGCGTCACTTAAAATATGTGCCGGTGGCGGTAAAAATTGCGCCCGACCTTTCTGAAGATGAGTTAATTCAGGTCGCTGACAGTTTAGTTCGTCATCAGATAGATGGCGTGATTGCTACCAATACCACCCTGGATCGTTCACTGGTCAGTGGTCTTAAATATGCGGAAGAAGCGGGTGGGCTAAGCGGCCGTCCGGTCCAGTCGCGCAGCACCGCGGTGATTCAGCGTCTCTCCCAGGAGCTGAAAGGTCAGCTGCCGATCATTGGCGTTGGCGGGATTGATTCACTGACGGCGGCACGCGAAAAGATCGCTGCGGGTGCGACGCTGGTCCAGATTTATTCAGGCTTTATTTATCAGGGACCCGGATTAATTAAAGATATCGTCACTTATCTCTAAGACATTTCTTACTATCGCAGGCCGGGGGGTTTATTTATCCTTCCGGCTCGTTTATATTTTGGCCTGTTGCACGAATTTTCAGCTTTTCCTTATGTTTCATTTTTCGCTGAATTCTGCGTGATTTTTGGCGCAGCGGTAAATACAGGGCACACTATGAAAATCAAACCTGATGATAACTGGCGTTGGTATTTTGACGCCAGCCACGACCGAATGATGCTCGACCTGGCTGACGGTATGCTTTTTCGTTCCCGTTATTCGCGCAAAATGCTCACTCCGGACGCGTTTAATCAATCCGGCTTTTGTGTTGATGACGCTGCGCTCTTTTTCACTTTTGAAGAGACCTGTCGCCAGTGTAAGTTGAGCAGCCAGCACCGCGCAGAACTGGTGTTAAATGCGCTGGTGGCGTCGCGATTCCTGAAACCGCTGATGCCGAAAAGCTGGCATTTCACCTCTTATGCGCCCGCTATGCGGCCAAACGTGGGTGAGATGGTGCAGGTGACGCTGGCGGAAAATGGCGAACAGGCGCGTCTGCTGGTGGTTGAAAACGGTGATAACGCCGCGCTATGCCTGCTGGCGCAGCCTGGCCTGACCCTGGCGGGAAAAGCGATGGTGCTCGGCGATGCCATCAAGGTGATGAACGACCGCCTGCAACCTTACTGTCAGGATATTATTCCGCGCTACGCTCGCGCCGTCTGACTTCAGTTCAGCTCCACATCGCCAGCCGGGATACAGCTGCAACTTAACAGCGTGCCGTCCTGACGAATGGCGCTTTGCTTCAGCGCCTTAACCTCGCCCGCTACCAGCCTGAGTTTACAACTGCCGCATAAACCCGCCCGACAGGAGTAGGGGATGCGGAAACCCTGCATCTCCAGCTGCTCCAGCAAGACCTGCTGATTATCGCCGGTAAAGGTCTGGCCCTGAAACGTAATCTTCACCGCTGAGGGTGCCTGTTGCTGCGGTTCCAGTGTCTCAACCACTGCGCCGGCACCGTAGACGCGCGGCGTGTGGCGTTTAATCACGGTGACGTTATCGCCCGCCCGCACCACGCCCGAATTGCGGGCAATTAAATTCAGGCCAAAATCGACATCGCCGCTGCCATCCTGCGCGCTGCGAAAGCGTTGTAATGTTGCCAGCGGCTGGCCTGCCGGATGTTTATGCCCGGTTTCCGGGCTGACGGTGGTAAACACACAGCGGCTGCACGGCTTGGTGACCTCAAAAACCACCTCGCCAATCTGCAGTTCTGCCCAGCTGTCTTCTTCCCAGGCGGCGGGACCGCTGATCACCAGGTTCGGACGAAACTGTTCCATACGTACGCTGGCCGGGCAGCGCTGTTGCAGATCCTGTAACGACGCACTGTTGACCAGCAAGAAAGGAAAACCATCAGCAAAGCTGAGCGGGACCGTTTCAAAATGTCTGACCCGTCGGGTAGGTTGCGGGCCGACCCAGCGCAGTTGCACCTCGCGCGGAAAGAACTGGCTTAGCCACTGATTGATCGGCTCGGGCGCGATACGGGCGGTGAAATGATTACCCCAGACTTCGGTCGGATGGTCCTGCTGACTGAAATCGCTGAAGCGGATGGGGATATGACTGCCGTCCGGCGCCTGCAGCAGCAGGCCATCAGGTAACAGAACCGGCGTAAAACGGACCATCTCCGGATACTGCCGCGCGGTAATAAAGGTTCCATCAGGTTCAGTCACCATAAACAGGCGATCAAACGCCAGTCCACTGTCTGACACCTGCGCATGTGACAGTTGCAGTCCCCGCATTGACTTCACAGGATGAATAAATAAGCGGGAAAGCGTAATCATGGTGTTCTCCTTGAACCCGACGCGCACGACAAAAGTAGCTAACTTTATGACATAGGTCTGCGATTCGCTATAATGCGCGACAATTTTCTCAAGAGTTAAAAAGTGACGATATGAATTCTCTGTTTGCCAGCACGGCGCGTGGGCTCGAAGAGCTGTTAAAAAGTGAGCTGGACGCGCTGGGCGCGCAGGATTTGCAAGTGGTGCAGGGCGGCGTCCACTACCAGGCCGATGAGCGCGTCATGTACCAAAGCCTGATGTGGAGCCGTTTAGCCTCACGTATCCTGCTGCCGCTGGGAGAGTTTGGCGTCTACAGCGATCTGGATCTTTACCTTGGCGTGCAAAGTGTTGACTGGCCGACGATGTTCGGCAGTGATAAAACCTTTGTAGTGCACTTCAGCGGCACCAACGATTCGATTCGCAACAGCCAGTTCGGCGCTCTGAAAGTGAAAGACGCCATTGTCGATAGCTTCACCCGCCAGAACCTGGAGCGTCCGAATGTGGATCGCGAACAGGCGGACATCCGCATCAACGTCTGGCTGAATGACGATCGCGCCAGCATTGCGCTGGATCTGAGCGGCAGCGCGCTGCATCAGCGCGGCTACCGTCAGCAGACCGGCCAGGCGCCGCTGAAAGAGAACCTGGCAGCGGCGATTGTGCTGCGCTCAGGCTGGCAGCCGACCACACCGCTGATCGATCCAATGTGTGGTTCAGGTACGCTGCTGATTGAAGCGGCGCTGATCGCCTGCGATCGTGCGCCTGGCCTGTTGCGTAAGCACTGGGGCTTCACGGCGTGGAGTCAGTTCAACGCTGCGCTGTGGCAGGAAGTGAAAACCGAGGCGCAGAACCGCGCCCGTAACGGCACGGCGGCAACCCAGGCGCGCTTCTTTGGCTATGACAACAATGGTCGGGTGCTGGAGTGGGCGCAGGCCAATGCCCGGCGTGCTGGCGTGTTCGAACTCTTTACCTTCGCTCAGCAGGATTTGCTCAAGCTGACCAATCCGGTCGATCCGCTGATCCACGGCACGGTGCTGAGTAATCCGCCTTACGGTGAACGTCTGGAGAGCGAGCCAGCGCTGATTGCGCTGCACAGCCAGCTCGGACGTCTGATGAAGCTGCACTTTGGCGGCTGGAATCTGTCGCTGTTCAGCGCGTCACCGGAGCTGCTGAGCTGTCTGCAACTGCGTGCCGATCGCCAGTTCAAAGCAAAAAATGGCCCGCTGGATTGCGTACAGAAAAATTATCAGCTGTCGGTCAACAGCGGTGAGAGCGCCGGGCAGATCGCGGAAGATTATGCCAACCGTCTGCGTAAAAACCTGAAGAAGCTGGATAAGTGGGCGCGTCAGGAAGGCATTGAGTGCTACCGCATTTATGATGCCGATTTGCCAGATTATAACGTCGCGGTCGATCGTTACGCTGACTGGGTCATTATCCAGGAATATGCACCGCCGAAAACCATCGATCCGAATAAAGCGCGTCAGCGTCTGTTCGATGTGATCAGCGCCACGCTGACCGTGCTCGAACTGCCCGCTGACCGTCTGATTCTGAAAACGCGTGAACGCCAGAAAGGTAAAGCGCAGTATCAGAAGCTGGGCGAGAAGGGCGACTATTTCGAAGTGAAAGAGTTTAATGCGCGCTTCTGGGTCAATCTGACCGATTATCTCGACACCGGTCTGTTCCTTGATCACCGTATTGCGCGCAAAATGCTGGGTCAGATGAGTCAGGGGAAAGATTTCCTCAACCTGTTCGCTTACACCGGCACCGCCAGCGTCCATGCTGGTCTGGGCGGCGCGCGGTCTACCACTACGGTAGATATGTCGCGAACCTATCTGGAGTGGGCGGAGCGCAATTTACGGCTCAATGGCCTGACCGGGCGGCAGCACCGTCTGATGCAGGCTGATTGCCTGAGCTGGCTGAATGAAAGTGATGAGAATTTTGACCTGATCTTTATCGATCCGCCAACCTTCTCAAACTCAAAACGAATGGAAGAGAGCTTCGATGTCCAGCGCGATCACATGATGCTGATGCGCAACCTGAAGCGCCTGCTGCGCCGCGGTGGCACCATCATGTTCTCCAACAACAAACGTGGTTTCAAAATGGATATGGATGGTCTGAAGGCGTTGGGTCTGCAGGCGCAGGACATTACCCAGAAAACGCAGTCGCAGGACTTCGCGCGTAACCGTCAAATTCACAACTGCTGGCTGATCACTCACGCCGGTAAGGAATAAGTTTACATGTCATTAATCAGTATTCACGGCGCTTATCTCTCCTTCAGCGATGCGCCGCTGTTAGACAACACCGAACTGCACATCGAAGAGAACGAACGCGTCTGTCTGGTGGGCCGTAACGGTGCCGGTAAATCGACCCTGATGAAGATCATCAATGGCGAACAACCGCTGGATGATGGTCGCATCGTCTATGAAACCGATTTAGTTGTTGCGCGTCTGCAGCAGGACCCGCCACGCAATATTACCGGTTCCGTTTATGACTTCGTCGCCGAAGGCGTGGAAGAGCAGGCCGAACATCTCAAGGCTTATCACGCCATTTCCCATGTGGTGATGGAGGACCCCAGCGATAAAAACCTCAATGAGATGGCGCGTCTGCAAAGCATTCTCGACCATCAGAATTTGTGGCAGCTGGAAAGCCGCATCAATGATGTGCTGGAACAGATTGGTCTGGAGCCTGATACCGAACTCTCTTCGCTGTCGGGCGGCTGGCTGCGTAAAGCGGCGCTGGGCCGTGCGCTGGTCAGCAATCCGCGCGTACTGATGCTGGATGAGCCAACTAACCACCTCGATATCGAAACCATCGACTGGCTGGAAACGTTCCTGAAGAACTTCAGCGGCAGCATTGTCTTTATCTCCCATGACCGTTCGTTTATTCGCAACATGGCGACGCGAATTGTCGATCTCGACCGCGGCAAGCTGGTCTCCTGGCCAGGCAATTATGATCTCTATCTGGAAGGGAAAGAGGAAGCGCTGCGCGTTGAAGAGATGCAGAACGCGGAATTTGACCGCAAGCTGGCGCAGGAAGAGGTCTGGATTCGCCAAGGTATCAAAGCGCGTCGTACCCGTAATGAAGGCCGTGTGCGTGCGCTGAAAGCGTTGCGTCGTGAACGTTCAGAACGTCGCGAAGTGATGGGTAAAGCCAATATGCAGGTGGGCGAAGCCTCCCGATCCGGCAAAATCGTGTTTGAGCTGGAAAACGTCGACTATGCGGTTGATGGCAAAGTGCTGGTGAAAGACTTCTCTACCCAGGTGATGCGTGGCGATAAAATTGCCCTGATCGGCCCGAACGGCTGCGGTAAAACCACGTTACTGCGCCTGATGTTGCAGCAGTTGCAAGCCGATCATGGTCGCGTGCATTCCGGCACCAAGCTGGAGGTCGCCTACTTCGACCAGCACCGCGCCGAACTCGATCCGGATCGCACCGTGATGGATAACCTGGCAGAAGGTAAACAGGAAGTGCTGGTCAACGGCAAGCCGCGGCATGTGCTGGGTTACCTGCAGGACTTCCTGTTCCATCCGAAACGCGCCATGACGCCGGTGCGCGCCTTGTCCGGTGGTGAGCGTAACCGCCTGTTGCTGGCACGTCTGTTCCTGCGTCCCAGCAACCTGATGATCCTCGATGAACCGACCAACGACCTCGACGTGGAAACGCTGGAGCTGCTGGAAGAGTTGATTGATGGCTATCAGGGTACCGTGCTGCTGGTGAGCCACGATCGTCAGTTTGTCGACAATACGGTAACCGAGTGCTGGATCTTTGAAGGCAACGGTGAGATTGGCACCTTCGTCGGTGGCTATCACGATGCCCAGCAACAGCGTGCGGCTTACAAGCAGCAGAAAGCGTCGGCTCCGGCCAAAACCGGCGGCAGTGTGGCAAAACCTGCGGCAGAGAAAAGTGATACTGCCAAACGCAGCGCCAACAAACTAAGCTATAACCTGGCGCGTGAGCTGGAACAGTTGCCGCAAAAGCTGGAACAGCTGGAAGCGCGCATTGGTGAACTGCAGGCGAAAATGAGTCATCCGGATTTCTTCAGCCAGGCCCACGACCAGACCCAACCGGTACTGGACAATCTGGCGCAGGCTGAGCAGGAACTGGAAACCGCTTTCGCGCGCTGGGAAGAGCTTGAATCAATGAAAAACGGCGCGTAGATCAAGGGATAACGGATGTGTTCAGCAGATAAAAGTGACGCGTGGATGCTCTGTCCACAATGCGATTTAATGAATAAGCTGCCGGACATTCCCGTTGGCAGCCGTGCCTCATGCCCGCGCTGCCACACTTCTCTTACGGCAAACTGGCACGAGCCACGCAAACGGCCAACCGGTTATGCGCTGGCGGCTCTGTTTATGCTGCTGCTGGCCAATCTGTTTCCGTTTATCACCATGAAAGTGGCCGGGCTCAGCAGTCAGATCAGCCTGGCCGAGATACCGCAGGTGATGGTGTCAGAAGACTACAGCAGTCTGGCGACCCTGTTCCTGCTGTTTGTACAGGCTATCCCGGCGTTCTGCATGGTCACTATCCTGCTGCTGGTGAATCCGGTTCCGTTACCGACCCGGCTGAAACTGGGGCTGGCGCGCATTCTGTTTCAGCTACGCAACTGGGGTATGGCTGAAATATTTATGGCGGGGGTGCTGGTCAGTTTCGTTAAGCTGATGGCTTATGGTGACATCGGGCTGGAAACCAGCTTCTGGCCTTGGTGCCTGTTCTGCCTGCTGCAGCTGCGGGCCTTTCAGTGCGTTGACCGGCGTCAGCTCTGGCAGAACATTGCGCCGATGCCGGCGCTGCCGCATCCTCCCCGGGTCGGTGTCACTGGCCTGCAGCAGGATTTACGCTCCTGTCCCTGCTGCACTGCCATTTTGCCGGCCACGCAGCGTCATTGTACGCGCTGCGGAGTGGTCGCTTCTGCGCGCCGTAAGCACAGCCTGCAATGGACGCTGTCGCTGCTGCTGACCTCCGTCATTCTCTATATTCCCGCGAATCTGATGCCGATCATGGTGACAGAAACGCTGGGGAGCGCGTATCCCTCCAATATCATGGCGGGCGTCATCTTACTCTGGAGCGACGGTTCTTATCCGGTGGCGCTGGTGATCTTTATCGCCAGCATTATGGTGCCGACGCTGAAAATGCTGGCGATTGGCTGGCTCTGCTGGGATGCAGGCGGACGCGGACGGCATGATAGCCACAAGATGCACCTGATTTATGAAGTGGTCGAGTTTGTTGGCCGCTGGTCGATGATCGACGTATTTGTGATTGCCGTGCTCTCTGCGCTGGTGCGCATGGGGCAACTGATGAGTGTTTATCCCGCGTGGGGCGCGGTGTTATTTGCGCTGGTGGTTATTCTGACCATGATTGCTGCAATGACCTTTGACCCGCGATTAACCTGGGATCGTGTACGCGAAAACAATGTAAAGGAGTCGCGCCTTGACGGAAATTAACCACGGCCACGCAAAGGTGGAGCAGATCAAGCGCTGGTCGCCGGTCTGGATTGTCCCCATCGTCACGCTGTTAATCGGCGGATGGATTCTGTTTTATCACTTCAGTCATCAGGGGCCGGAAGTGACCCTGATTACCGAAAATGCCGAGGGTATCGAAGCCGGCAAAACCACCATTAAAAGCCGCAGCGTGGATGTCGGCGTGGTGGAGAGCGCGGTACTGAGCGACGATCTGCATCACGTTGAAATCAAGGCCCGCCTCAATGCCGGGATGGGAAAACTGTTGCACAAAGACAGTGTTTTCTGGGTGGTGAAGCCGCAGATTGGTCGCGAAGGTATCAGCGGGTTGGGAACCCTGCTGTCGGGTGCCTACATTGAATTACAGCCGGGTACCAAAAGTGAAGCGCCAGAGCAGTTTAACCTGCTGGATGCGCCACCGTTAGCGCCGCCGGATGCCAAAGGGATTCGCATCATCCTCGACAGCAAAAAAGCTGGCCAGCTTAACCCGGGCGATCCGGTACTGTTCCGTGGCTATCGCGTCGGGACGGTGGAAACCAGCACCTTCGATACCGATAAACGCATGATGACCTATCAGCTGTTTATCGCGGCACCGTACGATCGGCTGGTAACCACCAATGTCCGCTTCTGGAAGGATAGCGGCATTGCTGTTGATATGTCCGCTTCCGGTATGCGGGTGGAAATGGGGTCGCTGACCACGCTGTTCAGCGGCGGCGTCAGCTTTGATGTGCCGGATGGCTGGGATCTGGGCCAGGCGGCGAAGAATCAGTCTGATTATCATCTGTTTGATGATCAACGCAGCATTCAGGACTCGCTGTATACCAATCATATTGATTATCTGCTGTTCTTTACCGACTCGATTCGTGGCCTGCAGGCCGGTGCACCGGTTGAATTCCGCGGCATTCGCCTGGGTACAGTGTCGGAAGCGCCGCTGATGAAAGCGGGCCTCGATCAGGCGCTGAACAATGATTACCGCGTTCCGGTATTGATTCGCATCGAACCGGATCGGTTTATCAGCCGACTGGGTGAGAACTTCGATCTGCAACAGCATCTGCAGGATGGTAAGAAGCGCGGGCTACGTGCCACGCTGAAAACCGGCAACCTGCTGTCAGGCGCGTTGTATGTTGATCTGGACTTCTACGACAATGCTCCAGCCTATAAAGGGCCGCAAAAAGTGTCGGGTTACGAAGTGATTCCGACCGTCAGCGGTGGTCTGAGCCAGATCCAGCAGAAGCTGATGGCGGCGCTGGATAAGATCAATGGCCTGCCACTTAACGGTATGATTAATGAAGCGACCGGCACGCTGAAAGAGAGCCAGAAAACGATGCGTGATCTGCAACGCACCATCGATAACGTCAATAAAGTCACGGCCAGCCCGGCAATGAAAACGCTGCCGGAAGATATGCAGCAGACATTGCGTGAGCTGAACCGTAGCATGAAAGGCCTGCAGCCAGGCTCGCCGGCTTACAGCAAGCTGGTCGGGGATATGCAGCGACTCGATCAGGTGCTGCGCGAACTGCAGCCGGTACTGAAAACGCTCAATACTAAGAGCAACGCGCTGGTGTTTGAGGCGAAACCGGGACAGGATCCCCAGCCTAAGAGGGCGAAACAGTGAAAAAAGGAATGATACTCTCTGCCGCGCTGCTGCTGAGCGCGTGCAGCAGCACCATCGATAATACCTGGTATCAGCTGCCTTCCGGGGCCGCCCCGATGAAGGTCAGCAGCAGCAGCCTGAATGAAGCGCAACCGATGTTGTGGGTGCAGCAGGTGACGGTACCGGATTATCTGGCGGGTAACGGGCTGGTTTATCAGACCAGTGACGTGAAATATGTTATTGCCGCCAATAATCTGTGGGCCAGCCCGCTCGATCAGCAGCTGCAGCAGACGCTGATTACCAACCTCAGCAAAGCTCTGCCAGGACGACTGGTGGCGGGTACGCCGATGGGTGCGCAGCACGACACGCTCAACGTGACCATCACCGGCTTCCAGGGCCGCTATGACGGCAAGGCAGTGATCAGTGGCGAGTGGACGCTGGAACATCAGGGCCGTCTGACCAAGCAGGCATTTAACCTGGCGCTGCCTCAGAATGAAGATGGCTACGATGCGCTGGTCAGAACGCTGGCGGCGGGCTGGCAGCAAACCGCACAGCAGATTGCCAACAGTACGGTTGCGTTAAATTAAGAAGAGTATGAATAAATAAGCTAAGCCCCTGATTTTTCGTTAAGCACGATTGACGAGAAACAGGGGCTTTTTTCTTAGCTTAATCAGCGGGATAGTGCTGTCATCCGCATCACAAAAAAGCATCATTTTGTCGGTCAGAGGTCACATTTATGACATTGGCGTGAAGATTGCGCATTGATCTTTGGGCGCGTAGCGGGTAGAACATTAGTGTGGTTGAACATTAATTCACCACCTTTTTCTTTCCACCAGATTCCACAGACCTTACATGAGGGACACGGAGTATGAAGAGACAGAAACGAGACCGCCTTGAGCGCGCCCATTCACGTGGTTATCAGGCAGGCATTACTGGACGCTCAAAAGAGATGTGTCCGTATCAGATGATTGACGCTAAGTCTCACTGGTTGGGAGGTTGGCGACAAGCCATGGAGGACAGGTCGGTCGCTGCCTAGCCGGATGTCACTGAAAAGGGAATATAACCTCCGCTGCGCGCGGAGGTTTTCGTTTCTGGGGGAAACGTTTAGAAAGCCGCCGTGTCTTTGAACAGGCCCACTTTCAGATCGCTGGCCGTATAGATCAGGTTGCCGTCGACCAGCACCTCGCCATCGGCAACGCCCATGACCAGTTTGCGGTTGATAACGCGTTTGAAATGGATACGGTAAGTCACTTTCTTCGCTTCAGGCAGGACCTGACCAGTAAATTTCACTTCACCCACGCCCAGCGCACGACCTTTACCTTCGCCGCCCAGCCATCCAAGATAGAAACCAACCAGTTGCCACATCGCATCCAGGCCTAAGCAGCCAGGCATGACCGGGTCGCCAATGAAGTGGCAGCCGAAGAACCAGAGGTCAGGATTGATATCCAGTTCAGCTTCAACAAAACCTTTATCATATTTGCCGCCGTCTTCGGTCATCTTGACCACGCGGTCCATCATCAACATGTTGCCTGACGGAAGCGGCGGACCATTTTCGCCAAACAGTTCACCACGACCTGACAGAATCAGGTCTTCTTTGGTATAGGATTCGCGTTTATCTACCATGTTTACAATAAGCCTTTTTTTAGTGAATCACGAATATTAGCGAACAGTTGTACGCTGAGCAAATCGGATTAACGGTGGTTAAACCAGTTAAGCCAGCGCAGTCCCCAGGGACGGTGCGGCGCGTCCGGCTGGTTCAGTTGGCTAATGCGTTCCTGAATGGTGCGCAGCAGGGTGTCGCCTTCACCATCCTCAGTATCCCAGACCTTGCCCGTCAGCAGCGGCAGGGCTTCATCAGCACGGTCAATCGCCCAGATATGAAAGCGACCTTGCTCAACCGCACTGACCACAGCCTGATTCAGACTCAGGTGTCGCACATTGCAGGCGGGTATAATCACGCCCTGCTGACCGGTCAGTTCACGCTGATGGCAGATATCAAAGAAGCCTTCGATTTTCTCGTTCAGACCGCCAACCGGCTGCACGTTACCGAACTGATCGACTGAGCCAGTGACGGCAATTTGCTGATTGACCGGCTGGTTAGCCAGCGCGCTGATCAGCGCACAGAGTTCAGCCAGCGAGGCGCTGTCGCCGTCCACTTCAGAATAGGACTGTTCAAATACCAGCGAAGCTGAGAAGGGCAGTTGCTGATCCAGTTCCAGCTCGGCAATCAGATAGGCCTGCATAATCATCATGCCTTTTGCATGAATGTTACCGCCCAGCTCGGCTTTGCGCTCAACA
Organism: Pantoea sp. USHLN298; assembly: GCF_037149395.1. NCBI lineage: Bacteria > Pseudomonadati > Pseudomonadota > Gammaproteobacteria > Enterobacterales > Erwiniaceae > Pantoea > Pantoea sp. USHLN298. The sequence continues at coordinate 596,370 of NZ_JBBCRO010000001.1, forward strand.
TCGGTAAACTCGCCGTCGCCAGGATGCACCACACAGGTAATACGCGATGGATCACCCCAGGCGCGAGGATGGCCAGGATATTCCACTACCGACAGGCCGTTGATCTGACCGACCACTTCACCTTCAGTCTCAATCAGGATCTGTTTCAGCAGGATCTCATCGCGCATCCGCTCGTTGAGATAATTTTCACGCCACAGGCGAGCTTCCAGCGCATCACGCAGCGCTTCCGCATTGATTTTATCGCCCATCAGCGCGGACTCACGCATCTGACGCTGTAACCAGCGCGGGCAGAGCGGTAACGTCTCCTGATCGCCGCTGTAGCGTACGCCTTCTTTAATCAGCTCTGGCCAGAAATCGGTTTCCGGCAGCGGCAGCTCAGCCTGTTGTGCCAGATCGGCGGTCCAGCGGCACCAGGCAAGCATGTCATCTTCATCCAGAATCTGAATGTTCTCTTCAAATTCGGTATAGATAGCCATTTCATGGGCTTCAGGATCGAGCTCCTGAAAGTCAGCCAGTGCTTCACGATCGCCGCACAGCACCAGATTTAACTGGAGCGGCAGTGGCGGTATCGCGACCGGCAAGGGGCGTCGCTCATCCTGCGAGGTCCATTCAACATAGCCTTGCTCAATACATTTCTTCAGGCGTAACCAGAGAATAGGCTGGGTCATAAAACTGCGCAGCGTGAGCACCAGCGTGCCACCGTTGGCGCGATGGATCAGTCCCGGCTCAAGCTGAATACGATCTTTATACTGGCGGACACAACCAAACAGCTGTTCGGTTTCAATCCAGTCGGCGAAATGAATGCCACCCTGACTGGTGAAAGGGCGTTGAGGGTCTGAAGGGGGCTGCAGCGTGACGTTATCGGCCATGATATGGTAATCGCCACCATACAGCGTGGTGGATTCCTCCATGACGCGCTGCGCGGCCTGAGCAATCAGTGCCAGGTAGTCGCGATTTTCCTGGCTACGCACCAGCAGTAACGGGAATCCCTGCGACTGGTGATGTAAATGCGCCAGAGCATTCAGCAATCGGGGCTGTACCGCTGCCAGAGCATCGGTTTCTTCATCAGCAATTCGGGAAAAAACGGATTGGTATTGCGCGCTATCCGGCTGTAAGGTTTGCCACGTAAGTTGGGTGCTGGTCAAAATAATCGCATTTGTCTGATTTAAGAAAAGCGAGATTATACAGGATTCACCCTTGTTAAGCACTGCAGACTTCCTGTTGAAGATGTGACATTGACAGCATGTTTTTCGTTGCTGCATCCGGGAAAAAAGCTGTTATTCTTAGCTCGTTACGTGATCACGATGAGATTCCGATGAAATACCAGCAACTCGAAAATCTTGAATGTGGATGGAAATGGAAATACCTGGTGAAAAAACATCGGGAAGGTGAACTGATCACGCGTCACCTTGAGTTAAGTGCGGCGCAGGCGGCAGTCGATAAACTGCTGGCGATGGAAAATAATCCGGTGACGGTCAACGAATGGATTGCAGAGCACATTCATCCGGATCTGGATAACCGGTTAAAACAGACCATCCGTGCGCGTCGCAAACGTCACTTTAATGCTGAACATCAGCACACGCGTAAAAAGTCTATCGATCTGGAGTATCTGGTCTGGCAACGACTGGCTGGACTGGCGCAGCGGCGAAACAGTACGTTATCGGAGACGGTGGTCCAGTTAATTGAAGATGCTGAACGCAAAGAGAAGTACGCTACCCAGATGTCGAGTCTGCGGGAAGATTTACAGGCGATTCTCGGTAACTCGGGTTCAGAGAAAGAGTAAGCCAGCTCTCAGGAGCCACTCATTTTAGCTGGCAGAGCGTCTCAGAGCAGGGTCGCTGACCGGAACGATGACATAAAAAAACCCCGCCTTAGCGGGGTTTTTTATTACGTGTAAACTTAAGCCTGTGGCTGAGTTACAACGTCTTTGATGCCTTTAACGTCGATTTCTACACGACGGTCCGGCGCCAGGCAGTCGATCAGGGCATTACGGCCTTTCACGCTGTCACAGGTGTTGCCGGTAACTGGGTTAGATTCACCCATGCCACGTGCAGAGATTTTGTTAGAAGGAATACCTTTAGATACCAGGTAATCTACCACTGACTGAGCACGTTTCTCAGACAGTTTCTGGTTGTACTGCTCTGAACCGATGCGATCGGTGAAGCCCAGTACGACAACGGAACCATCTTTAGGATCCATTGAGCTCAGCTGGCTGTACAGCTGATCCAGAGCCTGCTGGCCTTCTGGCTTCAGGGTAGCTTTGTTGAAGGTGAACAGAACGTCAGACTTCAGAGTGAAACGCTTGGTTTCAACAACTGGCGCTGGTGCTGGTGCTGGAGCCGGTGCTGGAGCAGCTTCATCCTGACCGAAGCGGTATGAAACGCCTACGCTCAGCATGCCGTTGTCCGGACGGGTACCAACGGTCTGTGCATCACCGATGTTGTTAACCCACTGGTAATCCAGACGGGTTGCCCAGTTTTTGGTCAGCGCATACTCAACACCAACGGCAGCCAGCGGAGAAACGCCGGTGTCGTGGTCGCTGATGCGGCCAGTAGTTGGGTTAGTCTGGGTTGCGTCTGCACGCCATACCATGCCGCCCAGACGAGTGTACACGTCCAGATCGTCATAGATTGGGTAGCTCAGTTTAGCTGCCAGCTGAACGCCCTGTGCTTTGAATGCGCCGTTAGTCACGTTGCCTTTGTTAGGCATGCGACCCAGCCAGTCATAGCCCAGCTCGAAGCCCAGGTATGGATTTGCCTGGTAACCAACGAATGCACCTGCACCCAGCTGGCTTTCGTGAGTTGGACCGTCATTGTTTTGGTAACCGTTACCGTAGTAACCAGTGTCGTGATACTGAGACCAGCCCAGTTTAGCACCGGTGTACCAGGTGTCATCTTTCGGAGCGGCCTGCGCTACGGTAGCGAAGCCAGCCAGTGCCACTGCAATTGCGATAGCTGTCTTTTTCATTTTGCGCCTCGTTATCATCCAAATAGGCAATGAGCAAAAAGGTTGCTCTTGGTTTAATCCTTCGCCGGGTCAAAACGCTCGCTTATGACTCTACCGCAAAAAAACGGAGGTTATTGAGCACCCTGGCGAGATAAAGTCTACAACGAGATTGGAAACTTACAAGTATGATGTGAGGCGCTTCTGTAAAAAAACAGAGATTTATACACAAATTCTAACAATTAGCCTGGTGTTATTGTCGTGGCTCAATGCCCAAAAAAACTGCTAAACCATTGTCAACGCTCGAACTAACAGAATCAGTGGTTTAGCGACAACAGATAAGAAATAGTTCTTGAGAAACTTCTGATTTTTACTTAATGAAACAAATCCGACTGAATTTTTAGCGCATTTTGTGGTCCGAGAGGCGCTTCTGGTGATCCACTCGACCGTAAAATCAATCCCAGGGCATCACCTTCCGCTGCCGCATTTTCCAGTTGACGTCGCTCATCTTCATCCAGTTCGTACGGAATCCATGCCAAAACGACACTATAATTTCCAGTCCGCAGCGCTTTAATCATCGCCTCAACCGCGTTCAGACGCTCAGAATCAGCAATATGCATGCTTTTATCCAGTGGCAAACCGGATTGCTGCAGCCAGGCGCGATTCAGTTTATGTGCCGGCGTTAACCACAACTGCCAGCGTGATTGCTGACTCAACTGCTGCAGCAGCGGCAACAATAACATCTGCATCATTCCAGGCTGCTCACTATAGCGTAACTCGGTGATCCAGCCACGATGAGAAGCGGGGACAGAAGAGGACGCGTAATGATGAGCATAGCGTGCATTATTCGGATGTTGTGTTCGCATAAGTTAATCACTCAGCAGTGGACTGTATGAATATACAGTACTGTCGTTCCGCATAAAGATCAACCCAAATTTCTGAAAACGCCTCGCAAAAACACCACAAGGTTAGCTGAACCGTTAATTATTCATTGAACCTGCAAAGGCTTTTTCCTATCTTCTAATTGCCTGAAAGCAAACGTGATTTCAGATATTTCTATAACATGGAGGTGGTGTGATGAAAAAGGTTAATCCGATTGTCGAACGCTCCCGGGAACGTCTGGCCCCGCTGGGAACCATCGAGTCACGCACCCAGTTTGGCGGCTATGCGCTGGCCGTGGAACGGGTGGTTTTTGCTTTAGTTAACAATGATGCACTTTACCTGCGAGCCAGCGAACCCCTGCGGGAATACATTACGCAGCGTCCGCTGGAGCCACTGGTATTTCGCAAGCGTGGCGTGATGGTCAGCCTGAACTACTATCGGGTTGATGACGCGCTCTGGCAGGAACCGACGCATCTGCTGAGATTATCAGCCGCGTCGCTGGAGACCGCTCAGTTCGATCAGCATCATAAGCAGTCATCCATCCGGTTAAAAGATCTTCCTAACCTCAGCGTACGCCTGGAGATGATGTTGCATGAAGCGGGCATCCTGAACGTACAGCATCTGTATGACATTGGCGCTAAGCAGTGCTGGCTGAGGCTGAAAGCCGTCAACCAGCATGTAGGATTGCAGACGTTGCTGGCGCTTCAGGGGGCGATATCAGGCCATCATTATGCGGCCCTGCCGCTGTCGGTCAGGGCGGAGCTGAATGCCTGGTTTCAGCGCACCGTACTGATGACGCTGAACCCAAAGAGCGGCGGAAGTTAGTGAGAATTTAGCGTGCGGCGCAGGCGGGCCACGTCTGGCATCAGCGCCACCAGCAAGCCGAGTTGCTGTAATACCAGTGGCGCGCGCGTATCCGCATCGGCGGCCAGCTGGCCGATTCGCTGGGTAAGGAGTTGACGCATCTCCTCCGCCTGCTGGTCGCTGACGACGTCCGTTTGCAGCACATCCTCGACATAACAGACGGTGTCATCCAGTAAGGCGAGCAGTTGCGGCTCATCAATTTTATCGCGATGCGCTCCCAGCGCAGAGATATAGCTCAGGAATGAGTGATTAGAGCAGAGCAACTGGAAAGCGGACTCACGCATCGTCTGACTGGTGCGGCTTTCGCTGCTCATGTTCGACACCACTGAGGCCAGCTCGGCATCGGCATTATGCGCATCCCGCCGGGCAATACGATAAGCAAGGCGGTTATCTTTGCCCTGATGGTACTGTTCCATGATGGCATCCAGGTAGCGGCAGTTGGCCTGTAAGGTCCGTTCTGCCACCGCCGGAAGCTGGCGAAAGCGCCAGTCAGGCCAGATAAAGGCGACGGCCAGCCAGGCCAGGCCACAGCCCAGCAGCGTATCGACCACGCGCGGTAATGCCACTTCAAAGCCTTCGCCCAGCAGGTTGAAACAGAGCAGCACCAGCAGGGTGATGAACAGCGTTGCCTGGGCATACTGTACCTGTCTGAAGGCGAAAAACAGCACGCCGCTGATGACAATCAGAATCAGCTGTCCCTCGACAGAAGGGACCAGCCAGAGCACCGGCAGACCAATCGCGATCCCCGCCAGCGTGCCACCAATACGCAACGCCAGCCGCCGTTGTGTCGCATTGTAGTTGGGCTGACAGACGAACAGGCTGGTGAGAAGTATCCAGTAACCCCGTTCCAGGCCGGTGACCTGAATGAAACCGTAACCGATACACAGCACCACTGACATCCGCACCGCATGACGGAACAGCGCGGAGGCGGGGGAAAGGTGGCGACTGAAACGCAGTCTGATATCGCTCCAGCCATTTAATCCCTCGCGCGACAACAAATTATCGCTGTGTTGAGGATCTTCACCCGCCAGCGTCTGTTCTGATTCAACCGAGGCCAACTGCGCGTCAATAGCCCGCAGGTTGCGCAGTAGCCAGTAAAGCGCACGGGTATGGGTCGCCTCCGGCTCACGCTGCTCCAGCCGTTCTATCGCCTTCTGCAGCCGTTCAAAAGCCCGCTCAAACCGGCTGTCATGAACCCATCTCTCCCGCATCAGGATCGAATGTGCCAGCTGGCGACAGGCCTGGGCCTGCATATTCAGCAGACGCTGAAACCGGAACAGAATTTCGTTGTAGCGCCAGTCGCCCCGCAGCAGATGATATTGCAGATGGGAGGAGCTGGCCCGTTCGTGGATGTCCTGCGCCACAAAGTAGTAGTGCAGGCTGCGACGGGTGCCGCGTGAACCGCGATCGCCTCGCAGGCGACTCTGCAGCGTGGTCTTGGTCAGATTGAGCTGCGCCACTAACTGACTGTTAACCATCGCGGCATCGATAAAGGTGGCATCGTCCTGTTCGCCCGCATCCGGATCGAACAGATTTGCCTTGGCATCCAGATAACGCGCCAGTTGGGAAAAACTGCCCGCCAGTTGTTCCTGCACCGGCCGGACCGGAAACATCAGATGACCGAGCAGGGTCAGCAGGTTATACCAGAGTGCGCCTACCAGCAGCAGCATCGGCTGCATATACCACTGGCTGAACAGCCCAATGCCGAGCATGGTGTAGACCGCAATCAGCAGCGCGCCAAACGCGATGGTGGCGTAACGCTGGCCGAGAGCACCCAGCAGGATGAAACCCCAGGTCGATATCGCCAGCCCGGCCATAAAGGCCAGCGGATAGGGGAACAGCAGTTCAACCGACACCGAAGCGATACAAAAACAGAGCAGGGTGATCAGCAGATTCTTCAGACGCCCGGTCAGCCGATCGTCAAGGTCAGCCAGCGCGGCAGCCACCACGCCCAGTGTCAGAGGGATGGTCCACTCAATCTGCTGCAGCCACCAGGGAATGGCCGCACACCCGCCGAGCGCAAACAGAATGCGCAGCAGGTAGCGCCAGGTACTATTAAACAGATACTGCCGCCAGCCGGGCAGGTTCTTCGACATCATACTAATAGCGACGGGCATTGGCTTCGCGCGCGGCGCGCGCCTCTTCTACGGAGACCACGCGGCGTCCCACCGGCCACAGGGCAATGGCGGCAATTTTGAAGTTGGCGATACCCACCGGAATGCCGATGATGCTGATGCACTGCACAATGCCGATCGAAATATGAGACAGGCAGAGCCACCAGCCGAAGAAGATCAGCCAGAAGATATTCAGCAGGGTTCCGCCGGTGTTCATGATGTGGCTTTTACTCTCCGGGCGCAGGACATCAACGTGTACCGCCTCATTACCAAAGGGTAACAGTGACAATCGGGTAATCTCCCAGCAGGAGCGGGTCAGCGGCAGGGTAAAGACCAGCACAATGCTGATTAAGGTGGCAAACAGCCAGCTCAGAGTGGTGAAAAAGCCACCCAGAACAAAATTAAGGACGTTTAATACGGTGCGCATGACATTTTTTCCTTTTGCATTCCGCAAGATGTGACGCCAAGTTTAGCCTGTTTTAAGGCTGGAGCGCTAAGGGTCTGACAGGTAAACTCCCCCTAATCCTATTCTCTGACGTTGGTGTCGGCGTGGAACTGAAAGCAACCTCCATGGGCAAACGGCTTGCCCAGCATCCTTATAATCGGGTCCGTCTGATGGCGGCTGGCGTGGAAGTCAGTGGCGATAAGCATGAGTATCTGATCCCCTTCAATCAATTGCTGGATATTACCTGTAAGCGTGGGCTGGTGTGGGGAGAGCTGGAATTTTTGCTGGCGGATGAAAAAGTGGTCCGGCTGCATGGGACAGAATGGCAGGAAACGCAGCGTTTTCACCACTATCTGTTGCAATCCTGGCAGCAGTGGAGCCTGGAGATGAGTGAGGTGTGTCGCGAGGTGTTACAGGCGCTGCGCAGCGATATTGAAACGTTCACTACCCAGGATCGCTGGTTAAACCGTGGCGAACTGCTGGCGCTGAAAGCGAAGATCGTGAAACAGTTTGATGCCTTACCCTTGCCACTCACCCGACTCGGCGAGTTTGCGCAGTGTCGCGATGACTGGGAATGTTGTCAGCGCTGGCTGGAGCAGGGCGAAACGGCGCTGCAACAGCGCAATCGTGACTGGACCGCCGACATCCTGACGCGCTATCACGACTTCTTTGCCCGCGTGGAAAGCACACCACTCAATACCTCCCAGTGCGAAGCCGTGGTGAATGGCGAAGCCTCACTGCTGGTACTGGCCGGTGCCGGAAGCGGTAAAACCTCGGTGCTGGTAGCGCGGGCAGGCTGGCTGATGCAGCGTAAGCTGGCCAGCGCCGATCAAATCCTGCTGCTGGCGTTTGGCCGGCAGGCGGCAGAAGAGATGAACCATCGCATCCAGTCGCGACTGGGTGCCAGCGATATTCAGGCGCGAACCTTTCACTCGCTGGCCCTGCACATTATTCGTGAAGGCAGTAATAAGCAGCCGGCGATCAGCAAGCTGGAGAGTGACCCGCAAGCCCGCCGCGAATTACTGATCCACCACTGGCGTCAGCAGTGCAGCGAAAAAAAAGCCCAGGCGAACGGCTGGCGGCAGTGGCTGCGTGAGGAGCTGGAATGGGATCTGCCGGAAGGTGCTTTCTGGCAGGATGACAAACTGGCTAACCGACTGGCCACCCGGCTGGAGCGCTGGCTGAGTCTGATGCGGATGCACGGCGGCGCGCAGGCAGCGATGATCGACGACGTGCCTGACGAGATCCGTGAGCTGTTCAGTAAGCGTATTAAACTGATGGCTCCGCTGCTGAAAGCCTGGAAGAGCGCGCTGAAAGAGGAAGGGGCGGTCGATTTCTCCGGCCTGATTCATCAGGCGATTGCGATTCTGGATAAGGGCCGGTTCATCAGCCCGTGGAAGCATATTCTGGTCGATGAATTTCAGGATATCTCGCCGCAGCGGGCAGCACTGCTTACTGCGTTACGTCAGCAGAATAAGCGCACCTCGCTGTTCGCGGTTGGGGATGACTGGCAGGCGATCTACCGCTTTAGCGGTGCAGAGATGACGCTGACCACGGCGTTTCATCACTATTTCGGCGAAGGCGATCGCTGCGTGCTCGATACCACCTACCGCTTTAACGATCGCATTGGTGATATCGCCAATCGCTTTGTGCAGCAAAACCCACAGCAGTTACGTAAACCGCTCAACAGCCTGACCAAAGGCAATAAAAAATCGATTTCGCTGCTGCCGCAGGATCAGCTTGAGGGACTCCTCAACAAGCTTAGCGGCTACGCGAAACCGGAGGAGCGCATATTGCTGCTGGCGCGTTACCACTATCTGCGTCCTGAACTGATGGAGAAGGCAAAGACCCGCTGGCCAAAGCTCAATCTGGATTTTATGACAATTCATGCCAGTAAAGGACAGCAGGCGGATTATGTCATTTTGCTCGGCTTACAGCAGGGCAAAGAGGGTTTTCCCGCCGAGGCGCGCGAATCGATCATTGAACAGGGTCTGTTACCGCAGCCGGAAGCCTTTCCCGACGCAGAAGAGCGACGTCTGGCCTATGTGGCGCTGACGCGAGCACGTCAGCAGGTATGGCTGATGTTCGATAAAGCGCAGCCGTCGGTATTCGTCGCGCAGTTCCGCGAACTCGGTGTCCCGGTACTGCGCAAAGCCTGAGTTATTTTAGCCGTTCAGCCATATAGCGCGCGTAGTCGGGGATCAGAATGTCGACCTCGCGGGCAAACAGCGGAGACTGGATAATAAAGTCGGCGGTTGAACGGTTGGTGGCGACCGGGATGTTCCACACGGTCGCCAGACGCAGCAGCGCTTTCACGTCCGGATCGTGCGGCACCGCATTCAGCGGGTCCCAGAAGAACATCAGCGCATCAATTTTGCCTTCGGAGATCATCGCGCCAACCTGCTGGTCGCCGCCCATCGGGCCGCTCAGCATGGCGTTTACGGTTAATCCGGTATGGCGATTGATCAGTGTACCGGTGGTGCCGGTGGCGTAAAGCGTGTGCGGTTCAAGGGCTGGCTGGTTTTGTTTAACCCAGTCGAGTAAAGCGGCTTTGCAATGGTCGTGAGCAACCAGTGCGATATGTTTTTTTATGCCGAGGGTACGAACGGTCTGTTCCATAAAGGCTTCCTGATAAGCGCATGCGCCAGAATCGATGGCATGAGTTTACCCCTGGCCTTTCCTTTCTATCAACTTGTCCGTAACATTTTGACCAGCGTCATAAATTGCTGACGGGTTGCTTCATCAAAGCGCTGAAACCAGCGATGCAGTGAAGGCATCTCCGCCTGGGTCGTCCAGGCAAGATCGGCGGTTAACCGGGCGGAAGAGGGAGCTACATTCACTGACCGGGCAAACTGCGGCACGGAAGCGATTTGTCCGGTACGATTATAATTTAGCATCGCTTTTTCCATATCCGCGCTAGCGCTGGCCGGCAGATGGTCACGCATACTGGTAATCTCTTTGCCGCGCTCATCCACCAACTGGAAATTCAGGCTGCGATCAAAATGGACCCGATCACGTTGGGTTTCCAGCGACGGCAGCTTAATGGTGATGGTTTTGGCCACCGCGTTGAAAGTGACGATCATCGGCACGGACTGGTAGCGTTGAACCCTATCCGGTCGATCGTTGCGCAATTTTTCAACCCGGAATACGAACTGATGCTGGCCGCGATCCAGCTCTAAGCTGTCGGCACCTTTGAGGAGCGAGCCCGAAATTTTCCGGCCATCCAGCACTAACAGATCAATCTGCGGATCGAGCTTTAGGGTGATGGCAGAACAGGACGCCGAGACGAGGAGTGCTAATAACCCCGTGACGGCCAGCGACAGCTTCATTTCAACTCCAGTACCAAAGGGCGCAAGGGAAGGTGTGTAGCAAATTCTTACATTATGGCAGTTAATTTACATTTAAACATATTTATTCGTGCGCCGGTTCAATTAATTTCGCTGGCTGGATACCCGTTAACCGCTCTGCCAATCTACACTCAACGCTGGCCTGAAAGGAGAAAAGCATGAACGATCAGACAATTCGCGAGGTGCTGACACGCACCCGGCGCATCGCCTTAGTTGGCGCAAGCGATCGCCCGGAACGCCCGAGTTATGGGGTGATGAAGTATCTACTTGATCAGGGTTACGAGGTGATTCCGGTCAGCCCGAAACTGGCGGGCAAAACCCTACTGGGACAGCAGGCTTACGCCAGCCTGGCCGAAGTACCCGGCAAAATCGATATGGTGGATGTGTTTCGCAATTCGGAAGCGGCCTGGGGCGTTGCGCAGGAAGCGATTGCTGCAGGTGCGAAGACGCTGTGGTTACAGCTGGGGGTGATTAACGAGCAGGCCGCCGTGCTGGCGCAGGATGCGGGCATGACGGTGATCATGGATCGCTGCCCGAAGATTGAAATCCCGCGTCTGGGGTTAACGCGGTAGCAAAACAGGCGTGGCGGCCAACCGTGCCGCCACAGATTAATGTCGCAAATGAGGGGATTGCAATTGCTGACGCACTGACGCAGCCAGTTCATCCATTGACGGCTGTTCCGGATGCTCAACGCTGGTTTCACCGGCAAGCTGAATCTCAGCAACATAGGTATGCACCTGATCGCCTTCCTCATCTTCCATCACCACATGATACCAGGGCGCGCTGCGCAACTTCTCTTCTGCGCCAACTTCCTCAATTTTAGGCTCATCTAACGAGTATTCGGGATCGACATCGACGATAACGCCCAGCACACCAGACAAACGATGACGAACCTGCTGACCAATACCAAATTTACTGGCAATCATAGTGACCTCCGAAAAGAATGCTCTCTATCCAATATGGGGTCGGGAGCAGATTTTTCAAGTCACATGATCCGGCAGGCGAAGCCTTTCAGATAGAGTCCTTCCGGATAGCTGGCGATCACCGGATGATCGGCTGCCTGGCGGAACTGCTCGATGAACTGTACCTCGTGTCCGGCATCCAGCGCGGCATCGGCAATGATCTTCTGGAACAGATCGGTTGCCATCAGACCGGAACAGGAGAATGTCATCAGGATGCCGCCAGGATTAAGCAACTGGATCGCCAGCATATTAATGTCCTTGTAACCGCGGCAGGCGCCCATCAGCTGATTCTTGTTCTCCACGAACTTTGGCGGGTCCATGATGATCAGATCAAATTTTTCACCGGCGTCACGATAACGACGCAGCAGCTTAAATACGTCATCACGTTCAAACCGCGCGCGCGACACATCCAGCTGGTTAAGCTCAACGTTCTGACGTGCCACATCCAGCGCATCCTGTGAGGTATCTACGCTGATCACCTCTTTACAGCCACCCATTAGCGCAGAGACCGCAAATCCGCCGGTATAGGAGAAGCAGTTGAGCACGCGGGCGTCCTGTGCGTAGCGGCGCGTCGCCAAACGGCTGTCGCGCTGATCGAGGTAATAGCCAGTTTTATGGCCGCCCTGGATATCCACCAGCAGCTTCATGCCATGCTCAGTAATCGGCAGCAGCGGCGGCGGGATTTCACCGGTAACGGTGCCCTGCGCCAGCTCCAGTCCCTCTTTCTTGCGCACCGCAACGTCAGAGCGGTCATAAATGGCGCAGCCAGGGAAGCACTGCTGTAGCGCCGAGATAATGGCCGGACGCTGATATTCGGCACCGGCAGACAGCAGCTGCATCACCAGAAAGTTGCCAAAACGATCGATGGTGACGCCAGGTAATCCATCTGATTCACCTGCAATCAATCTATAGCTGTCCAGACCATCGCGAACCGCCAGCCATTCACGCCACTGCAGCGCCTGTTCAAAACGGCGGACAAAAAAGGCGATGTCGATGGATTCATCAGCTTGCCAGCTCCAGACGCGGGCGCGAATCTGCGACTGGGGTGACCAGGCGGCGCGGGCCAGCCATTTTCCGTTACTGTCGCAAACATCAATGGTTTCGCCCAGCTGTGCTTTGCCTTCCATGCGGGCAACCGCACCGGAAAAGACCCAGGGATGGCGACGGAGCAGGGACTTTTCACGTCCCTTTGCGAGAATCAATCTGACTGTCATAGTTTGCTATGCTTACCTGAAAAAATGAGGCGCCATTGTCCGGTGGATAACGGGAAAATGCAACGAACAGCAGCAGGAGTAACTTATGACAGCAACCTGTGTCAAAGCGTGGGTGCACGGTCGCGTACAGGGCGTCGGTTTCCGCTACAGCACCCAGGCCGAAGCAAAAACGCTCGGCCTGCATGGGCATGCGCGTAATCTGGAGGATGGCAGCGTTGAGGTACTGGCCTGCGGTGAGCCTGAACAGGTGGATGCGTTAATCAACTGGCTGAAAGCAGGCGGACCGCGCAGCGCCCGGGTCGATAAGGTGCTGGTGGAGCCGCACCATCCCGCTCAGCCGCCGCGCAGTTTCACCACCGGCTAATGGCAGTTCCCGGCTATAAGCATTTGGCCGGTTTTGACAGACCGGCGATTTTGGTCGCCTGTTTGGCTGGACCTTCAGGAAACAGACGAAACAGATAGCGGCTGTTGCCTTTCTCTTCGCCATATTTCTGTGCCATTGCCTTGACCAGCATTCGCACCGCTGGCGAGGTGTTGTATTCGAGATAAAATGCGCGCACGAAATGCACCACTTCCCAGTGGGCGTCGGTCATCTGGATACCTTCCTGCTCAGCGATATGGGCAGCCAGCGCCTCACTCCAGTCATCGCGATGCTTCAGATAGCCTTCGGCATCGACGGCGATTTCGTTACCGTTAAAATTCACGTTGGGTTCTCCTGAACAATGTCGGCGCAGTTTACCAAATTCGCCCGACAGGAAAAGCAAAAACCCCGCCGAAGCGGGGTTTGTCTGGGTATCAGCGGCGACAGCCAGTTAGTTACTGCGCGAGAAGCCGAGGATGCTCAGCAGGCTGATGAAGATGTTGTACAGCGAAACGTAGAGGCTGACCGTGGCGCGGATATAGTTAGTTTCGCCGCCGTGAATGATATTGCTGGTTTCCCACAAAATCGCTCCGGCTGAGAACAGGATAAACAGCGCACTGATCGCCAGATGCAGCGCCGGCAGTTGCAGGAACAGGTTAGCGATCACCGCCACCAGCAGCACCACAAAGCCTGCCATCATCATCCCGCCGAGGAACGACATATCACGGCGGGTGGTCAGCACATAGGCCGAGCAGCAGAAGAACACCAGTGCAGTGCCGCCCAGCGCCAGCGCGATCACATCACCCATGCCAGCGGTCAGGAACGAACTGAGGATCGGCCCAAGGCAATACCCCAGGAAGCCGGTAAAGGCGAAAGCGGCCAGAATACCCATCGGGCTATTGGCCAGACGGTAGGTCAGGAACATCAGACCATAGAAGCCGACCAGCATCAGGATCAGTCCCGGCGCAGGCAGGGCCAGCAGCGTGCTGGCGGTAGCGGTCACCGCCGAGAAGGCGAGCGTCAGGCCGAGCAGAAAATAGGTATTACGCAGAACTTTATGTGTCGTCAGCAGTGACGACTGCGATGAAGTGACAATTCTTTCCATGTTGCGCTCCTTTTAGCAGAACACCAGATATGCGCTGAGAATACGCAGGGCCATAATGAGGGAAAAGGCGTTTTACCCTTCTTTACGCGTCATTCCGCTAATTCTTTGAGCAGAGTGGTGATTTTGACATCGAAAAATCACAATTTGACTGTTTTTCAGGCGAATGGATTGATCGATGCTTTACATCGCCAAACGGGATGTTTATAGTGCGCGTCATTGCGGAGGGGTGGCCGAGCGGCTTAAGGCAGCGGTCTTGAAAACCGCCGATGGGAAACCATCCGAGAGTTCGAATCTCTCCTCCTCCGCCACTTTATCTGCTCAGGCGATAAAGCGGCAAAATGTCTGATGATAATTTTGCTTATGCAGTAATGTTACAAAACGGAGGGGTGGCCGAGCGGCTTAAGGCAGCGGTCTTGAAAACCGCCGATGGGAAACCATCCGAGAGTTCGAATCTCTCCTCCTCCGCCACATTTTACAGAACAGGCCAGCACAGCGTGCTGGCCTGTTCTGTTTCTGCGATCCGCCTTCCGCATTTCCGAAATTCTCCCGTTTAGCTTTCCGAACAGGGCGGCAGCGTTCATCTGCCCGGTGCATCTCTGCTATAGTCCACTCACTGTTTTTGTAAACATCTGGCGATTTTCCTGGATGAGCTGGGTTACACTGTTTAGCACTTCGCTCTGAGGCGAGCTAATCGGTTGATAGCCAGAGTGTTTCTCTACTGAATGAATGGAATAGGCACAATGATCAAGAAACTGAGTCTTTGCGCATTATCAGTGCTGGCCGCATTACCCGTCGCAACGGTGGCCTTCGCCGCTGATGGCGATATGCAGCTGCAACAGGTGCTGATAGTAAGTCGACATAATCTGCGCGCGCCGCTGGCGGATAATGGCAGCGTGCTGGAGCAGTCGACCAAAAAAAGCTGGCCGCAGTGGGATGTGCCCGGTGGACAGCTGACCACTAAAGGTGGCGTGCTGGAAATCTATATGGGTAACTACACCCGTCAATGGCTGGCACAGCAGGGCCTGGTGCAGAATGGCAGCTGTCCTGACAGCAATAACGTCTTTGTTTACGCCAATAGCCTGCAACGGACCGTCGCGACCGCCCAGTTCTTTGTCAATGGTGCCTTCCCTGGCTGTGACGTCGCCGTCACCCATCAGGATGCGATGGGGACCATGGATCCAATCTTTAATCCGGTGATCACCGATGGCAGCGAGGCTTTTAACAAGCAGGCCCTGGCTGATATGGCCGCAGCCAATGAAAAGCTGTCGCTGAAGCCTGCTTTCCAGCGGCTGGAAAAGATCGTCGATTACAAGTCTTCACCCGCCTGTAATAACAAAAAGCAGTGCGATCTCAGCAGTGGTCAGAACAGCTTCAGTGCTGAAAATGGCAAAGAACCTAACGTCAGCGGCCCGTTAAAAGTGGGTAACTCGCTGATGGACGCCTTTACGCTGCAATATTATCAAGGTTTCCCGCTGGATCAGGTTGCGTGGGGCCAGATCAAAACGCCTGAGCAGTGGAAAGAGCTGTCGGCGATTAAAAATGGTTATCAGGATACGCTGTTCACCAGCCCGACCATCGCCCGTGAAGTGGCGGCACCGCTGGTGGATTACATCCGTAGCCAGTTAGTCGATCAGGATAAGGCCAATGCGCCAAAAGTGACCCTGATGGTGGGCCACGATTCAAACATCGCCTCCTTACTGAGCGCGTTGCAGGTTAAGCCGTATGAGCTGCCCGATACCTATGAAAAAACGCCGATTGGCGGTCAGGTGGTATTTGAGCGCTGGCACGATGCTAAAAATGATAAAGATCTGCTGAAAGTTGAGTATGTCTACCAGAGCGCCGATCAGCTGCGTGATGCCGATGTGCTGAGCCTGAAAAATCCGCCGAAGCGCGTCACTCTGCAACTGACCGGTTGTCAGGCCGATGCTAATGGCTATTGCAGCTGGGATCAGTTCTCGCAAGTGCTGAATGCTGCCCTGCAGGGTACGCCAATGCAGCCTGCTGCCGCGCCAAAACCGGCCGCGGCTCAGCCTGATAGCGATGCGGCACCGGCCACTGGCGATGCGGCTAACAGCCCGACTGACAAGCCGGCTGACAAAGCGAAGGCCGACAATGCCGCGGCGGATAAAGCCAAAGCAGAGAAAGCGGAAGCGGATAAAGCCGCGGCTGACAAAGCGAAGACAGAAAAAGCTGACGCCGATAAAGCCAAGGCAGAGAAAGCGGAAGCCGACAAAGCGGCAGCAGAGAAAGCCAAAGTAGAGAAAGCCAAAGCAGAGAAAGCGGAAGCCGATAAAGCAGCGGCAGAAAAGGCCAAAGCAGAGAAAGCGGAAGCCGACAAAGCGGCAGCAGAAAAAGCTAAAGCCGACAAGGCAGCAGCGGACAAAGCGGCGGCAGAAAATGCCAAAGCAGAGAAAGCAGACGCTGAGAAAGCCGCGGCTGAAAAAGCTAAAGCCGATAACGCAGCAGCCAGTCAGTCCGCCAGCAGCGCGCAAAACGACGGTGAAAAATCTGTGGCAACAGCCGCACAGTAACCCTTTCTGCCGCTGTAAAATAAAAAACCCCGTCGAAACGGGGTTTTTTTATGGGCGAAGCCCGATTAACCGGCAACCACCACCAGCTTCTGATTGGCAAATTCTTTAATACCGAGATCAGAGAGCTCACGACCGTAGCCGGAACGTTTAACCCCGCCAAACGGCAGTTCAGCCGAGGTGTCGCTTTGTGAGTTGATAAACACCATGCCGGTTTCAATCGCGGAAGCCAGCTTGCGGCCGCGGGCGATATCGCGGGTCCAGACCGATCCGCCTAAACCGTAGTGCGAATCGTTGGCCAGCGCGACGGCGGCCTGATCGTCACCCACCACGTAGACCTGCGCAACCGGACCGAAAAACTCCTGATAGTAAGCCGGGTTATCCGGCGTAATGCCGGTAAGCAGGGTAGGCTGGTAATAACAGCCGACGCCCGCAACCGCTTTCCCGCCGGTGACCAGCTGGGCACCATGCGCGACGGCTTCATCCACCTGTTTCACCAGACGGTCACGCGCATCGCTGGAGGAAAGTGGACCCAGCGTGGTTTTTTCATCCAGCGGATCGCCCAGCGTGACAGCGCTCAGCGCTGCGCTGAACTGGCTGATAAAACGATCGGCAATTTTTTCATGCAGAATAAAGCGTTTGGCCGCGGTGCAAACCTGCCCGCAGTTACTCAGGCGCGCCTGCACGCCCTGGCGTACCGCTTCATCAAGATCGGCGTCATCCAGCACGACGAACACATCGTTGCCTCCCAGTTCGAGGGTCGATTTTTTCAGGTGCTTACCGGCCTGCTCCGCAACCGCACTGCCTGCACGCTCAGAACCGGTCAGCGCTACGCCCTGGACCCGGTCGTCGGCGATAAGATCGGCCACCTGATCGGTTGAGATGAAGAGGTTGGTCCAGGCACCTTCAGGCGCACCGGCTTCACGCACCAGCTTTTCAAACACGTCCGCACAGTGCGGGACGATATTGGCATGTTTCGCCAGTACCGGGTTACCCAGCGCCAGGTTAGGAGCCAGCACCCGCATCAGCTGGTAGTAAGGGAAGTTCCACGGCTCGACCGCCACCAGAACGCCAATCGGGTGATACTCCACCCAGGCTTCGCCCAGTTCGCTGGGGTAGGACTGCGGCTTCAGGATACGCTCGGCATTTTCGGCGTAGTAGCGCGCGATCTGCGAACAGATTTTTACTTCGCCCCGGCTCTGACCAATCAGTTTACCCATCTCTTTACTGGCAATGGTGGCCAGCTCTTCCGCACGGCTATCAATCAGATCAGCCAGTTTGTGCAACACCTGCAGACGCGGCTGAATATCGCCTTTGCTCCAGTCTGAGTGGAACAGGCGATCGGCGACCTCCAGCGCATGGCTGACGGCCGCCTCATCATGAGAGGGCCAGCTTTTCAGCAGCTGGTTGTTCGCGGGATTAATGCTTTGATAGGAAGACATGGCGTGCTCCTTGGTCAGTTAAAAAATCGAGGCGGGAGATCCCCGCCCCTGAATTACACGTTTTTACGTTCTACTGTTTTGTCATCCCAGGTCAGGACATCTTTATCGGTTTTTTCAAAGGCGCGAATCAGTACGTCGTCACTGCCTTGCTGGCGCCAGATCTCTTCGGCAAGCCGCTCATCGTAATTGGCCACTTCAAAGATGGCCTCGGCGATTTCAGGCGAGGTATGACGCAGACTGGCCCATTCGCCAACGTGATGTGCTTTTGCTTGTTCAGTAGCCATAATGTTCTCCTTCGATGAAATCAGTCCTTCAGTTTTACGGTCAGCCCGGCAACGTGTTCACCCTGATAGCGGGCGATATTCAGTTCCTCTTCCGTGGGCTGACGCGATCCATCCCCGCCCGCCAGCGTCGAGGCGCCATAGGGCGTACCGCCGCGGGTGCGGGAAATATCAAACATTTCCTGAGTGCCATAACCGATCGGGACGATCACCATGCCGTGATGCGCCAGCGTGGTCCAGACCGAGGTAATCGTCAGTTCCTGACCGCCGCCGGTTCCGGTTGAGGTAAAGACGCTGCCGACCTTGCCATGCAGTGCGCCGGAGGCCCACAATCCGCCGGTACGATCCCAGAAGTTGCGCATCTGCCCCGACATATTGCCGAAGCGGGTCGGGGTGCCGACGATAATCGCGTCATACTGCGTCAGCACTTCTGGCGTCGCCTCTGCGGCCGCCTGTTCGGTTTTACCGCCCACCTGGGCAAAGCGATCGGCATCCATGGTTTCCGGTACCCGCAGGATATCCACTTCTGCTCCAGGCACCCGACGCGCGCCTTCCGCTACAGCCTTCGCCATCGTTTCGACATGTCCATACATTGAGTAGTAGAGCACCAGAATCTTAGCCATTGTTCTCTCCAGGTGGGGTTGACGTCCTGAAAAGTATAGAAGAGCTTTCGTTTCACGTCGGCGATGCGCGTTCGCAGGCGGGCCGGCTGGGTAATAAACCCGCAGGCAATCGGTTGTAAGTTGACAGAATGTGCGTTGTTTAACCAAACCTGCAGTGAATAGTCTGTTGCGAAATGTGACTGGCGCCGTAGCGAAAACAGAAATTGGCTATTCTTTAAGCATGGCTGGGCGCGGTGCTATTGCCGTCAGCCACAGGTTGCTTTCATTTCTTCATTTATCGCGTTACGCGACAGGAGTAGACCATGGCATCACATCGTGGAGGTTCAGGTAATTTTGCCGAAAACCGTGAGCGTGCTGCAGAAGCGGGACGGAAAGGCGGTAAAAATAGCGGCGGCAATTTCAAAAACGATCCGCAACGCGCTGCCCGTGCCGGCGAGAAAGGCGGGCGCAGCAGCAGTAAAAAAAGCGACGATGAATAACCCTCTGTTCCGCCGGTAAAACCGGCGGTTAACGCCGTTGCTTTTCCCCCGTTCACTCCGCACAATAAGCCCGAATACATCATCAGGTGAAATATGTCGGACGCACTCCGCGGTTTATCCCTGCGCCTCACGCGCCAGGAACTGGTATTACTCTTTATAACGATGGTCTGGGGCGGTACCTTTCTGGTGGTCCACCGCGCGATGCAGCATTCCGGTCCATTTTTCTTTGTCGGGCTGCGCTTTGCCACGGCGGCACTGCTGCTGGCACTGTTTTTCCGCCGTTATCTGGCCGCCATCAGCTGGCTGGAAATCAAAGCCGGGACCCTGATTGGCCTGTCGATTGCCGGTGGTTACGGATTACAGACCTGGGGGATGCAGACCATCTCCAGCAGCCAGTCGGCGTTTCTCACCGCGCTCTATGTGCCGGTGGTGCCGCTGCTGCAGTGGCTTTTTTTACGCCGTCCGCCGGGGTTGATGTCGTGGCTCGGCATCGTGCTGGCGTTTACCGGCCTGCTGCTGGTGGCCGGACCGCAGGATGGCCGCATCAGCCTGAACGCCGGTGAACTGGCAACCCTGCTCAGCACCCTGGCGATTGCCGCCGAGATCATCTTAATCAGCCGTTATGCCGGCCAGGTTGATGTACGCCGTGTCACGCTGATTCAGCTGGCGGTGGCCTCGTTGTGCGCTTTCGCGCTGATGATACCCAATGGTGAAACGGTGCCGGCGCTGTCGACGCCGTTGCTGCTTAGCGCGCTGGGGCTCGGGGCCGCCAGCGCCTTAATTCAGGTCACCATGAACTGGGCGCAGCGTAGCGTCTCCCCGACGCGGGCGACGGTGATTTACGCTGGCGAACCGGTCTGGGCGGGCGTGGTCGGACGAATAGCGGGTGAGCGCTTGCCCGCGCTGGCGCTGCTCGGCGGGGCATTGATTGTCTGTGGCGTGATTGTCAGTGAACTGCGGCTGAAACGGAAGAAAGCGGTGCAGCCAGCGACCACACCGCAGGAATCGCAGGAGTAGCTAGCCCTGCTGACGCGCCAGCGGCTTATCTGATAGCGCCGCGCCGCGTCGGCGCAGGATCGCATTGAGGATAATGGCGCCGAAGGTGGCCGTGCCGATACCGCCGAGGGTAAATGAACCTATCTTCAGCGCAAAGTCACCGGCACCCAGCACCAGCGTGGTGGCGACCATAATCAGGTTACTGTTCTGGCTGAAATCAACGTGATTTTGTACCCAGATGCGCGCGCCTGCCACCGCAATCAGTCCAAACACCACAATCGACGCGCCGCCAATTACCGGCGCCGGAATGGTATGGATCAGCGCACCAAACTTCGGTGAGAAACCCGCCAGAATCGCAATGATCGCCGCCGCAACAAATGCCAGCGTTGAGTAGACTTTAGTGACCGCCATCACCCCGATATTTTCTGCATAGGTGGTGACGCCGCTGCCGCCGACCGAACCGGAGAGCATCGTCGCCAGGCCGTCACCGACAAACGCGCGTCCCATATACGGATCAAGGTTACGTCCGGTCATGCCCGCCACCGCTTTCAGATGACCGAGATTTTCCGCCACCAGAATGATCGCCACCGGCGCGATCATCACGATCGCCTGCAGATCAAAGCGGGGAGCGGTGGTGTGAGGCAGGCCAAACCAGGGTGCCTGCGCCAGCAGAGTGAAGTCGACCGGTTTGCCCAGCCCCAGTCCGTTGGTCAGCAGCGCATAGAGCGCCCAGGCCACTATCAGCCCAATCAGGATCAGCAGGCGCTGTATCATGCCGTGGGTAAACACCGCCACCACGCCAATACAGAGCACCGTCATCACCGCCACCCAGCTGTCAAAAGCGGAGCCGGATACGCCATGCACCGCGATCGGGGCCAGGTTCAGCCCGATAGCCATCACCACTGCGCCTGTCACCACCGGCGGCATCAGGTTTTCAATCCAGCGGGTACCGGATTTCATCACCACCAGCCCGATCAGGGTATAGATCAGGCCACAGGCAATCACGCCGCCCAGCGCCATGCTGAGATTGGGGTTCAGCCCCTGGCCGCTGAAGCCGGTCACGGCAATCACCACGCCAACAAACGCGGCACTGGAGCCAAGATAGCTGGGCACCCGACCGCCGGTAATGAAAAAGAACAGCAGGGTGCCGATGCCCGACACCAGAATCGCCAGGTTAGGGTCCAGCCCCATCAGCAACGGCATCAGCACCGTTGCGCCAAACATCGCTACCGCATGTTGCAAACCGAGAATCAGCGTTTGCCCCATCGGCAGCGTTTCATCCGGTGCGATAATGCCGTTTTCACTCAGTGCCGACTTCTTCTGCCATTGCGGAAACCAGGAACGTGCCATCGTATACTCCAGAAAGTGATGAATGCCGGGACCAGACCTGCGACAGCAGGCGGATTAACAGGCTTCCTGCCGCATAAGGGGATGATAGCTGCGGTCAAACCACGCCAGACCGTGCGTATCATCGTTGCGCACCAGCGCCAGAACCTCACAGAACAGAATGTCGTGCGTTCCGACGCTGACAATCTGACTGATCCGGCAGTCAAACGAGGCGACGGCACCGCTCAGCACCGGCGAACCGGTCACCGCCGTTGACCATTCGGCTGCAATAAAGCGCTCGGCCATCGCTGTTTTGCCGCCGAACAGGTTAGACAGGGCTTCATGGCCCGCCGCCAGGGTATTAACGCAGAGCTGCCGGTTTTCAGCGAAGACGGGCCACACCGAGGCGGACCGGTTGAGGCAGACCAGCAGCGTGGGCGGCGAGTCCGTGACGCTGCAGACGGCGGAGGCGGTAAAGCCTGCACGTCCTGCCGGGCCTTCGGTAGTGATGATGTTGACCGCCGCGCCAAGCCGCGACATCGCGTTACGAAATTCAGTTTTCTCTACCACAGGGGCAAGGTGATTCGGGTTCATCGCGATCTCCGCAAAAAAGGGTTATCCGGTCACGCGCGCCAGCGGCTGCACGTCATCGGTATCATCCAGCCACTGCACCAGCAGGGCATTAAAGTGATCGGCATCGGTCACGCTCATCGCATGGCCGCCCCAGGACATGACCTGCTGCGAGGCGTTCGGCAGCGCCGCTGCCAGCTGCGCGGAACAGCTCCACGGCACCAGCAAATCGTCCTGACTGCAGATCACCAGTACCGGCTGAGGGATCGCCGCAGCGCGGGCGCTAAAATCTGCGCTCATCAGCGCATGCAGACGTCGTATCAGGTTCTCCATTCCCTGGAAATGGTCAATGTGATGACTGTCTTCCTGTTCCAGCCGCGTCTGATGCTGCGCCATCCATTCAGCCGGATAGAGAAACAGCGGCTGGGCGCGCACAAAGGCTTCCACGCCGACGTTGAGCAACAGATCCTGGCGCACCTGAAAGCAGCGGCGGGTATGAGGATGGAGCGTCAGCCAGCCATTGATCACCACGATTCGCTCAACCCGCTCCGGATAGTCCAGCGCCAGCTGCATGCCCACCAGCCCGCCCAGCGCATGGCCGATCAGGCTGAACCGCAGAATGCCCTGCTGCGCCAGTGCGGCGGCCAGTTCCGCCGCCATCATCGCCATGCTATACCCTTCCGGCAGGGTATCGGCGCTGCGGCCGGTACCGCGTTGATCGTAGAGCACCACCCGATAGCGCGCGGTCAGGGCCGCAAGCTGCGGCTGCCAGAAGCCCGCCACACCGCCCAGACCGGAAGAGAGCACCAGCGTCGGGGCATGCGGTGACTGCAGGCCAACAATATCCAGCTGCATCAGGCCTCCTGTTTGCCGATGTGCGCCACGCTGGCGATCTCAATCAGCGCATCAGGTTTCACCAGCCCACACTGAATACAGAAACGCGCCGGTTTATCGCCGGGAAAATAATCGGCGTAAACCTGGTTCACCGCCGCGTAATTCGACCAGTCGGTGATGAATATCGAGTTGAACGTGACATCCGCCATATTGCCACCGGCGGTTTCAATTACCTTTTTAATGGTTTCCAGCACATGACGGGTTTGCGCGGCGGCATCGCCAACGTGCACCACGTTATTATCAGCATCGAACGGCAGCGTACCCGAAACGTAAACCACGCCGTCGGCCAGCGTACCGGGCACGAAGGGGGCGATAGGGGTAGTGGTACCCGGCGGAATAATGACGCTTTTTGGCATAACAGCTTCTCCTTTACGCGATTCTTAACGGGCGTCCGCGGGTTTCAGACTCTCGCAGAAGGTGGCGACGTCTGACACCCAGCCAAAAAAGGTTTCGATATTGAACAACGCCGCCTGCTGCGCAAAAGGCGGGCCGGCCTGATAGGTCGCGTCCTCCAGCACTACGCCGAAGTACTCCAGGAAGAAACCGTCACGCAGCGTCGATTCGACACAGACGTTCGTCGCAATGCCGGTGAAGATCAGGTGGCGAATACCCCGGCTGCGCAGCATGCTGTCGAGTGGCGTGTTGAAGAAACCGCTGTAGCGTGGTTTCGGCAGCACGATGTCGCCCGGCTGCGGCACCAGCTGATCCACCAGCGCATAATCCCAGCTGCCTTTTGACAGCAGCGTGCCGTGCAGCTCCGGGCGTTTGCGCATGGTTTTCAGGGCATTCGACTTGTGGAAGTTGGGTGAACCGGCATCGCCAGCTTCGACGTAATCCGCATCCCAGCCGTTCTGAAACCAGATAATCTGGATACCCGCAGCGCGTGCGGCCGTCACCGCTTCGGCGATTTTTGCAATCACCGGCTGAGTTGCGGAGACATCAAAACCGGCCAGATCCAGATAACCGCCTGGGGTGGCATAGGCATTTTGCATATCCACCACAATCAGTGCGCTCTGGCTGGGCGGAAAGGCGATCGGTTCGGGACGCGCGGGCAACTCTACCTGCGGTACGTCTGGGGTATGAGCGCAATAAACCGTACTCATCACGCTACCTCCTGTTGTGCATCCAGCAGAGCGCTGCGGCACTGCATCAGCGGCTGGATATGCTGACCAAAGTCCTCGATGCCCTGCAGGAAATCATCAAACGTCAGCAGAACGCCGTGCGTGCCATCGACCTGCGCCACCTCATCCAGCATCCGCGCCACGCTGGCATAGGAGCCGACCAGCGTGCCCATATTGATGTTGACCGCTGAGGTCGGATCGGCCATCTGGCGCACATTGGTGTCGCTGCCCGATTTAGTATCCTGCTGGCTTTGGGTCGTCAGCCAGGAAAGCGCCTCTTCATCGGCTCCGGCTTTATAGTGTTCCCAGCGGGCGCGTGCTTCTTCATCGCTGTCGGCGGCGATAATCATAAACAGCACATAGGAACCGACATCGCGCCCGGCTTTTTCTGCCGCCTGCTTCATGCGCATAGAGGTGGCGCTGAATGCGGTAGGGGTATTCACGCCTTTACCAAAGCAGAAGTTGTAATCGGCGTGCTGGGCGGAAAAGGTCATGCCGGCATCGCTCTGCCCAGCACAGATCACCTTCATCGGCCGCTGAGGTTGCGGGCTGACGCGACAATCATTCATGGTGAAGAAATCACCTTTAAAGTCAGATTTGCCGGTACCCCACAGATCGCGCAGCACGGTAACGTATTCGGTCAGATAAGCATAACGGCTGCCGAAGTATTCATCGCCTGGCCACAATCCCATCTGCTCATATTCGGGCTTCTGCCAGCCGGTAACCAGATTGACGCCGAACCGGCCATTGGAGATCGAATCAATGGTCGCCGCCATGCGCGCTACGATCGCCGGTGGCAGGGTGAGCGTGG
Organism: Pantoea sp. USHLN298; assembly: GCF_037149395.1. Lineage (NCBI taxonomy): Bacteria > Pseudomonadati > Pseudomonadota > Gammaproteobacteria > Enterobacterales > Erwiniaceae > Pantoea > Pantoea sp. USHLN298. Next base: position 621,678 of record NZ_JBBCRO010000001.1, read on the forward strand.
CCGCCGTTGCGTATATCTCAATGCGCGAGGTGACCGCCGCCAGGCCCGCCATCAGAGTGAAAGATTCCAGGTTGTGATCCCAGAACTCGGTCTTACCGCCAAAGCCGCGCAGCTTGATCATCGACAGCGCAAAATCGAAATGGTAGTGCTCCGCTTTCTGCACGATCGCTTTGTTCAGTTCAAAGGTCGGTTTGTACTGTGGCGCATGGGAGGAAATCAGCCAGCCATTGTTACCAATCGGAATAAAGACGCCTATCTTCATGTGAAACCTCTTTGCGGTGGGGGAAAGCATTTCACGCGCGGCACTGCTTCCTGCTTCATCCGTGAGGGGCTGCGCTCAGTCATAATTTTGCAAACTGCGTGCCACATTTTTTAATGCATTAAATAACAATGATTTAAAATTAACCCGAAAGAGGTAACCGGAGCAGATGGTCCATTTCGGACCGTTTGGTCAAAATTCGCTGCACATTTTCCATGCAGGCTGGGCAAAAAAGGTGCAGGCGGCGGATTGGGCAGGGCGGAAGCACTTTGCTATGATGCGCTGACACAAGAGGGATGAGGTAACCGTGTGAAAACCGATGAAAAAAAGCCTACGCGTCGTTCGCGTGCCGTCGCCGCGAAGCGCGCTGCCATTCTGGAAGCGGCATTAACGTTTTTCTCCCAGTTTGGCATTCATGGAACCAGCCTCGATAAGGTGGCGGAGCGGGCGGACGTCTCTAAAACCAATCTGCTCTACTATTTTCCCTCCAAAGAAGCGCTGTATGTGGCGGTGCTGAAACAGATTCTGGATGTCTGGCTGGCGCCGCTGCGGGCGCTGGCACACGATCAGGACCCGCTGGTGGCGATCCGCCGCTATATTCGCCTGAAGCTGGAAGTATCACGCGATCACCCGCAGGCCTCACGGCTGTTTTGCCTTGAGATGTTGCAGGGCGCGCCACTGCTGAAAGGCGAACTGGCGGGCGATCTGAAACAGCTGGTGGATGACAAAGCGGCGATTATCGAGCGCTGGATTGACGAAGGTCGGCTGGCAGGTGTACAGCCGCAACATCTGATCTTTATGCTGTGGGCAACGACCCAGCACTACGCCGATTTTGCCAGTCAGGTTGAGGCGATTACCGGCCAGACGCTGAACGATCCCGAGTTTTTTGATCAGGCCGTTAATAATGTGCAGCGCATGATTATTGAAGGGATTCGGGTGCGCTGACTGGCGTAACATCCACGCTTCGCGACGGAGTAAAATCATGGATTCTGTTTCGCAATGGGTACTGGGCGCCACGGTCAGCGTGGCAGTGATGGGACGACGGGTACCGATCTGGCAGGCTGCGCTGGTTGGCGGCGTCAGCGGCACCTTACCCGATCTTGATGTGTTTCTTGATCATGGCGATGCCATCCGCAATATGACGCTGCATCGTACCGAGAGCCATGCGCTGCTCTATCTCACGCTGGTTTCGCCGCTGATTGCCTGGCTGGTAGCGGGACTGTTCCGTCCGCGCGTGAAATGGCCAGCATGGTGGCCTGCCATCTGGCTGGCGCTGATTACCCATCCGCTGCTCGATTTAATGACGGTGTATGGCACCCAGCTTGGCCTGCCACTGACCGATTATCCCTACGCAATCGGCAGCATTTATATTGTCGATCCGCTCTATACGCTACCGCTGTTGATCGGTCTGGGCGTGGCGCTCTGGCGGCGAGGCGACGCCGGGCTGCGCGGCAACCGGCTTGGGTTGATGCTGAGTACGCTTTATCTGGTATGGAGCGTGGCGATTCAGAGCGTGGCGGGCGCGCAGATTAAGCAGGCGCTGGTGCAGCAGGGGATTCCCACCGAGAAAGTGCTGGTCACGCCGACCGCGTTCAACACCCTGGTGTGGCGCAGCGTGGTGATGACGCCGGATCGTTATGGCGAAGTTTACTGGTCGCTGCTGTCGCCACGGCGTCCGTTGCAGGTAGTGTGGCGTCCGCGTCATCCCGAGCTGTTCGATGCGCTACGCGGTGACTGGTATGCCGAGCGGGTCGCCTGGTTCAGCCACGGTTTTTATGCGATGGCCGAAAAGGATGGCCAGATCACCATTGCCGATCTGCGGATGGGGGAAGGCGACAATTTCACCTTTACCTTTGGTCTGGGTACTCCACAGCAGCCCGATCCCCAGCCACAGCGGCTGCCTTCTGAGCGGCCAGATTTACGGGCGATATTCCGGACACTGGCGGAGCGGCTATAAAAAAGCCCGGTCAGTGACCTGATGCTCGTCAGTTAAGGTTACCTTTACAAAGGCTGTCAGTCAGACGTGGCCGCTTTTTTACTGGGCGAGCGTGCCGGAGTGCGGGCCTGAGCACCTCTGCTGCTGCCGGGCCGTCCTCGCGCCGCTCACGCGGTGCCTTCGGCTTTGACGTCGTGCCGACGAACCGTTCGGGGATCGGCCCTCCCTGGCCGGCCCCGAACTCTCCACGCTTCCCGGCGTGGCGTTCTGGCCCAACGTCACGCCTCAGCGCTGCGGATAGCCCTTTCAGCAGCAGAGGCGCCCAGGCCTCCACTATCGTGCCCTTTTTAACAGCACACACTGAAGTTTCAGAGCAGGCTGGGGTCGCTCAGGGGCAGGCAATCCGCAGCGCTGAACAGAATGAGTCTGCCAGGAGAGCCCGCAGGACGCGGGCGAAAGGCGGGGCGGCACAGGATGTGCCATCCCCGGCGGTCCGTCAGGCAGACGAATGAAGTGAAGGTACCGCGCAGCGGCGCGAGGACCGCCAGCCCCTGAGCGGCACCAGGCTGCGTTATCACCTGCCGCTTAACTGACAAGCTTTACGGTCACTGACCGGGCTTTTTGCTATTCAACCGGCGATTAGCGAGCCTGACGACGACGCAACAGCCAGCCCATCGTCAGCAGGGCAAACCACAGCGGTGTCACCATCAGCGCCTGGCGCGTATCTTCCTGCAGGGTCAACAGCACCAGCACAAACGCGAAGAATGCCATGCAGACCCAGCACATGAACTTGCCCATTGGCATCTTAAAACCAGACTGTGCGTGACGCTCTGGATACTTTTTACGGTAGGCCAGATAGCTGCAGAGAATAATGGTCCAGACGAACATAAACAGAATGGCGGAAACGGTGGTCACCAGGGTAAATACCGTCATCACATCCGGGATCAGGTAAATCAGCGCCACACCCGCCAGCAGGCACAGGCAGGAGAAGAACAGTCCGGTGGTGGGAACGGCGCGGGCAGAAAGACGACCAAAGGCGCGGCTGGCCACACCTTGTTGCGACAGGCCATACAGCATACGGCTGGTGGAGAAAATGCCGCTGTTGGCAGAGGATGCCGCCGAGGTCAGCACCACAAAATTGACGATACTGGCGGCAGCGGGCAGACCAATCAGCACGAACATCTCAACAAACGGGCTGCGATCGGCCATCACCTGGGTCCACGGCGTAACAGCCATGATCACCATCAGCGCCAGCACGTAAAACATGATCACCCGCAGCGGAATGGCGTTAATCGCGCGTGGCAGCACTTTGTGCGGATCGTGGGTTTCTGCTGCTGCGGTGCCGACCAGTTCAATCCCGACGAAGGCAAACACCGCTATCTGGAAGCCAGCAAAAAAGCCGCTCAGCCCTTTAGGGAACATCCCGCCATGATCCCAGATATTGCTCAGCGAGGCGGTACCGCCGCCAGGTGAAGGATAGTGCATCGATACCAGCACAATGCCGGTAATGATCAGGGCCACAATCGCCACAATTTTAATAATCGCGAACCAGAACTCCATCTCGCCAAACAGTTTGACCGTCGCAATATTGAGCGTCAGGAAAACCACCACGCACAGCAGGGCGCTCATCCAGATCGAGAAGCCCGGAAACCACAGCTGGAAGTAGGCGCTGATGGCCACCACATCGGCAATGCCGGTCACTACCCAGCAGAACCAGTAGGTCCAGCCGGTGAAATAGCCGGCCCACGGCCCCAGCAGATCCGCCGCGAAATCACTGAATGATTTGTATTCGAGATTAGAGAGCAGCAGTTCGCCCATTGCCCGCATTACAAAGAACAGCATAAAACCGATGATCATATAGACAAAAATGATCGAAGGTCCCGCCAGGCTAATGGTTTTACCGGAACCCATAAACAGACCGGTGCCGATAGCGCCGCCAATAGCGATAAGTTGAATATGACGATTGTGCAGGTTACGCCGGAGTTTATCCGGACCTTCCTGCGTGAGTGGCGCGTCTTTAGATTGATCAACCATAGAATAGTCTTTCCTTTCTTGATGTTGTGTCAGCTCTGCTGGCTGTTATTAAGTGAGTCTGCCTGAAGGCAAGCTGGCATAAGATAGTGGAAGACGCGCTAAAGCCGGTAACGGTTTTTGATCAATTGTGACCATTGCCGCTTAATCAGACAGTAGCAATGCCGTGTTCGGCTTAATTCTGCGTCAGGCTGGGTAAGTTTTCATCACGTTGTGTCAGACAGAGGGCGCGACGGGGATTGTGCTTCTACACTTTTTGTTTGTTATTCATCATGCTGCGAGAGGGACTATGCGCACGCTTATCCTGTTTTTGCTGTTGATTGCGCTGGGATGGGTCAGTTTACCCTGGCTAAAACAGCATCTGCCGCCGCAGTTTAATCCCTTTATCCCGCTGTCGGTGACCGACCCGCCGGGCTGGATGACGCAGCTCAAGATGAAACGGCTGGCGGGTAATCCGGCGGCCTGTCTGGATGTGATGCGGCGCGCGCAGCAGGCGGGCTGGGTCAGCTTCAGCCAACGACCACCGGTGCGGGGTAATTGCCCGATCGCCGATCCGCTGCGCATCCGGGCATTTGGCCCGGTCAGCCTGAGCAGCAGCTTTCTGGCCAGCTGTCCGATGGCGGTAGCCAGCACCATGTATGTGCTACACAGCCGCGAACAGGCGCTGCAACAGATGCAAAGCCCGCTGGTACGCATTACCCACGTTGGCAGCTACGCCTGTCGCAATATTTACCATCGGTCCGAGGGACGATTAAGTGAACATGCCACGGCTGATGCCTGGGATGTCACCGGTTTTCAGCTGGCTAACGGCCAGCGGATTGATGTCAGTCGCCACTGGCAACAGCCAGCGGATAAAGCCGCGCTGTTACATACGCTGTGGCGAGGCGGCTGTCAGGTATTTGGTAACGCGCTGGGACCCGATTATAACGCCGCGCATGCGACCCACTTTCATCTGGGTATGCGCGGTGCCGGTTATTGCCGATAAATCATAAAACCGGATTAATACCGCGTTTAATAATGAAATGGTTGGCTGGCCAGGAAAAAACAAATCCAGTGATCATCGCTAATTGCAGCATGAACCAGAAAATGCTCAGGGAAGGATTAATCTGCTGATGCAGCACAAATTTCAGGGCCAGTGACATAAAGAGAAAAATGCCCGCCTGATAGATTAGCAGGGGAAATGCGCTGCGTTTAAATGCCAGCGACAGCTTATGCCAGAATGATTTTTTTTCATGTTGGCCCAGCGTAAAAAAATGGAACAGCAGCAGGAGCAGTAAAGAGATCGGTAACGAAATCGCTGCCTGCTGCCAGATCAACAGCGATATTTTAAGATAGTTCAGCAGCGTGATAATTGGTAAGGTTATCGCCTCCGCTAAAATACAGGCGCTGGCTGACAGGGTGGTGGCGATAAATAGGGCTTGCCAGCCGGTGTGGCGGGGTGATTTCTGCCGTATCAGTAGGGCAGCTTTTAGCTGATGGCGGGGAATGCGTCCCAGATACCACCAGGCCAGCCAGCCGATAAACGGCAGATAAAGACCGGTCAGCGGCCAGATCAGGTTCATCAGTGACGCTGGCTGACGATAAAGTAAAATATCTTTGATAATCATCAGCGCGGTGCACGCGCCTGAGACCAGAAAAAGTAAAGCCCACTGATTTAGCATCGTATGCTCCCGTGGCGTGTTAATCCATGACCTGTTGAATCGCGCGGGCCACGGGCTGTTTTCGTCTTGTCAGAGCGGACTCAGCACCGGTTGCCGCAGATTAAGCGTAGCCTCAACCCAAAAAGAGTGTAATGAATGCTTATTTCCCGCTAAAAAATATGTTGCAGTCCAATATCTGCCGCTTCGCTTATTAAAATGGTGATTAACGCGCTGTTTACACGTCAGTTCCTGGCGGTCGGGGAATAAATTTTCAGGCTTACAGAGGCCATTTTCAATTTGATGAAAAAACGGCCTGAAACAGAATGATTGAAATTCTATCAGAAAAATCTTATTCTTCGACTTTGATTGAAAGTTGCTTCGTACGGCCTCATATTAGTGGGGAAAGGGGATTATGGCGTAGCCCGGCCTTCGAAGAATTAAATGCCATGTTTATTACGGCGATGCCGGTTTGTACAATCAATTAATTTACTCCTGAACATTTATTTTTTATCTGAATTACCAAAATGAATAATAATGCACACCTGCGTAAAAATAATGCCGAGGCAATATGAGTACCGAAAATTATTTCGTCTGGCGGCGTGAGACGGAAGAAAAATTTCAGGCATTAACGCTTTCATCTGAACTGAAGACGTTATTGCAACAATTTACTGAAGCATTAGGTTTCGACTATTTTGCTTTTCTGATTCAGCATCCGGTGCCTTTTAGTCGGCCGCGCATTCATTTGCACAGCACCTATCCCGCATACTGGGTGAAGCATTATGAGGCGAACAATTATTACGCGGTCGATCCGGTGCTGGAACGCTGTCAGCGGCCGGGCAGAGGAATGGTGTGGGCGCGAGAGCAGTTTACTGAGGCCGGTAACCTGTGGGATGAGGCGCGTGAGCACGGCTTACAGAGCGGTTTTTCTTGCTCTGCAATGGCACCAAATCGCGTCATTGGTATATTATCTATATCATCGCAACAGCCGCTTCCTATTGACGAGCGCCGCATTGAACTGGAAGTCAAACTACACTTTTTAGCGGAGCTAAGCCTGGATACGCTGGAACGCTTTAGCGATGATGCCATGGTGGTACTAAAAAAAGAGTTTAGTCAGCGCGAGCTGGAAATTTTGAAATGGACTGCCGAAGGAAAAACGGCGGTAGAAATTTCACTTATTTTATCCATCTCTGAACATACCGTTAACTTTCACCAGAAAAATATGCAAAAGCGTTTCAATGTTTCCAATAAAACTCAGATTGCCTGTTATGCAGCAGCGATCGGGCTGATTTAGATGAAAGGCAACTACTAAATTTAGTAGTTCCCTCGTCCGGGTCAGTTGTCTACCCTGCGCCGGGGCTTTGCCAGGCTGGCGCAAAGAAATCATTGCAAACATGGGGATGTCAGAGGCGCATGATGAAAATAGTTCAAACGCAATTAAAGGATATGCCATCCTCTTTGCTCGCCGAACTTGGCAGCTACCGGTATAGCGTATTTGCGCGCGGCGAGGGATGGTCGATTCCTCCCCGTCTTAGCACGCCGGGACAGGAATATGATCGCTACGATCGTTCAGATGTGACCTGGCTGATCGCCTGGAATGCGCGTGATGGAATCAGCGGCTGCGCGCGATTAATGCCGTGGTTCGAGCCTGAACAAAGTGAAGGCATTGTCTTGCCCTTCAGCCATGAGAAAGTGTGGGAGATGTCGCGCTTTTCAGCACGGCTGGAAGTGGACCCTGAATTGCCATTGAACATTCTCTGGCACGCGGTGCAGCTGGCAGAACTGAATGGCATGGAGTACATCATCAGTTCAGCGACACCGATGCTTGAGAAGATGTTCGAGCAGCATCAGGTGGTGTATGAACCGCTGACGCCGGGATTAATTCTGTCAGAGGATAATCTGTTCGCGATTCGCATTCCGGTGATGCAGCCGGCATTGGCGGAGAAGTATCGCGGTACCCGGCGTTTCAGTCCGGAAGAGGTGCTGCCGTCGCTGGGTGTTTCGGTTAACTGGCAGTCGCACAACTAAATAATTTGCCCCCGCAGCTGGGGGCAAAATGTTTACTGGCGGTAGGCCGCTTTGATCTGCTTAATGGTGTTGCTGAACACTTCTGCCTGTGGCTTGTCGCCCAGCGTCTGCACGTAGCGTTCCATATTGATAATGACTTTTCCGGCATCCGCCTGACCCATACCTTTCAGAATCAGCGTGATCATCATTTTCAGACCCGCTATTTCATCCGATAATTTGCGCGCTTCCTGCGAAGTGGCAAAATCTTCATCGCTCATGATTTTCTCCTTGGTGAATAACAACGTGTCGGCAATCAAGTCCGTACAGCAGTGCGTGAGTATACCACAGGGCCGTTAAGTTGCTGAGGCAGCCGGTTCGCTTCTATCCGAAAAGGCATTCAGTCCAGCCGGGCTAATCAATCGCGGAAAGTTATCATAGCCTTCTGCCACGGCCTGCCAGCACAATGCGCCAGGCGTGGGCGTCGCCGGGAAAATAATTTAACTTATTGAAAATAAATAGTTTAATTTAATATTTTCAGGGTGGTAAACGGCAGCGTGAGACCCCGGCCCGGAAAACAAACGCCGCCGTTTTGAATCAGGTATCCCACCTACAGTTTTGCTTTGTTGATGTGCTTTTGAGGTAAAAGCAGGTATGATTACCGCCTGAAATCGTTAATCGCTTCCTCTTTTTTTAGCCTCTGGAGTCTTCCCGTTGATCAGTGTGCTTCTTGTTGATGACCATGAACTGGTCCGTGCTGGTATCCGCCGCATCCTGGAGGATGTCAAAGGTCTGGTGGTGGCTGGAGAAGTTAACTGTGGCGAAGATGCAGCAAAGTGGTGTCGCGCCAATCAGGTTGATGTAGTGCTGATGGATATGAATATGCCTGGTATCGGCGGACTTGAGGCGACACGAAAAATCGTGCGCTACAACCCTGACATCAAAATCATCATGCTGACCATTCATACCGAGAATCCACTGCCCGCCAAAGTGATGCAGGCCGGTGCCGCCGGTTACCTCAGTAAAGGGGCCGCGCCACAGGAAGTGATTAATGCGATCCGCTCGGTCAATGCCGGACAGCGCTATATTGCCTCGGACATCGCGCAGCAGATGGCGTTGAGTCAGATCGAGCCCCAGAAAGCCGAATCACCTTTCAGCTGTTTGTCGGAAAGGGAATTGCAGATTATGCTGATGATCACCAAAGGACAAAAGGTGACGGAAATTTCCGAGCAGCTGAATCTCAGTCCTAAAACCGTTAACAGCTACCGTTATCGGATGTTCAGTAAGCTGAATATCAGTGGTGACGTAGAGTTAACGCATCTGGCCATTCGACATGGCCTCTATAATGCGGAGCCGTTAATCAGTAGTGAGTGACGTTTTTAACCCCAAAGCCTTTCTGAGTACGGTGACCAGCAAGCCTGGCGTCTACCGCATGTATGACGCCGCAGGCAACGTCATCTATGTTGGTAAAGCCAAAGATCTGAAAAAGCGTCTGACCAGCTATTTTCGCACTCAGGTCGGCAGTCGCAAGACCGAAGCGCTGGTGAGTAATATCCAGCACATCGATGTCACCGTAACCCACACCGAAACCGAAGCGCTGCTGCTTGAGCATAACTACATCAAGCTCTATCAGCCGCGCTACAACGTACTGCTGCGCGATGATAAATCCTATCCCTACATCTTCCTGAGCGCGGATACGCATCCACGTCTGGCGATGCACCGTGGCGCGAAACATGCCAAAGGGGAATACTTCGGTCCGTTTCCCAACGGCTATGCGGTGCGTGAAACTTTAGCGCTGCTGCAAAAGGTGTTCCCGATCCGCCAGTGTGAAAACAGCGTCTATCGCAACCGATCACGTCCCTGTCTGCAATATCAGATTGGGCGTTGCCTTGGGCCGTGCGTTGCCGGTCTGGTGAGCGAAGAGGAGTACGCGCAGCAAACCGATTATGTGCGGTTGTTCCTGGCGGGCAAAGATGACCAGGTGCTGAATCTGCTGGTGAAGCGGATGGAAGAGGCCAGCGTCGGGCTGCGATTTGAAGAAGCGGCGCGCCTGCGCGATCAGATTCAGGCGGTACGTCGGATTACCGAGAAGCAGTTTGTCTCTAATCAGGGCGATGATCTGGACGTGATGGGCGTAGCCTATGAGGCGGGTATGGCCTGTCTGCATGTGCTGTTTATTCGTCAGGGCAAAGTGTTAGGCAGCCGCAGCTACTTCCCGAAAGTGCCGGCGGATACCGATCTGGCCGAAGTGGTGCAAACCTTTGTCGGGCAGTTCTATCTGCAGGGCAGTGAAGCGCGCACCTTACCGGGCGATATCCTGCTCGACTTTACGCTGCCGGAGCGCGAGCTGCTGGCTGACTCGCTAAGTGAACTGGCCGGTCGTCGCGTCTCGATTCAGAGTAAACCGCGCGGTGACCGTGCCCGTTATCTGAAACTGGCGCGGACCAACGCCGCAACCGCGTTAACCACCCGGCTGTCGCAACACTCGACCATTCATCAGCGTCTGGCGGCGCTGGCAGAGTTTCTTGAACTCGACAAAATTACCCGCATGGAGTGTTTCGATATCAGTCACACCATGGGCGAACAGACGATCGCTTCCTGCGTGGTGTTTGATCAGAACGGTCCGCTGCGTGCCGATTACCGCCGCTATAACATCAGCGGCATCACGCCGGGCGATGACTATGCGGCGATGAATCAGGTGCTGCGCCGACGTTATGGTAAAGCCATCGAAGAGGATAAGATCCCCGATGTGATCCTGATCGATGGCGGGAAAGGGCAGCTGGCACAGGCAAAACAGGTGTTTGCCGAACTGGATGTACCCTGGGATAAATCCCACCCGATTCTACTGGGTGTCGCCAAAGGCAGCGATCGTAAAGCCGGTCTGGAAACGCTGTTCTTTGAAGCGGAAGGCGAAGGGGTATCGCTGCCGCCGGATGCGCCTGCGCTGCATGTCATCCAGCATATTCGTGACGACGCTCACAATCATGCAATTTCGGGCCACCGCAAAAAACGGGCTAAGGTCAAGAACACCAGTGCGCTGGAAAGTATCGAAGGGGTAGGGCCGAAACGGCGTCAGCAACTGCTCAAGTATATGGGGGGCCTGCAACCGCTGATGAATGCCTCGGTGGAAGAGATCGCCAATGTACCGGGTATCTCACACGCGCTGGCAGAAAAAATATACTACTCGTTGAAACACTAGCATTGAAACGGGGGGGGCAATGTAGGAACATACGTTAAATTCTACCCATTCCAGACAGTTACCGGCATATGCAATTTAACATTCCGACGTGTCTCACCCTGTTCCGAGTCGTCCTCATCCCGTTCTTTGTGCTGGCTTTCTATCTGCCGTTTCACTGGGCGCCGCTGGCTACCGCATTGATCTTCATTTTCGCCGCCGTCACCGACTGGTTTGACGGCTTTCTGGCGCGCCGCTGGAAACAGACCACGCGCTTTGGTGCCTTTCTTGATCCGGTAGCGGATAAAGTGATGGTGGCCATGGCGCTGGTGCTGGTGGCGGAATATTTCCACGCCTGGTGGATTACCCTGCCTGCCGCCACCATGATTGCCCGCGAAATTATCATCTCCGCGCTACGTGAGTGGATGGCTGAGATTGGCAAACGCAGTAGCGTCTCCGTTTCATGGATTGGCAAAGTGAAAACCACTGCCCAGATGCTGTCACTGTTTGCCCTGCTGTGGCGTCCTGACAGCACCGTGGTCGGGATTGGCGTGGTGGCGTTATACATTGCAGCGGTGCTGACGTTCTGGTCGATGTTCCAGTATCTGAGTGCTGCACGCGGCGATCTGCTCGAACCGTGATCGATGCGATTCAAAAAGCAGCAAACAGACACACAGTGAGGATAATTTTATTGACTCATTGCGTGAGGTCAGTAGAATGCATCGCATCGAACGGCAGCCAGTCTGCCAGAAGGTAAATAAAATCAGCAAGTTCGATGCAGTTGCTGAAAAATGCGGGAATAGCTCAGTTGGTAGAGCACGACCTTGCCAAGGTCGGGGTCGCGAGTTCGAGTCTCGTTTCCCGCTCCAGATTCGCAGGTCAGGTTAACCTGACGGCACATCAGTTTAAGGCGCGTTGGCAGAGTGGCTATGCAGCGGATTGCAAATCCGTGTACCTCGGTTCGACTCCGGGACGCGCCTCCAGTTACACCCTGCCCGGGTGGTGAAATCGGTAGACACAAGGGATTTAAAATCCCTCGGCTGTAAGGCTGTGCGGGTTCAAGTCCCGCCCCGGGCACCATATCGAATTACCAATAAAATCAATGATAAGCAGTGTCGTATGACCGCCCCTCAGAGGCGGTTTTTTTGTGCCTGCGATTTGCAATACGGCCCACTTTTCCGTTCAGACGCCACTGCCATTATGCCCGGTAAAAACTGCCTCACCTTCAGGCACGGGAACTGAACACCAGCCGATCGTCAGTGTTACTGATCAGATAGAGGCGCTGCGCTTCGCCGCTGGAAGAGACAAAGGTGACCTCCTGACCGATACGGGCCGTATCAAACGCTTCTGTCGGCTGCAGTTGCTTCTGGATCTCAAGCACCATACGCGATTTAAACGGTTTTTCATTGACGGTATCAATATGGTAACTGGCGGTGAACGTCAGCTCGGGATGATCAATAATATAAAATTGTCCTGAGGGCATGGTACTTACCTCTTCGCTTAATACAGTCATCTGCGCCGGAATAGTCTTCCCGACAGGCTGGATAGTAAGGCTAGCTGAATAATCACTTATTAAAAGCCACAGTAAATAATTTTTACGACCTGCACGGTTTTATCAAATTGTCACCGCTTGCGCTTGCAGCCTAATTAGCGGGCACTACCCTTTATTTAATCAGGCATCATTGCGGCAGTAAAAGCCAGTGGAATAATCGGCATGCTAACCTTTAAATGTCCTTCATGTGGCTGCAGAAAATTCCGCTTTACCGCCTGTGATGAAACGGAGTCGGGCCACCACGGTGCCGTTTGCGCGCAGTGTAAAAATCCGCTGACGATAGCGTCCTGTTTTCCCTATTCCGCCTATGCGCGTCAGACAGATTATGGGGCAGGGCAGGCAGAGCAGCAGGCACCTATGCCAGAGAAAAAACCTTCACGCGGCACGTGACCCTACGGGCATGGTATAACGGTATTACTGCAACTCCTGGTGGGTTGCCGATGCAGGTTCAACTCCTGCTGCCCGGTCCTGCTGTCGCCCGCCGGACCGCCGCCAACACACTTCCCGCACTGACCGGCTGAAACGCCCTGGCCTTGACTATGGGTCAGGCGCTACGTTTTCCCGTGCAGATGCAGGCTGAATCAGGGTGCCATCAAAGCGGTGCTGACCGGACCGTTTCGGCGGAATATGCTTATGACAGGAGCGGCCTGACAATAATAACCGATGCGCGTACGGCTTCTCTTTTTCGCATCGCGTCGCATTGTGGGGAGTTGTGCAGAATTATGCGGATATTAAAGCGCGCCAATAATTGATTCTGGCGGCTGGCTTATTAATAGGGTGTGCTGATGACAGAGAAATAGATTTCTTATCTGGCGTCTCTATTCTGATGCGAGTGCTAACGCACTGAAAAATCCGTTTTCTCAGCAGCCAAAACGTATTCAGCGGCAAACGCATCTTTTGGGATGAAATAACACCGAGTGCAGCTCAGATAACCAGATGGCCGGCCGGACCCGCCTGAAGGCGAAATTACATGCTGCCAGGCTTCCCTGGGTCCTCTGGTCGCTGCCCGCCCATTACATTATTTTTCACGCATTTTTGCGGCCTGGCTCTGGCTTTGTAACCTGTTGAAAGTCAGCTATTTCCAGTATGGTAGGGGCTATTGTTCTTAGCCGCAGAGAAGTCAGGACACTGATGATGACGCTTTCCCCTTCCCGACAGCCTGAAGCCGCATTTCCCATGATGATTGGCGTAGTCACCAGCCCGTTACTCGCTCCCTGTCATCAGAATGTCCTCAACGAACTGGCGCGCCAGCTCAACACACGCGGCGCGCTGATGCTGCTATTACCCGCCGACACCGGACAGACGCTAACCGCACAGTTAACGCAGGCTGCACCATTAGGGCTACGCGGTTTACTGGTATTGTCCGACGGGGTAAGTGATCGGCAATGGGATGAGGCGCTTGCGGCCAGCTCGCTGCCGGTAATTCGGCCAGATGCTGAGCCGGACGTGCAGCACGATGCCCGACGGGCGGGCGAGGAGATGGGGCGTCTGTTGCTGGCTGAGGGGCACCAGCGTTTTGGCTCTCTGCAGAGTCATCCAGGCAGATCGCCGCAAATGCAAGGCTATCACGCCAGCCTGATGACGGCGAACCACACCCTTGCGGCCGAACTGCTGGCAGATGGCAGCGATCGCGAGCAGGCTTATCAGGCTGTGACCCGTTACCTGAAACAGACCCGCGCGGCCGAGCGCATTCAGGCGCTTTTCTGCGAGAGTGATCTACTGGCATTTGGTGTCATGCAGGCGATCCGTGATTTTGGTCAGGGTGCGCACATTGCGGTGGCGGGATTTGGCGATGTTGACGAAGCGCGCTCCTCTACCTGGCATCTGACCACCTGGGCCGACAATATCGGCTGGCGCATTAGCCAGGCGCTGAATCATCTGCTCGGAACAGTGGCAGCAGAAGAAGCCGAGGAGCGTGAAGGCGTGTTAAAGATTCGCCACTCCCATTTTGGCAAACAGCGACCGGGCGAAATGTCTGAGTGTGGATGTGCCCATCGGCATTAGAACGCCCGGCGTCTGAAGCATCGCGCACCGGGCGGAATAGCCTGTGCTCAGTGGCACCGGTTCAGGATTGTGGCTGCCCAACCGGTCCACTGCCACCGGGCGCTCCAACCGGCTGCTGACCGCCTGGCGGTGAGGGCGGCGGTGGCGCATCTCTGCCAGGCGACGGAGGCGCGCAGGCGGAAAGGGTGGTGATAATGGCAAAAGCTGACAGTAATAAAGCGCAACGTTTCATCAAAATATCCTGAAAGTTCAGACGGTGCATTGAGTATAGAAAAGCGACCGGGAATCACCTGGCTCACCACGCTGCGCTCGTCAGAACGAAATCGGGGGTCCGTTTTATTTGAGGCGCCTCTCAACTCAGCTATGACAACAATGCGTTTTGTGCCGAACACCGCTAAGGTAGCGCATCATTTAAGAGGAGTGGTTATGAATGGCATCGTGAAGTTCGTCCGCGGCTGGCTGGTGTTCTCTGTTCTGTGGGGCGTGTTCATGTGGTTTATGTCATGGCAGCAGCAGGGCAAAGAGCCAGCAATGGCGATTCTGATGAGTCTCTACGCCGGTCTGATCTATCAGGCGCTGGTGACGATGGTGGCCCGCTACAAAGCGCGCCGGCAACAGGCCTGAATCCGATCGGCTGTCCATCAGACAGCCGATCGGTCAGGGTCAACCGCAAGGCTAACCGAAATTACCGGTCAACCGGCGGTGGAAGTCAGTGCTACGGTTATCCAGTCCCACAATGGTGACCTGTGCGCCATAGCGCTGATAGCGATACTCAATGCCATCCAGTGCCGCCACGCTCGACGCATCCCAGATTTGCGCATGAGTTAAATCGATAATTACGCTCTTCGGATCGTGGGCATAATCAAAATGCTCAAACAGATCGTTACTGCTGGCAAAAAACAGGGGCCCCCGCACCGTATAACGTACCGACTCGCCATCTTCACTCAGTTGACGCTCCGCGTGAATGACATGCGCAATACGGCGGGCAAACAGCATCATCGCGACAATCACTCCGGCCAGCACGCCCAGCGCCAGGTTTCCAGTCCAGACCGTTACCACCACCGTTAATACCATAATCAGCGTTTCCGACCACGGCATGCGTTTCAGGGTTGCCGGTTGCAGGCTGTGCCAGTTAACGGTTTTTACCGCCACCACCATCATGATCCCCGCCAGCACCACCATGGGGATTTGCGCCATAATCTGGCTCAGGCCGGTGACCAGCAGCAGCAGCACCAGTCCGGCAGCAATCGTCGAGACCCGACTGCGCGCCTTGCCCAGCTCCACGTTAACGATGGTCTGGCCAATCATGGCACAACCGGCGATGCCACCATAAAAACCGGCAAAAATATTGGCGACGCCCAGACCCCAGGATTCCCGCCGCTTGCTGGAAGGCGTATCGGTCAGATCATCAACCAGCTTGGCGGTCAGCAGCGACTCCATCAGCCCGACAAAAGCGATACTCAGCGCGGTAGGCCAGATAATCTGCAGGGTTTGCAGATTCAGCGGCACCATCAGGCTGTTAAAACCGGGCAGGCCGGGGCTCATTGGTCCTTCATCACCGACGTTCGGCATCCGGTAGCCCATCAGCAGGGCAACGGCGGTCACCACGACAATGGCAACCAGCGGTGAGGGGACGCTTTTCACCAGACGTGGCAGCAGCAGCACGATGGCCAGCGTCACGGCAAAGAAGATCCACACCAGCGAAGATTGTCCCCAGACATGCGGAACCTGCGCAAAGAAAATCAGCACGCCCAGCGCGTTCACAAATCCCAGCATCACCGAGCGTGGAATGTAGCGCATCATGCGCGCCAGTCCGGCCACCCCAAACAGGATCTGAATCACGCCGCCCATCACTACCGCCGGCAAAATATATTCAACCCCATGCAGATGCACCATCGGACCGATGACCAGCGCCACCGAACCGGCCGCAGCGGTGACCATCGCCGGACGTCCACCGAGAATCGACAGGGTCAGACAGAGCACCACTGAGGCAACCAGGCTGACTTTCGGGTCAACGCCAGCAATAACGGAAAAGGAGATCACTTCAGGGATCAGGGCCAGCGCGGTGATCACACCGGCCAGGCATTCGCGGGTCAGCAGTGCCGGTGAGCGCAGTACGCGGCCGACACTGATATCACTCGCTACAACAGGCGTTGCAGCGACATCATTTGATTGGGTCATAAAAGGTTGCAGGCTCTTATTTTGTTTTGCTCTCGCGCGAAGGGCGAGAAAGTCAGGATAAACAGTGAGAGGCAGATGTTACCGGGCGAAGGGCGAAGATACCAGAAAAAGGCAGAGTGACTCCCTCCGTGGAGTCGGGATTACAGCGAAAAATCATCCGGGGTTTTGTGAACCACCAGCTCCAGCAACTGCCGGTAAATTTCCAGCGATTCGCGGTCGCTTTCCAGCTCCAGACGATGAATCAATTTCGAAATGATCGCTTTGTTACTCACCGGCATGCCGGACTGCAGGATCTCCGCGACCAGTAAACCGAGCATCTCCATATCACTGGCCGGTTTATTGGCCGCAGCATTAAAGTAGTCGGCAATCTCTTTATCGGTTTTAGGTACGATGTTCTGGTTTTGCATGTGTCAGCCCTTCAAAACAGCCCGATTCCGTTTCGGATGTCAGGACAAAAAAGACATTAAAAAAACCTCCGCATGGACAGATGCGAAGGAACCCAACGTCATAAATTAACGGATAAAAAAATAACCTCTGAAGGTGGAAATCCACTGACACCTTCAGAGGCGACGCAAGTGCATCATTCGTTACAGAGTCGCAAGACAACTCGTGGGGATAAAGTTATACAATGAATCCCGATCTGTACAATCGGATTATTGAGCATTATGTGCTATATGAAGGTTAACAGGAGGTTATAAGGAATATTCCGAGAAAAAATCTGTACAGAAAATCTGTACAGCCAGAGGTCAATCTGAAAATGAGGCGGAAAACCGCGATCGGCTTTCCGCACCCGACTTAGCTGAACAGGGCTAAATTTGCGGTCAGTTTGCGCAGCGCCTTTTTCTCACCGACAACAGCGACGCCCAGCAAGCGCCACTGCTGGCGTGGCTGCTGACGCATCGCAGCACTCAGCGCCTGATAGTCGGTGGTGGACTGACCCTCTTCCGGAAACAGCACCATATCGCAGCCGGTCAGTTCGCCTTTTTCCCGCAGCAGGCTGAGCTGTTCGGGCGTGGCCGCCAGAACCGGAATACCGACCGGAATCAGGCCGGGGCTGGGATGGGCGCTGGCGTCTTCCAGCGCGTCACCTACCAGTGCCGGATGGCGCTGGCCGAGCGTTAATGCCATCACCGCCGCGGCATTGGTCGCTTTGCCCGGCGGCAAACTGGCATTTAAAATCATCACACAACGTAAATCCTGCATCACGCTTCTCCTGACTAAAAAAGCGCATTGTGGCAAGCCGGTTAAGTCAGGTCTGGAAGATTTGTGCAGATGCGCTGATAACGCGCCGGACTGAGCTGGCAGGCTCGTTTGAACCAGCGGCCCAGATGACTCTGATCGGCAAAGCCCAGCGTCGCCGCCACATCGGCCACCGGCTGGCCCTCCGCCAGACGCCGTCGCGCCTGACTCAGCCGCCACTGCACCAGCCACGCATGCGGCGGCAAGCCCCAGTGGGCCTGAAAGCGTCGCGACAGGCGGAAGCGGTCGATGTTCAGGCTCTGTGCCATCTGCTGTAAGCCCGGATTCTCCGTATGATGGGCAATCAGCCAGTCGCGCGCCAGCAGTGCCAGCCGGCTATCGCCTGGGCAGTCTGCTTCCGGCAATCGCCATAGCCGGTGTTGCGTCAGCTGACCAAACAGCCGGTCGAGCGCCGCCTCTTTAATCAGAGCGGGGTGATCGTGCCATAGCGCGTCAAAGGCGTGCCACACCGCATAAGCCAGCGGCCGGTCGTCACGCAGGGTCGCGGCAAAGCTCAGTTCACGCGGTTCCGGCCCCTCAGCCAGCAGCGGAGCGAGCTGCTGCTGCACCTGCTGCGGTGAAAGGTAGAGCATGCGATAGGTGAAGCCCTGCGGGTTGATCGCGTCACCATCATGCAGTTCTTCCGGCTCCAGCATAAACACCGTGCCGGGTCGGCTTTGATGCTGTTTGCGTCGCGAATGAAACTGCTGTACACCTTGCTCTGTCACGCCAATCAGATAACTGTCGTGCCAGTGCGGATCGTAAGCGTGTCCGGTAAAATGGGCGCGAATCGACTCAATACCGCTGGCAGCGTCACGGCGCAAATCCACCCAGTTTTTCGCAGCTGTTATCATGGTGTCGCACTCCCGGTTACGGCCTCTGGACATTCTGCCGCGATCCACTAATTTTTAACAGATCGGGCGCTTTTCATTCGCGTTTCGCTTTGCGTATAATAACGCCTCCATTTAATTAGATGTCTGACTATTAGGTTGCTAACATTTGTCTTCGCACACTCGTACTTTTACCCATTTACTGCATCTGACCGCACACGCCTGGCGCCTGGCCGTTGACCGTCATCTGAAAGACAGCGGTCTGAGCATGAGCAGCTGGATGGCGATTGGCCTGATTGCCAGCGAGCCTGAACGTCTGACCCAGACTGAACTGGCGCAGATGCTGGGTCTGGAAGATGCCAGCATGGTGCCGCTGGTGGATCGGCTGGTAAAACAGTCGCTGCTGTCGCGGGTGCAGCCGCCGGAGGATCGACGTAAGCGTCACCTGGTACTGACTGAAAAAGGCAATCAGGCGTTTGCCAAAGTAAAAACCCAGGCAGATGCGCTGCGCAGCGCAATGCTGGCGGATATTGACCCGCAGGATCTGGCCGTCACCGAACGGGTGCTGCAGCAGTTGCTGACGCGAATGGGAAGCATGTAAAGGTGGCGAAGCGCAATCCCTACGCCGCGCGCGAATGGTTACCGCATGAAAAACCGATGCTGCCGGGATCACCTTCGACCCCGCTGCATCCGCTGCCGAAACGGATAGCGTTTGGCCTGATAGGTCTGCTGATCTCGTTGACCGGCGCGCTAAGCAACGCGCTGGTGACCGCCAATCTGATTAACCTGCAGGGCACCTTCGGCGCCTATTCCAATGAGATAGCCTGGCTGCCCGCGGTCTACGTGATGGGCAACATCTCCATCAACCTGCTGCTGGTGAAGTTCCGACAGCAGTTTGGCCTGCGCGCCTTTACCGAAGCGTTTCTGGTGCTCTATGTGCTGGTGGCGTTTTTTCATCTGTTCGCCAACGATCTCAGTTCAGCGATCATCGTGCGTACTGCGCACGGCATGGTGGCGGCAGCGCTCAGCTCGCTGGGTATCTATTATCAGGTACAGGCCTGGCCTGCGAAGCATCGCCTGAAAGCGCTGGTGATCGGTCTGACGGTATCGCAACTGGCGATTCCGCTGGCCCGACTCTTCTCTTCGGAACTGCTGCAACTCAATGAATGGCGCGGACTCTACCTGTTTGAACTGGGCCTGGCGCTGATTGCGCTGGGCGGCGTGCTGGTGATTAAGTTACCGCCCGGCGATCGGATCAAAACCTTTGAAAAAATGGATTTCGTCACCTTTATGCTGCTGGCACCGGGCATGGCGCTGCTGTGTGGCGTACTGTCACTGGGCCGGATTGAGTGGTGGTTTACCACGCCGTGGCTGGGCATCTGTACCGCCATCGCATTAACGCTGATCGTCACCGCCATTGTGATTGAGCACAACCGGCGCAATCCACTGATCAATACCCGCTGGCTGAGTAGCGGCATGATGGTGCGTCTCGGCATTGTGATGATCATGATCCGCATTGTGCTGGCGGAGCAGAACACCGGTGCGGTAGGTTTTTTACAGCAGATTGGCCTGCAGAACGATCAGATGCGCGGACTGGCGCTGGCGATCATTGCTGGCGTCATTGTCGGTATTGCCGCCAGTGCGCTCACCATCAAGCCCAACCACCTTAACTGGCCCATCGTCACCTCGCTGGTGGTGATGATTATCGCCTCGCTGATGGATGCGCACTCCAGCCCGCTGACCCGCGCTAACAATATGTACTTCAGCCAGTTCCTGCTGGGCTTCAGCAGCGCTTTTTTCATGGCACCGGCGATGCTGATGGGAATCGGCAGCGTAGTGACGCAGCCGAAGAACCTGGTGAGTTTTGTGGTGCTGTTCGGCATGAGTCAGAACCTGGGCGGGCTGATCGGTTCGGCGATCCTCGGGACGTTTCAGACCTGGCGGGAAAAATATCACTCCAGTTTGCTCAGCGATCAACTTTCGCTGCTGGACCCTAACGTCAATGAACGTCTCAGCCAGTACAATGCGCTGTTTAACAGCCTGGTCGGCGATAACGTTCTGCTCGGGGCGCAGAGCAGCAGCCAGCTGCAAACCGTGGCGACCTTACAGGCCAACGTGCTGGCGTACAACGATACCTATCTGTTAACGGCCGCGCTGGCCCTGATTACCCTGATGTGGGTGATCTGGCGCTTAACACGTCGGCGTTATCTCGACTGGCGGCAGGCACAATTTAACCTGCGAGAGCAGCAACAGCTGGCCGAATTACAGCAATCAACGGAGAAACAATGAGTCAGCAGGACGAACTTCAGGCGGCAGAACGCGATCGTGCGAATCGTCGTCGTATTCTTTCGATTGCCGCCGGCAGCGGCATTGTGGTGATTGGCGTATTAGTCATTCTCTACGCCTGGCAACTCTGGCCTTTTACCAGCGCAGTGCAAAGCACCGAAAATGCCTATGTTCGCGGTCAGGTGACCTTTATCAGCCCGCAGGTCAGCGGTTACCTGACCTCGGTTGAGGTGATCGATCTGCAGCCGGTGAAAAAGGGTCAGTTGCTGATGACCATCGACGATCGTATCTACCGTCAGCGCGTTCATCAGGCGCAGGCGCAACTGGCGATGAAGGAAGCCGCGCTGAGCAATAACCTGCAGCAGCGACGCAGTGCCCAGGCGACGATTGAGAGTAATAAAGCGGTGCTGGAGAATGCCAAAGCGCAGGCGCTGAAAAGCGGCTTTGATCTGAAGCGGGTCGAAAACCTCGCCGCCGACGGCTCATTGTCAGTGCGCGAACGGGATGCGGCCCGTGCGGCAAATGCCCAGGCGCAGGCGCAGGTGCGTCAGGCTGCGGCGCAAATCGCCGTGGCAGAACAAAATCTGCAAACGGTCATCGTTAACCGCGCCTCGCTGGAAGGCGACGTTGCCAGTGCGAAAGCGGCACTGGAACTGGCGGAGATCGATCTGGCCAATACCCGGATTACCGCGCCGGATGACGGTCAGCTTGGTCAGTTGTCGGTGCGGACCGGCGCTTATGTTACCGCCGGGACGCGGCTGACCTCGGTAGTGCCTAACCGTAAATGGATCATCGCCAACCTGAAAGAGACGCAGCTGGCGCGAATCCGGCCCGGTCTGCCGGTGACCATCCGGGTTGATGCGCTGGATGGCAAACGCTTTACCGGTCAGGTTGAATTTATTTCGCCCGCCGCCGGATCGGAGTTCAGCGCCATTTCGCCCGACAACGCCACCGGTAACTTTGTCAAAATTGCCCAGCGCATTCCGGTTCGCATTCGTATCGACGATGGCGATATGCAGCAACTGCGTCCCGGCATGTCGGTGGAGGTGAGTATTGATACGGCGGCACAACCGGCAGGTGAGGGCGCGCCATGATCGACCGCCGTTTACTGATTGCGGCTCTGGCGCTGACGCTGGCCGGTTGCGCCACCGAAGTTGAAAAAGCGCCGTCGTCACTGCCGATACCGGCAGCCTGGCGCGACCAGGTCGGCCCCAACGCCGCTCCGGAAGCTGGCTGGTGGCGCGCCTTTGGTGATGAGCATCTTAACCGGCTGGTGACGCAGGCTCTGCGCAACAATCCCGATATTCTGACCGCGCGCTCGCGGGTCGATCAGTATCGCGCCCAGCTGCGTGCGGCGCAGGGCGACAATTTCCCGACCCTGAGTGCTGGCGCGGCGGCCACCCGCGAACGTACGCTTTCGTCTGTGACCGGTCAGCCTTATGAGACCGATGTTTTCCAGGGCCTGCTACAGGCAAACTACGACGTTGACTTATGGGGCGCGCGCAGCAGTTCGATCGAGGCTTCACGGGCGTCGCTGGCGGCGCAACAGGCGGCGGCCTCGGCAGCGGAACTGACCATCGCCAGTTCGGTAGCAACCGGCTACCTGAACCTCTGCGCGCTGGACGAGCAGTTAAGGGTTACCGAGGCGACGCTGGCGACCCGTAATAATTCATTGATGCTGGCGAAGCGCCAGTTTGAAACCGGCTATACCTCGCGGCTGGAGTGGATGCAGGCCGCATCGGAGTATCAGTCAGCCAAAGCGCAGATACCACAGCTCCGGCACCAGATCAGACAGCAGGAGAATGCGCTGAGTATTCTGGTGGCGATGAATCCGCGCGAAATCGCCCGCCGTCAGCAGTTTGAACAGATCTCGCCGCAGCATCTGCCGTCGTTGCTGCCGTCACAGCTGCTTAATCGCCGTCCGGATATTGTCCAGGCTCAGCGTCAGCTGCTGGCTGCCGATGCCAGTCTGGCCTCCGCCAAAGCGCAGCTGCTGCCCAATATCAACCTGACCGCCACCGGCACGTTACAGAGTTCGGTGCTGCATCAGCTGGCGGATAACCCGTTCCGCCTGTGGAGCGTCGGCGGCAGCATTCTGGCTCCGCTGCTCAACCGTGAAGCGCTGACCGCAGCAGTGGATGTCTCAATGGCAACGCGTAATCAGGCGCTCTACGGCTATGAGAAAGTGGTGCGTAACGCCTTCTCGGAAGTGAACGATGCGATGGACGCGATCCGGCAGGGAGAGGAGCAGCTGGCAGAGTTGCAGAAGCAGGAACGCTATGTGGCAGAAGCGTTGCGTATCGCCAGCAACCGCTACCAGAACGGTTACGCCTCTTACCTTGATGAGCTGGATGCCCAGCGCACCCTGTTCTCAACGCAGCTGAATCTGGTGACGGTGAAAAACAACCTGCTGCTGGCGCAAATCGATCTCTATCGCGCGCTGGGCGGTGGCTGGTCAGCGGGGAGTGCTGCCTCATCCATTAATTAACATTTCTGCGGCGTCTGACTGCCTGCCCATGCCGTTAAGGCATGGGCATTCTCTTTATTCTCTCCTGCCCGCTTTTCATTCAGCTATCCACTTCCCTGACCGGCAATTTTACTTGCAATTGACCCGCTCCTGCGCATAATCGCAAACCGCAATAATAATGATTCTCAGTCCAATTCAAATCAGGGAACCACCCATGCGTCAGCGCCTTTTAACCCCAGGATATAAACCGACTCTGCTGGCCATGCTGGTCAGTGCCGGATCTCTGCCCGTGATGGCGGCAACGCCTTCTGCCTCTTCAGCCACCGCCAGCCAGAGCGGGCAGACCATGACGGTAACCGCGACACCCGACGACAGCTTTAAGCCGGGCGGCGATCAGACAGTGCCGGCCTGGCTGGAAGGGCAGGTGGCGCACGGCGGCCGGCTGGGCATGCTGGGTGAGCAAAAGGCGATGGATGTGCCGTTTAACATCATCGGCTTTACCGCAAAAATGATTGAGGACCAGCAGGCCAAAACCATCGCTGATGTGGTGCGTAACGATGCCGGAGTGCAAAACGTTAAAGGCTACGGTAACTTCGCCGAAAGCTACCGCATTCGCGGTTTCCTGCTGGATGGCGATGACATGACCTATGGCGGAATGCCAGGCGTGGTGCCGCGTCAGGTGATGGATGCGTCGCTGATTGACCGGGTTGAAATCTTCAAAGGCGCCAACAGCCTGCTGAACGGCGCGGCCAGCAGTGGCGTCGGCGGGATCATCAACCTGGAACCTAAACATGCCGGGGAGCTTCCACAGGCACGGATAGGCGTGGATTACAGCTCCGATGCGCAGATCGGTACCACGGTGGATGCGGGACGGCGCTTTGGTGATAACGACCAGTTTGGCGTTCGGGTTAACCTGGTCCACCGCGAAGGGGAAACCGGCGTGGATGACGAGAAAAAGCGCACTACCGCCGCCTCAATCGGTCTGGACTATCGCGGTGACCGGTTACGTACCTCACTGGACGTCGGCTACCAGAAAAAGAGTTTCCACGACGGCTTGCAAGGCATCAACATCAGCGGCGTCGACTTCCTTCCGGCAGTGCCTTCCCCTTCCCATAACTACAGCCAGAAATGGGTCTACAGCGACATGGAATCGGAGTTTGGCATGGCCCGGGCGGAATACGATCTCAGCGATAGCTGGACCGCCTATGCCGGTTTAGGTGCGCAGCACGCCCACGAAACCGGTAACTACGGCACGCCAAAACTGATCAACCGCGCGGGCGATGCCACTATCGGCACCTTTAATACCAATCGCGTGCAGGACAACATGAGCGGTATGGTCGGGCTGCGCGGCAATTTCGATACCGGTTTTATCTCGCATAAGGTCAACATCGGCTACTCGGCGCTGACCACCAATGCGAAGAATGCTTACGCGATGTCGCTGACCAATGCCAATACCAACATCTATCACACCGATGAAATTGCCGCGCCGACAGCTAACTTTGCCGGCGGCAAGTTCTCCGATCCTCTGACCACCGCGCGGTCGCGTACCCAGGGCTATCTGCTGAGCGACACCCTGGGCCTGTTTGATGATTCGCTGCTGCTGACCGTGGGTGCGCGCCATCAGAAAGTGTGGGTGCGTAATTACAATTACAACAGCGGCGCGGAAGATACCGCTTCGCGCTACACCAATAGCCGCTGGATGCCGACCTATGGCGTGGTCTACAAGCCGTGGCAGTCGATCTCTCTGTATGCCAATCACACCGAAGCGCTGCAGCCCGGTTCGGTGGCGCCGCGTAATGATACGGTCGTCAATCCGGGGGCCATTACCGGCATCGCCCATTCGAAACAGAATGAGGTCGGGGTGAAGGGCGATTTTGGCCGCATCGGCGGCACGCTGTCGCTGTTTGAGATTAAAAAGCCGTCGGGAATGATTGACGCCAATGGTGTGTATGGCATGAACGGTGAGCAGCGCCATCGTGGCATTGAAACGAATCTGTTTGGCGAGCCGGTACTGGGCGTCCGGCTTAACGCCAGCGCCACCTGGCTCGACCCGGTGATGGAAAAAACCGCTGGTGGCGCCTATGACGGTAAGCAGGCGGTGGGCGTGCCGCGCGACACCTATACGCTGGGTGCCGAATATGACATCAGGCCGCTGGAAGGGTTAACCGCCACCGCGCTGATCACCCATTCCGGTTCACAGTGGGCGGATGCCGCCAACAGCAAAAAGATCGACAGCTATACCACGCTGGATCTGGGGCTGCGTTACCGCACTCAGCTTAATCAGAATGAGATGGTCTGGCGTGTCGGAGTCGAAAACGTTACCAACGAAAAATACTGGGCTAACGTGGATGACACCGGTACCTATCTGTCACAGGGCGACGGCCGCACGCTGAAAGTCGGGGTAACCTACGACTTCTGATCGGGCCGATGGTGGTGAAAACGGGGTGCCGCGCGCACTCCGTTTATTTTCCAGACGAAAGAACCGGACGCCACTCAGGCTTTCCTCTACACTGTGACGCGCTGCATAACCGGTCAGCTGAACCCATGTTACAGGAACCCCATGTCGTTACCTTTGCCACCCGACGATCACGATGAGCCGATTCGCCAGTCGCTCGACGATGCGCACTTCGCGATTGTAGTGCTTGCGGTGACCTCGGTTACGCTTATAATCTTTGTCCTGATGATTACGCTCTGGATGAGCTGAACGCACAGGCGATTCAGGGAAAGGGAAAAGGAGACGGCGATGGAATCGAGAGATGACAAACTGATCGCAATTATCGGCCTGCTGACCGCCTGCCTGATCGGCGTCACATTCCTGTTTACCATGACCTGGCTCACCGACGTACGTCATCCCACCGATCCGTCACTGGATGTCCAGTCCTGCTATCCCAAAGCGCCGCCGTCTCAGCACGTCTGATCGCGCCGGGTAAATTTGATCTGCTGACTGCGCAGCACCAGCGCTAACGCCTCGTGCAGGTTGCGATTCCCGTTGGGATCGGCCAGCCCGAACAGCGGGCCGGGTGAGCGCCGGTCATCCGCCCAGGCCGGATATTCCACCACCGGATAGAGCGAAACGCCCTCCACCGCAATCCCCTGATCCAGCGCCACCGCGACATTCTCACTGATCTCCTGCAGCCACGGCGCACGCGCCTCGCCTTCGGCACCGGTTTCGGCAATCAGCATCGGGCGCTGGAAGCGCTGCCAGCACTGCGCCAGCAAAATATGCAGCGGAACGCGTGCCGGATCGTCTGCCGGCATCGGCCGATCGGGGAAGAACCAGTGGTTGTCGGGGTAGTAATTCAGACCAAGAATATCAAGGCAATCTTCACTGCCGCCCAGCTCTTTATCGAGGCGACCCGCCAGCATGTCCCAGGCTTCGAATTGCGCCTGATGCTGGGCATC
The DNA here is from genome assembly GCF_037149395.1 of Pantoea sp. USHLN298. Classification (NCBI taxonomy): domain Bacteria; kingdom Pseudomonadati; phylum Pseudomonadota; class Gammaproteobacteria; order Enterobacterales; family Erwiniaceae; genus Pantoea; species Pantoea sp. USHLN298. The sequence goes on from NZ_JBBCRO010000001.1 coordinate 648,681, forward strand.
CGCGTAGGGTTTACTGTCCGGATTATCGCTATGATGCGCAATCTGCACCAGCGGATCGGTCAGCACAAAGCGCGCATCGGGATAGACCTCGCGAATGGCATGAATGGCAGCCAGCGAGGCGCGCACCAGCTGACGTTTCAGCTCTTTGCCCCGGCCCGCGGCGTGCGGATTGAACCAGGCGACATCGGCACCGGCCCACGACCAGAATGAGATTTGATTGACCGGAGTAAAGAACGGCTGTTCGATGCCCTCATCTCGCATCAGTTGCGCCATCGCGCGGGCGAAACGGCTAAAATGGTCAACAAATTCCGCTTTCCAGATATTAAGATGGTCGGGATAGCCGAAGTGCGCCAGCTCCCAGATAATCTGCAGATTCTGTCGGCGTGCGGCGTCAATCATCGGCAGAAAGCTCTGCCAGTCATACTGATTCGGGACTTTTTCAATCAGGTGCCAGCGCGCCCCGTCACGCGCGGTGAACAGGTGCTGTTCGGCCAGGGCGGCGTAATCCTTCTCCAGCAGCATATCGTGACCGCTGCTGATCACCATATCCAGCCGTTTTCCTGGCGTGCGGCAGGCGGTGGAGCAGGGAAAACTGCCCTGGAAAAAACTGCGAAACAGGCTGGGATGATGGCGCTGGCGGGCGTCTGTAAGGGGCTGATGTGACATATTCCTCTCCTGCCGGGCAATGCCGGTCACAGATCGTCCGACTAAGTCTAGACTAAAAACCAGCCGCGGCGTTTTACGAAGTCAGAAGGATCGTATAGCGTCAGCGTGCGGGCCGGGGAATAATAAAAATAACTGCATTTTACAGGGAATGGTCATGACCGAAGCGTTTGAGCTGCCTCAGCAATCCGAACAGCCCAGCTGGCTGGAGGCGCAACTGGTGCCGCAGTGCCAGCGTCATCCCGGACTGAGCGGGATTTATCCGCTCAGCGATGGGCTGGATGCCTTTGCGGCGCGCTATCTGCTGATGCAAAAAGCGGAGCGTTCACTCGATATTCAGTACTACATCTGGCAAAACGATCTCTCTGGCCGGTTGCTGTTCAGCGCGATGCTGGAAGCGGCACAGCGTGGTGTCAAAGTCCGGTTGCTGCTGGACGACAATAATACGCCGGGCCTGGATGAAACGCTGGCCCAGCTCAACCGTCACCCCAATATTGCGGTGCGGCTGTTTAATCCCTTTTCATTTCGCACCTTACGGGCGCTGGGCTATCTCACCGACTTTGCCCGCCTCAACCGCCGTATGCACAACAAAAGTTTCACCGTCGATGGGGTGACCACCATCGTGGGCGGACGCAATGTTGGCGATGAATACTTCGGCACCGGCAATGAGCCGCTGTTTGCCGATCTCGACGTGATGGCGATTGGCCCGGTGGTTGAGGAAGTGGCGCAGGATTTTGAACGTTACTGGAATAGCCGGCCGGTCTCGCCGCTACAGCAGGTACTGGATGATGATGAGCAGGCGGAAGATAACGTCAGTTTGCCTGCCGAGTGGCGGCACAGCGAGGCGGTGCAGCGCTATCTGCAGCGGCTGGAAAACGCCTCACTGTTGCAGGATCTGGCGCAGGACAGCTTAGCGCTGACCTGGGCCAGAACCCGCCTGCTGAGTGACGATCCGCGTAAAGGGCTGGGTAAGGCGCGTCCGAAAACCCTGCTGCCGCAGCGGATGCTGGAGGTGATTGGGACACCGCAACGGCAGTTCGACATTATCTCCGCCTATTTTGTGCCAACCCGCGCTGGCGTAGCGCAGCTGCTGTCGCTGAAGCGCAAAGGGGTGAAAATCGCCATCCTGACCAACTCGCTGGCGGCTAATGATGTCTCGATTGTGCATGCCGGCTATGCCAAATGGCGCAAAAAGCTGTTGCGGCACGGTATCGCCCTCTATGAGCTTAAACCTCAGGCGGCGCTGCAGGATGCCCCACACGATCGCGGCTTAACCGGTAACTCCGGCTCCAGCCTTCACGCCAAAACTTTTTCCGTCGATCAGCAGACGCTGTTTATCGGTTCGTTCAACTTCGATCCCCGCTCGGCGGTGCTCAATACCGAAATGGGGCTGGTGATTGAGAGTGAAACGCTGGCACAGGTGACCCATGAGCGCTTCAGTCAGTCGATGCGCGATCGCGCCTGGACGCTGCGGCTGGATAAGTGGGGACGGGTGAACTGGCTGGAGTATCCCGGCGAGGCGCAACAGATAGTGCATAAGCATGAACCGGGCTGCTCATGGTGGCAGCGGTTGCAGGTGCGGCTGGTGTGGCGCTTGCCTATTGAGTGGCTGCTGTAATCTGGACGCCGCGCACGCCCTCCGCAAAGACACAAAACCCGCCATCGCTGGCGGGTTTTGTGTCTTTGCGGAGGGCGCAGGCTCCCTTTGCGTTAAGTTTGTGAACCGTCTCTGGCTAACACCATTAAAGGCCGGCACCCATTAGTTGCCTGATCCCGGTTTATTTGCGTTCAAATTTACCGGAGAACAGGAAGCGCAGCAGCGGAATCCGCAGGTGAATCTCATACAGCAGGAACGCAATCCCGAACACCATTAACAGGCCAAGGAAAAAGCCCAGCGTGTTGTTTTCGATGCGCGGCGTGACGTAGATGCCGTACAGCAGCGTCAGCGGATGGTGCACCAGATAGATAAACAGTGACGCATTCACCAGATACATGATGCGCGGGGAGTGCGAGTTCAGCAGCTTATGACCAAAGCAGAAGCAGACGTTCAGCATGCATAATCCCATCAGCGTCGAGATCAGCGCATCCAGTTCATACAGCCAGCCTTCACCACTGCTCAGCCGCTGATTAGCGCAGTAGGCAATAAACATCACTACCGCGCCGGCCCACATCAGCGGATTGAAACGGACAAACAGCTGTTTCAGCGGCTGATGCTTCCACGCCAGCGCCCCCAGCATAAAGAACGGCAGATAGAAGAGCGTCTGCATCACGATGATGCTGAACAGGCCATCCATCAGCCAGGCGGGCTGGAACAGAAAGATCAGGCGACGGAAGGCACACCACAGCAGCGCCCAGCCCACTACGCCCGCAGCCAGCGAACCCCAGCCGACCCGGCTGTAATCCAGGGTGCGGTGTTGATCGCGCAACCAGCGGAAGGTCACCATGCCGAGCGTGGTCAACATCACCAGCACCACCAGAAACCACAGGTGCGAGATGAGCTCCCACATCAGGTTATTGAATTTCTGATAGGGCGTGAAGCGCGGCCAGTCGGCCAGCTTGGCAGTCCAGTTTTTCAGCATAAAAAACTGCGGCAGGGTAATCAGCGGAATGGCGGTCAGAAGCGGGATGCCGACACGCTCCAGCCGCACTTTAAGAAAGCGTTTCGGCTGATAGCGCAGGTAAAGCATGTAGGAGAAATAACCCGAAATGACGAAAAACACCTGCATACGAAACGAGTGAATGAAATCATTCAGCAACGTCAGCCACAGAGAGGCGTCATTGCTGTTAACCGCCCATTTCTGCGTGGAGTAAATGAGGGAAACGTGAAACGGTACCCCCAGTAACATCAGATACGCCCGGATAGAGTCGAGGAAGTATTCACGTTCAGGTTTTGCTGTACTCATAAAGTTCCAGTTCGTTAGTACGTTTGACCGGTTTCGCCCTGAAACCGGATTATGCTCGGGCGAAATTCTACCTGCGATAAACAAGGTATACTATCAGTGGAATCCGTAGTGTTTAATTGTCCTAAAAGCGGGTCTTTGCCTGACGAAATGCGGGAACAATGTTGCGCATAAGCTGTCGGAAAACCGAATAATCCTTTAAGATAAGCGGGTTTGATTTAAGCACACGAAAGGGGGGGATGTGCTGACTAAAGAAAAAAATAAAGCCGGACTGATGAAGGTACGCTGGATTGGTACTGCAGTTCTGCTGGCGTTATACGCCAATAACAGTTGGGCGTTTAACATCGATGATGTTGCCAGACAAGCCAAAGCGTTGGCAGGGAAAAGCTTCGAAGCGCCAAAAAGCAATTTACCCTCTCAATTTCGTGAAATGAAATTTGCTGATTACCAGCAGATCCAGTTTAACCACGATAAAGCGTATTGGGGCAAGCTGCGCACGCCGTTCAAGCTGGAATTTTACCACCAGGGTATGTATTTCGATACCCCGGTTCAGATTAACGAAGTGACCGCTAACGCGGTGCGCGAAATCAAATACAGCCCCGATTATTTTAATTTCGGCAATGTAAAACATGACGTCGACTCGGTGAAAAACCTCGGATTCGCCGGTTTCAAAGTGCTCTACCCGTTAAACAGCAAGGGTAAAGATGATGAGATCGCCAGCTTCCTCGGGGCCAGCTATTTCCGGGTGATCGGTGCCGGTCAGGTTTATGGCCTGTCTGCCCGCGGCCTGGCGATCGATACTGCGTTGCCGTCCGGTGAAGAGTTCCCGCGTTTCAAAGAGTTCTGGATTGAACGTCCGAAACCGCAGGATAAACAGCTGGTGATCTATGCACTGCTCGATTCGCCACGCGCAGCGGGTGCCTATCGCTTTGTGCTGCGTCCGGGCCAGGCATCGACCGTTGATGTGCAGTCGAAAGTCTATCTGCGCGACAACGTTGGCAAACTGGGGATCGCTCCGCTGACCAGTATGTTCCTGTTCGGCCAGAATCAGCCGTCCACCGTGAACAACTTCCGTCCGGCGTTGCATGATTCAGACGGTCTTTCTATTCACAGCGGTAATGGTGAATGGATCTGGCGTCCGCTGAATAACCCACGTCATCTGGCTGTGAGCACTTACACCATTGAGAGTCCGAAGGGCTTTGGTCTGCTGCAGCGTGGGCGTGACTTCAGCAACTATCAGGATCTTGATGACCGCTACGACCTGCGCCCAAGCGGCTGGGTTGAGCCATTGGGCGACTGGGGTAAAGGCCGCGTCGAGCTGGTCGAGATCCCAACGGCTGATGAAACCAACGACAACATCGTTGCCTTCTGGACACCGGAGACGCTGCCGGAGCCGGGCAAAGAGATGAACTTCAAATATCGCCTGCACTTCTCACGTGATGAAAATCAGCTGCACTCCGACGATACCGCCTGGGTGAAGAATACCCTGCGTTCTGCGGGTGACGTGAAGCAGTCAAATCTGGTGCGTCAGCCAGATGGCACCGTGGCTTTCACCATCGACTTCGTGGGTAAAGACATGAGCAAGATGGCGGAAAACAGTCAGGTGGCACCGCAGGTCAGCGTAGGTAAAAACGCGGATGTGGTGGAGCAGAGCGTACGTTATAACCCGGTCAATAAAGGCTGGCGTCTGGTGTTGCGTCTGCGTGTGAAAGACAACAAGCAGCCCACCGAAATGCGTGCGGCGCTGGTTAGCGGCGACAAGACATTGACGGAAACCTGGAGCTATCAGTTACCTGCCAATGAATAAATCGACTTTTACACCTCAACGTTACGTGGAATCCCTGCCGCTGGATGCGGCGGGGAAGGCCCGTCTCAGCGCCTCGTTGCAGAATGCCGGGGCGTTTCATTTCATTCATGATGCGCTGGGCAAGGATGTGGCCGCCAGCGATCGTCCCGATGATGCACCGTTAAAATCGGTCTCTTCGCGGGTCGAAATGGCCTGGCCTGATTCGCTCGCCAACGGTCAGCAACTGGGTAAAGATGACCTGGATCGCACCACGCTGAAGGCGATGCCAAAGGTCAGACGTTCACTGATGTTCCCGGAAGCCTGGCGGACCAACCCGGTCGCGCGCGCCTGGGACTCGCTGCGTGGGCATAAATCGGTGCCGCGTTACGCTAACGCAGAAGAGCAGCGTGCCGAAGAGAAATGGCGTCATGTCGGATCGATTCGCCGCTATATTCTGCTGATTCTCACCATCATGCAGACCGTGGTCGCCACCTGGTATATGAAGACCATTCTGCCGTACCAGGGCTGGACGCTGCTGGACCCGATGGAGATGATCAATCAGAACTGGCAGCAGTCGGTGATGCAGATTCTGCCGTATGTGTTGCAGACCGGCATCCTGTTCCTGTTCGCTATCCTGTTCTGTTGGGTCTCCGCCGGTTTCTGGACCGCGCTGATGGGCTTCCTGCAGCTATTGATTGGTCGCGATAAGTACAGCATCTCCTATTCGACCGTGGGGGATGAACCGCTCAATCCCGAGCACCGTACCGCGCTGATCATGCCGATCTGTAACGAAGATGTTGAACGCGTTTATGCGGGCCTGCGTGCCACCTGGGAATCAGTGGTGCGGACCGGTAACGCTGAGCATTTCGACGTCTATATTCTTAGCGACAGCTATGACGCCGATATCGCCATCGCCGAACAGAAAGCCTGGATGGAGCTGGTGCGTGACGTCGGCGGTGCGGGCAAGATTTTCTATCGCCGTCGTCGTCGTCGTGTGAAGCGTAAAAGCGGCAACATTGATGACTTCTGCCGCCGCTGGGGCAGCAACTACAGCTACATGGTGGTGCTGGACGCCGACAGCGTCATGAGCGGTGAGTGTCTGACCGGTCTGGTACGCATGATGGAAGCTAACCCTAACGCCGGTATTATCCAGTCATCGCCAAAAGCGTCCGGTATGGATACGCTGTACGCGCGCTGTCAGCAGTTTGCGACCCGCGTTTACGGTCCACTGTTTACCGCCGGCTTACACTTCTGGCAACTGGGGGAATCCCACTACTGGGGGCACAACGCGATTATCCGGGTGAAACCCTTTATTGAGCACTGTGCGCTGGCGCCGTTACCGGGTGAAGGCTCGTTTGCCGGATCAATTCTGTCACACGACTTTGTTGAAGCTGCGCTGATGCGTCGTGCTGGCTGGGGCGTCTGGATCGCCTACGATCTGCCAGGCTCGTATGAAGAGTTGCCGCCGAACCTGCTGGATGAGCTGAAGCGTGACCGCCGCTGGTGTCACGGTAACCTGATGAACTTCCGCCTGTTCCTGGTTAAAGGCATGCACCCGGTTCACCGTGCAGTCTTCCTGACCGGCGTAATGTCCTATCTGTCCGCTCCGTTGTGGTTTATGTTCCTGGCGCTCTCTACTGCCTTGCAGGTGGTGCATACGCTGATGGAGCCGACCTACTTCCTGCAACCGCGCCAGCTATTCCCGGTGTGGCCACAGTGGCGTCCTGAACTGGCGATAGCGCTGTTCTCCACCACGCTGATACTGCTGTTCCTGCCGAAGCTGCTGAGCGTGGTATTGATCTGGTGCAAGGGCGCGAAATCTTACGGCGGTGCAATACGTCTGTTCATCTCGCTGATGCTGGAAATGCTGTTCTCGGTGCTGCTGGCGCCGGTGCGTATGCTGTTCCACACCGTGTTCGTGGTCAGCGCCTTCCTCGGCTGGGAAGTGGTCTGGAATTCACCGCAGCGTGACGATGACGCGACCCCGTGGAGCGAGGCGTTTAAACGTCACGGTTCGCAGATGGCGCTGGGTCTGGTGTGGGCGATCGGCATGGGCCTGTTGGATCTCAACTTCCTGTGGTGGTTGTCACCGATTGTGTTCTCGCTGATTCTGTCGCCGTTTGTGTCAGTGATGTCGAGCCGGGCAACCATCGGTATCAAGAGCAAGAAAGCCCGTCTGTTCCTGATCCCGGAAGAGTATGAGCCGCCGAAAGAGCTGGTGGATACCGATCGCTACCTGCAGCTTAACCGCGAGCGGGCGCTGGAAAACGGCTTTATGCACGCGCTGTTCAACCCGGCGTTTAACGCGCTGGCGACGGCGCTGGCGACGTCACGGCATAAACAGAGTCAGTTGCTCGACTATGCCCGCGATCGCCGTGTCGATCAGGCGCTGAGCGACGCGCCCGATAAACTGAATCGCGATCAGCGTTTACAGCTGATTAGCGATCCGGTGGTGCTGGCGCGCGTACATACCCGGCTGTGGGAGAACGCTGAGAAATATCATCAGTGGGTGGAGAGTTATCAAAAACTCACCCTCAACCCCAACGCGCTGGTCAAAAACGCGTAAACTGAAAAAGCGGCAGCGATGCCGCTTTTTTTTGCAGGTTATTCAGGTTCAGCAGAGCAGGTCGTGCGCTTCTTCAGGCAGCGATGAATCTGACGATAATGGCGCGAGCGCAGGACAACAATAATGGCTGTTAAGAGTGGGGAGCTGTGGTGAAACGGGGTTTAAAAACGAGTCTGTTAATGGTGGCCGTGCTCTGTCTGAGCGGATGCGGCAGTATTATCAGCCGTACCGTGCCCGGTCAGGGGCACGGTAACCAGTATTATCCGGGCGTACAGTGGGATGTGCGTGACGGTGCCTGGCGCGTATTAACTATCCTCGACCTGCCGCTGTCGCTGGTGGTTGACACCCTGCTGTTGCCGGTTGACGCCAGCCACGGTCCTTACGAATAGCCCCGATCGGAGTCGCTGTTATCATCTTCCCACTCTTGCGCAGCGGCTTCACCTTCTTCGGTATCCAGCGGTGGCTCCAGCTGGAACTCGCCATCGTCCCACTCATGCAGCGTGTTTTCCGCTAACCACTCCTGACGCAGTTCAACCTCATCAAAGTCAGCATCGAAAATCGCCTGTGCGGCCTCACCGCTGCGAATCGGCAGGCATTCGCCCGCATCGCCTTCCTCGGCCAGAAACTCAGCCTGCCACATGATATCGCCATCCTGCATCACATATTTCTGCAGACCAAACTGACTGACCGAGGCATCCCCTTCATCAAGTTCAGGGTGGTTAGCGAGAAACTCTTCACGTGCAGCATCAATCGCTTCCTCTAAGGTACTGTACATGCTCATCGCTCTTCTCCTTGACTGGTTGATTTGATTTCAGTGAAGAATAGACGAAATTCGGCGGAGGGAAAGGGCGGGGCAGTGTGATCGGCGGGAAATAAGGCATTTCCCGCCGAAGAGGGTCAGGTCACTTTTTGCGGGAAGTGCAGCACCGGTCTGACAGACTCATGGATCACCGGCGCGGAATAACGGATACAGCATTTGATGCAGGGCTTAACTTTTTTGAAGTTAATACGTGCAATCGATAACGCCTGACTCAAATTATAAAGGGTACCAATAAATATCACGTCCTCTTTATCGGGCATCCGTCGACATCCCTGACGATGAAGCGCGTGATAATTATCCTGATCGGTGCTGATTGTCACATAATAATAGAGGCCTTTATTCATATTATAAGTCCTGCTAAGCGGTTTGCTGTGGGTCATCTTTTTTATGATTTTTAACTAGTGCAGTTAAGTCTCTAACTGTCACAACAGAAATTAACGATAACCTGCCGCTTATTCAAATGCCATAACGGTCTATCAGCATGTTTAATATTTGTAAAATGGAATATACCCGGCAAATGAGAGGCAATTGCTTGTAAATTAAGTTAATTTTGCTGGATTAATAAGCTGCAGGAAATGATTAAGCCTGGCTAAATAGGAATAGGCCTGGCGTTTAAAAAAATTAGCGCCGCAGTAAAATATGCTCTGCTGCTGTGAAATTAATTTATCAGGGCTGCAACAGGTCGTGAGGTCAGATAACCGGCTCTTTTATGGTTAATTGCGTTAATTCAATTGCGTGATTACGGGGCGTATTTTAACGGCTGTTGATTTATGACTGGCCCGTTCATCGCCCCGCGGATGACGAACGGTGGCGACAGACTGTTTTAGCTGTGACAGAAGAGAGGCGGCGCTGAACGGCATTGTGGCCGCCGTTCAGCGTCAAAAAGGTTAATAACGTGAGGGTTCGCCCTGCGGACGAGTCTTAAAGCGGCGATGCAGCCACATATACTGTTCAGGGGCCAGCAGAACGCCTTCTTCGACCACTTTATTCATCCGTGCGGCGGTGTTTTCTTCGCTTTCCAGCGTAAAACTGTCGCTGATGTCAGGCAAAATCATCAGTTCGTAACCGCGTCCTCCGGGCAGGCGGCGCGGCACAAAGGGGATGACTGCCGGTTTACCCATGCGGATCAACAGATGCGTTCCCACCGTGGTTGCCGCCTTCGCGACGCCAAAAAACGGCACAAATACGCTGCTGCGTGGGCCGTAATCGTGGTCGGGCGCGTACCAGATAATATCGCCACGCTTCAGCGCGCGAATCATCCCTTTGAGATCTTTCCGGTCGAGCATACTTTTATTGGAGCGCATCCGGCCATGTACCTGCAGCCAGTCAATCAGCTTATTATCATTGGGACGGTAGACGCCGATGCCAGGGTTATGAATGCCGAACATCCGCGCGCCAATCTCCAGCGTCAGAAAGTGCATGCCGATCAGCAGTACACCGCGCTGACTGTCATGCGCCTGTTTAATGTGCTCTAAACCCGACGGCTTATGCCATTTGTTGATGCGCCAGTCAGGCCAGAACCAGGCCATCCCGGTTTCAATCAGGCCCATACCCACCGATTCAAAGTTGTGCTTCACCATCGCTTCACGTTCATTGACCGGCATATCCGGAAAACTCAGCTCCAGGTTACGCCGCGCAATATTGACGCGTCGTTTCATAAAACGCATACCAATACGACCAATATTGCAGCCGAGAACATAGAGCAGGGGATAAGGAAGTAGCACCAAAAGATAAAGTAAGAAGACCCCCAGCCAGGTTAACCAATAGCGGGGATGCAGCAGTTCTCGCGAAAATTGAGGCAACTGGGTCATATGAACGTATATTTTCCTGCGTCGCGCACCGTTCGGTGCTGATATCTCGTTGATTTTCGCTATTGTGCCAGCTTTTGCCGCGCGCATAAATATTGCTTACGTCAATGACGAGGCTGCGGAAATTATAAGCGCACCGGTGGTGCGGAAAAAATAGCCAGTAAAAACGCTATTTTGCGGCTGCCCTTTGCATCGCGTTGAAATCAGGTATCATGTGCGCGCTAAATTTCTATTATTGATAACAGGAAAGAACACCATGCCAGTGTTACATAACCTCGTTTCCAATAAAGAGCTGAAGGCGCGCATGCTGGCTGAAACCGAGCCGCGCACCACTGTCTCTTTTTATAAGTACTTCCAGATTGCCGATCCCAAAGCCTTCCGTGATCAACTCTACCAGGGCCTGACCGCACTCAAGGTGTTTGGCCGCGTCTATGTTGCCCATGAGGGAATCAACGCGCAGATCAGCGTTCCTGCCAGCCAGTATGACAAGATGAAGGCCTATTTGTACGGCTTTGATCCGGCGCTGAATAACCTGCGGATGAACATTGCGCTGGATGACGACGGTAAATCTTTCTGGGTGCTGCGCCTGAAGGTTCGCGATCGGATTGTGGCGGACGGTATCGCCGACGGCACGTTCGACGCGAGCGATGTGGGCCAATACCTAAAAGCCGCCGAAGTGAATGCCATGCTGGACGATCCGGAGGCGGTCTTCGTCGATATGCGTAACCACTACGAATATGAAGTGGGACGTTTCGATAACGCCCTGGAAGTCCCTGCCGACACCTTCCGTGATCAGCTGCCGATGGCGGTGGATATGTTGCAGGATAAGAAAGATAAAAAGATTGTTATGTACTGCACCGGTGGGATTCGCTGCGAGAAAGCCAGCGCCTGGATGCGCCATAACGGTTTTGAAGATGTCTATCATGTTGAAGGTGGCATCATTGAATATGCCCGCCGCGCCCGTGAACAGGGTTTACCGGTGCGATTTAAAGGCAAGAACTTTGTCTTTGATGAGCGGATGGGCGAGCGTATTTCCGATGATGTGCTGTCGAACTGTCACCAGTGTGGTGAGCCGTGCGATACCCACGTTAACTGCGTCAATGATGGCTGCCATCTGCTGTTTATTCAGTGTAAAAGCTGCGCAGAGAAGTTTGAGAACTGCTGTAGCCCGCTCTGTCAGGAAGAGGCGAAACTGTCGCCAGAAGAGCAGCGCGCCCGTCGTGCCGGACGTGAAAACGGCAATAAGATCTTTAACAAGTCACGTGGTCTGTTAAACATGACCATTCCGTCGCCGGTTAAAAAATAAGTGATGCCGCCTGAAGCCCGGCTTCAGGCGGCTTAGCTGTTTACTGACGCACGCCTTCTACCGAAATCATCAGCTGAACCTTTTGCGAGGCCGGTCCGAGATCTTTGGTGATATTAAAATCTTTCAGTGCAATTTCACCCTCGGCTTCAAATCCTGCCCGATAGCCGCCCCACGGATCTTTGCCTTCACCCAACAGCTTCGCTTCCAGCGTCACCGGTTTAGTCACGCCGTTAAGCGTCAGATCGCCGGTGATCGCCAGCTCATCACCCTCTTTTTTCACCGCGGTAGATTTGAAGGTGGCCTGAGGATTTTTCCCGACGTTGAGGAAGTCTGCACTGCGCAGATGCTTGTCACGCTCGGCATGGTTGGTATCCACGCTATTGGTGTTGATGGTGACCTCGACCTTATCGGCCGAAGGGTTCTTTTCATCAAAGCTAAAGCGGCCGTCAAAATCTTTAAACGTGCCATAGAGCCAGCTGTAGCCTAAGTGCTGAATGCGAAACTGAATAAAGGCGTGCTGGCCCTCTTTATCAATTTTATAATCAGCGGCGTTAGCGGTCAGTGAGCCCAGCAGCAGGCTGGCGCCCGTCATGGCCAGTAGCGTCTTCTTCAGCATATTACTTTTCCTTTTCAGCGGGTAAAGGGATGCGCAAACCTGACATCCGTTTTAAGGTACTATCGCGATCGATAAAGTGATGTTTTAACGCAGCCAGACCGTGCAGCAGTGACAGAATCACCACCGTCCAGGCCAGCCACAGATGGATATCGCCCGCCAGATCGGCCTGTTCGCCTGCGCCACTCAGCAGCGCAGGCAGGGAAAACAGGTTAAATACCGCAATCGGCTTACCCTCGGCGGTGGAAATGAAATAACCGCTGAGCAGAATGCCCAGCAGCAGCGTATAGAGCAGCCAGTGCGCCACCACAGAACTGATGCGCACCACCGGGGAATAACTGCTTAACGGTTGAGGTGGTGGCGAAAGCGTTCGCCAGAGCAGACGAATCACTAATGTCAGTAACAGAATCACCCCTATGCTTTTATGAATTTCCGGCGCATCGTGATACCAGCTATCGTAGTAACCGAGGCCGACCATCCATAATCCCAGCGCAAACATGGCATAAATAACCAGTGCCATTGACCAGTGCAGCAGCACGGCAATCAGACCAAACTGATGAGGTGTATTCCGTAACATAGCCTGTTTATTCAGTAGAAATAATCTGAAACAAGCATCTACATAATGAAATATAAAAGCAATCGACCTTACGCTTCTATAACTTTGCCAGCGGATAATGAAAAACATCCTTTAAAAGCGCGCTGAATGCCCAGTATTACTGAATGACTTATTTTATTTAACCGGGCCGTCAATCAATAAAGGCAAGAATGAACATTCCGGGCGAAATAAACCGGCTGAAAACGTCAGCTATATTCAGTTAATGTCATTTTTTGTCAATCGGGCGTTATCAGATGATACCACCCGAATTGAGAGTCAGAAGCGGGAGAGGCGGAAAGGGGAGAGATCGAATGAGAATGGCTTTTGCTGGGCAAATTCCGCCGCCAGTTCACCCAGCACGCTGGCAAATTTAAAGCCGTGGCCGCTTAACCCGGTGATCAGCAACCGATCCGGCTCGCCTGGCAAGGTATCGATAATAAAATCTTCGTCCGGGCTGAAATCGTAGCTGCAGGCTTCACCATGCAGACAGACGCCAACGCCGGGTAAAAACTGGCGCAGGAAGCCAAACGCTTCGCTGCCATCGGCTGCCACCGTGCCAAAGGGTTTACGATCTTCAGGCTGTTGCATCAACTGGCCGCCGTCATGACGTCCCACTTTCAGCGCATTATTGTCTGCCGGGAACCCATAAAACTGGCTGCCATCGGCCATTTCAACCGTAAAGCCGGGAAACTTATTGTTCTCGCTGTAGCGTCCATCGGCCTGATACCAGGCAAAGACTTTGCGGGTCGGGGCAACCGGCAGATCCGGCACCAGTTTACCGACCCAGGTGCCGGCACTGATCAGCAACTTTCGGCCACGGTAGATACCATCAAGCGTGGTGACCTGCTGCAGATCGCCATCGCGGCCAATCTGCGAAACCGGACAGTTAAACAGCTGGGCACAGCCCGCCTGTTCCGCCAGCTGAATCCAGCTGCGTACCGCCTGCTCACACTTCAGGTAGCCCGACTGCGGCTCAAAGACGCCGAGGTAGCCGTCAGGGACGTTAATTTGTGGCCAGCGCTTACGCACCTCGTCAGGCTGCATCACCTCAATGTTGAGCTGCCATTGGGTGGCGCTATCGATGACGTTCTGAATAAAGGGTGACTGAATCGGTGCCAGATTCAGCACGCCGCTGCGGTGCATGATGCGTTCGCCAGCGCGCTGCTCCAGTTCATCCCACAGCGTTTGTGCGCGCAACACCAGCGGGACATAACGTTCACCTTCGCCATAAGCGTGGCGGATCAACCGGCTCTCACCGTGATGGGTGCCCTGATTATGCGGCGGATGAGCACTGTCGATCATCAAAACCGACAGGCCCGCCTCGGTGGCATAGTAGCCTGCTGCCGCGCCGACTGAGCCGCTGCCGACGATGATAAGATCATAAATCATGGTAACTACGCTCCTGAAAGAGTCAGATAATCAAAAGCATACCAGAAACAGAAACGAAAAAGGCACCCCTGAGGGTGCCTCTTTGATGCGGCAGACATTAATGCTTCTTAAGCAGTCGTTCTATCTGCTCGGCCGATTCAATCTTAGCGATACCCGCTTCGAGGATCGAGATGAACTGCCTTGCGACATCCGTCGTCAGCCAGTAAGTCGGGCCAACATCCGCTTCTTCTTCTTTTTGATCCTGCGACGATAACGAGTGCAGGCGGATCATCATGGCATCATAACTGTCAACGGTACTGATATCCCAGCCCACCAGCGGATGGGTCTGAATCACATCTTTTCTTCTGTCCATTATAACCTCCTTATTACTCGTTAAACGAAGTGCATGATGAGGTTCAATGCGGCTTTTTTATTCCAATAGCGAAACTATTATAACAGTAAACCGGGCCATTACTGATGAAAAAATGCCTGCACCCAGCTTCGCACAGAATATTTGTGTTTAAAAGATGGCGGATGAAAAAATAAAATGCCTGACGAGCAGGCATTTTAATCCGTGATTCTTTGAAGCCATTAAAGCGGGGAGAGCCAGCCGCCGGCGTTAAAGTGCCGGGGTTTCGGGTGCGATGCCGCCGCCGCGCTTTTGCAGCGCCTCGGCCAGACGGGCAAAGTGCTGCTGCAGCTGCTCATCATGGTTCTGGTTTTGGGCTTCCAGCGACAGATTGTGCACCAGTAACTGACTGGCACGATCGTCAAGACAGAAAATCAGACTGGAAAACGCATTTTCCAGCACCGTCAGACGACGTTGCTGATCGCCAATCAGTGCTAACAGCTCACCAAAAGTCATCGCCTCTTCCGGTTTATCAGTAGTCATGGTGTCGCACCTCCTGTTATGCATGACGAGCGCAAGGATAGGGCATTGATCATTCAGAGTCTAGATGCAGGATTGGGGAAGTGCGAGAGGGGAGAAAAGATAAAAAAACCGGGTGGCGACACCCGGCAAAAACAGCACAGAGGCGGTTAATCGGTAATAAACCAGTCGTCAGCGCTTTCCCACGTTTGCTGCAGGATTTCGCTGATCTGATCGCGAGTCTCTTTGCCACCGCCCAGCACGCTAAGGTTATTGGCGCTGGCGTAGCGCACTTTCACGTGATTAGTGCTGTCCGGGAACTGTTCGTCAATGCGGCGCGACAGCTCGTCGCTCAGTGCCTCAATGGCACCCGCAGGAAGAGGTCGGGTATTCGATACGGTAATTTCAACGCGCATGGGAGCCTCCAGATAAGATACTGTACATATTTACAGTATTACCGGTCCGGAGGCAAGTGAAATTATGCGATACGCCAGTTCAGGGTTTCACCGGCCAGGAACGGCACCAGCGAATCACTGCCGAGCGCAATGCTCTCCGGGACCTGCCACGGTTCCCGTACCAGCGTCACGGTGGTGTCGTTAAGCGGCAGGCCGTAAAAACGTGGGCCGTTTTCAGAGCAGAAGGCTTCAAAATGCGACAGCGCATCCAGCTCTTCGAACACCGTGGCGTAGGCGACTAACGACGTCGGGGCGCTGAAGACACCGGCGCAGCCGCAGCTCGCTTCTTTCAGATGGCGCAGATGTGGCGCGGTATCGGTGCCGAGGAAGAAGCGCGGATGGCCGCTGGCGACCACCTTACGTAGCGCCTCCTGATGCACATTGCGCTTGAGGATCGGCAGGCAATAGAGGTGCGGACGAATCCCGCCCACCAGCATGTGATTACGGTTAAACATCAGATGCTGCGGAGTAATCGTCGCGCCCAGTGTCTCATCCGCGGCGGCGACATACTCGGCCGCCTCTTTCGTGGTGATATGCTCCATCACTACTTTCAGGGCCGGGAACTGCTGGCGCAGCGGCATCATCACTGTCTCAATAAAGCGCGCTTCCCGGTCGAAAATATCAATATGCGCGTGGGTCACTTCACCGTGAACCAGCAGCGGCATCCCCAGCTGTTGCATCCGATCCAGCACGCTGGCGATGGCGGCAATATCGGTGACGCCGTGGCTGGAGTTGGTGGTGGCGTGAGCCGGATAGAGTTTGGCGGCGGTAAACAGGCCAGCGGTAAAGCCCCGCTCCAGCTCATCCGGGTCAAGTGAATCGGTGAGGTAGCAGGTCATCAGCGGCGTGAAGGCGTGATCAGCGGGCAGCGCCGCGAGTATCCGATCGCGATAGGCTTCACCTGCCGCTACGCTGGTTACCGGCGGCACCAGATTGGGCATCACGATGGCACGACCATTGACCGCGCTGGTATAGGGCAGGACCGTTTCAAGCATCGCATCATCACGCAGATGAATATGCCAGTCGTCAGGGCGGCGGATGGTAAGTTGCTGAGGTTGTGCAGTCATCAATGAGGCTCCGGCAGAGTGGAAACGAAAGGCACGTTTAGGCCGGGGTCTAAGCATAAGGATTCAGGCAACCGTTTGCACCTGCTTTTTGTCGTCGGACGAAAATCCGCGCCGGATGGCGCGGCAGATCGTCAGTCAGTAAACGGGATCACCAGTTCACCCGGTTTCACTTCCAGCCCTTTGGCAAATTTTTTCGCCAGCGACTCACCTTTACTGCGATCGGTACTCAGCACGTAAGCGGGTTGCTGATCGAAATAGCTTTTCAGGGATTGATTGAGATAGGGCGTCAGCGTCTTCATGATCGAGGCCATTTTGTCAGGCGTCACCTGCGCATCGACAATCTCCATATCGCGCAGATAGATCGCGCCCTGCTGCTGATCAAACACCGGCTGGGCACGCATCTTCAGCTGCATATCGGCCTGTTGCGGGCCGAACAGGGAGGTGACATTGATCTTCGCATTGCCTGCGAGCGTGACTTTGCCTGGCTCTTCCCGGCCAATCTGGCTGGTGAGGTTGCTGAGCACGATGTGCGCGTTAACCAGGCCGGAAACCCCGATGTCCTTCTCGTAGTTGTTATGTTTCTGCAGCGCCTGGTTCACTTCCTGTTCGCTGATGGTGTACTGCGTCAGTTGATTACAGCCGCTAACCAGCAGCACCAGTAACAGAGCGGCAAGGCCGGAAAAACCCTTTTTCATCGATTTTTATCCTGAATGACGGAGCTATTGAACAGGGCATAGCGTGCCTGAATGCGTTACAGGTGTCATCAGGAAAGGGATGAGAAACGCGAGCGGTTTCTCATCCGGCAGCCGTTACTGGGCGATGGAGGAGAGCAGGTTGACCTGAGTTTGTTTGGCCATGTTATCGCGGTATTCCGCCACTCTGGCGGGCCAGTCGATGCCTGCAACCAGCGTCAGGGAGCGCAGCAGCGGGAACAGATTAAAGTCATCTTCAGAGAGTTCGCCGTTCACTGCATTTGGCTGAACAATTAACTTGTCGAGCTGGCGCAGGTCGCCACTGACGTTTTTGATCAAACCGGCCGCATGGCTTTTCAGCTCGGTAAAATCGCCGATGCTGGCCTGCTTTTTATTACGGAAATAGTCGCGTGCTTCCGGCGTGGCAAATTCGGCAAACGGCGCCTCTGCGATGCGCGGCAACAGCAGTTTGTTAACGTAACTGTTCATGTGACGCAGCCAGTCGGCAATGGCAGGATTAAGCGCGCCGGTGATCAGCGGCTCGCCCTCCAGTCGATCGACATAATGCACGATATCCATGCTCTCTGGCATCGCGCTGCCATCCTGCTTCTGCAGAATGGGCGCCATCTTCTGGCCGATCAGTCGTTTTGGCGTCTCTTCGTCATCATTCAGCATCACCACCAGCTCAACCGGCAGATTTTTCAGGCCGAAAATCATCCGCGCCTTCACGCAGAAAGGGCAGTGTTCGTAGATATACAGCTTCATCCTGATCTCCTCTGTTTGGCAGAATGCATCAATTCATTCTGTTTTCGGGCTCGCCAAAAAGTATGGAAGAGATTAAGCAGCAGGGCAAACCGGCTGGCAGCAGATGGCCTGCTCGCCGCTACCACGGGGATCATGGGCGTGGCTCAGCCCGCTGAGGAAGGGTGATAACCGCGCAAAATCAAGGCCTTTGCAGCGCAATCGCGGGTAACATTTTACCGCAGCCCAGGCGGCGGTTATAGTGAATACAGGGTAATGACGGCTCATCTTTATCAGCCATTGATTTCAGGAGTCAGGATGTTTGGCTATCGTTCTGCCGCGCCCAGGGTGCGATTAACCACCGACCGGCTGGTGGTCCGTCTGGTTCACGAGCGTGATGCCTGGCGGCTGGCAGATTACTACGCGGAAAACCGCCTGTTTTTAAAACCGTGGGAACCGGTGCGCGATGAAAGCCACTGCTATCCCTCTGGCTGGCAGGCGCGGCTGGGGCTGATTACCGATATGCATAAGCAGGGATCGGCATTCTACTTCATTCTGATGGACAGCGAAGAAACCGAAGTGCGCGGCGTGGCGAACTTCAGCAACGTGCTGCGTGGGTCGTTTCACGCCTGTTACCTGGGCTACTCACTGGGTGAGAAATGGCAGGGCCAGGGCATGATGTTCGAAGCGCTGCAGTCCGCTATTCGCTATATGCAGCGTCAGCAGCATATTCACCGCATCATGGCCAACTACATGCCACACAACCAGCGCAGCGGCGATCTGCTGGCGCGGCTCGGATTCGAAAAAGAGGGTTACGCCAAAGATTATCTGTTGATCGACGGCCGCTGGCAGGATCACGTCCTGACAGCATTAACCTGGCGGGAATGGACGTCGGATCGGCGTGGATAATCATAAGGAATCGGGAATGAAATTGACGTTGTCGGCGCAGGCGTTGCGTGTGCTGGGCTGCCTGCTGGAGAAGCAGGTCACCACGCCGGAACAGTATCCGCTCTCTCTCAATGGCGTGGTCAGCGCCTGTAATCAGAAATCGAACCGTGAACCGGTGATGAATCTCAGCGAGACGGAGGTGCAGGATCAGCTCGATCAGCTGGAAAAACGGCATCTGGTGACCGTCAGCAGTGGATCGGGCCAGCGGGTGATGAAGTATGAACAGCGCTTCTGCAACTCCGCCTTTGGCGCGCTAAAGCTCAGCAGCGCAGAAGTGGCCGTGCTGACTCTGCTGCTGCTGCGCGGCGCACAGACGCCGGGTGAATTGCGCACCCGTAGCGGACGTCTGCATGAGTTCAGCGATGTCAGCGAAGTGGAGCAGACGCTCGACGCCTTGTTGCAGCGTGAGGATAGCGCCAGGGTGATGCGTCTGGCTCGCGAGCCGGGCAAGCGCGAACACCGTTTTATTCATCTGCTGAGCGATGACGCTGAGGTGCCAGAACCGATATCGGGCGCGGATCAGGACGACCTTTCGACTCGCGTCGCGGCGCTGGAACATCAGGTAGCGCAACTGCAGGCGCAACTTACTCAACTGCTGCAACCGGAGAGCTAAAATGACGTTACGCATTGGCGTGGTGGGACTGGGCGGGATCGCGCAGAAAGCCTGGTTGCCCGTGTTATCAGCCGCGTCCAGCTGGTCGCTGGTCGGGGCGTTTTCGCCAAATCAGGCCAAAGCCCAGCCGATTTGCGACAGTTTCCGGATGCGCTGTTTCAGCTCGCTCGACGATTTAGCGGCGGCCTGCGACGCGGTGTTTGTTCACAGCAGCACCGCGAGCCACTATCAGGTGGTCAGAGCGCTGTTGCTGGCGGGGAAAGATGTCTGCGTCGATAAGCCGCTGGCGGAAACGCTCGATCAGGCGGAAGCGCTGGTTGAGCTTGCTGAAAAGCAGCAGCGCAAACTGATGGTGGGCTTTAATCGCCGCTTTGCCCCGCGCTATCTGCAACTCCGGGCGGAGATGAATAGGGTCGCCTCACTGCGCATCGAAAAGCACCGTAGCGACAGCGTCGGGCCGCACGATCTGCGTTTCACCCTGCTTGATGACTATCTGCACGTGGTGGATACCGCGCTGTGGCTTGGCGGTCAGCCGTTTAGTGAGGTTCAGGGGCGGATTACCACCACTCCTCAGGGAGAGATGCTTTACGCTGAGCACCATTTCAACCTGGGCGGCGTGCCAGTCACCACCAGTATGCACCGGCGCGCAGGCAGTCAGCGCGAGCGGATCAGTGCGGTGTGCGACAGTAAATGTATCGATATCAGCGAAATGCGTGACTGGCAGGAAGAAACGGCAGCCGGCCTGCTGATTGCGCCACCGCCAGCCTGGCAGAGCCATCTGGTGCAGCGCGGGTTCAGCGGCGCGGCGCACCATTTTATCCAGTGCGTACAAAATCAGACGATGCCTGAAACCAGCGGCGAACAGGCCCTGATGGCGCAGCGGGTGGTGGAAAAACTGTGGCGTGACGCAACGCCGTCATAATGCCTTGTAACACTCCGTGCTGGTCATTTCCCGCCGTGGCAGTAGACTATCGCCGGGCATCATCAGGATGCCCGCGCTAAGTCTCTCATTTTGCCGATTCTTTTCAGGATGCGCCGTCAATTATGAATTTGTTGAAATCGCTGGCAGCGGTCAGTTCCATGACCCTGTTTTCCCGCGTCTTGGGCTTTGCCCGTGATGCCATTGTGGCGCGGGTGTTTGGCGCCGGAATGGCGACCGATGCGTTCTTTGTCGCTTTTAAACTCCCTAATCTGCTGCGGCGAATTTTTGCTGAAGGGGCCTTCTCACAGGCGTTTGTGCCGATCCTGGCGGAATATAAAAGCAAGCAGGGCGAAGAGGCAACGCGCCTGTTCCTCGCTTACGTCTCTGGCCTGCTGACGCTGGCACTGGCGCTGGTCACCGTGGCGGGGATGATCGCCGCGCCGTGGGTGATTATGATCACTGCGCCGGGTTTTGCCGACAGCGCAGACAAGTTTGCCCTGACCAGTTCGCTGCTGCGCGTCACCTTTCCCTATATCATGCTGATTTCACTCGCCTCACTGGCGGGCGCGGTGCTGAATACCTGGAACCGTTTTTCGGTCCCGGCCTTTGCGCCGACGCTGCTTAACGTCAGCATGATTGGTTTCGCGCTGTTTGCCGCGCCGCATTTTCATCCGCCAGTGATGGCGCTGGCATGGGCGGTAGTGGCAGGCGGCGTGCTGCAGCTTGGCTACCAGCTGCCGCACCTGAAGAAACTCGGGATGCTGGTACTGCCACGGCTGAACCTGCGCGATGCAGGCGTCTGGCGGGTGATGCGTCAGATGGGGCCGGCGATTCTTGGCGTCTCGGTCAGCCAGATTTCCCTGATCATCAATACCATTTTCGCCTCTTTTCTGGTTTCGGGATCGGTCTCGTGGATGTATTACGCTGATCGGCTGATGGAGTTCCCGTCCGGCGTACTCGGCGTGGCGCTGGGAACGATCCTGCTGCCGTCGCTGGCGAAAAGTTTTGCCAGCGGCAATCACGATGAATATTCGCGGCTGATGGACTGGGGTTTGCGGCTTTGCTTTTTGCTGGCGCTGCCCAGTGCCGTGGCGCTGGGGATGCTCTCCGGACCGCTGACCATTGCGCTGTTTCAGTACGGCAAGTTCACCGCCTTTGATGCGGCGATGACCCAGCGCGCACTGATTGCTTACTCAGTCGGACTGATGGGTCTGATTGTGGTGAAAGTGCTGGCACCGGGTTTCTATTCGCGGCAGGACATTAAAACCCCGGTGAAGATTGCGATAGTCACCCTGATTATGACGCAACTGATGAACCTGGCATTTATCGGTCCGCTGAAGCACGCGGGCCTGTCACTGTCGATTGGCCTGGCTGCCTGTCTCAACGCGGCGCTGCTCTACTGGCAACTGCGCAAAAAGCAGATCTTTATGCCGCAGCCCGGCTGGGCCAGTTTTCTGATCCGTCTGGTGATCGCGGTACTGGCGATGGCGGCGGCGCTGTTTGCGATGCTGCAATGGATGCCGGCGTGGGAACAGGGCGTGATGCTGTGGCGGCTGCTGCGTCTGGCGGCGGTCTGTGCGGTCGGCGGTGGGGCGTACTTCCTGACGCTCGGGCTGCTGGGCTTCCGCTTGCGCGACTATGCGCGACGCACTGCGGTGTAACAGCAACGTCCGGATATACAGTCCGGATGCATAGTCCGGATATACAGTCCGGATGCGAAAAATCCCGCACCTGGCGTAATGCTGATCAGTTAAGCGACGGGTGAGAACGCAGTCTGGTGCCGCTCAGGGGCTGGCGGTCCTCGCGCCGCTGCGCGGTACCTTCACGTCATTCCTCTGCCTGACGGACCGCCGGGGATGGCACATCCTGTGCCGCCCCGCCTTTCGCCCGCGTCCTGCGGGCTCTCCTGGCAGACTCATTCCGTTCAGCGCTGCGGATTGCCTGCCCCTGATCGGCCCCAGCCTGCTCTGAAACTTCAGTGCGTGCTGTTAAAAAGGGCACAAGAGCAGAGGTGATCAGGCCCGCACTGCGGCACGATCGCGCCCAAAAAAAAGCTGCCACGTTTGATCGTGACAGCCTTTGCAAAGGTAACCTTAACTGACGAGCATCAGGCACCTGGCAGGATTTTTTGCTCAGTCAGCCGTCAGGCTTTGCGGCTGAGCGTCGCCTGACCTTTACCCATCCCATCCGGGCCATAGAAAGCCTGAGTCTGGTGCGGTTTCAGCACCTGCAGGGCATCCTGGGTAAAACGAATCTGATGTTGCAGCAACATGCCATTATGCACGTTGGCATCCTGCAGGCGACGGGTATGCTGCTCAATGCGCTGCCAGCGGCTCGCCATCTCGTTCTGACCACGATAAGGTGCCTGGGTTGCCAGACTTTGCTCGGCAGTCCGGCGCATCTCATCCAGATAGTTCAGCGTACTGAGCAGCGCGCCTTTATCTTCGGTAATGCGCTGCAACAGGTTGCTGTTAATGTTTCCGGCCGACAGCTGCTGCTGTTCTTCGTCCAGCAGGGTCGACAGCGATGCCAGCACATCCTGCATCTTATCTAATGTGGTCAGCAAGTTACTCATGGGGACTAGTTACCCTCTAAATACGCCTTAGTGTCGGCAATCAGCGCGTCGGCGATCTTGCCGGTATCCATTTTCAGTTCGCCATTACGAATGGCGGTTTTCAGTTGTTCAACCCGCTGGACGTTAATGTCCTGGCTGCCCGGCTGCATCAGCTGTGACTGAGCGCTGCTCAGGCTGACCTGCGCGGCGGCGGGTGTGGTGCTGGCCGCCGGCGTGGTGCTTTGACGCACTTTAGGCGTGGCGGGCTCGCTGGTATCGCGGCTCTGTACGGTGCTGGCGGGTTTCAGCGGTTGCGTTCTGTCGATGCTCATATTCAAGCTCCTGTACGGTCAGGGGAGTCTGCCACCTGAATCAGAATAGCGTAATTGCTTAGTTGATTCTTCTATCGGCAGAACAACTGGCTTCTTTAACGCTTTATAGTGTTATAAGAATATTCCCATCATCCCGCACCCGACCGCTAACGATCTGCCCGTTTCCCATCCGTACCCGTACCCATTGTGACTGGGTAGCATTGTTCAGCGCCTTACCCTCACCGCTGGCGTCAAATCCGTCGCCACTGGCAATCACCATCACATTCTGACCCGCCTTGACCCGCCACGGCTGACGCAGCATCGACGGGTTAATCGGCTGGCCTGGCTGGATATCGCGCAGTACCACCGCATCCGCTACCGCCTCATCGTTGAGCAGCGAACGCGCTGGCAGAACGTCCAGCCGGCCGGTCTGCAGGCTGAAATCAGCCGTGCTGACGCTGCTGCCCCGCGTTAACAGCCGGTTAGCCACCAGGTAAGACCCGGTGACCTGCACCTGGACCTGAATGTAGCGGCGGTTCTCACCGCAGTTTGCCGCCACGCTCATATTGCCCCACAGGCGGCTATTGCCTGGCAGCGTAAATGCTGGCGTATCGCAGTCGGGCCACTGGGCCTGCGGCGTCCGGACCACCACCTTCATGCCTGCGGCATGCTGCGCATCACGGGCTTTAAAAAATTGTTCCAGTTGCGCACTGAAATCCCCGGCCGTCACCGGCAGGGCGATCAGGACCAGCAGGCTGGCCAGCAGGGTTTGATATCCACGCATGTGCTTTTCCTCACTGATGATGGCAACAAGTCTACGCGCAGCAAAAATTATTCAAGAGTCAAAATAGCATGGGTTTTTGGCCTTATTCAGACGATCACCTCTTGCTTTTCCAAATTAAGCTGCCAGCTCGAAATTCTCATTTGCGGAGGAACCATGCTCGACAAACTGGATGCGGCGCTGAAATTTGGTACGGAAGCCCTCAACCTGCGTGCTCAACGTCAGGAGATCCTGGCGTCAAACATTGCCAACGCCGATACCCCTGGTTATCAGGCCCGGGATATCGACTTTGCCAGCGAGCTGAGTCGGGTGATGGCCAATGGTCGTGCGGAAGGCAGCAGCATGGCGTTAAAAGTCACGTCAGCTCGCCACATTGAAGCACAGACCAACTCGGCACCGTCGATGGATATGCTCTATCGCATTCCCGATCAGCCAGCCGCCGACGGCAACACAGTAGATATGGACCGTGAACGTACCCAGTTCGCGGATAACAGCCTGAAATATCAAACCGACCTCACCCTTATCAGTAGCCAGATCAAAGGCATGATGAGCGTGTTACAAGGGCAATAATTATGGCCTTGCTGAACATTTTTGACATTGCCGGCTCAGCGATGACCGCGCAATCACAGCGATTAAACGTCAGTGCCAGTAACCTGGCCAACGCCGACAGCGTTACCGGCCCGGATGGGCAACCCTACGTCGCTAAACAGGTGGTGTTTCAGACCGATGCGGCACCTGGCGCGGCCACCGGCGGCGTAAAAGTGGCGAAGGTGGTCGACGATCCGACCCCGGCAAAACTGGTGTATGACCCAGGTAACCCGATGGCAGATGCCAAAGGCTACGTGAAGATGCCGAACGTGGATGTGGTCTCTGAGACCGTCAACACCATGTCAGCGTCGCGCAGTTACCAGGCTAACGTCGAAGTGCTCAACACCGTGAAGTCGATGATGATGAAAACCCTGACGATCGGGCAATAACGGAGAAAAATTATGGCTATCGCGGTAGGCGTTAACGAGAAGCTGGACCCCACGGTCCTCAGCTCTTCCAGCACCAGTGGCACCGGCAACAGCGCGCAGGATCTGCAGAATCAGTTCCTCACCATGCTGGTGACCCAGTTACAGAACCAGGATCCCACCAATCCGATGGACAACAGCCAGCTGACCACTCAGCTGGCGCAGATCAATACCCTGAGCGGAATTGAAAAACTGAACACCACGCTGGGATCGATCTCCGGCCAGATCAGCACCAGCCAGTCGCTGCAAAGCTCCACGCTGATTGGGCATGGCGTAATGGTCAACGGCTCGCAGGTACTGGTCGGCAGCGGCACCACCACGCCGTTTGGTGTTGAGCTGGCGTCGGCCTCAACCGCAACCGCCGCCACGATTAAAGATGCTAACGGCTCGGTGATCGATACCGTTGACCTCGGCGCACTCAGCGCTGGCGTTCATACCTTCTCGTGGGACGGCAAACTGAGCGACGGCTCCACCGCGCCAGACGGTAAATACAGCGTTGCGATTGCGGCAAGCAATGGCAGCACACAACTGGTGGCACAACCGCTTAACTACGCCTACGTCAATGGGGTAAGTACCGCGAACGACACCACAAAACTGGATCTCGGCACCATGGGCTCCGCTTCCCTTGACGAAGTACGTCAGATTCTCTGATTAACCTGTAGACAGGAGACACACACATGTCATTTTCCCAAGCGGTCAGCGGCCTTGGCGCTGCCTCAAGTAACCTTGATGTCATCGGTAACAACATCGCCAACTCCGCGACAGCGGGTTTTAAATCAAGCACCATCGCCTTTGCCGATATGTTTGCCGGTTCTAACGTCGGCCTCGGCACCAAAGTTGCTGCGGTGATTCAGAACTTTAACGACGGTTCGACCACCACCACCAGCCGTGGCCTCGACGTCGCGCTGAGCGGCAACGGTTTCTTCCGTATGACGGACACCAGCGGCGCGGTTTACTATTCGCGTAACGGTCAGTTCACACTGGATGCCAACCGTAACCTGATCAACACCCAGGGCCTGAACGTGACCGGTTATCCGGCCAGCGGCTCACCGGCCACCATCCAGGCGGGCGCAAACCCGGTTGCGATCAGCATTCCGACCGAGCAGATGCCGGCACGCGCGACCACCACCACCGGCCTGGTTGCGAACCTGAACTCCACTGACACTGCCCCGACGGTCACGACTTTCTCGACCGCCAACGCCGACAGCTATAACAAAAAGACCACGGCGACCGTGTTCGACTCGCAGGGTAACGACCATGCGCTCGACATGTACTTTGTCAAAGACACCGCCAGCAACAGCTGGACCGTGCACGCTATCGACGCCAACACCGGCTACTCCGCGGGTGACTTCAAAATGGCATTCGATACCAGCGGCAAACTGACCAGCATGGACAAGCTGGACGCCAATGGCGCCGTGGTCAGCAGCAGCACCGATGGCACCGTAGGCTTAACCCTTAACGTACCGGCACCAGGCCAGACTGCCGCCGCTAACGGCGCGGTGGCCAATCAGCCGATCACCCTGAGCATGCTGGGCAGCCTGCAGCAGAACACCGGCAGCACCACCTTTGGCAGCCCGACTCAGGATGGTTATGCGCCTGGCGATCTGACCAGCTACGCCATCAACGATGACGGCACCATCACCGGCACCTACTCCAACCAGAAAACCCAGCTGCTGGGTCAGATCGTCCTGGCAAGCTTCTCTAACCCGGAAGGCCTGCAGTCACAGGGCGATAACGTCTGGTCTGCCTCTAACGCTTCAGGTCAGGCGGCGATTGGTCTGGCGAACACCGGCACCTTCGGCTCACTGACTGCCGGCGCGCTGGAAGCCTCTAACGTCGACATGAGTAAAGAGCTGGTGAACATGATCGTGGCGCAGCGTAACTATCAGGCGAACGCGCAAACCATCAAAACTCAGGACCAGATTCTTAACACGCTGGTTAACTTACGTTAATTCGCTAACAGGATTGCTTTATGGATCACGCGATATATACCGCGATGGGCGCGGCCAGCCAGACGCTGGATCAGCAGGCGGTTACCGCCAGCAACCTCGCCAACGCCTCAACGCCAGGCTTCCGTGCGCAGCTTAATGCGCTGCGTGCGGTGCCGGTCAATGGCTGGTCCCTGCCGACCCGCACGCTGGTGACGGCGTCAACGCCGGGCGCCGATATGAGTCAGGGCACCATGGATTACACCGAGCGCCCACTCGACGTGGCGGTGCAGCAGGATGGCTGGCTGGCGGTGCGTACCGCTGACGGCAGCGAAGCCTATACCCGCAACGGCAACATGCAAATCAGCCCGAACGGTACGCTGACGATTCAGGGCAATCCTGTGATGGGTGATGGCGGTCCGATTGTGATCCCGCAGGGATCGGAAATCACCATTGCCGCCGACGGTTCCATCACCGGCCTGAATGCCGGCGATGCGCCGAATGCCACTGTCCAGCTCGGTAAGCTCAAGCTGGTGCGCGCCACCGGCAAAGAGGTGCAGCGCAGCGACGACGGCATGTTCCGTCCGACAGCGGCCACCCAGGCCACGCGCGGTGCGGCGTTGCAGGCTGACCCCACCATGCAGGTGATGCCTGGCGTACTGGAAGGCAGCAACGTGAAACCGGTGGAAACCATGGTCGACATGATCGCCAACGCCCGACGTTTTGAGATGCAGATGAAAGTCATCACTAACGTCGATGAAAACGAACAAAAAGCCAACCAGCTGCTGAACATGAGCAGCTAAGGCGCGAGGATAACAACATGATTCGTTCTTTATGGATCGCGAAAACCGGTCTTGATGCACAGCAGATGAACATGGACGTGATTGCCAACAACCTGGCAAACGTCAGCACCAACGGCTTTAAACGTTCGCGTGCGGTGTTCGAAGATCTGATGTATCAGACCATGCGTCAGCCGGGCACCCAGTCGTCAGAACAGACGACGCTGCCTTCTGGCCTGCAGATTGGTACCGGTGTCCGTCCGGTGACCACTGAACGTCTGCATACCCAGGGCAACCTGTCGCAGACCAGCAACTCGAAAGATATCGCGATTAATGGTCAGGGCTATTTCCAGATTCAGATGCCGGATGGCACCTCGGCTTATACCCGTGACGGCGCTTTCCAGGTCGATCAGAACGGCCAGCTGGTGACCAACTCCGGTTTCCCGGTGCAGCCAGGCATCACCATTCCGGCCAACGCCACCAGCATCACCGTGGCGCGTGATGGGGTAGTGAGCGTGACGCAGCAGGGACAGACCCAGGCGACCCAGGTCGGCCAGTTAACCCTGAGCACCTTTATGAACGATGCCGGTCTCGATAGCGTGGGTGAAAACCTCTATCAGGAAACGCAGGCATCGGGCGCACCCACCGACAGCACCCCTGGCCAGAATGGCGCGGGTCTGCTCTACCAGGGCTATACCGAAACGTCGAACGTCAACGTGGCGGAAGAGCTGGTCAGCATGATCCAGACCCAGCGCGCCTATGAAATCAACAGCAAAGCGATCAGCACCTCCGATCAGATGCTGGCGAAACTGACTCAGATTTAATCCACAGCAGGGCCAGCTCCGGCTGGCCTGAAGAACAGATATTGATAAGGTCGTGACTCCGTGGCGAAGCAACAGATTCTCAAGCCTGGACATTGGTTAGTCGCCTCGTTGCTGCTAACCCTTAACGGTTGTGCACTGGTACCGCGTACACCGCTGGTAGAAGGGGCGACCACGGCGCAGCCGATGCCGTCCGCGCCACCGGTGGTAAACGGCTCAATTTTCCAGGGCGTTGCGCCGCTCAACTACGGCTATCAGCCGCTGTTTGAAGATCGCCGCCCACGCAACATTGGCGACACTCTGACGATTACGCTGCAGGAAAACGTCAGTGCCAGCAAAAGCTCCTCGGCGAATGCCAGCCGCGATGGCAGCAACAGCTTCGGTTTAAGCGCGGTTCCGACCGGGCTGGCAGGACTGGTGGGTGCCGGTGGCGAGAAAGCCAACTTTGGCGCCGAAGGCAAAAATGATTTCGCAGGTAAAGGCGGCGCCTCCGCCAACAACACCTTTACCGGCACCATTACCGTCACCGTGGATCAGGTGTTGTCGAACGGCAACCTGCACGTGGTGGGCGAGAAACAGATCGCCATTAATCAGGGCACGGAGTTCATTCGCTTCTCGGGCGTGGTTAACCCACGCACCATCAGCGCCAGCAACGCCGTGTTATCTACCGCCGTCGCCGATGCACGTATTGAGTACGTCGGAAACGGTTATATCAATGAGGCGCAGACCATGGGTTGGTTGCAGCGTTTCTTCCTGAACATCTCGCCGATGTAAGAGGTTTCAATGAAAAAGTTAACGCTGTTGCGAATCGGAGTGGCGCTGCTGCTGGGCGTCAGCCTGCTGGCAAAGGCCGATTTAATTCGCGATCTGACCACCGTACAGGGCGTGCGTGAAAACCAGTTGCTTGGCTATGGCCTGGTGGTCGGGCTGGACGGAACCGGTGACCAGACCACCCAGACGCCGTTCACCACCCAGACGGTGAGCAACATGCTGTCACAGCTCGGCATTACCGTGCCGACCGGCACCAACATGCAGCTGAAAAACGTGGCGGCAGTGATGGTGACCGCCAAACTGCCGGCGTTTGCCCGTCAGGGACAGACGCTGGACGTGGTGGTGTCGTCACTGGGTAACGCCAAAAGCCTGCGCGGCGGTACGCTGCTGATGACCCCGATGAAAGGGGTCGATAACCAGGTTTATGCGCTAGCGCAGGGTAACATCCTGGTCGGCGGTGCGGGCGCGTCGGCAGGCGGCAGCAGCGTGCAGGTTAACCAGCTGAACGGCGGCCGGATTACCGGCGGGGCAACGGTTGAGCGGGAACTGCAAAGCAACTTTGGCTCGCAGAACACCATCAACCTGCAGCTGAACAGCGAAGACTTCTCAATGGCGCAGCGGATTGCCGATGCGATTAACGCGCGTGGCGGTTACGGTGCCGCCCAGCCGCTGGATGCCCGAACCGTTCAGATCCGCGTCTCACCGAATAACGGTGCCCAGGTGCGTCTGCTGGCGGATATCCAGAACATCAACGTTTCGATACCGGTTGAGGATGCGAAAGTGATCATCAACTCCCGTACCGGTTCGGTGGTGATGAACCGCGAAGTGACGCTGAATCAGTGTGCAGTGGCACAGGGTAACCTGTCGGTGACCGTCAATCAGCAGCAGAACGTCAGTCAGCCAGATACGCCGCTGGCCGGTGGTCAGACGGTGGCAACCACCCAGACCCAGATCGATCTGCGTCAGACCGGTGGCGCGCTGCAGCGTGTTAATGCCAGTGCCAACCTGAACAACGTGGTGCGTGCGCTGAACGCGCTGGGCGCATCGCCTATTGAGCTGATGTCGATTCTGCAATCGATGCAGAGCGCCGGTTGTCTGCGCGCCAAACTGGAAATTATCTGATGACGGATACGCAATCTCTGATGAGTGCGGCTTACGACAGCCGCTCACTGAACGAACTGAAACACCAGGCCAGCGGCGATCCGAAAGGGAAAGCGCTGCAGGTCGCCCGTCAGGTCGAAGGGATGTTTGTACAGATGATGCTGAAAAGCATGCGTGAGGCGTTGCCGCAGGATGGAATGATGAGCAACGAACAAACCAAACTTTTTACCTCAATGTACGATCAGCAGATTGCGCAGGAGATGGGCAAACGCGGCCTCGGACTGGCGGAAACCATCGTTAAGCAGATGCAGCCCGCCACCGCACCGGATGAGAAAGCTGGCACGGTGCCGATGAAGCTGGATAACAGCTTTATTCTCAGCACCGTCGGCGCGGTGCAACAACCGGCGCAGCAGCTGGAGCAGATGGTGCGCAAAGCCATGCCGCGTCTTCCGGTCTCGTCACCGACCGGCCTGCCAACCGACAGCCGCGAGTTTATTGCGCAGCTGACACAACCGGCGCAGGCCGCCAGTCAGCAGAGCGGTATTCCGCACCATCTGATTCTGGCGCAGGCGGCGCTGGAGTCGGGCTGGGGCCAGCGCCAGATCCTGACCCGCGATGGCAAGCCGAGCTACAACGTATTCGGCATTAAAGCCAGCGGTGACTGGAAAGGCGAAACCACCGACATCATGACCACCGAATATGAGCAGGGCGAAGCGAAGAAAGTGCGCGCCAGCTTCCGGGTTTACAACTCCTATTTCGAAGCGC
The DNA here is from genome assembly GCF_037149395.1 of Pantoea sp. USHLN298. Taxonomy (NCBI): domain Bacteria; kingdom Pseudomonadati; phylum Pseudomonadota; class Gammaproteobacteria; order Enterobacterales; family Erwiniaceae; genus Pantoea; species Pantoea sp. USHLN298. Next base: position 680,236 of record NZ_JBBCRO010000001.1, read on the forward strand.
TGACGGATTACGTCAAACTGATTACCAATAATCCCCGCTATGCCGCCGTGGCTAACGCGTCAAGCGCCGAGCAGGGCGCGCAGGCACTGCAGGCGGCGGGTTACGCCACCGATCCCAAATATGCACAGAAGCTGGTGGGAATGATTCAGCAATTCAAGAACATGGGCGAAAAAGTCGTTAAAGCCTACAGCCAGGATTTAGGTGACCTGTTCTGATCATTTAGCCTCAAGTTTCACTTAAGCACGCCGATAACACCATCATAAGCCAGATGCGTTTTCGCCTGCTGGCGCCCACTTTGATGACTGCCAGCCCGGTTGACGGGGAATGTAAGGAACCGAGATGTCCAGCATAATTAACTCCGCGATGAGCGGATTGAGTGCCGCGCAGGCCGCCCTGAGCACCACCAGCAACAACATTACCAACTACACCGTGGCGGGCTATTCACGCCAGACCACTATCCTTGCCCAGGCTAACAGCACCCTGCAGGGCAACAGCTACTATGGCAACGGGGTTAACGTGACCGGCGTTCAGCGTGAATATGATGCGTTTATCGCCGCCCAGCTGCGCGGCTCCAGCGCGAACTACAGTGCGGTAAGCACCCAGTACAGCCAGATTTCTAACATCGACGATCTGTTATCGACCTCGACCACCAGTCTGTCGACCTCGATTCAGAGCTTCTTTACCAACCTGCAGAACGTGGTCAGTAACGCCAACGATCCGTCGGCGCGCCAGTCAATGCTGAGCAACGCCCAGGGGCTGGTCAGCCAGTTCCAGACTACTTCGCAGTATCTGACCAGCATGCAGAACAGCGTTAACAGCGACATTGGCTCCAGCGTGGATAAGGTCAATACCTACACCACGCAGATTGCGGATCTGAACAAGCAGATCGCCAGACTGACGACCGGCACCGGTACCGCACCGAATGACCTGCTGGACAAGCGCGATCAGCTGGTCAGCGACCTGAACAATGTGGTCGGCGTGACCGTGTCGGAGCAGGATGGAAGCTATAGCGTTTCAATGGCGAACGGCCTGACGCTGGTCAACGGCACCAAATCAAACCAGCTGGTGGCCATGACGTCCAGCAGCGATCCGACCCGCACCACCATTGGCTATGTGGACAAACAGGCCGGTAATGTTGAGATCCCGGAAAAACTGATTACCACCGGTTCGCTCGGTGGCCTGCTGGCGTTCCGCTCGCAGGATCTCGATCTGGCGCAGAACCAGCTCGGCCAGCTGGCCGCTGCCTTTACCACCAGCTTTAACACCGTGCATAAGCAGGGCTTTGACAGCAACGGGGATCAGGGCGTCGATTTCTTTAATATCGGCACGCCGACCGTGGTGAGTAACAGCAAAAACAGCACCGCAGCCTCGGTGACCGCTGAGTGGACCGACACCAGTGCGCTGAAAGCCTCTAACTACACCCTGAGCTATGACGGCAGCAACTGGACCGCGACCCGCGCGTCTGACGGCGTCTCCGTTGCCATTAACCGGGTCAACGAGAGCAACGGCGACACCACGCTGAGTTTTGACGGTCTGAAGCTGACCGTCGGCTCCACCCCTGCGCCGGCTGCCAAAGACAGTTTCCTGGTGAAGCCGGTACAGAACGCGATTAACGACATGTCAGTGGCTATCACCAGCGAATCACAAATCGCCGCTGCCGGTGCAACAGGTGGCGAAAGCGATAACCGTAATGCGCAGAAACTGCTGAACCTGCAGGACAGCAAACTGGTGGGCGGCAACGCCACGCTGGCACAGGCTTACGCCAGTATCGTCAGCACCGTCGGCAACAAAACCAGCTCGCTGGAAACCACCAGCACCACGCAGGAAAGCGTGGTCAGTCAGCTCACCGAACGGCAGCAATCGGTCTCCGGGGTTAACCTCGATGAAGAGTACGCCAACCTGACAAAATATCAGCAATATTACATGGCAAATGCGCAGGTACTGCAGACTGCCAGCACCATCTTTGATGCATTGATCAATATTCGCTAAGGGTAGGGGATAGCATGCGAATCAGTACAAATATGATATTTAACCAGCAGGTGCGTGGAATTACCGACTCGCAAGCCTCCTGGCTGAAAGTGGGCGAACAGCTCTCCAGTGGCCGCCGGGTCACCAATCCATCGGACGATCCGATTGCCGCCTCACGCGCGGTGGTGTTGTCGCAGACGCAGTCGCAGAGCAGCCAGTACGCGCTGGCGCGTACTTTTGCTAACCAGGGATTATCGCTGGAAGAAAACGCGCTGAAAGGCGTGACCGGCAGTATTCAGGATGCGCAAACGCTGATCGTCAACGGTTCAACCGGCACGCTGAGTGACGATGACCGTGGCTCGATTGCGACCCAGCTCGAAGGTATCCGCGCCCAGTTACTCAACCAGGCTAACAGCCAGGATGCCAACGGTCGTTATATCTTTGCCGGTTACAAAACTGACAGCGCGCCGTTTGTAGATGGCGCCGGCACTGGCGTGAGCTATGCGGGCGGAACCGATGCTATTACTCAGAAAGTGGACAGCAGCCGCAGCATGACCGTCGGCCATACCGGTGACGATATCTTCATGGCGATCACCGGCAATGCCACCAAAGAGCCGGACGGCAGCGCCAGCGAAACCAACCTGTTCGCCATGCTGGATAGCGCCATTGCCGCGCTGAAAGTGCCGCAGGATGATGCGGATGCCGCCACTAAACAGACGTTCCAGGATGCGATGGATAAAACCAACCGCGGTCTTGGCAACTCGCTGAACAACGTCTTAACCGTGCGCTCCGAAATCGGGACTCAGCTGTCGGAACTCGATACGCTGGATGCCCAGGGCGACGATCGTAACGTGATTTACAGCTCGCAGATGAGCGACCTGGTGGATGTGGATTATACCCAGGCGATTTCCAGTTACACCATGCAGCAGACGGCGCTGCAGGCGTCGTACAAGACCTTTACCGATATGTCTAAGATGTCCCTGTTCCAGCTGAATTCATAATCTGACCTGAAAATTTGAGCGTACTTTAACCGGGTGCGCTTAGTTTCTCCCATCCTCCTGATAAAAGAGGGTGGGATTTTTTTTGCCTGTATGCCAGCTGAGCCACAGAAAACAGGCATAAAAAAAACCCCGGCTTGCAGGCCGGGGTCAGGTTCAGAGCAAGGTCAGCGTTATGGCTTAGTCGCTGGTGCCGTGGCCTGATGGGTAGCCGCGTGACCGCCAGCAGAACCACGTCCATCGAACTGGTACGGAGAACGTACCCAGTCGCTGTGACGTGCCGGTTCTGGCTGCCAGACCGGCGCAGGCGCTTTGGTCATTGGCGCAGAAGCGAAGTGCTTCCAGCGGGTGACATCTGCGGCGACGGCAGGCTCAGCAGCGGCAACCGGCTCAGCGGCGACAACCGGCGCTGGCGATGCTGCCACCGGTGCAGGTTCAACGTCACGTGCCGCGACAGGTGCATGAGGCTCAGTGCTTAACACCGTCTCAGCGTCGGCTGCGATCGGGGCATTCAGCACTTCTTCTACCTGTGCTTCAGTTTCACGGCTGACTTCGACCGGTGCCTGCTGAGCCATCTCTGCGGGCTGTGCCGCTTCATCACTCTGTGCAGCATCCGGCATTTCGCTTACCGGCTCAGCAGGCTGTGCCTGAGCAGCGATGGTTTCAGCGATCGCTTCAGCCGCGGCTGGGATCACAGACGGCTGATGATCAACCGGTGCATCGATCGCACGGGTATCGTCAGTGTTCACCACCGGCACCGGCGTTTCGGCCTGCGGTTCAGCCTGCTGCACGGGTGCGTCCTGTGACGCATCTGATTCAACCGCAGCAGCAACCGGCAGTGCAATGGCACCTGCGGTCTCTTCACGGCTGTAATCTGGCGTTTCCTGAACGGCATCCTGCACTACCTGCTCTTCGCTGGCCTGGCTGACCGGATAGCGTACCCACACTTTACCGGAGGCCATTTCTGGCGACGCGGCTGCAGCCGCCAGAGGCATGGCTGACTGGGTTGGGTAACGCTCATCACGATAACGACGACGACGCTGACCGCTGACGCGCAGATGACGTGGCGAACGGCGTGAGCGACGCGGCATATTGGCGTTATCACGGCTGTCGTTATCATCCTGCTCTTCGATCTGTGGGGCTTCGGTTGGCAGTACGTCGGCCGCTGGTTGCGGTACCGCACGCGCTTCAGTCGGCACGGCAATATCCGTGGCTTCTGCAGGCAGTGGCTGACGATTATCATCAACGCGGACTTTCTGGCTCAGCTGACGCGGCTTACGACGCGGCATCACCTGCACGCGTTCGTCATCCTGCGCTTCAGGGGTTTCAGCTACAGCCTCGGCAACCACTGGCTGCTCGGCAGCTTTCGCGGCTTCCTGCTGGGCGCGTTTCTCTTCCTGACGACGACGCTGACGTTCAGCACGTTGCTCACGACGCTGTTGCTGCTGCTCGTCGCGCTGCTGACGGGCTTCTTCGCTCAGTGCCGGACGCTCTTCACGCACCTCGTTAGGCTGAGACTGACGCTTGTTGCGACGGTTATCATTGCCTTCACGTGGCTCACGGTTTTCGCGCGGCTCGCGGCTCTCGCGTGGTTCACGGCTTTCACGCGGCTCACGCGGTTCGCGGCTTTCACGTGCCTGACCATTTTCACCGTTACGCGGCGTACGCTCACGACGGTTGTTATTGCGACGGTTGTTGTTGCGACGATCGCCGCGCTGATTTGCGTTCTCTTCTTCGCTTTCCGGCGCTTTCTTCGGTTCTGCAACTTCAGGCGTAGCTGGCGTTGCCGCAGGGGCGTCTTCGCCACCGAACATTTTCTTCAGCCCACCGAACAGGCGGCCAAGGAAGCCGGTGCTGACGGTTGCTGGTGCCGCGACGGTTGGCGCTTTCGCTGCCGGTTGCGCTTCAGCGCGTGGCGCTTCGGGTGCAACTTCAACCGGTGCAGGAGGCGCATCAGGCATGACAAAGGCCGCCAGCGCTGGCTGCTCAGGACGACGACGTTCGCCGTGCTCCTCTTCCGATGGCAGCGCCATTTCAGCTTCATGCAGCTTCGGCAGATGGTAGCTCAGCGTCTGGGTCTCTTCACCTTTACGCACGCGCAGCACGGAATAGTGTGGGGTTTGCATCTTGTCATCGGGAACAATGATGGCCCGCACGCCGCCCTGGCGTTTTTCAATGGCATTGACCGCTTCACGCTTCTCATTCAGCAGGTAAGAGGCCACCTGAACTGGCACGATGGCGTGCACTTCTTTGGTGTTATCTTTCAGCGCTTCTTCTTCAATCAGACGCAGGATCGACAGCGCCAGTGATTCGTTATCACGAATGGTGCCGGTGCCGCTACAGCGTGGGCAGACGTGATGGCTTGATTCACCTAACGACGGGCTCAGACGCTGGCGTGACATCTCCAGCAGGCCGAAGCGAGAAATGTGGCTAATCTGGATACGCGCACGGTCCTGACGCACCGCTTCACGCAGACGATTTTCTACCGCGCGCTGATGGCGGACCGGTGTCATATCGATAAAGTCGATAACGATCAGGCCGCCGAGGTCACGCAGACGCAGCTGACGGGCAATCTCGTCTGCCGCTTCAAGGTTAGTGTTAAACGCTGTCTCTTCGATATCGCCGCCGCGCGTAGCGCGTGCTGAGTTGATATCAATTGCGGTTAACGCTTCGGTGCTATCGATCACAATCGAGCCGCCGGAAGGCAGGCGGACTTCACGCTGGAAAGCGGATTCGATTTGCGATTCGATCTGATAGTGGCTGAACAGCGGGATTTCACCGGTGTATAGCTTAATTTTGCTGCTGAAATCCGGACGGCCCAGCGCAGCGATATGCTGACGCGCCAGTTCCAGTACTTTCGGATTATCAATCAGGATTTCGCCGATGTCCTGGCGCAGATAGTCGCGGAATGCACGAACGATGACGTTGCTTTCCTGATGAATCAGGAACGGCGCCGGACGGTTTTCAGCGGCTTTTTTAATCGCTTCCCAGTGTTTCAGACGGAAGCTCAGATCCCACTGCAGCGATTCGGCAGATTTACCGACACCGGCGGTGCGGACGATCAATCCCATGCCTTCCGGCAGTTCCAGCGCCGACAGGGCTTCTTTCAGTTCGGTACGATCGTCACCTTCGATGCGACGGGAGATACCGCCTGCACGTGGGTTGTTCGGCATCAGTACCAGATAGCTGCCCGCCAGAGAGATAAAGGTGGTCAGCGCAGCGCCTTTATTACCGCGTTCTTCTTTATCGATCTGAACAATGACTTCCTGACCTTCACGCAGCACGTCTTTGATATTCGGACGACCATGCGCGTTGTAGCTGGAGGGGAAATATTCGCGGGAGATTTCTTTTAAAGGGAGGAAACCGTGACGCTCTGCGCCATAATCGACAAACGCAGCTTCAAGGCTGGGTTCAATGCGAGTGATTTTACCTTTGTAAATGTTGGCTTTTTTCTGTTCGTGTCCTGGGCTTTCGATATCCAGATCGTACAGACGCTGACCGTCAACCAGGGCAACGCGCAACTCCTCCTGCTGAGTTGCGTTTATTAACATTCTTTTCATCGTGACTTACTCGTTATTCTTTCATGAGTGATTACAGCTGCGGGCATAGTTACCCTGGACGAGTATCAACCGATGGCCCCGTGACTTAGTGCAATGTCGTCAGCCTCACGGCTGTCGACCGCGCGAGGGGCGCAAATAACGTCGGTGGCCTGTTTTTCATAAGGGAAAACAGCACCAGATAGTGGAAATGCCTGAGAGAAATAAAAAACCCGTGCACTCCATACTGCTGTCCAGGCCGCAACCCGCAGCCCGCTAAGTGCCTGATTTCGCATTACGTCTTACGCCATTGCTGCGTGTCTGCTCGATCCGGCAAAATGACAATTTCGCTCTTTTTCTGCCCTGAAACCCTTCAGGTAAGAAACTTAAGCATTATTCCATTGCTAACCTTCATATAGCAAGGCGACTTTAGCCAGCTTGTGAAGTTTCTTTACATTTAGCACCATAATATATCGGGTCAAGCGCCAGGTTGTTGAAAAAGCCAGCAGCCGGGCCGCTTATCGCGACACTAACCCCAGAGTTAAGCACAGAAAAAGGGGTGGCGCTATCAGGGGACACTATTTAGAATCGCCGCCATGAAAACAGAGAATCCGGGCGTACAATTTGTCGCCATCACGGCTGAAAATGCCGGACAACGCATTGATAACTTTTTGCGCACCCAACTGAAAGGTGTGCCGAAAAGCATGATTTATCGCATCGTACGTAAAGGCGAGGTGCGGGTGAATAAAAAGCGCGTCAAGCCGGAGTACAAGCTTGAGGCGGGTGATGAGATCCGTATTCCGCCGGTGCGGGTCGCCGAGCGCGATGAGGATGCCGTCTCACCGAAGCTGGCTAAAGTCGCCTCGCTGGCCGATGCCATCCTGTATGAAGATGAATCCCTGCTGGTGATGAATAAGCCGTCCGGCACCGCAGTGCACGGCGGTAGCGGGCTGAGCTTCGGAGTCATCGAGGGATTACGTGCCTTGCGGCCCGAAGCGCGCTTCCTGGAGCTGGTTCATCGGCTGGATCGTGATACCTCCGGCATTTTACTGGTGGCGAAGAAGCGCTCGGCGCTGCGTTCTCTGCATGAACAGCTGCGCGAAAAGGGGATGCAGAAAGATTACCTGGCGCTGGTGCGCGGTAACTGGCCTTCACACCTGAAAGTGGTGCAGGCGCCGCTACTGAAAAATATTCTGCAGAGCGGCGAACGTATCGTGCGCGTCAGCAGCGAAGGGAAACCGTCAGAAACCCGCTTTAAAGTAGAAGAGCGTTTTGAGTTTGCCACGCTGATTAAAGCCAGCCCGGTGACCGGGCGTACGCACCAGATCCGCGTCCATACTCTCCATGCTGGCCACCCGATTGCTTTCGACGATCGCTACGGGGAGCGTGAGTTCGACAGCCAGCTGGCCTCAACCGGCTTAAAGCGGCTGTTCCTGCACGCTGCAGCGCTCACCTTTACTCATCCCGGCACCGGCGAAGTGATGCGGGTGGAAGCACCGCTGGATGACGGCCTGAAGCAGTGCCTGCTCCGGCTACGTCAGCTAAAAGCGTAATTGCGCGCTGGCATCACGCCGACAGCGGATTGATGCCGGCTTGCCGTAACATGCCGTTGAGCGCGATCAGCGGCAGTCCCACCAGCGTATTGGGATCGCGTCCCTCTAACCGATCAAACAGACAAATCCCCAGGCCTTCACTTTTGAAACTGCCGGCACAGTACAGCGGCTGTTCCTTCTCTATATAGGCAGCGATCTCCGCTTCGCTAAGATCACGAAAGTGCACCACAAAAGGCTCACAACATTGCATCAGTTGCTGACTGGCGGGGTGAAAAAGCGCCAGACCAGTATAGAAGGTGATGCGGTTGCCGCTGGCGGCGCGTAGCTGCGCCCGGGCATTCTCCACGGTGTGCGGTTTACCGGTAATCATCCCGTTCAGCACGCAGACCTGATCGGAGCCGATGATCCAGTGATCGGGGTAGGCCTGAGCCAGCGCTTTTGCTTTCGCGACCGCAAGGCGTGAGACCAGCACTTCCGCGGTTTCACCGGGCTGCGGGGTTTCATCCACCTCGGGGGCGGCGGTGATAAAGGGCAGGCCCAGCTTGTCTAATAACGCCTTGCGAAAAGGCGAGGTGGAAGCTAAAAGAATCGATGTGGTCATTTTTTTTCAATAGTGATAGCGAATTGGTGACAGTCATTTTAAACTGTGCGCCGCACTGGATGCGAATAGTGGTTGAAAGATGCTGTTTAACGGCCTTTTTCTTTGACTCTATGACATTACAAAGTTAATATGCGCGCCCTATGCAAAAGGTAAAATTACCCCTGACGCTGGACCCGGTCCGCACCGCTCAAAAACGCCTTGATTATCAAGGTGTCTACACATCTGTACAGGTGGAGCGCGTGGCCGAGTCAGTAGTTAGTGTGGACAGTGATGTGGATTGTGCCATGTCGTTTGCGGTTGACAGTCAACGTCTGGCGGTACTGACGGGTACAGCTGAAGTACAAGTGACGTTGCGTTGTCAGCGCTGCAACCAGACCTTTCCTCATCATGTACACGTAAGTTATTGCTTCAGTCCTGTCTCTTCTGAAGAGCAGGCCGAGGCATTGCCGGAAGCGTACGAGCCGGTCGATGTCAACGAGTTTGGTGAGATCGATCTGCTGGCAGTTGTCGAGGATGAAATCATTCTCGCGCTGCCGGTCGTTCCGGTACATGATTCTGAACACTGTGAAGTGTCCGAGGCGGACATGGTCTTTGGCAAACTGCCTGCAGAGGCGGAGAAACCAAATCCATTTGCCGTATTAGCCAGTTTAAAGCGTAAGTAATAGGAGTAAGGTCCATGGCCGTACAACAGAATAAACCCACCCGTTCTAAGCGTGGTATGCGTCGTTCGCACGATGCGCTGACCACTGCTGCTCTGTCAGTAGATAAAGTTTCTGGCGAAACTCATCTGCGTCACCACATTACTGCGGATGGTTACTACCGCGGTCGCAAGGTTATCGTTAAGTAAGTTTCTTGCTTAGCAAGGCGATACCTTGACACGTTTGACCCTGGCTATTGATGCCATGGGCGGGGACTTCGGTCCTTGCGTGACAGTGCCTGCAGCATTGCAGGCACTGGCCTCTCATTCGCAGCTGTTCCTTCTTCTGGTCGGTAATCCCGACATCCTCACGCCATTGCTTGCCAAAGCGGATTCCTCCTTACTGGGGCGTTTGCAGGTGATTCCTGCCGAATCGGTTATTGCAAGTGATGCGCGGCCCGCTCAGGCCATCCGAAACAGTCGCGGCAGCTCAATGCGTGTGGCGCTGGAGATGGTGAAAGAGGGACGTGCGCAGGCCTGCGTCAGCGCAGGAAATACCGGCGCGCTGATGGGGCTGGCCACGCTGATGCTCAGGCCGCTGGACGGTATTAAACGCCCGGCGCTGATGTCCGTGTTACCGCACCAGCAGCAGGGTAAAACGGTGGTGCTGGATCTGGGCGCCAACGTCGGTTCAGACAGCGCGATGCTGGTTCAGTTTGCGGTGATGGGATCGGTGATGGCGGAGCATGTCCTCGGCATTGCACGGCCCCGTGTCGCACTGCTCAATATTGGTCACGAAGAGACCAAAGGGCTGGAAACCATTCGCGACGCAGCGGTAATCCTGCGAGAATCACCGCAGATCAACTATATTGGTTACCTTGAAGGTAATGAGCTACTCACCGGTAAAACGGATGTGATGGTCTGTGACGGGTTTGTCGGTAATGTCACGCTGAAGACCATGGAAGGCGTGGTAAGAATGTTTCTTTCCCTGCTGAAGTCGTCAGGGGAAGGCAAAAAACGGTCATGGTGGCTGAGGTTGCTGGGACGCTGGATTCAGAAACGTCTGGCGAAGCGCTTCGGGCATCTCAACCCAGACCAGTACAATGGCGCTTGTCTGTTAGGATTGCGCGGAACAGTGATCAAGAGCCACGGTGCAGCAAATCAACATGCCTTTGCCGTGGCGATCGAACAGGCAGAGCAGGCGGTGCGGCAGCAGGTTCCCGAACGAATTGCTGCGCGCCTTGATGCTGTATTAGCCAGGAGTGACAAAGCCTAGATGTATACCAAAATTATCGGTACGGGCAGTTATTTGCCTAGCCAGGTTCGCACCAATGCCGATCTGGAAAAAATGGTGGAGACGTCGGACGAGTGGATTGTCACCCGCACCGGCATCCGTGAGCGCCGTATTGCTGCGCCTGACGAGACGGTCGCCACCATGGGATTCAGCGCGGCTCAACGCGCCCTTGAAATGGCCGGCGTTGAAGCGAACGATGTTGGGCTGATTATTGTCGCCACAACTTCTTCCAGTCATGCCTTCCCCAGCTCCGCCTGCATGATCCAGCAAATGCTGGAGATCAAAGACTGCGCGGCGTTTGACCTTGCTGCCGCCTGTGCGGGCTTTACCTACGCCCTGAGCGTGGCCGATCAGTACATTAAAAATGGCGCGGTGAAGCATGCACTGGTAATCGGCGCTGACGTGCTGGCGCGCGCGCTCGATCCCGAAGATCGTGGCACCATCATTCTGTTTGGTGACGGCGCAGGTGCGGTAGTGCTTGGCCCAAGCGAAGAGCAGGGGATTATCTCCACCCATCTGCACGCCGATGGTCGTTATGCTCAGTTGCTGACTCTGCCTTATCAGGATCGCGCCCATCAGGATAAACCTGCCTACGTGACAATGGCCGGCAACGAAGTGTTCAAAGTGGCGGTTACCGAGCTGGCGCACATCGTTGATGAAACCCTGCAGGCGAACAACCTCGATCGCGAAATGCTGGACTGGCTGGTGCCACATCAGGCCAACCTGCGCATTATCAGCGCGACGGCGAAAAAACTGGGGATGACCATGGATAAAGTCGTGGTTACCCTGGATCGCCACGGCAATACTTCTGCCGCATCGGTGCCAAGCGCACTGGATGAAGCGGTCCGTGATGGCCGCATCAAACCCGGACACCTTATTTTGCTGGAAGCCTTTGGTGGTGGATTCACCTGGGGTTCTGCACTGGTTCGCTTTTGATTGACAGGAACGTAAGATGACGAAATTTGCTTTTGTTTTCCCAGGCCAGGGTTCACAGACGGTCGGTATGCTGGCAGATTTAGCCGCTGCCTGGCCGCAGGTGGAAGAGACTTTCCGCGAAGCCTCTGCGGCACTGGGATATGACTTATGGCAGTTAGTCAGCCAGGGTCCGGCTGAAGAGTTGAATAAAACGTGGCAGACTCAGCCTGCGCTATTAGCCGCTTCGGTCGCTATCTATCGTGTCTGGCAGCAGCAGGGCGGTGAACAGCCGTCAATGATGGCCGGTCACAGCCTGGGTGAGTATTCCGCGCTGGTCTGTGCGGGTGTGCTCGATTTTGCCGATGCGATCAAGCTGGTTGAGCTGCGTGGCAAACTGATGCAGGAAGCGGTGCCGGAAGGCACGGGCGCGATGCAGGCGATTATCGGCCTGGATGATGCGTCCATTCGCAAAGCCTGTGAAGAGAGTGCACAAGGGCAGGTGGTCTCGCCGGTTAACTTTAACTCGCCAGGTCAGGTGGTCATCGCCGGTAACAAAGAAGCGGTAGAGCGTGCTGGCGCGGCCTGTAAAGCTGCCGGTGCTAAACGTGCGCTGCCGTTACCGGTCAGCGTCCCTTCACACTGCGCGCTGATGAAGCCTGCAGCCGACAAACTGGCCGTTGCGCTTGAGTCCATCACCTTCAATACGCCTGCCGTACCGGTGATTAATAACGTCGATGTGAAAGCGGAAACTGACGCTGGCGCGATTCGTCATGCGCTGGTTCGCCAGCTTTACAGCCCGGTTCGCTGGACTGAAAGCGTGGAAGCGATGGCGGCACAGGGCGTGACTCAACTGCTGGAGATCGGTCCAGGCAAAGTGCTGACCGGTCTGACCAAACGCATTGTGGATAGCCTGACAGCGGCTGCCGTCAACGACAGTGCATCACTGACGGCTGCACTCGGAAAGGAATAAGAGGAAAATCATGAGCTTTGAAGGTAAAGTTGCGCTGGTCACCGGCGCGAGTCGCGGCATTGGTCGTGCGATTGCAGAGACGCTGGCGGCAAAAGGCGCTAAAGTGGTAGGCACCGCGACCAGCCAGAGTGGCGCCGACGCCATCAGTGCTTACCTTGGCGACAAGGGCAAAGGCCTGTTACTGAACGTGACTGACGCTGCATCAATCGAGACTGTTTTAGAGAATATTCGCGCAGAATTTGGCGAAGTGGATATTTTAGTCAATAATGCAGGCATTACGCGTGATAATCTTCTCATGCGCATGAAGGACGATGAGTGGCAGGATATCCTCGATACCAACCTCACTTCTGTCTTCCGCCTTTCTAAGGCGGTATTGCGTGCCATGATGAAAAAGCGCGTGGGCCGTATCATCACCATCGGTTCCGTTGTTGGAACTATGGGTAACGCGGGTCAGGCAAACTACGCGGCAGCAAAAGCGGGTTTAATTGGCTTTAGCAAATCACTGGCGCGCGAAATCGCGTCACGTGGCATTACCGTCAACGTCGTGGCTCCAGGTTTTATTGAGACAGACATGACGCGGGCACTGAACGAAGATCAACGTTCCGGAATTTTGGCGGAAGTCCCTGCGGGTCGTTTAGGCGAAGCGCAGGAAATCGCCAATGCTGTGGCATTCTTAGCCTCTGACGAAGCAGCCTACATCACAGGTGAAACGCTGCACGTCAATGGCGGCATGTACATGGTCTGATAAATCACGAAATCATTTGCATTATTTGCGGTTAAAACCGCAAAATAGCGTAAAATCGTGGTTCGACCAGCCGGGATTTTGTTGCATCTTTTTCACCATTTTATACACTACGAAAACCATCGCGAAAGCGAGTTTTGATAGGAAATTAAATAGTATGAGCGATATCGAACAACGCGTTAAGAAAATCATCAGTGAGCAGCTGGGTGTGAAAGAGGAAGAAGTGACCAACTCTGCATCTTTCGTAGAAGACCTGGGTGCCGATTCTCTTGATACCGTTGAGCTGGTAATGGCTCTGGAAGAAGAGTTTGATACTGAAATTCCAGACGAAGAAGCTGAGAAAATCACTACCGTTCAGGCAGCGATCGACTACATCAATAGCCACAAAGGCTAATGAATATCTTCAGGCGGTCGCTCGACCGCCTGATTTTTATGTTTGTCCCACATAGTTCCCTATTTCCCCTCCCTGGAGGACGAACGTGTCTAAGCGTCGTGTAGTTGTGACCGGTCTTGGCATGTTGTCTCCTGTCGGCAATACCGTAGAGTCTACCTGGAGTGCTCTCCTTGCCGGTCAGAGCGGCATTAACCTGATCGACCATTTTGATACCAGTGCGTATGCAACACGTTTTGCAGGTCTGGTAAGAGGTTTTAATTGTGATGACTACATCTCGCGCAAAGATCAGCGCAAGATGGATGACTTCATCCAATACGGCATTGTTGCCGGTATGCAGGCGATGCAGGACAGCGGTCTGGTTGTGACCGACGAAAATGCAGGCCGCATGGGCGCAGCGATTGGTTCCGGCATCGGTGGTTTAGGTCTGATTGAAGATAATCATACTTCACTGGTCAACGGCGGTCCGCGTAAAATCAGCCCGTTTTTTGTGCCTTCAACCATCGTCAACATGGTGGCGGGTCATCTTACCATCATGTATGGCCTGAAAGGTCCCAGCATCTCTATTGCCACTGCCTGTACCTCTGGCGTGCATAACATTGGTCATGCGGCCCGTATCATCGCCTATGACGATGCTGATGTGATGCTGGCAGGTGGCGCTGAAAAAGCCAGTACGCCGTTAGGTGTTGGCGGATTCGGGGCTGCGCGTGCGCTCTCAACCCGTAACGATAACCCGCAGGCAGCCAGCCGCCCATGGGATAAAGATCGTGACGGTTTCGTACTGGGTGACGGTGCCGGTATTGTGGTACTCGAAGAGTACGAACATGCTAAGAAACGCGGCGCAAAAATCTATGCGGAAATTGTCGGCTTTGGTATGAGCAGCGATGCCTATCATATGACGTCGCCGCCGGAAGATGGCTCGGGTGCCGCAGCAGCGATGATCAATGCGCTGCGTGATGCTCAGCTGACGCCAGAGCAGATTGGCTATGTCAACGCGCACGGCACGTCGACGCCCGCGGGTGACAAAGCGGAAACACGGGCAGTGAAATCGGTGTTCGGGACAGCCGCCAGTACGGTAATGGTGAGCTCAACCAAATCGATGACCGGGCATCTGCTGGGTGCCGCCGGCGCAGTGGAATCGATCTACTCGATTCTGGCGCTGCGTGACCAGGCCGTACCGCCTACCATTAACCTCGACAACCCGGATGAAGGCTGCGATCTCGACTTCGTGCCGCATACCGCGCGTCAGGTTTCCGGCCTGGAGTACACCCTGTGTAACTCCTTTGGCTTCGGTGGTACCAACGGTTCATTGATTTTCCGTAAAGTGTAATCGCTTCAGATTACTGAAAAGGCCCGCGATGCGGGCCTTTTTTTATCCTGATTATCCCTCAGCCAGGGCTGAGGTCAGTCACGGCCGCGACAGGAGAAAACCATGTGGATTAACGGCATCGAACAATCAACGCTGGCGGCCAGCGATCGTGGCTTACAGTTTGGTGATGGCTGCTTTACCACCGCAGCGGTGCAGCACGGCAAAATCCTGTTGCTGGAACGTCATATGCAGCGTCTGCAAGAGAGCTGTGAGCGACTATTGATCAGCGGGATCGACTGGCTGCAGCTGGAAAATGAGATGCGCCAGGCGGCACAGCAGCAGACGCAGGTGGTGCTGAAAGTGATACTCAGCGCCGGCAGCGGCGGGCGCGGTTACAGCCGGAAAGGGTGTGGCGAACCGACGCGCATCGTCTCTCTGGCGCCCTGGCCGCAACACTATGCGGATCTACAGCAGCTGGGCGTCTCGCTGGCGATCAGCCCGATTCGGCTGGCGCGCAATCCGCAGTTTGCCGGGCTGAAGCATCTCAACCGGCTGGAGCAGGTGATGATCCGCACTCATCTTGACCAGACAGACGCCGATGAAGCGCTGGTGCTTGACACTGAAGGTTGGGTGGTGGAATGCTGTGCGGCCAATTTATTCTGGCGACAGGGCGCGGAGATTTTCACCCCGGACCTGCGCTGGGCGGGCGTCGATGGCATTATGCGGCGGTGTCTGATGGCACAGCTTGCCGCAGCAGGGCAGGCTTGCCGGATTGTCCAGTGTGAGCCTGACGCGTTGCTGGCTGCCGATGAAATCGTGATATGTAACGCCCTGATGCCGGTTCTGCCGGTACGACAGCTGGAGTCGGTGAACTTTACTGAACGTACGCTGTTTAAGCAGTTGTACGCAAGCTGTAAAAAGATAATGGATGCATCATGAGCCGAAGTAAGAAAATTCTCGCCAGCCTGCTGGCGATAGTGGGTGTCGCGGCTGCCTTGAGTTACTGGCAGATAAAACAGTTCGCGTCCACTCCCTTAACCCTGCACCAGGAAACGATCTATACGCTGCCTGCCGGTACCGGCCGGGTAGCGCTGGAAGCCCAGTTAGAAAGTCAACACATTATTCCGCACAGCATCTGGTTTGGCGCGTTACTCAAGGTTGAGCCGGAACTGGCGACCTTTAAAGCCGGGACTTACCGCCTGGAGCCAACCATGACGGTGCGTTCGCTGCTACAGCTGCTGGCCAGTGGCAAAGAGGCGCAGTTTCCGTTGCGCTTTGTCGAGGGTCAGCGCCTGACTGAGTGGCTGAGTGAGCTGCGTAAGGCGCCCTACATCCGTCATACGCTGAAGGATGATCAGTTTGCTACGCTTGCCAGTGAGCTGAAGGTCGAACCGCAGCAGCTGGAAGGAAACTTCTTCCCGGACACCTATCTCTATACCGCCAACACCAGCGATCTGTCGATTCTGCAGCGCGCCCACGAGCGGATGAAGAAAACCATCGATCAGGTCTGGCAGGAAAGGGCGGATAACCTGCCCTATAAAACACCACAGGATCTGGTGACGATGGCCTCGATCATTGAAAAAGAGACCGCCGTCAGTGAAGAGCGCGCCCGTGTCGCTTCGGTGTTTATCAACCGGCTGCGTACCGGAATGCGGCTGCAAACCGATCCTACGGTGATTTATGGCATGGGCCAGGCCTACAACGGCACCCTGACGCGTAAAGACCTGGAGACGGCAACCGATTACAATACCTATATCATTAATGGTCTGCCGCCAGGCCCGATTGCGATGCCAGGCAAAGCGTCGCTGCAGGCGGCGGCTCACCCGGAAAAGAGTAATTACCTCTATTTTGTGGCGGATGGAAAGGGCGGCCATACCTTTACCACCAATCTGGCCAGCCATAACCGGGCGGTGCAGGTTTACCGGCAAACGCTGAAGGAAAAAAATGAACAGTAAGTTTATCGTCATTGAGGGCCTGGAAGGCGCTGGTAAAACCACCGCGCGCGAGGCGATTGTCGCCACGCTGCGTGAACGCGGGATTGAAGAGATGGTCTTCACCCGTGAACCCGGTGGAACGCCGCTGGCGGAGCAGCTGCGGGTGCTGGTCAAGCAAGGCATTGAAGGTGAGCAGGTGACCGATAAAGCGGAACTGCTGATGCTCTATGCGGCACGGGTGCAGCTGGTTGAAACGGTGATCAAACCGGCGCTGGCCCGTGGTGCCTGGGTGATTGGCGATCGTCACGATCTCTCTTCACAGGCTTACCAGGGAGGCGGACGCGGGCTCGACAGTGAGCTGATGCGTACCCTGCGCGATGCGGTGCTGGGCGATTTTCGCCCCGATCTGACGCTCTATCTTGATGTCACGCCAGATATCGGCCTGCAACGCGCCCGGGCGCGCGGCGCGCTGGACCGCATTGAGCAGGAATCGCTGCGCTTTTTTGAACGTACCCGCGATCGTTATCTGGCGCTGGCGGCAGAAGATCCTGCCATTCTGACCATCGATGCTACCCAGTCGCTGCAGCAAGTGACAGTGTCACTTCAGGCCGCTCTCAAGGGCTGGCTGGCGGAGCAGGCGGGATGAACTGGTATCCGTGGCTGAATCAGCCCTACCGCCAGCTGATTGCTCAGCATCAGGAGGGTCGCGGTCACCATGCGCTGTTAATTCAGGCGATGGCCGGAATGGGCGATGAAGCGCTGGTATGGGGCGTAAGCCGCTGGCTGATGTGCCAGCAGCCTGACGGACTGAAAAGTTGTGGTCAGTGCCACGGATGTCAGCTGATGCAGGCTAACACCCATCCGGACTGGTATCGGCTGGAAGCGGAGAAAGGTAAAAATACTCTGGGCATCGATGCGGTGCGTCAGGTCACGGAAAAAATGTACCATTTTGGTCAGCAGGGCGGTGCCAAGATTGTCTGGCTGCCCGATGCGGCTCAGCTTTCAGAAGCAGCCGCCAATGCTCTGCTGAAAACGCTGGAAGAGCCGCCAGCCAATAGCTGGTTCTTTCTCAGCAGCCGCGATCCTTCGCGCCTGCTGGCGACGCTGCGCAGCCGCTGCATGACGCTGCATCTGTCGCCACCGGACGAAGGGCAGAGCCTGCACTGGCTGAAAAAGCAGTCAGATCAGGATGAAACGATGCTGGTGGCGGCGCTGCGACTCAGTGCCGGTGCGCCTGAAGCAGCACTGAATCTGCTGGCAGCAGGCCCGTGGCAGGCGCGGCAGAAACTGTGCGATGCGCTGCCCGCGGCACTGCAACAGGATATTCTGCAGCTGTTGCCGGTGCTCAACGCCGATGACGCGGCGGTACGCATTGGCTGGCTGCTCTCCCTGCTGCTGGATGCGATGAAGTGGCAGCAGAATGCGGGTCAGTGGCTCAGTAACGTTGACCGTCAGGACGTGGTGCTGCTGCTGGCCGAACACTTTAGCCCTACGGCGCTTAACAGCAGCGCGCAGGGCTGGATGCGCTGTCGTGAGCAGTTACTGCACGTGGCGGCGGTTAACCGCGAATTATTGCTGACCGACCAGCTGCTGAGCTGGGCTGATAACATGAAGCCAGCGCTGATCGGCTAACCCTTTTTGAGAGTAACTATGTTTATTGTTGATTCCCATTGCCATCTCGATGGCCTGGATTATGAGAAAAACCATCACGACCTGGACGATGTGATCGCCAAAGCGGCGGCGCGCGATGTGAAATTTATGCTGGCGATCGCCACCACGCTGCCCGGATTTCATACTCTGAAAGCGCTGGTTGGCGACCGGTCGAATATTGCGCTCTCCTGTGGTGTTCATCCACTTAATCAGGAAGAGGCTTATGACGTCGAGGAGTTTCGCCGTCTGGCCGCCGATCCACAGGTAGTGGCGCTGGGCGAAACCGGTCTGGATTATTACTACCAGCAGGAGACCAAAGCGCAACAGCAGGCGTCTTTCCGCGAGCATATCCGCACCGGCATTGCCCTGAATAAACCGATCATTGTGCATACCCGGGATGCGCGTGAAGACACGCTGGCCATCCTGCGTGAAGAGCAGGTTGAACGTTGCGGCGGTGTTCTGCACTGCTTCACTGAGGATCAGCCTACCGCTGCTAAACTGCTGGATATGGGTTTCTACATTTCTTTTTCCGGCATCGTCACCTTCCGTAATGCGGAGCAGTTGCGTGAGGCGGCCCGCTATGTGCCGCTGGATCGGATGCTGGTTGAAACCGATTCGCCTTATCTGGCGCCGGTCCCTTACCGTGGCAAAGAGAATCAGCCCGCCTATACTCGTGATGTGGCAGATTACCTGGCGGTGCTAAAAGGCGTGGATATCGACACGCTGGCGGCCACCACAACCCGTAACTTTTCTGAGCTGTTCCATATCCCGATGAGTCGGCTGGGCGCCTGAGTCCGCGGTTTATTTCAGACTCTGTAATTAATCTGTAATCTGCGCATATGGTCTTGTTTTCCTGACAAGACCAGCGTTTTATTGCTGATAATTCGTGCGGGTCAGTAAGATATTTCGTAAAGTGCACGGCTGCGATTGTCGAAACGTGATAACCGTCAAAGTAACAAACAGCGATTTATTTTACCCTTCGTAATAAATCAAAAGGCGGATACCGCCAACCGGTAAAGAATCCTCCCTCTTTACCACGCGCACTGCGCGAAATATGCACTCATACTCAGGAGCTTCACGCTATGTTCAAAAATGCTTTTGCCAACCTGCAAAAGGTCGGTAAATCGCTCATGCTACCGGTATCGGTTCTGCCGATTGCCGGGATTTTGTTAGGTGTCGGTTCGGCCAACTTCAGCTGGTTGCCTGCAGTGGTTTCGCATGTGATGGCAGAAGCGGGCGGATCGGTGTTTGCCAATATGCCGCTGATTTTCGCCATCGGTGTGGCGCTGGGCTTTACCAATAACGACGGTGTATCGGCGCTGGCTGGCGTGGTTGCATACGGCATCATGGTGAAAACCATGGCGGTTGTCGCACCGCTGGTGCTGCATCTGCCTGCGGCAGAAATTGAGGCGAAACACCTGGCGGATACCGGGGTACTGGGCGGAATTATCGCCGGTTCCATCGCCGCGTACATGTTTAATCGCTTTTACCGCATCAAGCTACCAGAATATCTGGGCTTCTTTGCCGGTAAGCGTTTTGTGCCGATTATTTCCGGTCTGGCAGCTATCATTCTCGGCGTGCTGCTCTCCTTTATCTGGCCACCGATAGGTTCCGCGATTCAGGAATTCTCGCAGTGGGCTGCCTATCAAAACCCGGTTGTCGCCTTTGGTATTTATGGCGTAATTGAACGCGCGTTGGTGCCATTTGGTCTGCATCACATCTGGAACGTTCCTTTCCAGATGCAGATCGGTGAATACACCAATGCGGCCGGTCAGGTGTTCCACGGCGATATCCCACGTTACATGGCAGGTGACCCGACCGCAGGCAAACTCTCCGGTGGCTTCCTGTTCAAAATGTATGGTCTGCCAGCCGCAGCGATTGCTATCTGGCACTCCGCGAAGCCTGAAAACCGTGCCAAAGTGGGCGGTATCATGATCTCCGCTGCGCTGACTGCGTTCCTGACCGGTATCACCGAACCGATTGAATTTTCATTCATGTTCGTTGCGCCGATTCTGTACGTAATCCATGCGCTGCTGGCTGGTCTGGCTTTCCCAATCTGTATTCTGCTCGGAATGCGTGACGGTACCAGCTTCTCGCACGGTCTGATCGACTTTATCGTACTGAGCGGTAACAGCAGCAAAATCTGGCTGTTCCCGATTATCGGTATCATCTACGGTCTGATTTACTACACCATCTTCCGCGTGCTGATCGCTAAACTGGACCTGAAAACCCCAGGCCGTGAAGAGACCAGCACCGAGCAGTCCACGGCGACCGGCACCGAAATGGCGGGCAAACTGGTTGCAGCATTTGGTGGTAAAGAGAACATCACTAACCTTGATGCCTGTATCACCCGCTTACGTGTCAGCGTGGCTGACGTGGCGAAAGTGGACCAGACCGAACTGAAAAACCTTGGCGCGCGTGGCGTCGTGGTAGCCGGTTCAGGCGTTCAGGCGATTTTCGGTACCAAGTCCGATAACCTGAAAACCGATATGGATGATTACATCCGCAGCATGTAATGGTTGCTGAGTAACAAAAAAGCCCCGCTGAGCGGGGCTTTTTTTATGGCCAGGGTTTACAGGTAAACGCGCAGATACTCGGTCAGGCAGAGCAGCGCCATCGCCTGGCCATAGGGCATCGAGGTCAGCGGCACGTTGCGATAGTAGTCCAGATCGCTGCCCATCGCGGTACCAAACGATACCTGCTTCAGTTCGCCGTCGTCATCGATGTTGGCAATCACACCACGCAGCGCCTTTTCCGCCATCTCACGGTATTCCGCTGGCAGATAACGCTTGCGTACCGCTTTCAGAATGCCATAGGCAAAACCCGCGGTGGCCGAGGCTTCCGGATAGCTCTGTGGGTCGTCAAGCAGGGTATGCCAGAGGCCGCTGCTGTGCTGACACGCCTGCAGGGCCTTCACCTGAGAGGCCAGCACCTGCTGCAGGAAGCGGCGGGTTGCATGATGCTCAGGCCAGTTCATCATCTCCAGAAAATCAGGAATAACGATGGTCAGCCAGCTATTACCGCGCGCCCAGCGTGCGTTGGCAAAATTATGGCGACCATCAAAGTTCCAGCCGTGGAACCACAGACCCGTTTCCCGATCCATCAGGTACTGGGTATGCAGCAGGAACTGGTAACTGGCTTCTTCGACCCACTCGTCACGTTTCAGCAACTGGCCGATTTTTGCCAGTGCCATCACGCTCATCATCAGCGTGTCGTCCCACAGTTGCTGGGTGTTTTCATTGTTATACACGATGTGTTGCAGGCCGCCCTGTTCGGTACGCGGCATTTCGTACATCACCCATTCTGCCCAGCGCTCCAGCACCGGCAGCCATGCGGCGTTGCCAGTCTCTTCGTAGCGGTAAGCCAGGGTGAGAAACGGGCAAACGGTATTCACATTTTTGGTTGGCGTTCCCTCCGCCAGCCGCTCAGCAAACCAGTCATCAATGATCGCCAGCGTCTGCTGGTCACCGGTTTGCTGATAGTAGTGCAGCATGCCATACAGGCCGATGCCGTGTGTCCATTCCCAACCCGCCCAGCCTTTGGTATCAATCACCCGGCCATCGTCCAGCCGCAGCAGAAACTCGCCGGTTTCATCGGTGATATTGACCAGATTTTGTGTCAGCTTTTGAATCAGCTGTACCAGTTCGCTGCGTGGCAGCAGATGTTCAGGTTGGCACAATAACGCGCTGTGTTTAACGGGAAATACAGTCATGGTTTATTCCTGTCACTTTAAGGTCGGATTTATAGATGAGAGTAAAGGGGACTGCGTCGCTAACTTTGGCGCAGCAGGCTTCATGCGATTCAGGAAGCCAATGTTGTTGTTGCCCCACAGATTTTCATAGGGCATGCCCGCCAGCGTTTCGACAATCTGTCGCGCTTCGGGAGTGATTTTTTCCGGCACGATACGTCCCGCTTCCCGCATCTTCAGCGTCTCTTCACGCAGCACGGTGTGGGTCTGCAGATTCAGCTTGAAGCGCAGTGATACCAGGAAGCCGCAGGTGAGGACTGCCACCGTGCCCAGGCTGAGGATCGCCAGAATCGTGTGGCTGACGCCCGGCACCTGAGTCGCCTGGCCGGAGACAAAGCCTGACAGCTGCAGCACGATGCCAACCAGCATCACCGCCCCGGCCTGCGACGCCTTGCGGGTTAAGGTCATGATACCGGCGAAAATACCTTCACGACGCTGGCCGGTGATCACCTCATCCACATCGGCAATGTAGGTATAGGTGTTCCACGGCACATAGTTAATGCCGCCGCGTCCCAGACCAGCTACTGCGGAAATCAGTAACAGTAGCGCGAGGTTATCGTTCATTCCGGCATACCACAGCAGGGCATATGAGAGTGCCGCCAGCCCGAACAGCACCGCCACCAGACGATAGGCGGGCGCTGGCCCCATGCGGATACAGAGCGGAATCATCCCCATCACCGCGATAAACTGTAATACCGCCATGGTGCCCATCAGATTCGAGGCAACCTGGGCGCTCTGCATCAGGACAAACACCACATACCAGGTAAAGACGGCGTTAAACACGTCCTGCGCGATATAACCGCCAAGATACATGCCAAGGTGCTGGCGGAAGATACGAATGCGTAAGGTTGAGGTCAGTTCGACATGCAGTCGCTTGAGGTTCTGAATCAGCGTCAGCTGCTGTTTTTCCTGCTCAGCACGGCGTGACTCGGCAGAAAAATCATCCGGATGCCGTTCCCAGGTAAAGAACCACACCAGCGTCAGCACCAGGGCGCAGATGATGGAGAAAACCAGGCTGGCATAGAAAAAGGAGTGCGGATTGTCTTTGCCGAGCGCGCCCAGCAGGATACCGGGTAAAAACGCCGCCAGAATAGCGGAAAGCTGGGCCAGGCCGATGCGGGCACCCGAGAAGCGGGTTTTCTGTTTGAAATCGTCGGTCATCTCAGGAACCAGCGTTTCATAAGGCACCAGAATCATGGTGTAGACCATATCGAACAGCAGATAGGTGCAGAGATACCACCAGAAATTCATGTCACTGATCCACATCAGGCTATAACTGAAGACGCAGGGTATGCCTAACAGGATAAAGAATTTGCGCCGGCCAAAGCGCTTGCCCAGCCAGGTCGAGCCGAAGTTATCGGTCAGGAAGCCCATTAGCGGGCTGACGACGGCATCCAGTACGCGGGCAGCAGCAAAGATCAGGGTCGCCTCAATCGGCGTCAGCCCACAAAAGGTGGTGTAGAAATAGAGCAGCCAGGCGGCGGTCAGCGCCGTAGTACCTGCTCCCAGAAAATCCCCGGAACCGTAAGCCAGATAATGGCCAAGACCAATCTTACGTGAGCGCATGGTGAGTGCTCCTTGATGGTGAATGTCGGTAAATCCCTCATGACGACGCCGGGCTTTTCACCCGGACTGGTAAGCAAAGTAGAACTGCAACGACGGCTTAACCTTCGTGATTTGGCAAACGTCCGGGGTGAAGTGGCAATCATACAAAGAAAAGGGCGGCTAAAATCTAATTTATAAAACGGCGTTTCATTTTTGTGCTGTAGCGCGCATCAATATGCACGATCCGGAGCGAGGTTTAACCGGGGCTGAGAAGCGAGGCTGTAAAGAGAGGCGAACAATGTAAGAAAAGTGGACCTGAGGTTGAAAGAAAACAAATTTCTCCCGCATACTGCTTGATTACGACTCAGGCTCAAGGAATTGCACCATGGCTGAAGAAACCATTTTTAGTAAAATTATCCGCCGCGAAATCCCCGCTGATGTGGTTTATCAGGATGAACTGGTCACCGCGTTCCGCGATATCTCGCCAAAAGCGCCAACCCATATTTTGATCGTGCCGAATGTGCTGATCCCAACGGTGAATGAGGTTGAAGCGGCGCATGAACATGCGCTGGGCCGCATGTTTACCACTGCCGCGAAGATTGCCCGTCAGGAAGGGATCGATCAGGATGGCTATCGTTTGATTGTGAACTGCAACAAACATGGTGGTCAGGAGGTGTATCACATCCATATGCATCTGCTGGGCGGCGAGCCGCTTGGCCCGATGTTGTCAAACTGAACCTCTAACGGAAACGTGCTATGCGATCCTGGCTGATTGGCCTGCCGTTCCTGCTCAGCCTGGCCGGCTGCAGCAGTGATAAACCGATGATCAACACCTCGCAGTCACTGGTGATGGAGTCGTCTGTCTTATCCGCGGGCATCATCACCGATGAACCGACGCTGGATGAGCACGATGGACAGAAGCGTGCCGCCAGCGTGCTCTATAATCAACGCGAAACGCCGGTGATTGTGCACTATCGTTATTACTGGTACGACGACAAGGGGCTGGAAATCACCCCGCAGGAACCGGCACAAACCGTCAGCGTTCCGGCACAGGGGAGCATTGTCGTGATGTCGCAACTGGGTAACCTGAGCGCCAGCAAGGTTCGCCTTTATCTCTATCTTTAAGGATTGTTTACGTGATACGCAGTGTTAATCGTACTGGAGCGCTTCTGATGGCGCTCATTCTGACCGGTTGTGTGGTGAAACAGCAGCAGCCAGCGCCGGTCGAACCGACACAGCCGACTGAGCCGGTGCAGCCGGTGCCGCAACCTGAGCCGGTACCGCAACCGCAGCCGATTCCTCAGCCGCCGAAGCTGAAAACCATTAACTGGGATGCCAGCGTTCAGCCATTAGTGGCGCAGATGCTCAGCGCCGCCAGCGCCGAGCCGGGCAGCGTTCTGCTGGTGGACCGGATTAAAAACAGCACTAATGGCGCGCTGCAAAGCGAGAAAGCGACCGCCGCGATTCAGAACGCCCTGAACAACAATGGCAAGTTCACGCTGGTCTCCACTGAACAACTGAATCAGGCCAAGCAAACGCTGGGTTTATCGCCGGATGACAGCCTCAATTCGCGCAGTAAAGCCATCGGTCTGGCGCGCAACGTTAATGCCCAGTATGTGCTCTACAGCAACGCGCAGGGCGATGTGAAAGCGCCGACGCTGCAGATGCAGCTGATGCTGGTGCAGACCGGCGAGATCATCTGGTCCGGTAACGGCGTTGCACAGAATTAATCCGGCTTTCCAGCGGATTATTCAGCAGGCCATCGGTGAGACCGCGTCAATGACCGTCACGCCGCTGGCCGGCCTGACCGGCCAGAGCCAGAAAATTGTCACGCCGCGCGGGACTTTTATCGCGCGGCCCGCACCGCAACCCGCTATTCCGTTTGTCGATCGGCAGCGTGAGTTTCGTCTGTTAAGCAAACTGCAGCCGGCTGGCCTGGCGGCATCACCGATCGCGGGCAACCGTCACGGCGTGCTGCTGGCATGGTCGGCTGGCGAACCGCTCGACAGCGCGGCATTCAGTCAGCAACGTCCGGCAGTTGTCGCACTGCTGCGACAGCTGCATCAGCAGCCGCTGACCGGTTATCGCCTGCTGCTGCGGCCGCTGCTGTGGCACTACTGGCAGGCGTGTCAGCAGCGACATCACCGCTGGCTGGCCGCGCTGCAGAGCCTCACCCGGCAGGGCGAGCCCCGACCGCTGAGGCTGGCACCGCTGCATATGGATGTCCACGGCGGCAATCTGATCCAGGATGCCCGGCAGCTGCGTTTAATCGACTGGGAATATGCGGCGGATGGCGATGTGGCACTGGAACTGGCTGCGGTCTGCGCGGCCGATCCGCAGCATCAGGCTGACTGGCTGAGAGAGTACGCTGACGCGGCACGACTGCCGTTGAGCACGCTTCAGCGGCAGGTGGCATGCTGGCAACCGTGGCTGCGGCTATTGATGGCCAGCTGGTATCAGCTGCGCGCCGAGCAAAGTGGCGATGAAACTTTGCAACAGATGGCTCGACAGAGCTGGGAACAGATTTAACGGCGTTGCGCAGCGACGCAATGCGACAGGATTCAGGTTATGACATCACATTTACCCGGCCCATTGATGCTCGACGTCGAAGGCTATGAGCTGGACGGCGAAGAGCGCGAAATTTTGCAGCATCCGCTGGTTGGCGGGCTGATACTGTTTGCCCGTAATTATCACGATCCGGCGCAGCTGGCGGAGTTGGTGCGGCAGATCCGCGCGGCATCGCACACCCGGCTGGTGGTGGCAGTGGATCAGGAGGGCGGACGGGTCCAGCGTTTCCGGGACGGCTTCACCCAGTTGCCGGCAATGCAGTCGTTTGCCGCGCTCCACGATGAAACGACCGCAGGCGAGCTGGCGCAACAGGCGGGATGGCAGATGGCCGCCGAGATGATCGCGATGGATATCGACATCAGCTTCGCACCGGTGCTCGACATCGGCCACATCAGCGCAGCGATCGGCGACCGGTCGTTTAATGCCGATCCGGCGATTGCGCTGGCGGTCGCCCGCCGCTTTATTGCCGGAATGCACGAAGCCGGCATGAAAACCACCGGGAAACATTTCCCCGGCCACGGGGCAGTCAGCGCCGATTCACACAAAGAGACGCCACGCGATCCGCGCGATGAAGCCACGCTGCGCGAGCATGATATGGCGATCTTCAGCACGCTGATCGAAGAACAGGCGCTGGACGCCATTATGCCGGCGCACGTGATCTACACTGACATCGATCCGCTACCCGCCAGCGGTTCGCCTTACTGGCTCAAAACGGTGTTACGCCAGCAGCTGGGCTTTAACGGCGTCATCTTCTCCGACGATCTGTCGATGGAAGGGGCTGCCGTGATGGGGAGCTATCCGGAGCGTGCGCAACAATCGCTTGCTGCCGGCTGTGACATGATTCTGGTCTGCAATCAGCGTCAGGGGGCTATCAGTGTGTTAGATAACCTGACCTTGATCGGGGCAGAGCGGGTCACGCAGTTGTATCATCGAGGCACTTTTACCCGCGACAGCCTGCAGGCAAGCCGTCGCTGGAAAAGCAATGCGCAGCAACTGAGTTCACTTCAGGAACGCTGGCTGGCTTATAAAGCGTCGCGGTAGCAGTGACTGCCCGGCGCTATCTCTACCTTGAGGATTATCATGATCATCTATCTGCACGGTTTTGATTCCACCAGTCCGGGTAATCACGAAAAGGTGCTGCAACTGCAGTTTATCGATCCTGACGTCAGATTGATCAGTTACAGCACCCGTCATCCCAAACATGACATGCAGTTTCTGCTGAAAGAGACCGATAAAATGCTGAGCCTGAGCGACGACGATCGGCCGCTGATTTGTGGCGTAGGGCTGGGCGGTTACTGGTCAGAGCGCATCGGGTTTTTGTGCGGCATCCGCCAGGCGATTTTTAATCCTAACCTCTATCCGTTTGAGAACATGGAAGGAAAAATTGACCGCCCGGAGGAGTATCAGGATATCGCGACCAAATGCGTCAGCGATTTTCGCGAACGCAATCGTGACCGCTGCCTGACCTTTCTTTCGCGACAGGATGAGGCACTCGACAGCCAGCGCATCGCCGATCAACTCCATCCTTTTTATGAAATTGTCTGGGACGAGTCCGAAGGGCACAAATTCAAAAATATCTCCCCACATCTTCAGCGAATAAAAGCTTTCAAAACATTGGGTTAAGCAAAAGGGCACCGCGAGGTGCCTGTTTTCGCTGCGTAATTTTCTGAGTTTTATCTGCCTGCTTTGATGTATATCAATTTTCTTATGTTCTCCTGTCTGCGCCATGCTATTCTGCCCTCAGATTGCGATTTTAACTTCGCCAACCCTATGTTTATTAAGGTTTAATTTAACCATTGATTAACTTTTGGTTCACAATTTGAGGGGGTCCTTGTTGACTACGTCTGTTAAGAAAATTGTTATCGTTGGAGGGGGCGCTGGCGGCCTGGAAATGGCGACGCAGCTGGGTCATAAACTCGGTCGTAAAAAGAAAGCCGAAATCATTCTGGTAGATCGTAACCACAGCCACCTGTGGAAACCGCTGCTGCATGAAGTGGCTACCGGCTCAATGGATGAAGGGATTGATGCGTTAAGCTATCTGGCGCACGCCCGCAACCACGGATTTGAATTTCAGCTTGGCTCGCTGACCGATATCGATCGCACCCGCAAAGTGATCCAGCTGGCAGAAGTGCTGGATGCCAACGGCGAGGTGCTGGTGCCACAACGCGAAGTGGCGTATGACCAGCTGGTGATGGCGCTGGGCAGCACGTCCAATGACTTCGGCACCCCCGGCGTCAAAGATCACTGCATTTTCCTCGACAACCCGCATCAGGCGCGCCGTTTTCACAATGAAATGCTCAATCTGTTCCTGAAGTTCTCGGCCAGCGAAGGCAAAGTGGAGAAGGTAAACATCGCAATTGTCGGCGGCGGCGCAACCGGCGTCGAGCTGTCGGCGGAACTGCACAATGCGGTAAAACAGCTGCACAGTTATGGCTTTAAAGGACTGGGACGCGAAGCGCTGAACGTCACGCTGGTTGAGGCGGGCGAGCGCATTCTGCCCGCGCTACCGCCGCGCATCTCAGCGGCCGCCCATCAGGAGCTGACCAAGCTGGGCGTGCGGGTGTTGATGCAGACCATGGTGACCAGCGCCGAGCGCCACGGCCTGAATACTAAAAACGGTGAGTTTATTGAGGCTGACCTGATGGTATGGGCCGCCGGCATCAAAGCCCCTGACTTTCTGAAAGAGATTGGCGGGCTGGAGACCAACCGTATCAATCAGCTGGTGGTGAAAGAGACGCTGCAAACCACGCTGGATGAAGACATCTATGCGATTGGCGATTGCGCCTCCTGCGCCTTGCCAGGTGGCGGCTTTGTTCCGCCGCGTGCGCAATCGGCACACCAGATGGCATCACGCGCCATGGAAAATATTCTGGCGCAGCGTCAGGGTAAGCCCCTGAAAGCCTACGTCTATAAAGATCACGGCTCGCTGGTCTCACTGTCACGCTTCAGTACCGTCGGCAGCCTGATGGGTAACCTGATGCGCGGATCGATGATGGTTGAAGGGCGCATTGCGCGCTTTGTGTACATCTCGCTCTACCGTATGCACCAGATTGCACTGCATGGCTATTTCAAAACCGGGCTGATGATGCTGGTCGGCAGTATCAATCGGGTAATCCGCCCGCGGCTCAAGCTGCACTAACCCCCACGCCTGACGCGATAGCGATCGCGGCTGGCTGCTGTTGTTATCCGGCCTCCTCATTCGTGAGGAGGCTTTTTTTTACCCAAAAAGGGAGGGCAGGCCTTTCAGGCGGATGATGGGTCAGGGTAGCCGCTTTAACACCCGCGCCGAAAATTCTGCTTGATTATTCAGTTAACAGTCGTTCCAGAATGATAAATCAGGTTAAAAAGAAATTTACAGATCCGATGGTGAGTAAAGTAAAAGGTGGAAGGCTTTGAAATAAATATTGAGCCATTTTATCGGAAACCCGCTACGGATGTGGTATTGCCTGTTCATGAGTGTCCGCGAAAAATTACCCACTCGCATCGCGAGTCGGGTGGAATTACTGGTAATTATCGGTACTTTTATCAGTAAGGGCTTCTGTTAAGTATTGTAAGTTTTGTGTAAGTTTTCTGCTTTTTTTTCTTGAGATTTTATTGCCCGGGCGCATAATGTACGCGGAATATACGGAGTGACATATTCTGTTACATTTAATAAATGGACCTATTATGCAGCCAGAAAATAAAGGACGATTTTCAGCAACCGCGATTCTGCTGTGCGCAATGATCCCGGGCATGGCTCAGGCTGCGCCGGGCGACGCGCAGTTACAGCATCAGCAGGAGCAACAAAAAGCGCAGCAGGAACGCCTGCAACCTCAGGCCCCGGATATCCGCTTATCCGAACCGGTTCCGTCGCCTTCACATCTCACTTTTCCGCACGAAACGCCCTGTTTTGTCATCCATCAGGTTACGCTTTCCGGGCAGGAAGCGCTGCCGCACTGGGTGCCGTTGCAGCGCCTTGCCAGCCAGGCCAATGGTCAATGCCTGGGCGTAAAAGGCATCAGGCAGCTGATGTCGATTCTGCAGAACCGCCTGATTAACCACGGCTGGGTTACAACACGGGTGCTGGCACCGCAGCAGGATCTGCGTCAGGGCGAACTGCGCTTTCTGATTGTGCCTGGCAAAGTGCGTCATGTGATGCTGACACCTTCATCGTCTCACTATGTGAACCTGTGGTCTGCGCTACCGGCGCATTCGGGCAATCTGCTGGATCTGCGTGACATCGAGCAGGGGGTGGAGAACCTGCAACGACTGCCCAGTGTCGAAGCGCATATGACGCTGCGGCCGGGTGAGAAGCCGGGTGAAAGCGACATTGTGATCGAGCGTACACAGCGTCGTTTCTGGCGGCTTGGTGCCTGGCTGGATGATTCCGGTACCGAAAGCACCGGACGTTACCAGAGCGGGTTGATGCTGGCGCTGGATAACCCTACCTCCCTCAGCGATCTTTTTTATCTCACCGCCAGTCGTGACCTCGGCTTCGCCGGGCGAAAAAGCAGCAAAAGTCTGTCAGGCCACTACTCGGTACCGCTGGGCTACTGGCTGCTGGGCGTTACCGCCAGCGATTACGACTACCACCAGACGGTGGCGGGCTACAGCCGTGATTTCCTCTACGCCGGTAAAAGCCGCTCACTGGATCTGCAGGCCAGCCGGGTTTTACACCGCAACGCGTCATCCAAAACCACCGTCAGCGCGGATGTGCTGGTCAGAGAGTCGCGCAATTTTATCGATGACACCGAAATTGAAAGTCAGAAGCGGCGCACGAGCGCCTGGCGACTCGGTCTGTCACATCGTCACTACATCGGTCCGGCGACGCTGGATGCCGGTGTCAGCTATCAGCGGGGTACGCGCTGGTTTGGCGCCATGCCCGCCTGGGAGGAGTCCTGGCAGGATTCCACGTACGCCACGGCGCTATCAAAAATTCTCAGCTGGCAGGCCGGGCTGACGACACCCTTTACACTGGGTAAACAGCATTTAAGTTACAACATCCAATATCGTCGGCAGATGAGTAACACCCCGCTGACACCGCAGGATGAGTTTTCGATTGGCAACCGCTGGACGGTGCGTGGATTTGATGGTGAACGCACCCTCAGCGCCAGTCGCGGCTGGACGCTGCAGAACACCCTGGCCTGGCAGACGCCGCTGCCTGCCCAGGAGCTCTATCTGGGCGTTGATTACGGCGAAGTGGGCGGTCACAGCGCTACTCAGGGCGGACCCGTTGGCCGTCATCTGGCGGGTGGCGTGGTCGGACTGCGCGGTGCGATCACGCCTGCCAGTCTCAGCTATGACTTTTTTGCCGGTACGCCACTGTCGAAACCCGATGGCTTTAAAACCGATCCGGTCACTTTTGGCTTCAGCGTCAACTGGAACTATTAACCCTATTCATCCCTATTGCTGACAATGGACTGTGCGCATTATGAATAAACTTTGCTATCGCATCATCTTTAACCGGGTTCGCGGCATGCTCATGGTGGTGCCCGATATTGCCCGCAGCGGTTACTCTCGCATGGCCCGTTGTCGCCAGCGCGCCACGCGTGCAGAAGCGCGGTTGCGTATTACACCGATCAGCTTCTCACTGTGGCTGGCTGCGGGCGTCATCAGCCTGCCGGTGCAGGCGAATATCGTGGCTGACGGCCGGGCACCGGCTAACCAGCAGCCAACGGTCATGGCGACGGCTAACGGACTGCCGCAGATCAATATCCAGACTCCGAACAGCCAGGGCGTATCCCGCAACCAGTTTAGCCAGCTGGATGTCGACGGGCGCGGCGCCATCCTGAACAACAGTCATCAGAACACCCAGACTCAGATCGGCGGTATGGTCGCGGCTAACCCGTGGCTTTCAAAGCAGGAAGCCAGCGTGATCCTCAACGAGGTTAACAGCCGCAATCCCAGCCAGCTCAATGGTTTTATAGAGGTGGCCGGTAAGCGGGCGGCGGTGGTGATCGCTAATCCCTCCGGCATCACCTGTAACGGCTGCGGTTTCATCAATGCCAGTCGCAATACGCTGACCACCGGCCAGGTGCTGATGGAAAACGGTCAGCTGAAAGGCTTTGACGTTAACGGCGGTCGGGTCAATATCGAAGGTAACGGCTTTAACGGGACGGATGCCGACTACACCCAGATCATCGCCCAGTCGGTGGCCGTTAACGCGAAAATTCATGCCCGCGAACTGAACGTGGTGACCGGTAAAAATCAGGTAGCAGCAGAGGGAAACGTCACCAGCGTCAAACCGGGTGATGAAACAACCCGTCCTGACTTTGCGCTCGACGTGGCGGCCATTGGCGGGATGTATGCCAATAAAATCACCCTGACCGGTACGGAAAAAGGCGTCGGAGTCCGTAACGCGGGCGAACTGGGCGCCAGTGCGGGTGAGCTGCGCCTCTCTGTTGATGGCCGGCTGGAAAACAGCGGTACGCTGCAAAGCCAGGCGCCGATGGAGTTAGCCAGCCAGGGCGATCAAAGTAACAGCGGAAAAATCCTTTCACAGCAGACGGTCACGCTGAGCGCGGGCGGTACGCTACGCAACAGCGGCGTGGTGAGTGCGGGCAGCCACGCTACGCTGACGGCTCAGCGTATTGAAAGCAGCCACGACGGTATCCTGGCTGCGGGTGCGGACAGCAGCGGGACGCTGAGCCAGCCCGGTAATCTGGTGCTCACCAGCCAGGGCGAACTGATCGCGCAGGGAAAAAATCTGGCACACAATCAGATCCAGGCGCAGGGCAGCCGGGTCGATCTGGCCGACAGCCAGACGGCGGCGGACGCGATCGCCCTGACCGCGACCCAGGCGGATATCTCCACCGCACGCGCTACGGTTGCGGGCAGGACGTTGCGGGTAGAGGCCGCCACCGGGTTAACCAACGATGATGGCAAACTGGCAGCGGGCAATCTCGCCGTCACGGCACAAAACATCAGTAACAATCGCGGCCTGCTGCGTCAGCAAAACCGGGATGCGCTGACGCTCAGGACCGGTTCACTGCTCAACAATCAGGGCACCATTATCAATGAAGGCGATACCCATCTGCAGGCGCAACGGATTGAAAACCGCAGCGGCCTGATCGCCGGCAACGGGCCTTCTCTGCAGCTGGATACGCCTTATCTCGATAACCAGCAGGGCACGATACAGCTGGCAGGTGACGGTGCGCTGACGCTCAACACCACCCAGCTGGCGGGCAACCAGGGCAGCGTGCTGTCGGCGGGCGCGCTGAATCTGAGCGGCGGACAGCTCGACCTCTCTCAGGGAGAGACCCAGGCCCAGACGGTGACGCTGACGGCGGACTCGCTGAATCATCGGCAGGGCCTGCTCTCGCAGCGGGCAGCGGGCGAGATGACGATCGCCGTTGCGGGCACCACAGATAATCAGGCTGGACGGATAGAGAGCGGTGGCACGCTGCGCCTCTCCTCCGGCGAGCTGGATAACCGCGGCGGTACGCTGCTGGCGGCTGATCAGGGCGATCTGCGGGTCACCGTTCAGGGGGCGCTGACTAATAGCCAGGGGTCTCTGCTGGCCGGTCAGAACCTGCATCTCAACGGTAGTCGCCTGGAAAATCAGCAGGGCCGGATTGCTGCGGTGGGCGGTGACGCCACGCTGGCAATCGGGCAGGGCATAGATAATACCCAGGGCCGCATCGAAGCCGCACAGCAGCTGAACAGTCACAGTCAGGGCATCAACAACAGGGATGGCGTTCTGCTCGGTCATCAGATCGTGGCGGATACGCAACTGGGCGGGCTGGATAACAGCCGCGGTAATCTGGTGGCGCAACGTGGTCTTAATCTCACCACCGGCGAGCTGAATAATCACGCCGGCGTGATCCAGTCCGGCAGCGAGATGTTGATTGATACCCACGGACAGGCGCTGATCAACAGTGACAGCGGTCAGGGCGGCATACTCAGCGGTGGTTCGCTCTCGCTGTTCAGTGGCGAGACCAATAACCAGCACGGCATGATTGCCGCGGCGTCTGCGACGACCATCAATAGCGGGACGCTGAACAACGCCGACGGCACGCTGATGTCAGAAGGTCCGCTGGTGCTGAATAGCGGCGCGCTCGACAACCAGCGCGGTCTGTTACAGTCCGCTGAGACGCTTTCACTGGATACGCAGGGCGCACTGTTGACCAATAGCGACAGTGGCGAGCGTGGCGGCATCGTAGCGCGCGGCGATCTGCAACTGTCGACCGGGCAGGTTAACGGCAACAGGGGCGTTATTCAGGGCCAGAACGTCATCATTGATACGCATCAGCAGGAGCTTAATCAGCAGGGCGGTTTGCTGAGTGCAAAGGGAACGCTGCAACTGGCGAGCGGCGCGCTGAACAACCGTGCCGGGCGGCTGCAGTCCGGCGGCGATATGTTGCTGGATACTCACGGAAAGGCGCTGATCAATCAGCAAAGCGGCGACTCCGGCGGCGTGATTGCTGGCGGCAATCTGACGCTGCACAGTGGCGAGACCGACAACGACAGCGGTGTGATGGCGTCGGCTGGAAATGCGCAACTCAATAGCGGTGCGCTCAGCAATATCGACGGCATCCTCTCCGCCGAGGGTTCACTGACGCTGGAAACCGCGGGCGTGGACAATCAGCGCGGTCTGCTGCAGGCGGGCGAGGCACTATCGCTTAACACCCAGGGCGCAGCGCTGATCAATAACGACAGCGGTCAGCGTGCGGGCATCGTCGCGGGGGGCGATCTGCATCTGGCGACCGGGCAGATCACCAGCAACGGCGGGGTGATCCTCGGAAAAAATATTACTGTTGATACCCGTCAGCAGGCCTTCAGTAATCAGCAGGGGCAGTTAGGCGCGAAGGGAACGCTGCAACTCGATAGCGGGTTAGTGAATAACCAGGCGGGCCGAATCGAGTCGGCTGGCGATCTGAAACTGAATAGCCACGGTAATAGCCTTGTAAACCGCGACAGTGGCACCACCGGCGGCCTCTACAGCGGCGGAGTGCTGACGTTATACACTGGTCAGATCGATAACCAGCGGGGCTTTATTACCGGCAGTCAGGGTAGCCTGATTCAGGCCGGTGACGTCAACAACCGTGAAGGTACGCTGACCGGCGGCCGCGATTTGCTGTCGATGACCACCGGTGAACTGCAGAATCAGGGCGGATTATTGCAGGCGGGCAGCGACCTGACGCTGGATACTCAGGGTCATGCCTTGATCAACAGCGACAGTGGTAACCAGCGCGGCATCATTGCACTTAACGATCTGACGCTGCGCAGCGGCGGGATCAACAACCAGACCGGCTTTATCGCCGCGGGCAATCAGGCGACGCTGATCGGCGCTGAACTGAATAACAGCCAGGGGCAGATAGCGGGTAACGGCGGGCTCAGCATTAACGGCCAGGCGCTGAATAACAGCGCGGGCAAACTTCAATCGGCGGGCGATGTAAC
Organism: Pantoea sp. USHLN298; assembly: GCF_037149395.1. Classification (NCBI taxonomy): domain Bacteria; kingdom Pseudomonadati; phylum Pseudomonadota; class Gammaproteobacteria; order Enterobacterales; family Erwiniaceae; genus Pantoea; species Pantoea sp. USHLN298. The sequence continues at coordinate 715,973 of NZ_JBBCRO010000001.1, forward strand.
GATTAATACCGCCGGTCAGGCACTGACAAATCAGCAGGGACTGATTGCCGCATCGGGCAATACCCGCATCGACAGCGGCAGTCTGGACAACCAGCAGGGGCAGATTCAGGGCGGTAAAGAGTTAACGCTTAACCTCGGCCAGAACCTGCTGCAGAACCAGAACGGTAAACTCTTTTCAGCCGGCACCACGACGCTGATGGCAGGCCAGATGATTAACGCATCCGGTCAGCTTCAGAGCATCGGAACAGCCAGCCTGGCGCTGACCCAACAGCTTGATAATAGTGGCGGGCTGCTAAAAAGCGATCGGGGGCTGGATATCACGACGCCACTGCTGATTAACCGCGATACGCAGCAGAGCGGCAAAGGAATTGAAGCGGACCAGCTGAGCGTTCAGGCCAGCTCGCTGGACAACAGTCAGGGCGCCTTGCGGGCTAACACCCGACTGGCGCTGACCATCCAGCAGGCGCTGGATAATGTCAGCGGGCTGATCTCTTCAGCCGATACCCTGACGATTCAGGATAGCGCTCAGGGCCAGACGCTGGCGCTGAATAACCGCCAGGGCACGCTGGTCGCCGATAAAGAGGCGCAGATCATCGCTGCCTCTCTGAGTGGCGACGGGCAGGTCGCATCGCAGGGGAATCTTGGCATCACCCTGGCAGACGATTTCTACAACCAGGGCGAGGTCAGCGCGAATGGCACGCTGCGTCTGACATTCGGCGGTACTGTCACTAACGACGGGGCGATCACTGCTCAGCAGGCACTGTTCCTGACCGCTCAGAACGTCAGTAACCAGGCCAGCGGGGAAATCAGTGCGCAGCAGACCCACATCACCGCCGCCGATACGCTGGAGAACCGTGGGCTGATCGATGGTGAACTGACCCACCTTGTGGCCCGCGTGGTCAATAACGCCGGTAGCGGCCGCATTTTTGGCGATCGTATCGCCATTGCCGCCACGCTGCTGAACAACCTTAGCGAGGCAGGCAAAGCCGCGGTGATTGCGGCACGGCAGCGGCTTGACGTGGCGGCTGAAACGATAAACAACCGCGATCATGCGCTGATTTACAGCGATGGCGATCTGCATCTTGGCGGAGAGCTGGATGCGAATAATCAGGTCACCGGACAGGGAGGGCAGCTCAATAATGAGGGTGCCACTATTGAGGCCGGGCATGACGCGACGATTGCGATGGCGGAAATCAACAACAGCAACCGCAATCTTGTCACCACCACGGTCATTACGGAAAACAGCCAGCATCATGACGCGGTGCTGAAAGGCCATACCGATCGCTTCGACTGGGATCAGGTGGATAACAGCAAAAAAAATAAATATAACGTACACACCGCGAAGATGCCGGATGGCACCAGCGGCAGTGAGTTTTATGAATACACCTATCAGCGGGTGGTGGAAGAAACCCAGATTAAAGAGAGCGATCCGGGCAAGATCCTGTCGGGCGGTAACATGACCTTCAGCGCGGATCTACTGACCAACCAGGATAGCCAGATAGTGGCCGGTGCGCTGCTGGGTGGCGAGATTGGTGAGCTGAATAACCTGGCGACCCAAGGCACGCGGGTGACCACCGACCAGGGTACCGTGATGCGCTGGTACGCGAAGAAAAAGAAAAAGAAACTGGGCGGAACCAAGACGTCGCAGGGCAAAAGCCGCAGCGACTATCGTCCGGCACCGATAACCGAAACCATCGATCTGCAGACCCTGAGCTGGCAGGCGAACGCCGCGCCACAGGGTAACGGTTATCAGACCGGCAACCGTCAGTTGCAGGCCGTGACGACCCAGGCCGCTGCGGTGGGCGCGGTAAGCGGCCAGTTGGACTCTGCCACGGTCGCGCTCGGCGCGGCGGATCAAGGCAGCCCGTTGCTTCCCGCGGGCCAGCGCTACGACAGCGCATTAACGCTCGATAAGCTGGGTAGCCTGAAAGATCGTCCGTTATTGCTTCCGTTGGGCCAGAAATTCTCTTTGACGCTGCCCGCAACCCTGGTCGATGGACAAAGCGTTACGCCGGTGATCCGCGCCGTCTCCCCGGATACCCGGCTGCCAGATAACAGCCTCTATCGTCTGCAGCCCTCCAGCGACAGTCACTATCTGGTGGAGACCGATCCGCGCTTCGTTAACCAGAAGCAGTGGCTGAGCAGCGACTACATGCAGAACGCGCTGACAGCCGATGGCAGCCAGATGCTGAAGCGGTTGGGCGACGGCTACTATGAACAGCGTCTGGTGCGCGATCAGATTATTCAGCTGACCGGCAGCCGCTATCTCAGCGGCTACGCCAGCGACGAAGAACAGTATCGCGGGCTGATGAATAATGGGGTAGCCTTCGCCCAGGCGTATCAGCTGGAGCCGGGCGTGGCGCTGACCCCGGCGCAGATGGCGCTGCTGACCAGCGATATCGTCTGGCTGGTTAATCAGACGGTGACGCTGCCGGACGGCACGCAGCAGACCGTGCTGGTGCCGCAGGTCTATGCGAAGCTGAAGGAGGGAGATTTAACCGGCGACGGCGCGTTGCTCGGGGGCGGTAGCGTGGCGCTGACTGCGCGTGACGACATCACCAACAGCGGCACGATCCGCGGGCGCGACGTGACGCAGCTGACGGCAGAGTCGCTGACCAGCAGCGGCTACATCAGCGGCAATACGGTGAATCTCACCGCCCGTCAGGATATCACTAACCTGGGCGGCATCATCAGCGGTGACAGGCAGGTGTCGCTGCTGGCCGGACGGGATATCACCAGCCAGTCGACGCTGCGCGATAACGGCACCGACCGCCGGGTCGATCGTCCGGCCGGTATTTACGTACAGGGCAGTGACGGCGCGCTGACGCTGAGCGCCCTGAACAACATCACGCTGGCCGCCAGCGACATCGGCAACGCCGGAGAGAACGGCACCACCCGCATTCAGGCCGGCAACGATCTGACGCTCTCCACGGTCAGCACGCAGCACAGCGAAAATGAGAGCTGGGGAAGCGATAACTACCGTCACCTGACTCAGCAGAGCGATACCGGCACCCGCATCACCACCGGCGGTGCGCTGCAGCTGAGTGCCGGACAGGATATCCGCGCTACGGCAGCGGACGTCACGGCGGGCGGCGCGCTCAGCGTCAGTGCCGGGCGCGATATCGTGCTGAATGCCGGTCACGCCAGCACCGACCTGACCGAACACAGCAGACAGAGCAGCAAAGGGCTGCTGTCGGGCAGCAGTCTGGAAACCCACGACGAGCTGCACGATCGCCAGGCGCTCAGCACCACCCTGAGCGGCGACAGCGTGATGCTTGAGGCGGGCCGCGATATCGGCATCACCGGCAGCAACGTCGCCGGTACCCGGGACGTCGGGCTGAGCGCGGGGCGCGATCTGACCGTCACCACCGCCAGCGAAACCCGTGAGGAAACGCACCAGCGCGAGGAGAAAAAATCGGGCCTGATGGGTACCGGCGGCATCGGTTTTACCGCCGGTAAGGCGATGCAGAAGAGCACCACCGACAGCACCGGCACGCTCAGCAGGGGCAGCACCCTTGGCAGCAGCGACGGCAGCGTCACCCTCAGCGCAGGCAATCAGCTGAAGGTGCACGGCAGCGATCTGATCGCCGGAAAAGACCTGACGCTGAGCGGCAGCGACGTGAACATCAGTGCGGCAGAAAACAGCCATACCGCCTTGACGAAGACAGAACAGAAGCAGAGCGGCCTGACGCTGGCGCTGTCCGGCACCGCCGGCGCGGCGCTGAACACGGCGGTGCAGACCGCCCGGACGGCCAGCGAGACCGGTGATGACCGGCTGAAGGCGCTGCAGGCCACCAAAGCCGCGCTGACCGCGACGCAGGCGGCGCAGGCGGCTCAGATGGACGGCGCACAGACCGACGCGGCGAACGCCAGAAACGCCACCGCGGGCCTGAAGCCGGGCGACAAAGGCTACGATGAAGGCGCAACCAACACCATCGGCGTCAGCGCCTCGTACGGCAGCCAGTCGTCGAAAAGCGAGACCCGCACCGAAAGCCGTGAAGCGCAGGGCAGTACGCTGGGCGCGGGCGGTAACCTGGCCATTACCGCCACCGGCGCACAGCCGGGCAGCGCGGGCAACATCCTCGTGCAGGGCAGCCGGCTGACGGCGGGCGGCGACCTGGCGCTGGCGGCGAAAAACGACATCAGCCTGCTGTCGGCGCAGAACAGCGAACGCACCGACAGCAAAAACAGCAGCAAAGGCGGCAGCCTCGGCGTCGGCGTCGGCGCGGGTTCGGGCGGCTACGGCATCAGCGTGTCGGCCAGCGTCAACGCGGGCAAAGGCCGAGAGAACGGCAACGGGCTGACCCACACCGAAACCATGCTGGAGGCGGGCAGGGACCTCAGCCTGAACGCCGGACGCGACACCACGCTGACCGGCGCGCAGGCGCGCGGCGAACGCGTGACGGTGGAGAGCGGACGCAACCTGACGCTGACCTCAGAGCAGGACAGCGACCGCTACGACAGTCAGCAGCAGAGCGCCAGCGCGGGCGGCAGCGTCACCTTCGGCTCGATGACCGGCTCCGCAAGCGTCAACCTGAGCCGGGATAAGATGCACAGCAACTGGCAGAGCGTGGCGGAACAGACCGGCATCTTTGCCGGGAAGGGCGGCTTTGACGTGACCGTGGGTGAGCACACCCAGCTGAACGGTGCGGTCATCGCGAGTACGGCGACGGCGGATAAAAACCGGCTCGACACCGGCACGCTGGGCTTCGGTGACATCGCGAACCACGCGGATTACAAAACAGAGCACCAGAGCGCGGGCATCAGCACCGGCGGACAGTTTGCCGGCAACATGGCGAACGGGCTGCTGGCGGGGCTGAACGACAGCGGCAGCGCGGACTCGGTGACGAAGTCGGCGGTGAGCGACGGCACTATCGTTATCCGTGATAAGGAAAAACAGGCGCAGGATGTTGCAGCGCTGAGCCGCGACGTGGCTGGTGCGAATCCGGGGCTGGATAAAATCTTCGATAAGGAGAAAGAGCAGCGGCGGATGGAGACGGCGCAGCTGATAGCGGAAATCGGCAGCCAGGCGGGGGATATTGCGCGGACGCAGGGTGAGATAGCGGGCCTGAAGGCGCAGCAGGACCCGGCGGCGCTGAAGGCGGCCAGAGAACAACTCGCCGCGTCCGGCAAGCCGTTCACGGATGCGGATGTGGCGAAGCAGGCCTACGACACGGCGATGAAGCCGTTCGGCACGGGTTCGTCGCTGCAGCAGGGCATCAGCGCGGTGACGGCGGCAGTGCAGGGCCTGTCGGGCGGGAACCTGGCGCAGGCGGTAAGCGGTGCGTCGGCACCGTACCTGGCGGAGGAAATACATAAGCGGACCACGGACTCGAACGGTAAGGTTAATGTCCAGGCGAACCTGATGGCGCACGCAGTGCTGGGTGCGGTAACCTCATATGCAGCGGGCAATGCGGCGCTGGCGGGCGCATCGGGCGCGGCGATGGGCGAGTACATCGCGCAGCAGCTGTATCCGGGCGTTAAACGTAAAGACCTGTCTGAGGAGCAGCGGCAGACGATAAGTGCGCTGGGGACGTTAGCTGCGGGTCTTGCGGGCGGCGTAGCGGGTGACAGCACGGCGGATGTTGTGGCGGGCGCGCAGGCGGGTAAAAATGCGGTTGAGAATAATGCGCTGAGTGTGCAGGAAAACCAGTCTCGCGTTCATGAAATGTCGCAGTGTCAGGGCAGCAAATCCTGTGAAGGAGCAGTCACCGAGAAGTACAAGCAGATCTCAGCGGCACAACAAAAGCGTGTGGTGGAGTGTACAGGCGCTCAGGACTGTGTTGATAAAGCGAATGAAGTTAGCAGGTTACAGACTGATTATGCTAACCGTACCAGTGAGTTGCTGGAAAAAGCCCGTGCTGATGGCGGTCTGAGTTCGGCAGAACAGAGCGAGCTTTCAATCCTTCAGGTAACGACGATCCAGCTTGAGGCGGACAGAAATGCGGCGATTCATAATGCGCTGATGTCCGGTGACTCACCTGAAGCGAAGCAGCTCGTGATAAACTCTCTGGCTCAGGTGGTAGGAACCAGTGCGGCAGGGATCGCTGCTGGAATCGGGAAAATTAAACCTGGTACACAACCAGGAAATCGAATTGAACAAATACTTTCCCCTGAGAAAAATTGGGAAAGCGCCCGAAATAAAGCATTGGATATTGTCGGTAATTTAGGTGCTGATTCTAAACCTGTGATTGGACGGCTGGAAGTAAGTGCTGGAAATGGGAAAGTTATTGGGCGGCAATCCAGCGACGGTAAAGTTGGTTGGCGTGTTGATTATGATCCAGACAAAGGCACTCATATCAATATATGGGATTATTCTCAAGGTAAGGGGCCAGGAAAAGCGGTTAAGCAGGTCATACCATTTGAGGGTAACGAAAAAGCTTTTGAAACGATATTGAAGCAGCTAAACAGGTAGAGAACATGACTTTATTTGAAGAGTGTCAAGAAGCGCTTAGAGCTGATTTCGGAATTGTTGAAGGCCAAGAAAAGAAAGAAGCTATTGATATTTTAAATAAATATCCTTTTGTAAGTGGGGGTGTTTCTTGGCCGGAAATTGAATATTCTGATTATGAAAATATTGATGATTTATTGAATATAGATTGCATGAAAAATGCGGATGTATTCGTTCTTGTAGATGATGCCAGCATTCCTATTTTCAGGTCAAACTTGAGTTTGATTGCTGAAAATATTTATGATGTTACAGCCTTATCACCGAGATTATTTATTTTTAATAATGAAATCATACTGCAACCTTTATTTCCAACAGAAATGTTCCGTTTGGGAATAAGATCTAAATAAAAGATAATCCGAAAAATTAATCCCAGCCACCCGGCTGGGAGTTATCTTTGATAAAGAGAAGGAGCAGAACCGGCTGAAGGCGGCGCAGCTGATAGGGGAAATCGGCAGCCAGGCGGGGGACATTGCGCGGACGCAGGGTGAGATAGCGGCTACCAGAGCGGCCACGGAGAAGATGAAGAACATTTCACCGGACCAGAAGAAGGACGCCGAGGCGCAGTGGCGGAAAGCGAACCCGGGTCAGGAGCCGACCGTGGCCGACATCACCGGACAGGTCTATCAGACGCTGTACAACCGGGAGATGCTGGCCGGCGGAATGGGAACCGGCGGGCCGGTGCAGCAGGGTATCCAGGCGGCGACGGCGGCGGTGCAGGGCCTGGCGGGGGGCGATTTGAAAGCCGCACTGGCTGGCGGTTCGGCCCCTTACCTTGCAGAACTGATTAAGCAGAAAGCGCCGGATGAGGCCAGTCGTATAATGGCACATGCTGCGGTGGCCGGAGTTATAGCTGCCGCACAGGGTAGTTCAGCGGCAGCAGGTGCGGCGGGCGCGGCTACCACCGCCGCGATAGGTGAAGCCATCAAAAATGCACTTTATGGTGACGTTCCGGTCAGTCAGCTTAGCGAACAGCAGAAGCAGACGCTGGTCGCGCTGGGAACGGTTGCGGCAGGTCTGGCAGGCGGGCTGGCTGGAGAGACTACGGCGGACGCAGTAGCCGGAGCGCAGGCGGGCCAGAACGAAATCAGCAACAATATGGTCAGCATGGGCATGCTGCAGATGATGCAGGCTAAATCGTTGCTGGATGCGGCGACAGTGGCCGAAGCGGGCCAGGGCGGCGCAAATGAACAGGCGGCACTGGCGCTGACCAAAAAGGTAAAAGCAGCGCTGGACGCAACCTGCCTGGCGAATACCAGCTGTGTGATAATGGCTGTGGTTACGGCACAGCAGCACACTAACGGAGCAGGCAGCAAAACCGAAACCGTACCGGTTAATGATGATTTGACAGGTGGTAAGCTGGTCAATCCGGCGCAGGATGAGAATAAGGGAACGTCGCTGGTTACGCCGGATCAGTCTGGTGAGCAGGGATCCAGAAATACCGGAAATACGGATGGTATGCCGGATACGGGAGGCAATACCACGGTTACACCGATTTCTGAACAGAATAAGGATGATCTGGCTTATCTGGCTGAAGGGGACAAGCCTGCAAATCTTTCTCCTGAAGGGGCTGGTCGCTCAGGTGCTTTTAATGAGGCGAAGAGACAGTCTGGTATACCAGTGAGTCAGAGCCCCAATAAGGTATCCCCTAATATAGACAAGCGTGGTAATCCTCAACCAGGTTATATATATGAATTTATAGTTCAAAAACCGGGAGGAGGTACGCAAAAAGTTTATATAAGAGATGATGCCGGAGGCCATTTCTTTGGAGTCGATGATCCTCAAAATCGAGGCAAACATTTTAACGATCCTGCAGGTAACCACTATGACTACTGATGTTGTTATTAGATATGCTGAAGATATAAATGAAAAAAATGAGATTACAGATTTTAACTTATTTTCAATAAGCGGCAAGGGTATCTCTGCAGTGAGCTGGGAATTACCCAATGCGCCACTAAAAAAATTTGGTGAGGGTTTATTGAAAAAAATGGTAGAGAGTTATTCTGCAGGTGTTAGCGATGAAGATATATACACATTTGTCGTTTTATCAGCGGAGCAACCTGATAGCGCAATTGTTAACCACAGAAAAACCTGGGGTTTACTTAATGTTAGAGGTGTTAAAGTTAATGGGGTTGAGGAAAAAAAAGATGTGATAGTTAAGGGAAGTGAAGGGTTGATTCTTTCCGGCTTAGGTTCTGTTAAATCAAATAGCTTGGGAGTAATTGAAAGCTTAATTAATAGCGGCGAGAAGGTGTTTTTTTCAACCATCCAATCAACTAATGTAAATATGACTGCTTCCATACCGAGGCAGATAACAGAATGGATGAGTAATATCTGGATAAATAATGGTGTTGTTTTTTTTGCATTGGGGCGTTATGACGAACCTGATTGTGAAATTGTTGCTTTAGGCCAAAAAAGAAACCTGCAAAAACTTAAGTACACCTGACGTTAAGGCGGTGGACATCGCCAGGACACAGGGGCAGATTGCGGCGACGAAAACAGCCACTGATAAGCTGAAGATGATAAAGCCAGAGCAGAAGAAGGATGCAGAGGTGTAGTGGCAGTACGCTGGGCGCGGGCGGTAACCTGGCCATCACCGCTACCGGTGCACAGCCGGGCAGCGCGGGCAACATCCTCGTGCAGGGCAGTCAGCTTCAGGCGGGCGGCGACCTCGGGCTGACGGCGAAAAACGACATCAGCCTGCTTTCAGCGCAGAACAGCGAGCGCACCGACAGCACTAACAGCAGCAAGGGCGGCAGCCTGGGTATCGGCCTGACCGCCGGGTCGGGCGGCTACGGCATCAGCGTGTCGGCCAGCGTCAACGCGGGCAAAGGCCGAGAGAACGGCAACGGGCTGACCCACACCGAAACCATGCTGGAGGCGGGCAGGGACCTCAGCCTGAACGCCGGACGCGACACCACGCTGACCGGCGCGCAGGCGCGCGGCGAACGCGTGACGGTGGAGAGCGGACGCAACCTGACGCTGACCTCAGAGCAGGACAGCGACCGCTACGACAGTCAGCAGCAGAGCGCCAGCGCGGGCGGCAGCTTCACCTTCGGCTCGATGACCGGATCCGCGAGCGTGAACCTCAGCCAGGATAAGATGCACAGCAACTGGCAGAGCGTGGCGGAACAGACCGGCATCTTCGCCGGGAAGGGCGGCTTTGACGTGACCGTGGGTGAGCACACGCAGCTGAACGGTGCTGTCATCGCGAGTACGGCGACGGCGGATAAAAACCGGCTCGACACCGGCACACTGGGCTTCGGCGACATCGCGAACCACGCGGATTACAAAACAGAGCACCAGAGCGCGGGCATCAGCACCGGCGGCAGCATCGGCGGACAGTTTGCCGGCAACATGGCGAACGGGCTGCTGGCGGGGCTGAACGACAGCGGCAGCGCGGACTCGCTGACGAAGTCGGCGGTGAGCGACGGTAAGATAGTCATCCGGGACAAGACGCACCAGACGCAGGACGTGGCGGACCTGAGCCGCGACGTGGCTGGTGCGAATCCGGGGCTGGATAAAATCTTCGATAAGGAGAAAGAGCAGCGGCGGATGGAGACGGCGCAGCTGCTGGCGGAAATCGGCAGCCAGGCGGGGGATATTGCGCGGACGCAGGGTGAGATTGCGGCTACCAGAGCGGCCACGGAGAAGATGAAGAACATCTCACCGGACCAGAAGAAGGACGCCGAGGCGCAGTGGCGGAAAGCGAACCCGGGTCAGGAGCCGACCATGGCCGACATCACCGGACAGGTCTATCAGACGCTGTACAACCGGGAGATGCTGGCTGGCGGAATGGGAACCGGCGGGCCGGTGCAGCAGGGTATCCAGGCGGCGACGGCGGCGATTCAGGGGCTGGCGGGGGGCAACATTGCCCAGGCGGTGAGCGGGGCGGCCGCACCTTATCTGGCGGAGCAGATACATACGCTGACGACCACAAAAGGCCCGGACGGCAAAGAGGTGGTGAACGTTCAGGCAAACCTGATTGCGCACGCGGTGGTGGGCGCGGTGACGTCATACGCGTCGGGTAATCCTGCACTTGCGGGTGCCTCGGGTGCGGCGATGGGCGAGTACATCGCGCAGCAGATGTATCCGGGAGTTAAGCGCGAAGACCTGTCTGAGGAGCAGCGGCAGACGATAAGTGCGCTGGGGACGTTAGCGGCGGGTCTTGCGGGCGGCGTAGCGGGTGACAGCACGGCGGATGTTGTGGCGGGTGCGCAGGCGGGTAAGAACGCGGTTGAGAATAATGCGCTGAGCTTTGGTACGGGGATGAACAGCTACGGTGCGGCAGTAAAATCCTGGAACCAGTATGCGGAAGCTAATGGTCTGACGCCGGAGCAGAAACAGGCGGGTCTGGACAAACTGGCGAAGGGAGACTTACCGGAAGGCGCTAATATCACCAAAGTCATCGTGAATGGATATAAAGATGGTGTGTTGATAGCAGGGGCGGCTTATTTAGGTCCGGCGGCCTCGGTGGGTAAAGTTGTGGCAGGTGCAACCATCGCTGAAATAGCGAATGGAACTTACCAGTGGTTTGATATAAACAGTGAGAAGAATCAGAGCTTGCCTGAAAATCAGCAGAAAACATGGGATTACTGGGGAAGCGCTTCTGCGGCTGTGACTGGTGCGCTGGCACCGGGGCGGGGCGTGTGGGCAAATGCTGGTATCGCGGCGGGTGGAACCCTATTTACTGATGGGCCTGATAAAGGTGCTTTAACTGGCGCAGGAGCTGGCTGGGCATTTGGTACAGCAGTTGGCCTTATTGCGCCACCTTTATTTGACCCTGTTTTAGGTACAGGCTCAGCTCCTGTTGGCGATATAATCGGTTCGATAGGAGGAGAGTTTATTGGTAACGCTGTAAAGGATGGGATAAATGAAAAGAAAAAATAGTCCTACTATAGGTTTATTATTTCTGAGTGTTGCATATATGGTTTTCTGCTGTTTAATATTTTTTTCTCTAGCCTTGGTAACTGTAAAACTTATCATTAACCATAACGTGCATATTGAACAATCAGATATCAAACACATTTTGGTTGCTAGTACTATAGCAGGAACAGCGGCTGCCATAAGATCATGGATCTTCGCCAAAATAGATGAACGTAAAGCCCGAAAATCTCCCCCATCCGATCCGCAGTAAACAGCGATCCCGGCCCAATCAGGCCGGGATATTTTTACCTGCCGATCACTCTTCAGCCAGCCGGATAATCAGCTGTCCTGGCCCGGTGATCACCTCAATCTTCTGCCCGGTCATAAAACCCAGCGCTTCCAGCCAGCGGCCGTTGATGGTGAGCTGTGGCAGCGGGTTCGGCTGGCCTCTGTTAGGCCGGTACCCCACTCTGTAATAATGTGCCTGCGATCTGCTGGCGGCGGTTGTGGGTGTGGTGGTGCCTGGCTTATGATGTGTCTCAGCCATAATCAACTCCTTATCAGTTGCTTGTGGTCAGTGGGCTGTCGGTGGTGAGACACCTTCAGCCCGCGCTAATAATCTCTCGTTATGCTCTTCCTTTCCTGTTTTATCCTGTTCAAATATACACCTTCTTCCGGGTGAACTCGCTGATAGCTAAGACATAAATTGCGAGGCACCTCTGAAAAATGGACTGTTTTTTTCCGGTCTGCAATTTGCTTATCCCTTCGTCGTGTCGCCTTCTGTAACATCAGTTGCAGGCAGGCTTTCATGCTGTAAATCCGCGTTAACCCGCCTTGAGCCAGTCTTCCGGATTACGCCTGTATCGCCGCCGAAACCGGTAACGAAGGGATTTTCCTGCGGGTTAATACAGCGGCTGTACTGAATGCGACCGGCAGCTAAAACCCTCCAGCGACAGTCACTGTCTGGTGGAGACCGATCCGCGTTTCGTTAATCAGAAGCAGTGGCTGAGCAGCGACTACTAAAAACTCTGCAACGCTACGAAACCGGCTTTATAAAATATGTTCACCGGTGTTTCTGCACAAATAACCAGGCTATCGAAGTCATGCTTTATAGCAAGAGTGTCAGATTATCTGTCAGCAAGCGAAGGCGGGGTTACACATCTCTGTTACTGAAACGCAGAACCTGTTGTTAGCGCGATAAGGCATTTAAATGAATCGGTAAGCTGAACGTGTCTGAGAATCAAATAGACAGGTAAGAAGTGCATTAATAATATTCCCAAAATGCCTATTTTACCAATATCCGGTCTTGATGCGCTGGTCGGCTTTTGATTTAATGATGGCACCAATTATATGAGAGTTGAAAAGAGCTAACTTCATATTTTATTAATGCAGATCGCCTATAGAGTTCAGATTCAAGGTCTGGTTTTTTGATTAATTAGCGGTTGTCAACTGATATCATATGCCAGTAATTTAAAAGCGTAGTCGCGTCACAAAATTTAAAATGCAGCGGTCTTTTGTTCATGAAATCTTAACGTGCTTAAACAGCGCACCTGGTGATTCCGCACTGATAGCGAATCGCGGCGTGCGCTAAGAAATTCCTGTCCGGTATAGGCGGATGGATAGTCGACATTCTCTTTCCGTCGGATATTGGTGATTCAGGGAACGAAGTCCTGCGTGAAGCGCAGGGGAATAATTTTAAATTATTGAAAGGAATAATCCGGGAATGAAAAGCAAAATTGCGTTAATGGCATTACTTTGTGGTGGCCTGTTTACCGGTAGCGCTGCGCTGGCGGATAACCATACCGTCTCGGTCGGTTATGCGCAAAGTAAGGTGGACGATTTTAAAAATATCCGTGGGGTGAATGTTCAGTATCGTTATGAATGGGATTCCCCATTAAGCGTTATCGGGTCATTCAGCTACATGAAAGGCGATGACACCTATTCCGAGCGTAATGATTATTTTAATGAAATTGGTGGGTATGACAGCAAAACAGAGCTGAAATATTATTCACTGATGGCGGGTCCGGCCTATCGTATCAATGACTATGTCAGCTTGTATGGTCTGATCGGTCTGGCTCATACCAAAGTTGAAGATAAAACCACTTATCTGACGCAATACTCTGAAGAGTATAACGAAAGCAAAACCTCCTTTGCTTACGGTGCAGGCGTAGTGGTTAACCCGATAAGCGCACTGTCCATCAGTGTTGGCTATGAAGGTACCAGGGTCAAATATAACGATGATGTCGCCATCAATGGCTTTAATATCGCCGTTGGCTACCGTTTCTAAATCGCCGAGAGGATAAGCATTACGGTACGGAACCGGAATGCTTATCCTGTTCACCACAAAACAGTGTAGCTGCCCGCCACTCTCAGCTAATTTACCGCAAGCGTGACACGGGCTACGGTAAAGTGCCGTTACGGAGCCTGACTAAGGCAACGTCAAGCACCCTGCGGCGTCACGCTTAAATTTCAGCTAGCGCAGTGGCTATCCCACTGATTTTTCAGGTCTGACTCCTCTGTTTCACCCGTTATTGCTGCTGCTTTTTCCGCCTCGGAACTCTCCTAAAAGCTGGCACTGTTGCCAGAGTGACCGTTTTCCTCCATTTATCTGATGTTGCAATTTCGGTCCATCTGTAAAACTTAATCCCATGAAACACGGCGAGTCGCGCACGCCGATCTGCCTCAGTTGAAGAGGATGCTTCAGCGGCAGGAATGCGCGGTAACACTTTCAGGAGGAACTTCCTGTGAATAAATCAATGTTAGCGGGTATCGGTATTGGTGTGGCAGCGGCGTTAGGTGTTGCCGCCGTGGCAGGCATGAATGTGTTTGATCGCGGTCCACAATACGCACAGGTGCTGGCTGCAACGCCCATCAAAGAGAGCATTAAGCAGCCGCGTCAGGAGTGTCGTAATGTGACGCTGACGCATCGTCGTGCGGTACAGGATGAAAACCGTCTGGCTGGCTCGGTATTAGGTGCAGTAGCGGGTGGAGTATTAGGTCATCAGTTTGGTGGCGGTCGCGGTAAAGATGTAGCGACGGTGGCAGGTGCCGTTGCCGGTGGTTATGCCGGTAATCAGGTCCAGGCCGGTATGCAGAACCGTGATACCTACACCACAACCGAGCAGCGCTGCAAAACGGTATATGATAAACAAGAGAAAATGCTGGGATATGACGTGACCTATAAAATAGGCGACCAGCAGGGCAAAATCCGCATGGAAAATGACCCTGGCACACGTATCCCACTGGACCGCAATGGTCAGCTGATTCTTAATAGCGACCAGGCGTAATTGGGCAAAGCTTTGCCGCATTAGCGGCCACACAGCACAGTAGTAAAGAAAAGGCGCATCCTGAGATGCGCCTTTTTGTTTTTACTCCACTTTGCCGAACACCGCAATGAAAGGGCGCTAGGCCCGATTTTCAGCCAGTTGTGATACGAATCCCTGCACCCATTCCATGCGGACTTTCCTTTCCGACAGTTCACGGGTAAAGCGTAAGCGCGTCGGACCTTCCAGCTTCCACTGTTTAGGATCTTTCTGCAGCAGGCCAATCAGCCAGGTCGGATCAACGCTGTTATCTGGCGCAAAATCGAAATAGCCACCTTTGTCGCTGGCTTCAATCTTGCGTACGCCCACCGCCCGCGCTTTTAGCCGCAAAATTGCCACGTCCAGCAGGTTGCGTGCCGGATCGGGCAGCAGGCCAAAGCGGTCGATCATCTCTACCTTCAGCTCCTGCAATTCATCCTCACTCTCCGCGCTGGCGATCCGTTTATAGAGGGAGAGGCGCGTACTGACATCCGGAATAAACTCTTCCGGCAGCAGGGCGGGCATCCGCAGCTCGACTTCGGTCTGGTTGCTGGTGAGATCTTCAAGCGACGGCTCGCGACCCTCTTTCAGGGCATCCACCGCATTTTCCAGCAGCTCCATATAGAGCGAAAAGCCCAGCGTCTCCATCTGGCCGCTCTGTTCCTCACCCAACAGCTCGCCGGCACCGCGAATCTCCAGATCGTGCGTCGCCAGCGCAAAACCGGCACCCAGATCTTCCAGCGACGCGATCGCTTCCAGCCGCTTCTGCGCATCAGCCGTCATCGCTTTAGGATGCGGCGTCAGCAGCCAGGCGTAGGCCTGATGATGCGATCGGCCGACGCGTCCCCGTAGCTGATGCAACTGCGCCAGACCGAAGTGATCCGCACGCTCAATGATGATGGTATTGGCGGTTGGAATATCGATGCCGGTCTCAATGATGGTGGTACACACCAGCACGTTAAACCGTTGATGATGGAAATCATTCATCACCCGTTCCAGGTCGCGTTCACGCATCTGACCGTGACCAATGGCGACACGCGCTTCCGGCACCAGGTCGGTTAAGCGCTGTGCCGCTTTCTCGATATTTTCGACGTCGTTATAGAGGTAGTAGACCTGCCCGCCGCGCAATATTTCGCGCAGGATCGCCTCCCGAATCACCAGATCGTCAAACTCACGCACAAAGGTCTTCACCGCCAGACGGCGCGCCGGCGGGGTGGCAATGATCGACAGATCGCGCATGCCGCTCATCGCCATATTCAGGGTCCGCGGGATCGGCGTTGCGGTCAGGGTCAGGATATCGACATCGGCCCGCATCGCTTTAATCCGCTCTTTGTGACGCACGCCAAAGCGGTGCTCCTCATCGACGATCAGCAGGCCGAGATCGCGCCATTTGAGATCGCTCATCAGTAGCTTATGGGTACCGATCAGAATATCGATCTTGCCCTCGCTGGCCTGCTCCAGCACCTGGGCCTGCTCTTTGGCGGTACGAAAGCGCGACAGCATTTCAATCCGCACCGGCCAGTTAGCGAAGCGATCGCGGAAATTATCGTAGTGCTGCTGCGCCAGCAGGGTGGTCGGCACCAGCACCGCCACCTGCTTATTGTTCTCAACCGCCAGAAACGCGGCGCGCATTGCCACTTCGGTTTTACCAAAGCCCACGTCACCGCATACCAGGCGGTCCATTGCCAGCGGCTCGCACATATCACTGAGCACCGCATTGATCGCCTGCGCCTGGTCGGGCGTAGTCTCAAACGGGAAACTTTCGCAGAACAGCTGGTACTGTTCACGATTATGTTTAAAGGCAAAACCGGTTTTGGCGGCACGCTGAGCGTAGATATCCAGCAGTTCTGCCGCCACGTCACGGACTTTTTCGGCCGCTTTCTGCCGGGCGCGTGACCAGGCATCGCTGCCGAGCTTATGCAGCGGCGCATTATCGTCGGCACCGCCAGCGTAACGGCTGATCAGATGCAGCGAGGAGACCGGCACATAGAGTTTGGCGTCGTTGGCGTAGGAGAGCATCAGGTATTCAGCCTGAATGCCGCCCGCTTCCAGCGTAGTCAGGCCAATGTAGCGGCCAACGCCATGTTCAAGATGGACCACCGGCTGGCCGGGATGCAGCTCGGCCAGGTTACGAATCAGAATGTCCGGGTTAATCGTGCGGCGGGTATCCTGGCGGCGGCGGCTGACGCGCTCACCCAGCAGGTCGCTTTCACAAATCAGCGCCCGGTTGCCCTGCGTATCAATAAAGCCGCGCTCGCTGGCGCCAATCATCAGGCTGAACCGTTCTTCGCCGGTTTGATCGAAGCGTTTGACCGCCTGAGGACGGAGTTTAATGCGCGCCAGCAGCTCCTGCAGGCTTTCGCGACGACCTTCACTCTCAACCGAGAACACCACCGCACCGCTAAAGGTTTCGATGAACTGACGCAGATGATCCAGCGGCGCTTTAGCCTGCGCCTGTACTGTCAGGTCGGGCAGAGGCTGGTAACCCAGATTGGTGTTGGCGGCTTTCGCGGGCAGCTGCTCATTGGTCATCTGGATACGCGGCCAGCTTTTCAGCTCGCCCATTAACGCATCAGGCCGTAACCACAGGTTGGTGGGTTCCAGCAGCGGACGCATCGGATCGACCCGGCGATTCTCATAGCGGGCTTCGGCATCCTGCCAGAAGCGGGTCGCGCTCCCTTCCAGATCGCCGCAGTTAACAATCAGCGTATTGTCAGGCAGATAGCTGAACAGGCTGGGCAGCGGCTGCTCAAAAAACAGTGGCTGCCAGTATTCGATACCGGCGGGCAGCGTCCCTTTGCTGACCTGCTGATAGACGTGCTCCGACTCGCGGCGCACATCAAAAATTTCGCGCCAGCGGCTGCGGAACAGCTCAATCGCCGCCTTGTCGCTGGGGAACTCATGCGCAGGCAGCAGATTGATTTCCGCTACCGCTTCCAGCGTACGCTGGCTGTCGACATCAAACAGGCGCAGGCTGTCGATCTCATCATCAAAAAAGTCGATGCGGTAGGGCTGGTCGCTGCCCATCGGGAAGAGATCGAGCAGCGCACCGCGCGTGGCGTATTCGCCATGCTCCATCACCTGATCGACATGACGGTAACCCGCCTGCTCCAGCTGATCGCGCAGCCGATCGCGCGACAGTTTCTGTCCCTGTTTCATCACCAGCGCATGGCCGTGCAGGAAACTGTGCGGGCAGACGCGCTGCATCAGGGTATTGACCGGCATAATCAGCATGCCGCGCTGCATTACCGGCAATCCATACAGCGTCGACAGACGGGCGGAAATAATATCCTGATGCGGTGAAAAACTGTCGTAAGGCAGCGTTTCCCAGTCGGCAAGATGCGCCACCGGCAGATCGGTAAACTGGCGGATCTCGTCCAGCAGACGCAGGGCGGTTTGGGTATCGGGCGTAATCATTAACACCGGACCGGCATGTCGCTCGGTAATGCTGGCACACTCCACCGCGTGCGCAGCGCCAATAAGCTGGCCGAGCTGACGGTGATCGCCGGATTTAACGGGCAGGGTATAGCGAGTCTGTTCGGACATGGGATCTCGGGGTTGCTCCATTTTTACCAGGACGTAATCATTCCATATTACGTCATGGCGATCACCTCTGCGGCACAATTTTCCTGCGGCAGCGAGCGGAACCCGCGGTTCGGGCGGGATAAGCGAGGGTCAGCGTAGATGGCAAATCGAGAAGAAGGGCGGGGGAAAACCGCCGTCGCACGGTGGCGACGGGGTAAACAGCCGGACAGGGCTGAGGATTATTTTATGGATTGCTGTGTGTAATACATGCGCGGGCGGTCAATGTTCGCCCAGGTTAATTCCTGCTCAGAATGATAGCTATGATTGCCATCATCCCATTTTACGTAGTAGCCGGCGGGCGCATCTCCCTGCCCGAAGACGTTGATCACTTCGCCTCTGATCTCCCCGGATTTATGTTTTACGATGCTGCCTTTGGGAAATTTAAACATGGTCGCTACCTCTTACCGCTGTGCGATAACGTCACGCCTTATCGTCTTACTGATTGTAGTCTACCCCGATCGCTGCGGGATAATCCGCCAATAACCCGCAGCTTTAGCCGCTATACTGGCGCTTTGTCGCGCAGCCTGACCCGTTCTGATACAACTTTGCCGCCGACTCAGAGGGTTAGAGGTTTCATAAAGGCAGCGGCTCCTTTATCATCCCCCTACCTATTTTCAGGCAACGGCTTACTGGATTCCATGTATCAACCTGTCGCGCTATTTATCGGTCTGCGTTACATGCGCGGACGCGCATCGGATCGCTTCGGTCGCTTTGTCTCCTGGCTTTCTACTATTGGCATTACGCTTGGCGTGCTGGCGATGGTGACGGTTCTGTCCGTCATGAACGGCTTTGAACGTGAGCTTGAAGGCAACATTCTTGGGCTGATGCCTCAGGCGCTGGTGACCAGCGATAAAGGCAGTATCAACCCGCAACAACAACCGGCTTCCAGCCTGGCGTTGCAGGGCATCAGCCGCATTGCGCCGCTGACCACCGCCAACGTGGTGCTGCAAAGCCCGCACAGCGTCTCGGTGGGCGTGATGCTCGGCATTCAGCCGGATGAAAAAGATCCGCTCACCCCTTTTCTGGTCAATACCCAACAGAGCGTGCTGCAACCCGGACAATATAATGTGATCCTCGGCGAGCAGCTGGCGTCACAGCTCGGCGTGAAGCGCGGCGATCAGCTGCGTCTGATGGTGCCGTCGGTCAGCCAGTTTACCCCGATGGGACGGGTCCCGAGCCAGCGTCTGTTTACCGTGGCGGGTACCTATGCCGCCAACAGTGAAGTTGATGGCTATCAGATTCTGGTCAATCAGCAGGATGCGTCGCGCGTGATGCGCTATCCGGCCGGGAATATTACCGGCTGGCGCTTGTGGCTGGATAAGCCGCTGCAGGTTGATAGCCTGAGTCAGCAGACCCTGCCAGCCGGGCTGGTATGGAAAGACTGGCGTGAGCGCAAGGGCGATCTGTTCCAGGCGGTGCGGATGGAGAAAAACATGATGGGGCTGCTGCTGAGCCTGATCATCGCCGTTGCCGCCTTTAACATCATCACCTCACTGGGCCTGCTGATTATGGAGAAGCAGGGCGAGGTAGCGATCCTGCAAACCCAGGGGCTGACGCGCCGACAGATTGTGGCGGTGTTTATGGTGCAGGGCGCCAGCGCCGGCATTATCGGCACCTTACTCGGTACGCTGCTGGGCGTGTTGCTGGCCAGTCAGCTGAATAATCTGATGCCGCTGATCGGCCTGTTCCTTGATGGTGCCGCGCTGCCGGTCGACATTAATCTGTGGCAAGTGGTGACCATCGCCCTGAGCGCGATGGTGGTGGCGCTGCTTTCTACGCTCTATCCTTCGTGGCGCGCTGCCGCCGTTCAACCCGCTGAGGCTTTACGTTATGAGTAACTCTCCTTTGTTGCAGTGTCGCGACCTGTGTAAACGCTATCAGGAAGGCAGCGTGCAGACCGATGTGCTGCGCAATGTGGCTTTCAGCCTGCAGCCTGGTGAACTGACGGCCATCGTCGGCAGTTCGGGATCGGGCAAAAGTACCCTGCTGCACCTGCTGGGCGGTCTGGATGCGCCGACCTCGGGCGATGTGATATTTGATGGTCAGTCACTGAACGCCATGTCCTCCTCGGCTAAAGCGGATCTGCGCAACCGCGAGCTGGGCTTTATCTATCAGTTTCATCATCTGCTGCCCGATTTTAGCGCGCTGGAGAACGTGGCGATGCCGTTGCTGATTGGCAAAGTGGCCAAAGCTGAAGCGCAGGATCGCGCCCGCGAGATGCTGGCCGCGGTGGGACTCGATCATCGCGCCGCTCACCGGCCATCGGAGCTGTCGGGCGGTGAACGTCAGCGCGTGGCGATTGCCCGTGCGCTGGTCAACCGTCCTCGTCTGGTGATGGCCGATGAGCCCACCGGTAACCTCGATGCGCGCAATGCCGATGCGATTTTTGCCCTGCTGGGTGAACTTAACGTGCGTCAGGGCACCGCGTTTCTGGTGGTGACCCACGATCTGCAGCTGGCGAAACGGATGTCGCGCCAGATGGAGATGCGTGACGGGCAGTTAAGCGAACAGCTGAGCATGGCAGGAGCGGTGTAATGGGATCGTCGTTATCGCTGCTGTTAGGTCTGCGCTTTAGCCGGGGTCGTCGCCGTGGCGGCATGGTATCGCTGATTTCGGTGATCTCAACCATCGGTATTGCGCTGGGCGTGGCGGTGTTAATTATCGGCCTGAGCGCGATGAACGGGTTTGAGCGTGAGCTGAATAACCGCATTCTGGCGGTGGTACCGCACGGTGAGATTGAAGCGGTAAATCAGCCGTTTCAGCGCTGGCAGTCGATGATTGCACCGATTGAAAAGGTCCCCGGCATTGCGGCGGCGGCGCCTTATATCAACTTCACCGGGCTGATTGAAAGCGGTGCGCGGCTGGAAGCGCTGCAGGTTAAAGGCGTCGATCCGGCGCAGGAGCCGCGTCTCAGCGCGCTGCCGCAGTTTGTCGCCAGCAACGCCTGGTCCACTTTTGCCGCCGGTAAACAGCAGATCATCCTCGGCGGCGGCATTGCGGATACGCTGAAGGTTAAACAGGGTGACTGGATTACCATCATGATCCCGAATAACGACGGGGAGAATAAGCTGCTGCAGCCGAAGCGTATCCGGCTTCAGGTCAGCGGTATCCTGCAGCTGAGCGGCATGCTCGATCACAGTCTGGCGCTGGTGCCGCTGGCTGATGCACAGCACTATCTGGATATGGGCAACAGCGTCACCGGCATTGCGTTAAAAATGAATGACCCGTTCCAGGCGGTAAAGCTGGTACGGGATGCCGGCGAAGCGACCCGCTCTTATGTCTATATCAAAAGCTGGATCGGCACCTACGGCTACATGTATCGCGATATCCAGATGATTCGCGCCATCATGTATCTGGCGATGGTGCTGGTGATTGGCGTTGCCTGCTTTAATATCGTTTCCACGCTGGTGATGGCGGTCAAAGACAAAAGCAGTGATATTGCGGTGCTGCGTACCCTCGGTGCCAAAGATCGTCTGATTCGCGCCATCTTTATCTGGTACGGTCTGCTGGCAGGCCTGCTCGGCAGCGTCAGCGGCGTGGTGGTGGGCGTGCTGGTGTCACTCAACCTGACACATCTGGTACGCGGGCTGGAGTCACTCACCGGCCATCATCTGCTGGCGGGCGATATTTACTTTATCGACTTCCTGCCGTCGGAGCTGCACTGGATCGATGTGTTCTCCGTTCTGATTACCGCCATTGTGTTGAGCCTGGTCGCCAGCTGGTATCCTGCCAGACGCGCCAGCCGCATCGACCCGGCTCGGGTATTGAGCGGACAGTAATGACACGCGGCGCGAATCCACTCTTCGCGCCGCGCACATTTTCGGCCTCTGCTGCATGGCGCTGTCATGCGCAACCGTTATTATCGGGTGTTTTCAGCCCAGAATTTGTTTATAGCGGCTCGCCGAAGCCGCTGCTCCAGGAGATTTTATGCGTACACCACGTCGCCGCATACGACTTGCCCGCCTTAAAAAGACCCGGAGAAAGGTGCATCAGCGCTTTCGCCAGCGAATTTTCGAGCGTGATCGTCAGGCCGAACTGGCCGCCCATCCGCAGCCGCATGTGGTGGTGCTGACCGGCGCTGGCATTTCTGCTGAGTCCGGCATCCGCACCTTCCGCGCCGCTGACGGCTTGTGGGAAGAACATCATGTTGAGGATGTTGCCACGCCGGAAGGTTTCCAGCGCGATCCTGCGCTGGTGCAACGTTTCTATAACGCCCGTCGTCAGCAGCTGCAGCAGGCGGAGATTCAGCCCAATGCCGCCCATCTGGCGCTGGCGGAGCTGGAACAGGTGCTGGGTGATAACTTTCTGCTGGTGACGCAGAATATCGATAATCTGCATGAGCGTGCCGGCAATGCGCGGGTACTGCATATGCATGGCGAACTGCTGAAGGTACGCTGTGTCAACAGCGGCCAGGTGATTGAGTGGACCGGTGATATCACCCCGGATGACCGCTGTACCTGCTGCCAGTTTCCATCCGCGCTGCGTCCGCATGTGGTGTGGTTCGGTGAGATGCCGCTGGGCATGGAGCAGATCTATCAGGCGCTGGAGCAGGCCGACTACTTTATTGCTATCGGGACCTCAGGCCATGTCTATCCGGCAGCCGGTTTTGTGCATGAAGCCAAACTGCAGGGCGCGCACACCGTCGAGCTGAACCTGGAGCCGAGCCAGGTAGGCAATGAGTTTGCCGAGCGTCACTACGGCCTGGCCAGCGAAGTGGTGCCGGAGTTCGTGCATACGCTGCTGCGCGGCCTGTACAAATAAATCGGGCGGCTGTTGCCGCCCGGTTATCAGGCTTAACGGCCCGCTTTCAGCTGCTGGAACAGCGTCTCATACTGCACGCTGGCATCGCCGACATCATCCTGCCATTCGCCGTGCTGAATGATTTCATCGGACGGATAGAGTGACGGATCGTTCGCCACCGCCGCTGGCAGCAGTTTTCTGGCGGCCAGATTCGGCGTTGGATAGCCGATGGTCTCTGCCACTTTTGCCGCTACGTCGGGGCGCAGCAGGAAGTTAATCAGCTTCAGCGCGCCCGCTTTGTTTTTCGCGTTAGCAGGAATGGCCAGGTTATCCATCCAGAAAATGCCGCCTTCTTCGGGCCAGACAACTTCCAGCGGCGTTCCCGCCTGACGGGCTACATAGGCTGAGCCATTCCAGATCATCCCCAGATTCACTTCACCTTCCATGTAGGGGTTGCCCGGATTGTCGGAGTTGAACGCCAGCACGTTCGGCATCAGCTTTTTCAGCTCCTGATAAGCCGCCTTGATCTGCGCCGGATCGCGGGTGTTACCGGAGTAACCGAGCTTACGCAGCGCCATCTGAAACACTTCCCGCGCATCGTCGGTCAGCAACAGGCTCTGCTTATATTCCGGTTTCCACAAGTCGGCCCAGCGGGTGACGCTCTTAGGGTCGATCTCGTCACGGTTGACGCCAATCGCCGTTGCGCCCCAGATGTAGGGAATAGAGTAATCGTTGTTGGGATCGAACGGCTTGTTCAGCAGATTTGGATCAAGGTTGCTGAAGTTGCTCAGCTGGCTCTTATCGATCTTCTGCAACATGCCTTCGTTACGCATCTTCGCCACGAAGTAGGTTGAGGGCACCACCAGATCGTAGGCGCCATCTTTCCAGGTTTTGAGCTTGGCATACATGCTCTCATTGGATTCATACGTCGAGTAGATCACCCTGATGCCGGTCTCTTTAGTAAACTGTTCCAGCAGGCCCGGCGGGACATACTCGGTCCAGTTATAGAAGTAGAGCGTTTTACCGTCGTCCGCCTGGGCAGACTGCATCCCCAGTGCCAGCGCGCCAGCCGCCAGCCAGTGAGACCATTTTTTCATTATCATTCCCCGGTTATTTATTTCTGTCACGCAGTAACCACTGACTGCCGGCTACCAGCAGCAACGACAGCAGCATCAGAATGGTGGCGAGCGCATTCACCTCCGGTGAGACGCCCACCTTGACCATTGAGTAAATCTTCAGCGGTAATATTTCAAAGGTCGGGCCGGTCACAAACGAAGAGACCACCACATCATCCATGGAGAGGGTAAAGCTCAGCAACCAGCCGGCCGCGACGGCGGGCATCGCCAGCGGCAGGATAATTTTGCGCAGAATCGTGGTCTCGCTGGCACCCAGATCTTTTGCCGCTTCCAGCATCCGCACATCAAAACCTTTCAGCCGCGAGTAAACGGTGATCACCACAAACGGCAGACAGAAGGTGATGTGTGAGAACAGCAGCGACCAGAAACCCAGCGAGATCCCCAGCAGCATAAACAGCACCAGCAGCGAAATCGCCATCACAATATCCGGCGACATCATCACCACAAATAGCATACCGCTGACAAAAGGCTTGCCACGAAAGCGGTAGCGGTAGAGCGCCACGGCGGTAAGCGAGCCGATCAACGTTGCACAGCTGGCTGACAGCACCCCCATGATCAGCGAATGCTGCGCCGCCTGCAGCAGGCTGTCGTTGTTCAGCAGCAGGTGATACCACTGCGTCGTGAATCCCTGCCAGTTAATGCCAAACCGCGAGGCGTTAAACGAATTGACGATCAAAATCACAATCGGAATATAAAACCAGGCGTAAATCACCGCCATAAAACTGCCGCGTAACAGGCGTGCCATCATCCTAAATCCACCTTGTTATTCAGCAGACGCGCAACGCGCCAGTAAATCAGCAGCAGCAGGCCCATTAGCAGCGTCATCACGATGCTGGTGGCGGCACCAAACGGCCAGTCGCGGATATTAAGGAACTGACTTTTGATCACGTTACCAATCAGCAGGTTTTTCGCGCCGCCCATTAAATCAGCCACGTAGAACAGCCCCATCGCCGGGATCAACACCAGCAGGCAGCCGGCAATAATGCCCGGCATGGTGAGCGGCAGAATGATGCGAAAGAAGGTCTGTATTTTTCCGGCACCTAAATCACGCGCCGCTTCCAGCAGCGGCTTGTCCAGCTTTTCCAGGCTGGAGTAGAGCGGCAGCACCATAAACGGCAGCAGGATGTAGATCAGGCCCAGCACCACCGCCTCCGGGGTGTAGATTATCCGAAACGGCTTATCGATCAGGCCAAGCGTCAGCAGAAAATCATTCAGCCAGCCACGGGTACTGAGAAATATTTTCAGGCCATAAATGCGGATCAGGGAGTTAGTCCAGAAGGGCACAATCAGCAGGAACAGCATCAGCGGACGCAGACGCGCCGGTAATTTTGTCAGACACCAGGCGAACGGGTAGCCCAGCAGCAGACAGCAGAGGGTGGCGATCAGCGCCATGTTGAGCGAATGCAGCAGCACTTCGGCATAGAGCGGATCAAGCAGCCGCGTGTAGTTGCTGAGGGTAAAGACCGCGCTGACAAAGTGTGCATCATCACGCGTCAGA
This sequence comes from Pantoea sp. USHLN298, assembly GCF_037149395.1. Lineage (NCBI taxonomy): Bacteria > Pseudomonadati > Pseudomonadota > Gammaproteobacteria > Enterobacterales > Erwiniaceae > Pantoea > Pantoea sp. USHLN298. The sequence continues at coordinate 741,548 of NZ_JBBCRO010000001.1, forward strand.
AAGCTGGTGATAAAGATCATCAGGTTAGGCAGAAAGACAAACAGCGCCAGCCAGCCGACGATCAGCGCAATGACGCTCTTCTGGAAACCGTTACGCATCAGCTTCATACGGCAACACCACCTCCCAGCTGGGCACCCAGTTCACCGCCATCTTCTGGTTCAGTGAGTGGTCAAAGTCAGGATCGTCTTCATTGAAGAACTCGCTCACCGTCACCAGCTTGCCGTTCTCCAGTTCAACGGTTGATTCCAGCGTCATGCCTTTGTAGTTACGCTCACGGACATAGCCGATCAGGCCATCCACTGCGCTGTCACCGTGGATCTCTTCCACGCGCAAATCCTCCGGGCGCAGCATCACATGCAGCCGGTCACCTGTCCGGACCGGGAAAGCGCAGTGAATATCGCACTCACGGCCTTCTACCCGCGCCCGAATCCGTGGGGCGTTTTCGCTGGCGATCACTTCAGCATCAAAAACGTTGATCTCACCGATAAAGCGGGCGACAAACAGGTTATCAGGCTCTTCGTAGATCTCACGCGGCGTACCGTCCTGCACAATTTTTCCGTCGCGCATTACCACAATCCGATCGGACATGGTCAGCGCCTCTTCCTGATCGTGGGTGACGAAAACAAAGGTAATACCCAGCTTACGCTGCAGCGCTTTCAACTCGTTCTGCATCTGCTTACGCAACTTATAATCCAGCGCAGAGAGCGACTCATCCAGCAACAGCACCTTTGGCCGGTTGACCACCGCACGGGCGATAGCAACACGCTGCTGCTGTCCGCCCGACAGCTGATGCGGACGGCGATCGGCAAAGCTCTCCAGCTGCACCATCGCCAGCGCATCAGTGACCCGGGTAGTGATCTGCGCCGCCGGGGTTTTTTGCATCCGCAAACCAAAGGCGACGTTCTCGAACACCGTCATATGCGGGAACAGTGCGTAGCTCTGAAACACCGTATTGACGTGACGATGTTCAGCAACGGTATCGGTAATATCCTGGTTGTCCAGCAGGATGCGCCCGCTATCGGCCTCTTCCAGCCCGGCAATCAGGCGCAGAATGGTGGTTTTGCCACAGCCCGAGGGGCCAAGCAGCGTGATAAATTCGCCATGGTGAATGGTCAGATTAAAATCATCAATGATGGTTTTGCCATCGAAGGCTTTACTGATGCCAGAAAGCGTAACCAGCGCCTGCTGTGCGCGTGTTTGCGTCATTTTAGTCTCAGTCTGTCAAAGGTCGATCAGGTTACAGCATAGCCGCCTACCGCAGCCAGCCAGCAAGAAGGGGCGGATGATACCTGAAAACTGTGTCATTGCCATGTTTTGACCACGCCGGGCAGCCGATAATCGGGATTGTTAACAACACATTGCGAGACCTGCCGCAATAATCTCACAATCCGGCTTTTTTTCGACGGGATCGCTTTCCCAAAGGGGATCGACAGCGCTAACCTGTCAGCTAATGATTTGACGCAACGTTGCGTCCGGCTGGTCCGTGAATAATAACGGACAGCACTTTTAAAGGATGGGATATGGAACAGTTACTAGAGCGTTTTTTGAGCTACGTCGCAGTCGAAACCCAGGCGAAACCGCAGGCGCGTCAGGTGCCGAGCAGTGAAGGGCAGTGGACGCTGGCGCGTCAGCTGCAGGAAGAGCTGCTGGCGTTGGGCTTTGCTGACGTCACGTTAAGCGACCACTGCTGTGTGATGGGCACTTTGCCCGCCAATGTTGACTGGCCTACCCCGGTGATTGGTTTTATCTCCCATATGGATACCTCGCCTGATTTCACTGCGAAGCACGTTAATCCACAGATTATTGAAAACTATCGCGGCGGTGACATTGCGCTGGGCAATGGCGATGAGATTCTGTCGCCGGTGATGTTTCCGGTGCTGCACAAGCTGATCGGCCACACGCTGATCACCACCGATGGCAAAACCCTGCTGGGCGCGGACGATAAAGCGGGCATCGCCGAAATCATGACCGCAATGGCCCGGCTGGTGGAGAGCGATATTCCGCATGGCGCCATCCGCGTGGCCTTTACGCCTGACGAAGAGATCGGCCGTGGCACCTCGCATTTTGATGTCGAAGGTTTTGCCGCTGACTGGGCCTACACCGTCGACGGCAGCGATCTGGGTGAGTTTGAGTATGAAAACTTTAATGCCGCCTCAGCCACGGTCAAAATCGTGGGCAACAATGTCCATCCAGGCTCAGCCAAAGGGGTGATGGTGAATGCGCTGGATCTGGCTAATCAGTTTCATGCCGCCGTACCCGCCAGTGAAAAGCCGCAGTACACCGAAGGCTATGAGGGCTTCTATCATCTGCATCAGATGAAAGGCACGGTTGAACATGCTGAGCTGCACTACATTATTCGCGACTTTGATACCGACAGTTTTGAGCAGCGCAAACAGACGTTGCAGCAGATTGCGACGGAGATGACCAAAACCCTGCACAAGGATTGCTCTGTCACCGTAGAGATCACCAACAGCTATCGTAATATGCGCGAGAAGGTTGAGCCGTTCCCGCACATCATCGAACTGGCGCTGCAGGCGATGCGTGACTGCGGAATTGAGCCGGTGGTGAAACCGATTCGTGGCGGTACGGATGGCTCCGCGCTGTCATGGAAAGGCTTACCCTGCCCGAACCTGTTTACTGGCGGCTATAACTATCACGGCAAGCATGAGTTTGCTTCGCTGAATATCATGGCGAAATCAGTAGACGTGATTGTGCGGTTGTCAGAACTGGCGGCGCAGAAGAAAGGTTAAGTTGCGAACGGCTTTTTACTGAGGCAGGCTCTCTGCCGCTAACGGCGGAGAGCCTGTTGAGTTGATGGGCTTGCTGAGGGCTGGTGGCTGGCGTGCCTGCCCTCAGGATCAGTTACTCTTCGCCAAAGTACCAGTAACCGGCATTCACCAGCCCGGCGATCTGCGCCAGTACCGCCGGATCGTCCAGCGCATCGCCCAGATCTTCCAGCGTAATGCGGTAATGATGGGCCAGAACGGCCATGACATCAGGATGCGAGCACTCAACCCGCTCACCGTTGACGTAAACGGCATCGCCAATCGTCAGCACGCGCAGGCCACCTAGCCGGCTCAGCGCATCACCCTGTTGCAGGGCGTCATAGATCTCATCAGGCTGATAAGGCGGCTCTGGTGGCGCAACATCCAGTTCGTGACGCGACTGCGAAATAAACTCGCCAAACCACTGCGCAAAATGTTCCGGCTGGTTAATCACGTCCAGCATCACCTGACGAATCCCTTCAATTTCCTGCGGCAGGATCTGTGACGGGCAATCGCGCGACGGCACATCAGGATCGCTAAAGCGCAGGCTACCCAGCTCATTCGCCAGCGTGTAATCGGCAAAGCCGCTAATCAGCTCACGGCCGCTCGGCGCGCGGAAGCCCACCGAATAGTTCAGCGCATTTTCCAGCGAATAGCCTTCATGCGGGAATCCAGGTGGAATATAGAGAATATCGCCCGGCTCCATCTCTTCATCGATGATGGCGTCGAACGGCTCCACCTGCAATAAGTCAGGGTGCGGACAGTGCTGTTTCATCGGCACTTTTTCACCGACACGCCAGCGACGACGACCACTGCCCTGAATAATGAACACGTCATATTGGTCGAAATGCGGGCCGACACCGCCACCCGGCACGGCGAATGAGACCATCAGATCATCGATACGCCAGTCAGGCAGAAAACGGAAAGGGCGCATCAGGGCGGCAGAAGGTTCATGCCAGTGATTAACTGCCTGAACCAGCAGGGACCAGTTATTCTCACCCAGATGATCGTAGCTCTCAAACGGGCCGTGACTGACCTGCCATTTGCCATCCTGATGACTGACCAGGCGGCTATCCACCTCGTTTTCCATCGCCAGTCCGGCCAGTTCATCCGGGGAGAGAGGATCGACAAAGTTTTTGAAGCCACGCTTCAGCACGACCGGACGTTTTTGCCAGTAGCGTTGAATAAAATCGGGCCAGTTGAGATCGAGCTGATAGTCCATACAAGGGTTCCGCTTAGGGCTGTAAATGCCAGCAAGTATAACAGCCCGGACCGGTTTCTACTCGCGGCGATGTTCGACTTCCTGGCGCTGAAACACCACTTCCATTCGGGTGCCACCCAGCGCGCTGCTGGAGGCGATGACCTTACCTGCATATTGCTCCAGGATATCCAGTGCCACCGCCAGCCCAAGTCCCTGACCCGGACGGAGCGTATCGGCGCGCTGACCGCGGACAAACACCAGATCGCGCTTGCTCTCCGGGATGCCGGGACCGTCATCATCAATATAGAGATGTAGCGCTTTCTCGCTCTGATAAGCGCTGACTTCAATAAACTCCAGGCAATATTTACAGGCGTTATCCAGCACGTTACCCATCACTTCCATGAAATCATTCTGATCGCCGACGAAAGTGAGTTCCGGGGAGATATCCAGCGTGATAGCCACGCCTTTGCGTTGATAGACCTTATTCAGCGCCGAACAGAGGCTGTCGAGCAGCCCGGATACCGAATGCAGGTCGCGCTGCAGCGGATTATGATCGGCCTGCATACTGGCGCGATGCAGGTAATAACCGACCTGCTGCGAGATGCGGCTGATCTGCTCCAGCATCACCGGCTCAGCTTCCTCAACCGTCAGCTCTTTGCCGCTGCGCAGCGATCGCAGGGTACTCTGCAGTACCGCCAGCGGGGTTTTCAGGCTGTGCGTCAGATCTGAAAGCGTGGTGCGATAGCGGGTGTAGCGCTGTCGTTCGTTAGTCAGCAACAGATTCAGGTTGCGTACCAGACTGCGCAGCTCCTGCGGCGGATTGTCATCCAGCTTTTCGCGCTGGCTGGTCTCCAGTTCCCGCACCTGCTGAGTCAGTGCGCCGATGGGGCGCAGGCTCCAGTGCGCCGCCAGCCAGAGCAGCGGCACAATCAGGATCAGATTCGCCGCCAGCACATAGCTGAACCACGACCAGACTACGTCCGAATGCTGCAGCTCCTGCGGGATCGAGTCGACCACCACAATGGTCAGCGCCGGCAGATTGGTGGTAGCGTCATAGCGGTTAACCGCGACCGAGTGGGTGAAGGTGTCATCACTGTCGGTATCCCAGGCGTGCAGTCGCCGTTTGGCACTCAGGTTATCCCCCATCGCCGCCAGGCTGGTGCCGTTGCTGGTATCAATTTCATAGAAGTCGGGCTTTATCAGCCAGTCACGCCGGATCTTCTGGCGGATCTCCGGCACGTCGCGTTGCTGCCACAGCAGCTTGCCGTGCTCGTCATAAATGAACACCAGTGTCGGGAAGTTAAGCGTCATCCGTTCCGGCTGGGCAATGGTGAGCCGATTGTCATGCCACTGCGCCAGCGTAAAGAACAGATTGCTTTCACCGCGCATGACCCGATAGGTGTTTTTATCGAAGCTCACCACATAGCCAATCACGGCGACCATGCCATAGGAGAGGGAGAGGAACAGGACAATCGCTGCGGAGGCCAACAGAAAACGGGCGCGCAGCGAAATCGGGCGATAACGATTAAACCAGGACATGGTCAGAGATCAAAGCGGTAACCCTGGCCACGGACGGTGGCAATGACTTCAGCGGGATGCAACGCGAGAATTTTTTTGCGCAGGCGACCCATCAGCACGTCGATGGTGTGGCTTTCGCGCAGTTCAGCGTCGGGATAGAGTTGCAGCATCAGCGAGTCTTTACTCACCACTTTGCCGGCGTTACGAATCAGGGTTTCCACGATGGTGTATTCAAAGGCCGTGAGTTTAACCGGCTGCTCATTCACCGTCAGTTCGCGACGTGACAAATCAACCTGAAACGGCGCCATGTCGATAATCTGCGAGGCGTGACCGCTGTTACGGCGCATCAGCGCCTGCAGCCGCGCCGCCACTTCTTCAATATGGAACGGCTTGGTGACGTAATCATCGGCACCGGCTTCCAGCGCCTCCACTTTAGCCTGCCAGCCTTCGCGAGCGGTCAGCACCAGAATGGGCTGCCGTACGGCATCGCTGCGCCAGCGACGGATCAGTGACATGCCATCTTCATCAGGCAGGCCTAAATCGACCAGCGCAATGTCGGGCAGGTGCTCGCGAAGAAAATAGTCGGCTTCTTTGGCGTCTTCGGCAGCATCAACCTGGTGGCCCATATCACGTAACTGGACGGCGAGATGATGGCGCAGCAGGGCATTGTCTTCCACAACCAGAACACGCATAGGAATTCCTTACTATCTGAATGAGTCAAATTGAAGAAAGTATACGCGAAATGAACTAAACAAGATGTTAACGCAGGCCGGCCTGAACCGGCCTGCGGAGGGGATTATTTCAGATCGTCAACCATCTGGATAGCCCGACCGAGATAGTTTGCTGGCGTCATCTGCTTCAGACGCACTTTTTCTTCTTCCGGCAGTGCCAGGCTGTCGATAAAGGCCTGCATGCCTGCTGCATCCACTCGCTTGCCGCGCGTCAGCTCTTTCAGCTTCTCGTAAGGCTTCTCGATGCCGTAACGGCGCATCACCGTCTGGATCGGTTCCGCCAGCACTTCCCAGTTGTGATCCAGCTCGTCCAGCAGACGGTCACGGTTCACTTCCAGCTTCGAAATGCCTTTCAGCGTCGCCTGATAGGCGATCAGTGCATAGCCGATGCCGACGCCGAGGTTACGCAGCACGGTGGAATCGGTCAGGTCACGCTGCCAGCGTGATACCGGCAGTTTGCTGGCCAGATGCTGCATCACTGCGTTGGCCAGTCCCAGATTGCCTTCGGAGTTTTCGAAATCGATCGGGTTCACCTTGTGCGGCATGGTGGAAGAGCCGATTTCGCCGGCAATGGTTTTCTGTTTAAAGTGATTCAGCGCCACGTAGCCCCAGATATCCCGATCGAAATCGATCAGGATGGTGTTAAAGCGGGCAATACAGTCGAACATCTCTGCAATGTAGTCGTGCGGCTCAATCTGGGTGGTGTAGGGGTTCCAGCTGATACCCAGCGAGGTCACAAAGCGCTCGCTCAGCTGATGCCAGTCCACTTCCGGATAGGCAGCAATGTGGGCGTTATAGTTACCGACGGCGCCGTTGATTTTACCCAGCACCTCGATCTGGTTCAGCTGACGCAGCTGACGTTCCAGACGGTAAGCGACGTTCGCCATCTCTTTACCCATGGTGGAGGGCGTCGCAGGCTGACCGTGCGTACGGGACAACAGCGGGATATCGCGGTATTCATTCGCCAGGCCTTTCACGGCGGCGATCAGCTGCTGCCAGTAAGGCAGGATCACGTCGCGACGGGCGGTTTCCAGCATCAGTGCGTGAGAGAGGTTATTGATATCTTCGGAGGTGCAGGCGAAGTGAATGAACTCAGAGACCGCGTGCAGAGCAGGTACGTCCGCCACTTTCTCTTTCAGGAAATATTCAACCGCTTTCACGTCGTGGTTGGTGGTGCGCTCAATAGTTTTGATACGCGCTGCATCATCTTCTGAAAAGTTGCTGACAATCGCATCGAGGAAAGCGTTTGCGTCGGCATCAAATGCAGGAACTTCCTTGATCTCTGCGGTCGCGGCCAGTTTTTGTAACCAGCGAACTTCAACCTCAACGCGGAATTTCAGCAAACCAAATTCGCTGAAAATCGCACGCAGCGGGCTGACTTTATCGCCGTAACGACCATCGACAGGTGAGACGGCGGTCAGAGAGGATAATTCCATCAGTGCAACTCCTGAATCATTTAACAGTGTTTTGCCGCACCGACTTAATAAGTCAGTGGCAGCCGGGATAATAGGGTCTTGGCCTCACGCAGCAAACGCTGGCGCGAGAACATCAGTTGCAGACGGCCACCGCCGACCTGCTGCCACAATACCGCGGCACGAATGCCGGCTAACAGTGTGGCACGGACTTTACTCTGCAACTGCGGGTTCTGCAGCACGGTGGGCGATCCGGTGACCTGAATGCGCGGGCCTAACGGGCTGATGACGTCCACGTAGATACCCGCCATGGCGCTGAGAATGGTATCGGACTCCAGTTCATAATGCGCCAGCTGACGGTCGAGCTGGCTGATACGCTGGGCCAGCGTCGCCATCGCGGATTTATTGGCGCTGAGCTTACGCTCCAGCACCATCATGCTGAGGGTGTAACGCGTCAGTTCTGCGCCCGCGCCCTGGCGACTGCTGCTGTTGAGCACCGCCATCAGGGTTTCAAGACCGAGGCGCAGGTTGGCTTCATTGTTACCGAACACCGCCAGCGTCGAGCTGGGATTGAGATCCAGTACGCTGCGCAACGTCACGGTAAACGCCTCCGGCTGACAATGACCCTGCTGGGCCAGCTGCTGCACCAGATGGGCTGACTGACAGATGCCCGCCAGCGCCAGTGTGATTTCCTGATAATTCTTCGCCACGGTTACTCCTGTTTACGCGTCATGAACGCCGGGTCAGGGCGGCTTATTTCGCCACTAACGGCAGGCGCTCTTCAATGATGCCGCCACCCAGGCAGACGTCGCCCAGATAGAACACGGCAGATTGTCCGGGCGTGACGGCCGCAACGGGCTCATCAAAGCGCACTTCAATCCGGTCTTCGCCGTGAGGGATGATCTCACACGGGATGTCGGTCTGACGATAACGGGTTTTGACCGTACAGCGTAGCGGGGCGGTGATCGGCTGACGATCAACCCAGTGCAATTGCTGTGCAATCAGACCCACAGACATCAGACGCGGATGATCGCCGCCCTGGGCGACAATCAGGCGGTTGCGCGCCACATCTTTGTCGACCACATACCAGGGATCATCTTTGCTCTCTTTCAGACCGCCGATGCCCAGACCTTTGCGTTGCCCCAGCGTGTGATACATCAGACCCTGATGCTCGCCAACGATCTGGCCGTCCACGGTCTCGATCTCACCGGGCTGCGCCGGCAGATAACGTGCCAGGAAGTCGCGGAATTTGCGCTCGCCGATAAAACAGATACCGGTGGAATCTTTCTTTTTCGCGGTAATTAAATCCAGCTGTTCGGCGATGCGGCGCACTTCCGGTTTTTCCAGTTCGCCGACCGGGAACAGGCTCTGAGCAATCTGCTGGTGGCTCAGGGTGTAGAGGAAGTAGCTCTGATCTTTGTTGCCATCCAGACCGCGCAGCAGCTGGCTCTGACCATCCACGTCGTGACGACGCACGTAGTGGCCGGTGGCGATAAAGTCCGCGCCGAGATCTTCAGCCGCGAACTCAAGGAACGCTTTGAATTTGATCTCTTTGTTGCACAGAATATCGGGGTTCGGCGTACGACCCGCTTTGTACTCTTCGAGGAAATGCTCAAAGACGTTATCCCAGTATTCAGCCGCAAAGTTCACCTTATGCAGCTTAATACCCAGCTTGTCGCACACCGCTTGCGCATCCGCCAGATCGTCCGCGGCAGTACAATATTCCTCGCCATCGTCCTCCTCCCAGTTCTTCATGAACAGGCCTTCAACCTGGTAACCCTGCTGCTGCAGTAACCAGGCGGAAACGGAAGAATCGACGCCGCCGGACATACCGACGATCACTTTTTTCTGGCTGTTGTCAGACATGACACGCTCGCATAACGATAAAAAAACAGGCGGCGCATTCTACCATGCAGAAGGCGGGCGCGCACCCTCATGAAACGGCCAGCGGAACGCGCTGACCAGATGTAACGGATAGCGCGCCCCTTGCTGCCAGAGACGCACGCTCTCAGCGACCAGCGGTGAACGGAGGTTAGACGCGGTAAGAATCTGCGCTGGCGGCAACCACCAGCAGCAATCGATATCACTATCCTGCGGCTGGGTTGGCTGCTTTTCAGCCAGATCGAGTCCAAACAGAAAACGCACAAAAGGCGTATTATCAGGCGCTATCCACTGGTGAACGGTGATGAAATAGTCCATCTCTGCCACGATACCGGTCTCTTCGGCTAATTCACGTTGCGCCGCTTGCTGCAGCGTTTCATCCGCTTCCAGATGACCGGCGGGCTGGTTCCAGGTCGGCTGGCCATTAATGGTTTCTTCGACCACCAGCAGCTCACCTTGCGCCTGCACTAAGCAGGCGACCGTGACATGAGGTTTAAACATCGATCCTCCGCAATTGTTAACCTGACGTTATGAAAAAAAGACATTCTCAGGCCGGACTGTCGTCTGCATCGCGCCACTCTCCGGGCGCCAGATTATCGAGCGTATAGCCGCCCATCGCATAACGGATCAGCCGCAGCGTCGGAAAGCCGATATGCGCCGTCATCCGGCGCAACTGGCGATTGCGGCCCTCATACAGCGTCACTTTCAGCCACTGGGTCGGGATATTTTTGCGCTCGCGAATCGGCGGCTGGCGTGGCCAGAGCCACTCTGGTTCGGCGACTTTCTCGACCTGTGCCGGCAGCGTCGGGCCATCTTTCAGATTAACCCCATTCCGCAAGGGTTGCAGGTCCGCTTCCTGCGGCGCACCTTCCACCTGAACATAGTAGATCTTGCCGGTGCGTTTGCCGGGCTGAGTCAGCCTGGCCTGCAAGGCCCCATCATTGGTCAGCACCATCAGGCCTTCGCTGTCGCGATCGAGACGGCCCGCGGCATAAACCCCGGCCACGCTGATGAAATCTTTTAGCGTGCGGCGGCCCGCCTCATCGGTGAATTGTGGCAAAACATCGAAGGGTTTGTTAAACAGCAGCACGCGGCGCGGGTCGGCAGTGCGGACAGGCGCAGGCCGCGCATCACGCGTCGGGCGGCTGAATCGTTTATCCTGGTGAATTCGTTGAGAAGTTTTTCGCATGGGCTTTGCAGTCAGAAACAATGGGCGCATTATAACGCGAAATTGCGGTGATTGGCGTGACGGAAATATTCAAGTAGTATTGACCCGCATCTTACAAATCATTAACAAACGCCCAGGAGAGGTTAATGGAAAGCAAAGTAGTTGTTCCGGCGGAAGGTCAGAAAATCACCCTGAATCAGGGCAAGCTTACAGTGCCAAACAATCCGGTCATTCCTTACATTGAGGGTGACGGTATCGGCGTTGATGTTTCACCAGTGATGCTGAAAGTGGTCGACGCTGCGGTGAAGAAAGCCTACAACGGCGAGCGTAAAATCTCCTGGATGGAGATCTACACCGGTGAGAAATCCGTGGAACTTTATGGTCAGGATGTCTGGCTGCCACAGGAAACTCTCGACTTAATTAAAGAATATCGCGTTGCCATCAAAGGCCCACTGACCACGCCGGTCGGCGGCGGTATTCGTTCACTGAACGTTGCTCTGCGTCAGGAGCTGGACCTCTACGTCTGCCTGCGTCCGGTACGTTACTACAAAGGCACGCCAAGCCCGGTTAAACGTCCTGAAGAGACCGACATGGTGATCTTCCGTGAGAACTCCGAAGATATCTATGCCGGTATCGAGTGGAAAGCGGGCTCTGCTGAAGCAGACAAAGTGATCAAGTTCCTGCGCGAAGAGATGGGCGTGAAGAAAATTCGCTTCCCTGAGCAGTGTGGTATCGGTGTTAAGCCGTGCTCGGAAGAAGGGACCAAACGCCTGGTCCGTGCGGCAGTGGAATACACCATCACCAACGATCGCGATTCCCTGACGCTGGTTCACAAAGGCAACATCATGAAGTTCACCGAAGGCTCTTTCAAAGACTGGGGATACCAGTTAGTGAAAGAAGAGTTCGGCGGCGAACTGATCGACGGCGGCCCGTGGATGAAGTTCAAAAACCCGAACACCGGTAAAGAGATCATCGTTAAAGATGTGATTGCCGATGCGTTCCTGCAACAGATCCTGCTGCGTCCGGCTGAATATGACGTTATCGCCTGTATGAACCTGAACGGTGACTACATCTCTGACGCCCTGGCGGCGCAGGTTGGCGGTATCGGTATCGCACCAGGCGCTAACATTGGTGATGAGTGCGCGCTGTTCGAAGCGACCCATGGTACAGCTCCTAAATATGCTGGTCAGGATAAAGTGAACCCAGGTTCCGTCATCCTGTCAGCAGAAATGATGCTGCGTCACATGGAATGGTTCGAAGCGGCAGACCTGATTGTTAAAGGTGTTGAAGGCGCTATCGCTAACAAAACCGTGACTTACGATTTCGAACGTCTGATGGAAGGCGCTAAACTGCTGAAATGTTCAGAGTTTGGTGATGCGATCATCGAAAATATGTAATCGGATCTAAGTAGCACACAGCCAGCACCGTCTCGTGCTGGCTTTTTTTTATCCTGATGTTGCCCAAATCCGCTTTCCGGTTGCGGATTAACCTCTCCTGTATTGCAGAAGGGGTCAGATTGCAGGCAGTCAGCCTGATCTATTAATACAACCGCGACTCTCTTTGTGACTTTCAGCAGCTGACCGTTTTATTATTAACGGCTTAACCTCTCTGTCTGCGAACAGGGTTTACACATGAGTTAATCATCTGGCTGTCCTGATACCGAATCGTTGATTTAACATTGTTGTAATGACTGAACTGACTGCCTGGCTCAAAAAAAAAGGGTACCCATAGAGCATCAATAACTGAAACAGGATCTGATGGCAGGCGGTAAGATGAGCGATAAGTGTGATATCCGTTTAAATGGCTTTCGCAGCCAATTAAATGTTGTCTGCCTCACGGCAATGTTTTGGGGTGGCGCTACACTGACGGGCGATAAATGACAGGAACCCGGCCAGTGATCGATCCCCGCAGTTTTGACGGTGCGACGACTGAGTAAAGCAGGGAGCAGACGTTTGCCGGAGGCACGCGTGGTGAAAATAACAAGGAGAAGGTGCATGCAGAATAGGGTGAATATCAACTCAGCGCAGCTGGCTAAGTTAATTATGGGTAAATCTCTTACTGAAGCTGAAATGCATCATCTTGTCAGAGAACATTATCCTGATTATGCGGTTAATTCTGTCAGAACTTCGCTGAAGACATTGATACGATCGCCTTATTGTCTCATTGAGATTGGCACTGACAGCCCTAAGCGAACCTACTTCCTGAAAGGCGTAGACAAGAAGTTTTTCATTTTGTCAGAACGCTCTACCGATCGTGAAAGTGTTTCAGCCAGGCATCACTTCAATCAGGATGAAAAGAGCTTCATTGAAAGGATGAAGAACTTCGATCAATTAATTAAGGCCGTGCGGTCTGGCTGATACGAACATTTTAGCCAGGCTATTAAGTCAGGCGCCTCGCCAGAACGATACAGACAGCGGTTATTCAGGCTACGCCATAATTTTTACAGAGATGGCGAGCATAAACGAAAGTCGCACCATAATAAGCATCGTGGGTCAGCCACGGTATGTATCACGTCAGCATCAAATCCTCAGCCAGCTTCCCCACCGACATTGCTGGCAGGAGGTAGGATAAGCATCAGCTATATCGGTATCAGGCGCATCAATAGCGCCTTGCACCAGCGGCTTCAGCGTCAGAAGCCGCTGGTGAGCTTAGGATAGACCGCGCGGGCCAAATGATTCCAGAGCGCCATGCTTGCGCAGGAAGCCGCAACAGAGCACTTCTTAGCGTCAGTAATGATCCGATCAGAAAAGCGGTCCGGCAATATCCCGCTATCCATGTACTTTTAATAGTCTCACTAAGTTATTTTAGTTACTGGTTATTAAAATTGACCGGGATGAATGCGATCATTTCGCTAAATGTGGGGGTAACACCAGGGCAGATAAGGTGTCAGCTTTTACCGGATAAAAAAAATCCCCACTTAGTAGCCGTTAGTGACTGTCGGACTAAAGTGGGGTTGCCAATATGGCTAACACCAGGGAAAGCGGCTTTGAGTGAATCTGGTAAGACATGACTGTTTTTAATTATAAATTTAAGATTAAAAACTTTCTAATCATTTTCTGTCCTGCCTGAATGGATTAATTCCGAAAGTTATCCAGTGGATCTGTTTTACTATTGCATTTATAAAATTTCATGTTATGCGAAAAGCGGATTTTGAACAGCTATTGATCCCTGGAAGGCGATAAAGGTTGATTCAATTGTCTGCATTTGTATTGACTCAGGATGCCCACCGTTTCCGGTGAGCATCCTTCACTTCTGATTATTTATGATCGCTGTGTCTGGTAAGGTGCTTATTATTTTTATGATCCCAGCGATCGTGGTGTTGAGTCGTTTTTTTGTGGTCAATCCTTTTCAGGCGGGCATCGTGACTGCCTGGTTTTTTTTCCTTTTCATGCCGATGAGATTCGCTATGACCGCTGGGATAAAATCCATTACTTGCAAAGCTAACGGCGGGTAACAGAAGGGCAAGTGTAATTAAAGAAACTGTGATTTTTTTCATGATGATCCTTATCTAAGTTTGCCATAGGGAGGAGTAGCCGAAAGCAATATACACCGGCATTTTAATTTTTAAATCCTGACAAACGATCAGTTTTATTTGAGAAGTGAAGTTTAATAATTGTATTTAATAGCGGATTTGCATCCGAATATAAAATATTTTCAATAGCAAAGTGTGCTGTAAAAACTAATTATATTTCAGGCTGTGAATATTTCGTCTGTAAACCGTCAGGATTTAATAAGTCTTTCGCTAATCCCCGGCTGGCGCTGATGCAGTAATGGCTCATCCGGCATCACTGAACAGTAGGTGGTTTACCTTTTGTTAGCAGGGTAATAGTAATAATCGCAATTATTGTTAATCCCGCTGCACTGTGAAATGAGATGATTCTTATGCCCCTTCAAGAGCTAAGCCATTGCGAGTGCCGGAGATAAGCGCCGGATGGGGCATGCTTCCTGGCCCAGGCCTGCCGCACGCTGAGCTGAGGCTTTTCCTCTCTGTACTCCTCTTTTCCTGTTGATACCGCTACGGAACCAACCTCAATCTGCGCTGACTAAATGCTGACTTATGCCGTCACGGTTATCCCTTTCGGGGATAAGGGTGGCGAGCTTCACTTTTAGCCAGCATAACGGCCTGCCCGGTGTGCAAAGGATGTCAGACATGCAGGTTTTGATTATTTGTCGGGATAACATTGGCGATACGTTACTGACCACGCCGCTGATTAGCGCGCTGCACCAGTCGGGTGAGCACCAGGTTGATGTGTTAACGAACAACTATGCGGCACCGGTGTTGCAGCATAATCCTGAAATCCGGCACCTGTTTTACTACACCAAGTCGCATCATCGGGAAGCGGGGCAGGGAAGAGTCGCCTGTCTGCTGCAGCGTCTGAAACTGATGCTGGCGCTGAAAAAGAAGCATTACGATGCGGTGATTCTGGCGAAAAGCCGCTGGGATCAGCATGGCCTGAAGTGGGTCAAAATGATACGTCCTGCGCAGGTGATTGCGTTAGGGCAGGAACCGCATCCGTTGATTACCACGCTGTTAGCACCGGACACCTCCGGGCAGCGACACATCAGCGAAATCCTGTTCAGTTTAGCGCGCCCCTTCAATCTTAGCGTCTCTGCGCCGGGCGGACTGACGCTGCAACCCGATGCCGCCATCGCGGCTGCTCTGCGAAAAACATACGCTATCGATGCCGATCGACCCGTTTATGCGTTGCAAATCAGCGCCCGTAAGCCGAGCCAGCAGTGGCCGGCTGAACGCTTTGCCGAACTGGCGCAAACTCTTGCGGCCCGCCATTCCTGCCAGATCATGTTGCTATGGTCACCGGGCAGTCGCGATAACCCGCGCCATCCAGGCGATGATGAGAAAGCCAGTGAAATTATGGCGCTCTGTCCGCAACTGTCGCTGAAAGCGGTAGCAACCACCAGCCTGCCACAGCTGATCGCGGCGATGTCGCTGTGTCAGGGCCTGGTGACCAGCGATGGCGGTGCGATGCACATCGGTGCCGCGCTCGGTCTGCCGGTGGTGGCGATGTTCGGCGACAGCGATCCGGTCTGCTGGCATCCGTGGCAGGTGAAGCACCAGGTGCTGCACCCGTCTTCACGTCAGGTTACCGCGCTAAGCTGCAGCGAGGTCTATGAGGCCTTTGTCGGCACCGTTATCCAGTAATCTTCCTCAGGCCAGCGTCCCAGGCTGGCCGCTTCGCACAGCATCGCCACCGTCAGCGGGTGGTAAGCCAGCCGGGATGCTATACCCATCCGTCTGGTCAGCCTCGACAACAACGAGTCTGACGCCGGAAAATAGCGATCCTCATCGTAGTGCTGCGAACAGACGTCAAAAGTCAGAAAGAAATCACTCATCAGCAGAGCAAACTCCACTTCATTCAGCGGCAACTGCTGCAGGTAAAAGTTATGGCGATCTGTTCTGCGGAACCAGCCCAATGCCGTTGGCTGGTTGTGATATTCAATTAACGCGATGACCGCTTGTGGTGTGCAGGGCTTCGCCATTATCCCACCAGTTGCGTCACAGCCTGATGGACTTCCTCAGCCTTGATCGAGGCCATCGGATGTTGTGAGGCGTGGCGTTCCGGACGATGAATAATAATATGTCGATCGCGGTCCTGACAGGGACCGGTATAGCGCGGATTGGCGGTTGAGAAGAGGCTGACGGTAGGAACCTGCGCCGCAACGGCAATATGCAGCGGGCCGGTATCACCGGTGACCAGCAAATCCAGGCTGCGGATCAGCGTAATCAGCCCACTAAGCGGGGTTTTGCCCGCCATCGGCGTCACATTTTTGCGGTATGGCAACGGCAGGCTGTCAATAAATGCCTGTTCGAGCGGCTGTTCAGCGGCGGTGCCGGTCACGATAATCTCACAGTCCGGCCAGGTCTCCACTAAGGTCGTTGCCAGCTGGCTAAAATGCGCCAGCGGCCAGCGGCGAATATCTTTCGATGCACCTAACTGGAAGCCAATCCGCCGATGGGCGCAGGGCGCTGCGGTGTGAGTTTCCTGCGGCGGCAGGTGCATCTCTGTCTGATACGTCCCGGCACCCAGTGATTCCACCAGTTTCAGTTTGCGCTTAATGGTGTGATCGTCGAAATAACCTGAGTAATGATCGAGATGTTTATTGAGCAGTGCTGATTCGCTGCCATAGTGGTCACGGATAATTGTCTGGCTACCGGTTATCACTGAACTCAAAATGTCGTAGGGGAAATGGGCGTGTAATATCACCGATAAATCGGGTTTTTTACGTCGCAGTTTGAATATTAAGGGTAAAAAATTCAGCATCTTGTTATCCCAGATATAGACATCATCGAACCAGTGATAACGCGTGACTAAATCTTTATTTTTCTTGCTGGAGACCAGAATAAATTTACTGGTGGGAAAACGATTTTTCAGACTCCAGATCGCCGGGGTGTTCATCAGGAAATCCCCCAGTGCGGTGGTGGAGTAGATGACGACCGTCTCTGGCGTCAGACCCTGCAGGTTATGGGGTTTTTTCCGGCCGGAAAATCGAGAATAAAGCGTTAAAAAGCGGTCTATCAGATAAATCTTTTTTTTCTTCACGTCTGAATTCTCTTGAACGTATTAATTTTATTAAACAGAAGGTGTTGTGAAGAATTAGATAATAAGGCGGCGGGTAAAGTTCATTGAATGGCTTTATTTTTAGCGGCCGTAGAGGAAGTGTTGAAGTTATAACCAGTAATTTTACTGTTTATAGGCGGATTCTTTACATACGGACCAGCAGAGCAGGAAAATAATAGAAAAAGAATTAGGATGATTCTGCGATTTATTTTTTGATGAGGAAAAATATTTATTTAGCCGGTAATTAATAGCGAGGTAATTATTAGTGTGAGTGTTATTTATCTCCTTGTCTGCTTAACAAAGATCACTGTTTATCCCGAAAAAATTCCCCGGCCACTGTGCCGGGGAGAGGTTTTATGACTGAGGCTGACCGACCGGGCCGGAACCCAGGGTGCCGCCAGGTGAGGACTGACCGCTAGGGGCATGAGGACGGCCATCTTCTTTAATCGCGCTGCTCCGGTGTGAACAGCCTGCCAGTGAGGTCAGGGTTGCTGCAACCAGCAACAGGGCAGGGAATGCTTTCATGTAACCACCTTTTTATTAATTCAGAAAGTAGAAAGAATAGGTAAGCACTTACCCGATTAAGCCTGGTTGAAAAAAAACGTTCAGCCTTGAGATGGCTGATTTTTCAGAGATTTCTCAGGGAGGGGATTGTCAGCAAAAAAAAACGGAAGCCACTGGCTTCCGTTCTGTCACCTGAACTGCCGGATTATTTACGACCCAGCAGGAAACCGATGAAGACGCCCACGCCAGCGGCCACAGCCAGACCGGCGAAAGGATTGGACTGAACCTGATCCTTGATGCAATCCGCAGCATCACGCGCGGCATAGCTGGCCTGGTTGGTATAGCGGCGGGCTGCGCCTTTCGCCTGATGCTCAGATGAACCGGTTGCTGCGCCCCATTGTTCCTGAACCGCGCCAGCTGCTTCTTTGACTTTATCTTCGATTTTTCCTGACATTTATTGCTCCTTGGTTTTAGTGAGACTCTCCAAGCGTAGCAAAGATGACGAACTCTGCGCCGTTTAGCGGTAAATGAAGCGGTAAAAATCGTTTCTGGCTGTGAATGGCGTTCAATTTGCAGGCTAAGCATTTCCTGTCTAGCCTTTGTTAAGCTGGACAGAAATCAGGCGTAACGGGAGGAGAAGCGATGAAACGTGATGTACTGAAAGAAGACGATTATGACGAGGTGTGCCGGGTGATTGGTGACGCAGTGATTATGCTGGCAGAGTGTGGTCATGAAACCAAACGCAATGAAATCTTCGACGTACTGAAACGCACCCGTCAGCATCGGGCTCATAGCGATCGCGACGAGCAAAAGATGCTGGAGCACGCGATTCGTCTGATCAAGCCCTGAGCACGTCTGACTTCGCGCCCGCAAGTGAAAAACCGGCACGGCGTCCGGTTTTATGCTGGCAGGCTATTGCAGCAACACGCCCTGAATCAGACTGGCATTCACGACGGTTACCTCGTCTATCTTCAGCGCCCGCATATAGCCTTCAACCAGCAGCAGATTACTGACGTCGGTCGCCCGGTATTCGCCCGTCAGTTCGCTGTCGCCCTTCCAGACCTGCTGTTTCGATAACTCGCTCAGGCGGGACAAGCTGTAACGATCGGGTTTGCCCGGCAGCTGATTACGGATCGAAAAACCGTGGACGCCACCAATGCCAATCACCTGACGACCCGCCACATCCTGGCGGATTTGCGGCGTGACATCATTACCGGCAAACAATTCGACAAAACGCAGCACTGTCTGCCGCCATGAGCCAATCGGGTTCGGCGATGCGGCGTCCGGGCTGTTTTTCAGCACCGTCAGAATAAAGTTCTTTAGCGTTACCGAGGCGAGCTTGCCCTGATAAATATCCGCAACCGGCTGATTCTGCTGTTGCCGCCAGGCGGTCATCTGCATTGAACCGCCGCCGATATCCCACACCAGCAGCTGCTCGTCGCGGATGGACGGATCGTTAAGTGCCGCTTTCGCCGACAAAAAACCCAGCTTCGCTTCCTGCTGTTGTGAGATCACGGTCAGCCGGGTGCCGGTCTGGCTGGCCAGCTGTTCAATGACGGCCTGGCCGTTACTGGCGCGGCGAAACGCCGCCGTGGCAACGCCCGTGATGCGTTGCGGATGGTAACGTTGTGCATTTTTCAGCAGTTGCTGCAACGCCACTTCGCCCTGGCGGACCACCGCCGGACTCAGCTGGTTATCGCTGGCCTGCGACAGCGCCTCGTTCCAGGCCACGGCACGCTGATCCTGATAGAGCATCTTCTCGATGCGGTGCTGGCAGAGATCCACGCGGGCGACGGCGATTTTGGTCGTGCCGGAACCGATATCAAGGCCAGCCCGGATTTGCCGGCACTCATCAGCCTGTGCGATTGACGTCAACAACAGCGAACAGAACAACGTCACAGCAAGTAACCAGAAAGGGCGCATAGCGGCTCCGGGCGCAGATAAAAGCAGGATTAGCGGGACGCCACGCAAGCCGGATACCAGCTCACCAGAAAATGACGCAGGTGATCAAAGCACCATTCAGCGTCGTCAGCCTGCGGGCAATAAAACTGAATGGTGATCTTTTCATAGTCGCGCTGCCGCTGACGCAGCGGCGACCAGCTCCAGTCAAGCACCGAGCGGGCATAATTTACCAGCGTGTCAGGCGCCATCTGATGCAGCTTCTCCTGTTCCGCCAGATAGTGATTAAAGCGCGCCTCAAGCTGCAACGCCTCATCGTGACCGTGATGCGGCAGATCGGGACGAAAAGCCACATCAATAAAGCCGCACACCGCATGGGCTTGCTGCTGCCAGTCACAGGCCAGCGTCATAAACAGGCCATCCTGCAGGTTGATCTCCTCCACCAGCCGACGCAGGTTGACCGAGTGCGTCAGTACGGCAATCTCCTCCAGCCGGCCGGTCTCCAGCGTGAGATCGAAACCACAGGGATTAACCGAACCATCGGCATTACGCGTGGCGGGGAAGGGAAAATCGATGTAGCCGTTGTTATCCAGACGCTTTTCCATGGTAAAGAGACCTGCTGCTTGACGTTTTCTGACAATAAACCATCTGGCAGCAGGATTCATCCCTTATGGACATGTCCAGGTAATCTGCGTGTTTTGATAAGGATTAATCAGGCGGAACTGCTTATCAGAGAGGCGCTGGGCGTAATAACCTTCACGCGTCACGCTCGACGGCACATATTTAAAACGATCGAGCGACTGCAAAGGCCCGCTCTCCACCCTGACATCATCGCGGCTGACGCTGAATGAACTCACCAGGTCAAAAATAACGCTCTGCGTCTGTCCCATCGGCTGACCATAAATTGTCGATACCTCACCCGGACACTCAACCCCTTTCGGGCCAGATGAACATCCAGTCATCAGTATGATGAATATGAAAATGCTGAGTCGCAACATGATCCTCTACCTGCTTCAGTCCCTGGGAAACGCGTGGCGCAGATTCTATCTGGTTACGTCACGGATAGCTTGATCATAGCAGTTCCGGATACGCTTCCCATTTGCAATTTGTTTAATCGTTAAGCAACGGGAATGTAAAAGGGTGACTTTGCTAACAGATAAACGGTATTCTTGGCTTCTTTGCGCACCACTTAGGCAAAACCAGGGATAAATGATGAACGAAGAAGAAGCACATCTAATGATTATTCGCCACGCGATTGAGCAACTTGAGAGCGATAAAAAGCACCAGGTGGTCAGTTGCGCTGCTGATATTCGCGCCGCGATGCAGGCCTACGACGGCGAAAATGCAGGACTGGCACTGATGTTAGTCGCTGCAGAGGTCTCCTCAGAATAACGTCTGATGGGCCAGCATGACGCAGGGTTATGCTGGCCTGTTTACTTCAAAATTTCTCAACTTTCCTGCTCTCGCTGCGCCAGATTCTATCTTTTACTGGTCTTATTCCCGCTGCTCTGCTGCCTTTTCTCTCTGCTGTGATGTGTTAAGCTAAAAAATCCCTAATAAAATCATCAATTCAGCGGAGAGAACCGATGAAATCAGCCCTGATTGCGCTGGGCCTGCTGGCCTGTCACGTCGCGCCAGCCTGGAGCGAAAGCGAATTTCAAATCAACTGTCCCGGTCGTCCGACCATGACTATTTCGCGTGCCGAATATGGTTTAACCACTTTAATGTGGCCGCAGAACCATTTCCAGATTGCTGCTGGCCAACAGCGCACCCGGTTACAGGCGGGCGATAAAGTGGCGATCACCCGCTTTCGTAATGGCGATCAGTTAATCGTCAACCAGCGCAGTGAAGCGACTTTCTTTGTTTACCGCGATAGCGATAAGCTGGTGCCCTGTAGCCGCAGCGAAAAGCGTGATGTCGAGGCGTTAAGCCTGGAGCGTTACGACGATCGTCAGCGTTCTGACTCGTAACCCGCCGTAACAGGAGCCGCTATGCAACTCACTATCACCGATAACGTGACGTCCCAGGATCTGGATGAGGTCCGGCTGGGCCTGACGGCGTTTAACAGCAAGTTTATTAATGTTGATGAGATCAAATCGATCGGCGTTTTTATCCGTGATGAGCAGGGCAGGAAGCTGGCCGGGCTGACCGGCTCAACGGCCGGCAACTGGCTTCGTATCGATATGCTGTGGGTTGGTGATGCGCTGCGCGGGCAGGGCGTCGGCAGCCGTCTGATTCAGGCGGCAGAACAGGAAGCGCGCCAGCGCGGTTGCCGTTACGCCCAGGTGGATACCGCCAGTTTTCAGGCGCGTCCTTTCTATGAGAAGCTCGGCTACAGCCTGCGCTTCAGTCTTGATCATTACCCACGCCACCACCAGCGTCATTATCTGACCAAAATATTGTAATCAGAACAGCGGTTGCTGACGCAGATCCAGCGGCTGCTGCTCCGCTTCATCTATTGCCGCCAGCCAGCTTTGCAGCGTCACTTTTTTCCATGACAGATGACCGCGGGTGGTGCTCATCAGCACCACATCGGGCCGCAGCGTGCGGTAAAACTCCAGCGTCTGGCTCAGTTCGGCCGGATTGCTGTCCGGCACCAGCACGGTGATCCAGCGGTCGTGCGAACGCGTCACCGTATCCCCGACAAACAGATAGGTCAGGCCGAGCGGTGAACGGTAGAGATAACTGCAGCTGCCCGGCGTATGGCCTGGCGTGGGCAGCAGCTGGAAATCACCAAAGTGGGTCTCCGGCTGGGAAAAGGTGTCATCGGGTTCGGCAAAATGGCTGATCGGACCCAGTGAACGGCTGTGGCAATAGAGCGCGCTGCTGAAGCGCTGCTGGATCAGCGCCGTACCGGGCGCAGATTCATGCCAGTGGGTCAGATAGTGGCGGATCACGCCGCCGGTATCGGCAATCACTTCATGATCGAGCGGATTTTCCACCCGGCCAATCAGCAGATTACCGCGCGGGTGACGCAGCATAAACCCATGCATCATCAGGTCATTAACGGTATCTTCCACCGGAAACTCCGGGGTTGAGATCCACAAATCGTCATACAACGGCTTCAATGTCGATCTCCTGGAACCTTTTTATCCGCGCAGGACGGGATGCCCGGTCGCTTGCAAATGGGCGTGGCCCTGACTGATCCGGAGCCTGGCTCGGGCTCCCAGCGGCAGCGTAACGGTATCCGCCGCATGGCCAAAATCTAACTCACTGATCACCGGCAAGCCGCAGGTATCGCGCAGCCGCTGCCAGACGGTACTGAAATCAAAACCGTTGTCATATTCTGACAGGGCAGTGCTGGTAAAGCTGCCGGTAACAATGGCGCGCTGGCGGGCCAGAATCCCGCTCTGCTGCAGCTGAATCAGCATGCGTTCAATGCGGAACGGATGTTCATTCACATCCTCGATCACCAGAATGCCGTTATCGACCTGCGGCATCCAGGGGGTGCCAACCAGCGAACAGATCATCGCCAGATTTCCGCCCCACAGCGTACCCTGCCATTCGCCCTGGTCCGGTGACGCGCTTTGCCAGTTCACATTGACTGTAGGTGATGTCACGGCCTGCCAGAAGTGGTGCAGGGTAAATTCAGATAAAGTCGCGGCGCCAAAATTGCCGGTGAGCATCGGGCCGCTGAAGCTGATTAACCCCACCTGCGCCAGCAGGGCAAGCTGGATGGCGGTGAAATCGCTGTGGCCGCACAGCGCCAGCGGCTGATTCAGCAGGCGGCGTTGCAGACCCGTGTAGTCAATCGATTCCAGCAAACGGCTGGCGCCGTATCCGCCACGCACCGCCAGCACGATATCGGGCAGGGTGGTGAGTGCAGCCAACTGGTTGATATCCGCCAGCCGCTCGGCGTCTGTGCCGGCAAAGCGCTGGAACCGGCGGGCAATCACCTGCTGATTCTCTATCTGATGTCCCGCTGCCTGCAGCCGTTCAATGCCGAGCTGTGCCGCAGGCTGGTTGTGACAGTAACCGGATGGGGAGATAAGACGGATTGAACGTGAAATCATCATACTTTCCTGCTGCTAGCGCACCTGACTCAGGCCGATGATGACCAAAAGTGCCACTGAAGTCACGGTACGCACTGCGATTTACGTTATTTAGGATAAACGGTAATTTTGCTCTGAGTCTGCCTGGGTATGATAGCATTCGCCACTTCTGCAACGAGATGAAAAATTGCTGAAATTCCGACACCTTATACTCTCAGCGTTATTCCTGACCGGCTGTGCCAGCGAGCCGTCGCATCATGCGGTGAAAGAGAAGAATACGCCGCTCACTCAGGCACCACCTTCCAGCGTGAATGATGCCTGGGCCATGTTTACCGAAGATGCCGCCAGTCATTATGGTGTTGATGAGAAGCTGATCAGCGCCATTATTAGTGTCGAGTCGGGCGGGAATCCAGCCGTGGTCAGCCGCTCAAATGCAGTGGGATTGATGCAGATTAAAGCCTCAACCGCGGGCCGCGAAGTCTATCGCACCCTGGGACGGCGCGGACAACCGTCCAATGCGGAGCTGCGCGATCCGGCGAAGAATATTGATATCGGCACCGCCTATATCCGCATTCTGCAGGATTCTGCGCTGTCGGGCATCCGCGATCCGCTGACGCTGCGTTACGCGACTATCGTCTCTTATGCCAACGGGGCCGGGGCGTTGCTGCGTACCTTCTCCCGTGACCGCGATCGGGCGATTGCGATGATCAATGCCATGTCACCGGATGAGTTTTATCAGCATGTGCAGAATAAACATCCGGCGGCCCAGGCACCGCGCTATCTGTGGAAAGTCACCACCGCTTACCGCACCATTTAACCGTTTCGCCCGGCAGCCTCGCCGGGCGAAACGGCCTCGGCGGCTTCAGGGCTCCAGCAGCCGCCGCGCCGTCGGATAATCAACAATCAGCACTTTGACATAACCGCCGCGCAGCGCACCGCGGATCGCCTGGGCTTTCTCCGTGCCGCCCGCCAGCGCCACCACCTGTGGACAGCGTTTCACCTGCGCCAGCTCCATGCCAATCACCGGATCTTCTTCTGCCTGCAACACCGGCTGACCGCTGGCGTCAAAGTAGTGCAGACAGATATCACCGACCGCACCGCGCGCCGCCAGCGTCTGAAGCATCCCGCCATCATAATAGTTGCCGGAATTACGCAGCAGCGCCGACGGCTCAAGATCGCCGATCCCGACAATCGCCAGGTCGACCTGATCGAATTTCCCCAACACCTCCGCCACTTCGGGATTGGCCGACAGGCGCTGGCGGTCGCTGACTGACCGCTCAATCGACTGCGAGGGTAGCAGCCAAGCCGGGCAGTTAAGCAGCGCCGCCAGGTTCTGCGTCAGAATAGTCGCCTGCACATTGCCGTTCGCGCCCACGCCGCCCAGCAGCTGAATCACGCCTTTGCAGGAGCTGTTCAGCGGATGCAGCGCATCAACCATCGCCCGGATGGTGCCGCTCCACGATGAAATGCCAATCAGCTCGTCATCCCGCAGACGGGTCTCCAGATAGTGCGCCGCTGCGGAGCCAATCGCCTGTTTAATCTGTAACGTCGAGGCCTGATCCGGCACATCCACCACAATCGCCTGCGGCAGGCCGTAGGTCTGCTCAATCGCTTTTTCCAGTTCAGGAAAAACATTGGCTGGCGGGACCACGCTGATCTTAACCACGCCCTCTTTGACGCTGCGATTAAGAATACGTGAGACAAACGACTGCGATAACTTCAGCGACTGGGCAATCTCTGACTGCTTCAACCCTTCGACGTAGTAAAGGGTGGCAATCTTCACCATCAGTCGCTGTTCATCCTGTTTTGCCATCGGTTTTTCCCTCTCTGATTCTGCCCGGTATTGTTAACCAGGATGGTCGAAATCACAACGCAGGCGAATTTGTGATCGTTTTCGCTTTTTGACGATCCCGCATTGGACGGCGTCTCATCGACGGCGCATAGTCATTATGCATATAAAATCGCGTATGAATATATATTCAAGCGGAGAAAAATAATGACTCGTCCTCTGATCAAACTGACCCTGCTGGCTTCAATCATCACTTTCTCAACCACGTTGCTGGCGGCGGAACAAGGCCTGCTGGCAATTATCACACCGTCACACGACAACCCTTTCTTTAAAGCGGAGGCGGAAGGCGCGTTAGCCAAAGCCAAAGAGCTGGGCTACACCACGCTGGTGGCATCGCATGATGATGACGTCAGTAAGCAAAACCAGCTGATTGAAACGGCGATTGCCCGAAAAGCCAAAGCGATCATTCTGGATAACGCCGGTGCCGATGCCACGGTCGGACCGGTGCAGAAAGCGAAAGATGCCGGTATTCCGACCTTCCTGATCGACCGGGAGATTAACAAAACCGGCATTGCGGTGGCGCAGATCGTCTCGAACAACTATCAGGGCGCGCAGCTGGGCGCCGAAAAGTTTGCCAAATTGCTGGGCGGCAAAGGGGACTATGTCGAACTGCTCGGTAAAGAGTCCGACACCAATGCGGGCGTGCGTTCCCAGGGTTACCACGACGTACTGGATGATTACAGCGAGATGAAAATGGTGGCTCAGCAGAGCGCCAACTGGAGCCAGACCGAGGCCTTCAGCCGGATGGAAACCATTCTGCAGAAGCATCCCAATATTGTGGGGGTGATCTCCGGCAACGATACCATGGCGCTGGGCGCGGAAGCCGCACTGAAAGCGGCGGGTAAAACCGCGGTGATCGTGGTGGGCTTTGACGGCAGTGACTACACCCGCGACTCGATTATCAACAAAGGCAATATCAAGGCCACGGTGCTGCAACCGGGCTGGGATCAGGCGCAGATGGCGGTCAGTCAGGCCGATTACTACCTGAAAAATGGCAAAGCGCAGAAAGAAGAGAAACAGCTGATGGACTGTGTGCTGATTGATGACAGCAACGCCGCCAGACTGAAAAACTTCAACCTGGCGAAATGACCATGAAACGGATACTGGCGGTTTTAACCGGGATGGCGCTGCTTAGCGCCTGCACCGTAGTGGATCTGGATGCAAACGGTCAGCCGATTCTGCCGAAAGATCCGCAGGCGAAACCGGGTTATGCGACCCAGACGCCGCAGCAAATTGCGGAGGAGAGCTGGTCGCCGCGGGTGATGGCCACCGCCAGCAGCCATGCGCTGAGCTGGGCTGACATGGAAACGAAAAGTCAGACGGTGAAAGCGGGTGCCAGTGAAAGCGTGTTTGTCCGCGCCAGCGGCACGGTAACGGCGCTGAATGAGAGCAATCCACGCGAGCGCATCCTGACGCTGACGCTGAACGGTAAGCCGGTTGAGGTCAGCATCGGGCCGGTGCTGCGCAGCAACGCCATCCGCGATGCCGCCGGTTTCCGTTTCGAAGAGTTCACCAATCAGGTGCAGTACGCCCAGTTAACCCGGGCGCTGAATCGTCATGCGGTGAAGCAGCTGCCGACGCTGGATGCCAGCTGGGTCAACCAGCCGGTACAGGCGCTGCTGGCGGTGAGCATCGGGCATGGCAGCGTTGAGGATGTGGTGGCGGTTGAACTGACGCGAGGAACGCCCTGATGGACGAGGAGATCATTCTGCGGGCCGAGCAGATTTCGATGCTGTTTCCCGGCACGCTGGCGCTGGATCATGTCGATTACCGGGTCTGGCGCGGCAAAGTTAACGTCATCATCGGTGAAAACGGCGCCGGTAAATCGACGCTGATGAAGATTCTGGCCGGAGTACAGCAACCCACCGCCGGGACGATGTTTCTCAACGGTGCGCCGCTGACGCTCAGCAGCACCCGCGACGCCGCCCGACACGGCATCGGCATGGTGCATCAGGAGCTGAATCTGTTTGAGAACCTGACGGTGGCGGAAAATCTGTTCCTGGGGCGTGAACTGCAGCGTGGATTAGCGCCGATTAACGAGGCGGAGCAGGCGCGTCGCACCGCCGCGCTGATGGCGCGTCTCGACCAGCCCATTTCGCCCGCTGAGCGGGTCGGTAACCTGAAAGTGGGTCAGCAGCAGCTGGTGGAGATCGCCAAAGCGCTGGCCGAAGATGCCGACATTCTGATCCTTGATGAACCGACTTCCGCGCTGAGCAAAACTGAAGTGGAGATCCTGTTCCGGGTGATCCGCGATCTGACGCAGCAGGGCGTTTCCATCATTTACATTTCGCACCGGCTGGAAGAGCTGATGGCGATTGGCGATGTCATCACCATCCTGCGTGATGGCCGTTTCCAGGCCGAAGCGCAGGTCAGCAGCATCGACGTGCCGTGGATTGTGCGGGAGATGCTGGGCAGCGAACCGGTGACCACATTCCTGCCGGAAATGCGGCAGTTTGGTGCGCCGATGCTGGAAGCGCAACACATCACCTGCGTCAGCCCCAACGGTAATACGCTGGTGGACGATGTCAGCTTTCAGGTCCGGGCCGGGGAAATCGTCGGCATCTATGGCCTGATGGGCGCCGGACGGACCGAGCTGTTTGAGTGCCTGCTTGGCAGCCAGCGCAACTACCTGGGCAAACTGTGGCTCGACAGCAAACCGTTGCCCACCCGCCTGCCAACGGCGGATCGCATCCGGATGGGCATGAGCCTGGTGCCGGAAGACCGCAAACGCTCCGGCATTTTCCCGGTCTCGTCGGTGGCGAGTAACCTCACTATCGCCAGTTTGTGGCGGCGGCTGTCGCATCGTTTTGCCATTGCTCATCAGCAGGAGCAGCAGGCGGTGAAACAGACGGTAGGCAACCTGGCGATCAAAATCTCCTCGCCGGAGGTGGCGATCAGCGCGCTGAGCGGCGGTAACCAGCAAAAGGTGGTGATTGGCCGCGCGCTGCTGACCAATCCGCGTTTGCTGCTGCTGGATGAGCCGAGTCGCGGCATTGATGTCGGGGCTAAAGCGGAGGTATTTCGCATGATGGTGGCACTGTCGCAGCAGGGGATTGCGGTGCTGTTCTCCACCTCCGACCTGAAAGAGATCATGGCGGTAGCCGATCGCATCCTGGTGATGTCGGGCGGCAAACTTACGGCTGACCTTCCGCGAGAGCAGGCGGAAGAGGCAGCGCTGGTGAAAGCAAGTGCGCAGGGGTTCTGAGCATGAAAAGCAATGACAGCGTGGCGCTGGCCACACTTCCCGCTAAGGCGTTTAACTCGCGTGAGAATTTTTTGCTGCTGCTACTGAAGCTGCGCACCTTTATTGCGCTGATTCTGATCGTTGGCTTCTTTGCGATTACCGTGCCGGACTTTCTGGCGGTGGGCAGCCTGGTGATTATGGTGAAGCACATTGCCATCAACGCCTTTCTGGCGCTGGGTATCACCTTCGTCATTATCACCGCCGGCATTGACCTGTCGATTGGCGCCACGCTGGGGCTGTGCGGCATGATCGCCGGCTGGATGATCACCAAAGGCATTGTGTTGCCGATGTTTGGCATCGCCATCTTTCCCAGCGTCTGGGTGATCGTGCCGTTTGTTCTGCTGGTGGGTGCGCTGATTGGCGCGGGCAATGGCTGGATCATCACACGCTACAACGTTGCGCCCTTTATCTGCACGCTCGGCACCATGTATATCCTGCGCGGTGCGGCGATGCTTACCTCCGGCGGCGAAACCTTTCCTGGCCTGCAGGGCAATCCGCTGCTGGGCAATACCGGTTTCGACAGGATTGGTGCCGGTAATTTGCTCGGCTTGCCCTATGCCATCTGGATGATGGTGCTGCTGGCGTTAGTGATTGCTTACGTCGCGCGCCGCCTGCCGTTTGGCCGTCAGGTTTACGCCATCGGTGATAACGAACGTGCCGCCGAGTTGTCGGGCGTCAAAACCCGGCAGGTAAAGATTCTGGTTTATACCCTGTCGGGATTCTGCGCGGCGATCGCCGGCATCGTGGTCTCATCGCAACTGGTCGCCAGCCATCCGGCCAACGGCACGGCGTTTGAGATGAACGCCATTGCTGCGGTGGTGCTGGGCGGCACTTCGCTGGCGGGCGGACGCGGCACCATCGTCGGCACGCTGATTGGCGCGTTCGTCATCGGCTTCCTGGCGGACGGGCTGATCATGATGGGCGTCAGTGAATTCTGGCAGATGGTGATTAAAGGCATCGTGATTATCATCGCGGTGATCATCGACCAGACCCAGAGCCGGATGCAGCAAAAAGCGGCCGTGGTGGCGCAGAAAGCACTGATAGAGGAGGGCGCGCCAATAAAAAGCTAACCCGGTTAACCTCCTGCTGCGTCGTAACACGCCGCAGCAGGAGACGAAACAGGCGAACGGAGAAAAAGAAACCGAGTCGATTGTGACGCTCTTTATCTCCCGTGTTTCACCTTTTTTTTAACTGATTTGAATATTTATTCATAATCGATTTAAAATTCAGAGGTAGTGTATGAATCCTTTCAATCTTCCGGTAGACGACCTCAAGCGCCGGGCGCGGGCGATCCGCCGCCGTATCATTCAGCTTAACGCCGGTAGCCCGGCAGGCGGTCATACCGGTGCCGATCTGTCACAGGTGGAGATCCTCACCGCGCTCTATTTCCGCATTCTCAACTGCGCGCCGGATCGCACCGAAGATGACCAGCGTGATATCTACATTCAGTCAAAAGGTCACGCGGTAGGCGGTTACTACTGTGTGCTGGCGGAAGCGGGCTATTTCCCTACCGACTGGCTGCCAACCTATCAGCACGCCGATTCTCATCTGCCGGGACATCCGGTGCGGCAAAAAACCCCTGGCGTGGAGCTGAATACCGGGGCGCTGGGGCACGGGCTGCCGGTCGCAGTCGGGATCGCGATCGCGGCGAAAAAGGACAACAGCGCGCGCCGCATCTTCGTGGTGACCGGCGATGGTGAGCTGGCGGAAGGCAGCAACTGGGAGGCGGCGCTGGTGGCGGCCCATTATGGCCTCGACAACCTGATCATCATCAATGACAAGAACAAGCTGCAACTGGCAGGCGCGACGCGCGAGATCATGAACACCGATCCGCTGCCGGAAAAATGGCGCGCCTTTGGCCTGGAGGTGACCGAGTGCAACGGCAATGACATGGCGGCGGTGGTCGAAACCATTGAAGGCCTGCCGCAGAACGGCAAACCGCAGGTGATTGTGGCGCATACCGAGAAGGGTTTTGGCGTCTCCTTTATTCAGAGTAAAGCCGAGTGGCATCACCGGGTGCCAAAAGGGGCAGAAATTGAGCAGGCGCTGGAGGAGTTAAAAGATGAGTAACGCACAACATTTAGCCAGTGTAATGGTCACGGCCTTTATCGACGCGGTGAATCGCGGCGTGGATCTGGTGCCGGTCGTCGCTGATTCCACCTCAACCGCCAAAATCGCGCCCTTTATCAAGGCGTTTCCCGACCGGTTAATCAACGTCGGCATTGCGGAGCAGACGCTGGTCGGCACGGCGGCAGGCCTGGCGCTGGGCGGCAAGATCGCCGTCACCTGTAATGCCGCGCCGTTTCTGGTCTCGCGTGCTAACGAGCAGGTGAAAGTCGACGTCTGCTACAACAACACCAACGTCAAACTGTTCGGACTCAATGCCGGTGCCAGCTATGGCCCGCTCGCCAGTACCCATCACAGTATTGACGATATCGCCGTGATGCGCGGCTTCGGCAACATCGAGATCTACGCGCCGTCATGCCCGCTGCAGTGCCGTCAGATTATCGACTACGCACTGGCGCACGTCGGGCCGGTCTATATCCGCCTCGATGGCAAAGATCTGCCCCAGCTGCACGATGAGAGCTACCAGTTCAGACCGGGTCAGATTGATCTGTTACGCGAAGGCCACGACATCGCGCTGGTGGCAATGGGCTCCACGGTTCACGAGGTGGTTCACGCCGCGGAGCAACTGGCTGAGCAGGGCATATCAGCCGGTGTGATCGCGGTTCCATCGATTCGACCCTGTGATACCCAACAGCTGCGCAACCTGTTAAATCACTACCCAGCGGTCATCAGCGTCGAAGAGCACAACGTCAATGGCGGCGTCGGCAGCCTGGTGGCTGAGGTGCTGGCGGAAGGCGGCTGCGCGATTCCACTGCTGCGGCTCGGTATTCCGGATGGGGAATATGCCATTGCCGGTGACCGCGCTTCAACCCGGGCCCACCATGGCATTGATGCCAGCAGCGTGGTCAACAGTGCAGTGCGCATCTGCGCAGGAGCGTAACGATGGTGGGACCTCTGATTCTGGCGATTGACGAAGGCACCACCAATGCCAAAGCGATTGCGGTGGATCGTCACGGCAGCGTGGTGGCGCGCGGCAGCCAGAGTTTGACGCTGGCGCACCCGCAGCCAGGCCTGGCGGAGCAGGACCCGCTGGCCATCTGGCGGGCGGTGAAGCAGGCGATCGCGCAGTGTCTGGCGTCATGTGGCGGGGCCAGCGTGGCAGCGGTGGCGATCAGTAATCAGCGTGAGTCGGTACTGATCTGGCAACGTCGCGACGGTCAGCCCCTGACGCCGCTGGTGAGCTGGCAGGACCGACGTTCCGAGCCGTTCTGTCGCGATTTACACCTTGCGGGTAAAGCACCGCGCATCACCGGCCTCACCGGGCTGGCAGTGGACCCGATGTTCCCGGCTGCCAAGCTGACCGGCATGCTGGCGGCAATTCCCGACGGCGTGGCGCGTGCCGAAGCGGGCGAGCTCTGTATCGGCACCGTGGACAGCTGGCTCAGCTGGCAGCTCAGCGCGGGTGAGACTTTTATTACCGATCACGCCAACGCCTCGCGCACCCAGCTCTACAGCCTGCATCTTAATGACTGGGATGACGAACTGCTGGCGCTGTTTCAGCTGCCACGCGCCGCGCTGCCGCGCATCGTGGCCTCCGCCAGCGAACAGGGCGTAGTGGCCGTCACGGATATTGCCGGGCTGCCGCCGGGCACGCCGATTCTGGCGCGTATCGGCGATTCCCACGCCGCCCTGCAGGCACAGCGGCGTGGCACCGCGGAAGTGGTGAAGGCCACTTACGGCACGGGTTCGTCGCTGATGATGTCGATGGCCACGCCGCTGCTGACCGAGAACGGCCTCAGCACCACCGTGGCCTGGCACGACGGCACCCTGCGTTACGCCTTCGAAGGCAATATCACCCACACCGGTTCGGGCGCGGCGTGGCTCGGCAGCATGCTGGGGGTTCAGGACCCGCGCCAGCTCACCGTACTGGCGCAACGCAGCGAAGATAATCAGGGCGTTTATTTTGTGCCGGCGCTTTCCGGGCTGGGTGCGCCCTGGTGGGACTTGCAGGCGCGCGGTATGGTCTGTGGCCTGACGGATGCCGCCACACCGGCGGTGCTGGCGCGGGTGGCGCTGGAGTCGATCGTCTGGCAGATCGCCGACGTCTTTTTTGCCATGGAGCAGGCCAGCGGGCAGCAACTTCCTGCGCTATGCGTGGATGGCAGCGCTACCGAAAACAGCTGGCTGATGCAGTTACAGGCAGATGTTTTGCAGCGTCCGTTGCTGCGGGTGCCGACCGCCGAAGTCTCGGCGCTGGGTGCCGCGCTGCTGGCGGGAAAAGTGCTGGGCTGGTGGCAGCAGGGCAGTGATATGCAGGCGTTACAGGGTGGCAACGTGATCGAACCGCGTCAGGCCTGTGCGCAACAGATGCAGGACAACTATAAAGGCTGGATCGACGCCGTCGCACGCTGTCGTTATCAGCCACATTAACCCTTTCGGAGCAGAGCCATGTCAAAACTTCCTCAGCAGTTAACCTTCGGCGTGATAATTGGCAACCGGGGTTTCTTTCCCAGCTATCTGGTGGGCGAAGCGCGTCAGCAGGCGGTCGCGCTGTTTGAAAAAATGAATATCAATACGGTGATGCTGGACGAGAGTCAGACGCATCTCGGCGGAGTCGAAACCCGTCAGGAAGCGAAAATCTGCGCCGAACTGTTTCGTCAGCACCGCGAAGCGATTCACGGCGTGGTGGTGTTGCTGCCCAACTTTGGCGATGAGAAAGCGATCGCCGAGGCATTGCGCCTCGCCGGATTAAATGTGCCGGTGCTGGTGCAGGCGGAAGAAGATAACCTCGATAAAATGGGGCTGGCGACCCGGCGTGACAGCTTCTGCGGCAAAATCTCACTGTGTAATAACCTGCGGCAATATGGCATCCCCTTTTCCCTGACCCGCCAGCATGTCTGCGCCCTGAGCGGTGAGGTCTTCATGCAGGATCTGCAGCGTTTCAGCCAGCTCTGTCGGGTGGTGAATGCGATGCGGCGGGTGCGTGTCGGGGCGATCGGTGCCCGGCCCGCCGGTTTTAACACCGTGCGCTACAGTGAGAAACTGCTGGAGAAGATGGGCATTGCGGTGGAAACGCTGGATCTGTCAGAAATTTTTACCCGTACTAACCGGCTGCGCGATGATGATATCCGCGTGGCGGAGAAGCGCGAGATTCTGGAAGCCAACGCCGATGCGCGCGGGATTCCCGGCGAAAAGCTGCAAACCATGGCGAAACTGTTTGTGGTCATCAGCGAATGGGTGAACGACAACGACATCGATACTACCGCGATTCAGTGCTGGACCTCGCTGCAGGAGAATCTCGGTATTAACGTCTGCTCGATCATGAGCGTGATGTCAGGACAGCTGATGCCGAGCGCCTGCGAGGTGGACGTGATGGGGGCGCTGTCGATGTATGCCCTGGCCAGCTGCTCGCTGAATCCCGCCTCACTGGCGGACTGGAACAACAACTTCGGCGATGATCGGGATAAATGCGTGCTGTTTCACTGCGGTAATTTCGCCAGCGCCAGCCTGGAGTCACCCACGATGGGCACGGCCGATATTATTGGTACCACGGTCGGGAAAGAGAACACCTGTGGCGCGGTGCATGGCCGGATGAAAAGCGGCGATCTGACCTATTTTCGTCTCTCAACCGATGATTTCAGCGGAGAGATCAAGGCCTACGTCGGTGAGGGGATGTCGGTAGACGATCCGCTGGATACGGTGGGCTGCCGCGCGGTGATTCAGGTCCCGCAACTGGAATCCTTGCTGGCGTGGATCTGCCGTAACGGATTCGAACACCATGTGGCGATGAACCACTCCGCCACGGCAGACGTATTGCAGGAAGCGTTCAGCCAGTATCTGGGCGTCAGCTGTTATCGCCATCAGTAGCGGAGCCGCAGTCAGTGATGGCAGTGATGTCGGCATGGCTCGCGCGGCCGATGCTGGCACGCGCGGGCCGCACTTACGCTGACGTGAACAGGCTTCGCCAGCCTTTCCCTGATCCTCGGGAAGGCTGGCATCCTGAGCGCGCTTAGCGCGCCATTCTGCGTACCTCGCCATCCTCATTGTCCACCGCCACCAGATCCACCGGCGGCAGATTACCGCCGCTGAACTCGACCTGACGAATCGGGAAGGCAAAGCGGATGTTGCGCTGTTCCAGCGCTGCCATCAGCTGCAGGTTGATCTCCTGCTGAATATCCATGTACTTGTTGTAGTCGGCGTCCAGCACAAAGTAGACCACTTCAAAGGTCAGTTTCGAATCTTCAAACGCCAGGAAGTGGGCGCGGTCGAAGCGGGTGGTGTCAACGCTCTGGATAATCTCTTTCACCAGCGGACTGATCTCGCGCACCTGTTCCGACGGCGTGGCGTAGCTGATACCGAACTTAAACACGATGCGGCGTTGCTGCATCCGCTTATAGTTGTGGATCGTCTGCTGCAGCAGAATGGTATTTGAGCAGACAATCTGTTCACCGCTCAGGCTGCGCAGCCGGGTGGTTTTCAGACCGATATGCTCAATCGACCCGGCAATATCGCCAAACACGATAAAATCACCGTGCTCAAACGGCTTATCGAACCCGATCGCCAGCGAGGCGAAGACGTCGCTCAGCACGGTCTGAATCGCCAGCGCAATCGCAATACCCCCGACGCCGAGACTGGCCACCAGCGCGGTAATATTGATGCCCATATTCGACAGAATGGCGAGGAACATCATGATCCACACCACTACGCGCAGCAGAATACCGAGGATCACCGTGGTGACCGGGTTCCGCACATGCAAAGGGTCGCGCAGCAGACTGTGCAGCCAGAGCCGGATACCGCAGTCGATCCACAGCGCCAGCTGAACGATTAACGCCAGGAACCAGCCGTGTGAGATCGCCACGCTCCACGAGGCGGGTAAATCGACAAATTTTAACGCAATGAGCAGTGAAAAAATCAGCAGCAGACTCTGGCTGGTACTGCGCAGAATTTCCACCACAATGCCGGTCGCCCGGACATGCCGATGTTCGCTATAGCGGGCAATACGGTTGGAGATAAAACGGATCAGGGTACGCAGCAGCCAGTAAATGACGAGGGTCGCGACGATAACGATGGCGCTGTTGATCCAGAAGCTCTGATTGAACAGAATGGATTGAAAATGACGTGAAGAAAGCCAGTTTTCCATTGGGGAGATTCTCCTTGCTGGGTTCCGGTTTAAAAGAAAACAAGCAAGAAGCATAGCCTGGATGCGACGCAACTGTGCGGCGCATCCGGGAAGAACTTATTGAAAACGGGTTGATTTATCGCGTGCCAGCCGCTCAAGGGCAAAAATAACCTGCTGCAGTTGCCGCTCCTGCACCGGATCGAGTGCTGAAAAGCGAAAGCTCAGGCGTGGCGTAATTCGGGTTTCATTTTTATGCGTTACCACGCTGCGTTCGCCAATGTGCAACAGTTTCACCGGCACTTCAAAGTGACCATATTCGCCCAGCTCAACGCGGAATTTTTTGAAACTGTCGCCACTTTGTAATCCTTCGGGCAGCGGCTCATCCACCAGTACGCCGATACCGCCCAGCGACAGATCCTGCAACCGCAGACGGGCTGTATTGCCGTCGGGCCACTCGGTATGACACCAGAACTGTGGTTCCAGTGGCGCATTGACGCGAAAAAACTCACGACGCTGGATCTGCCACACCAGCTCCGGCAACGGCGCGCTGAACGCCGGTAAGCCTTCAAAATCGACCCGCGCCAGCGACGCGAGGCTGAACTCCACTTTAGCGCCGTGGGTTTCTGCAGCGATGCTGAGTTCATCGCAGGTTAAGGCGTAGTCGTTATCCAGATTGTTGCTGCCGAGGTCGAACAGCAACTGATTTTCATCGGCCGCCAGCATCCGGCTGATAAACTGCCCACGGGAAAAACTCACCAGTAGCGGCGTCTGTAAACGCAGCAGGTCTTTCATCACGCCAAGGATGGCCAGCGTGCCACGTTTTAAATATTGTTCCTGATCGGCTTCTTTCACTTCCTGGCTCCAAAAGGTTGGTGCTTTGTTTGTTCTTTTTTTTGCCCTCATCTCCGTTATCGGCGTGGCAAAAAAAAGCTTTAGCCTCTCCCTGCGCAATAATAACTGTGAGCAAGTAAACATTTTTTGAAAACCTGTCTATACTTATCGCGGTAAACCGCTTGATAAATCAAGCGTTCACGATTTAATCAAAAAAAGGAAGGAGCAACAGATGGGTATTATTTCCTGGATCGTCTTTGGCTTAATCGCAGGTATCCTGGCGAAGTGGATCATGCCGGGTAAAGACGGTGGCGGTTTCATTCTGACTATCGTACTGGGTATTATTGGTGCCGTAGTGGGTGGCTGGATCAGTACGCTGTTTGGCTTCGGTCGCGTCGATGGGTTCAACTTCGGCAGCTTCGTGGTCGCCGTCATCGGTGCCATCGTGGTTCTGTTTATCTATCGTAAAGTACGCAGTTGATCGTAACGATTTAACAAAGATTTAATCAAAAAGGGGACGAAGCGATTCGTCCCCTTTTTCACTTCTGGCGATCAGAAATCGTAGCCCACCGTCGCCATCACGCTGCGTTCCGCACCCCAGTAGCAATAGCCCGTGCCGTAACAGCCCGCCACGTATTTACGGTCGGTCAGGTTATTCGCATTCACCTGCAGCCACGCGCCTTTCAGGCTGCTGTTCCAGACGCCGAGATCGGCACGAACCGAGGCATCAAACAGCGTCACTGATGGCAAACGGGTGGTGTTTTCGTTATCTGCCCACTGTTTGCCGATATAGCGCACGCCCGCGCCGGCACTCAGGCCGTAATCAAACTGATAGTGTCCCCAGAAGGCCGCCATGCTGTTTGGCGTCACGTAAGGCGTGTGACCATCATTGCCATCAACGGAATCTTTAAAGCGCAGGTGATTCAGGGTGTAACTGGCGACGGTGCTCAGACGTGGCGTCAACTGATTACGCGCTTCCAGCTCAATCCCCTGCGAGTGCACTTTGCCAGACGGCGTGTAGGTACCATCCTGTACATTACGGTTAGCCACATCTTTCTGTGTCAGATCATAGACCGCCAGGCTATAGAGATCGCGGGTGCCGTTTGGCTGATATTTAACCCCGGCTTCATACTGTTCCGCGGTGGTCGGCTTCAGCAGGTTGTTGTTCGGGTCGGTCAGGGCGGTAGGGGTGATCGCCTGACTCCAGCTGACATATGGCGAGATACCGTTGTCGAACGCATAAAGCAGCGCCGCGCGTCCGCTGATGTGATCGTCCTGACGGCGGTCACTGCCGCTATTGCTGGCAACGATGCGGTCATAGCGGCCGGAGAGATCCAGATGCCAGCGATCCAGCTTCATCTCATCCTGCAGGTAGAGGCCGGTCTGATAGTAGCTGCGGCTGTTATCGCTCCAGCTGTAGGCCGGCATGTCGCCAACCTGTTCGCCGGTCACGGCATTAAGCTGCGATGCGTTGCCGACCGCTTTGCTGATCTCATTTTTATAGCGATGATACTCCGCGCCCAGCGAGACGCGATGCTCCAGCTCGCCGGTGTTAAATTCGGCCTGTAGCCGGTTATCCGTGGCCCAGGCGGCCAGTGAGGAGCGCTCACCCGAATAGTAACGGTTCAGCAGATCGGGATTCTGCGCATCCCAGCCAATCTGATAAACCTGATCGAGATCGACGTTGGAATGGCTGTAGCTGCCGGTTGAGGAGAACGACCAGACGTCGCTAAAGCGATGAGTGAAATCGTAGCTGTAGATCTGCTCACGGCGTTTGAACTGATCCAGATCGCTGTTGCCTTCATAAAAACCGTTGCTCAGCTTATAGCCATTATGCTCCGTAATACTGCCGTCGCCCGGCACCGAGCCGTGATAACCGCCGGAGGGATCTTTCTGCAGATAGGCTTTAAGGATCAGCTGAGTATCCTCATCCGGTTGCCACATCAGCTGAGGCATCAGCGCATACTTCTCTTCGCGCGTATGGTCATACTGGGTATCGCTGTTGCGGGTCACACCGGTC
The DNA here is from genome assembly GCF_037149395.1 of Pantoea sp. USHLN298. Classification (NCBI taxonomy): domain Bacteria; kingdom Pseudomonadati; phylum Pseudomonadota; class Gammaproteobacteria; order Enterobacterales; family Erwiniaceae; genus Pantoea; species Pantoea sp. USHLN298. Next base: position 780,327 of record NZ_JBBCRO010000001.1, read on the forward strand.
AGGCGAAACGCCCACTGATCGTTAATCGCGTTGGTGTAGTCAAACATCGCGCCGGTGGTGGCGTTATTGCCAGCCTGCAGCTGGACATGACCTTCTTCACGGAACTGTGGACGTTTCGTTACCATATTGACCAGCCCGCCCGGCACCGTCTGACCATAAAGCGCGGAAGAGGGGCCTTTGATCACATCAATCCGCTCCAGGAAGGCGTTATCGACCTGCAACACATTGAAGCTGCCGCCGTCGCTCATCACCCGTAAGCCGTCGAGGAAGGTGTTATCTACATCGCCACCGTGGAAACCGCGCAGGGCAATGGTGTCATAACGGGTTGCAGCACCGCCGAAGTTGGTAAAGACGCCGGACGTATAGCCCAGCGCCTGATTCAGGGTCAGCGCGCCCTGATCCTGCATCTGCTGGCGCGTCACCACCGACACCGACTGCGGTGTGGTAATCAGCGGGCGATCGCTTTTGGTCGCGCCCTGACTGGTGGTGGCGAGATAACCCTGAGTCGGGGAGTCAGCTTGCTCCTGCGGTTGGGCTGTCACTACCATATCGGCAGCAAAAGTCAGGGCAGGCGCAGTCAGCGCCAGAGTGCAGAACGGGACGTAACCTTTCAGCGGCGATGGCAATCTCATTGAAATTCCTTTCATGGCAGAGGTTCAGCAGATGATTAACATTCTCGATAAGCGTTCTCATTATCAGAGTGAGAACTATTACCGTTTGTAAGTTCGCTGCAATTTTGCCTGCCAATTGAAGAACGTCAAGTAAATTTCGTTAAAACGCGCGGGCAGAGACCGCCAGCCAGGCCGGCGGTCTCCGGATAAGGTCAGGGTTGAGACGCAGACGCCTGGGGAATATCGTGGGCGCTGTTACAGGTTTTATCTTTCGGGCAATATTTATCCAGCAGTTTCAGGGTAACGCCGTTGGTCCAGCCAAAGCCGTCCTGCAGCGGATATTCACCGCCGCCACCGCCGCCGAGATTCTTGCCTTCCACCACATATTTCTCTACCAGCTTATGCTCGCGATCGTAGGTGTTCTGCACGTTCTGCAGGAACCGCAGCCCGACCTCTTTCGCCAGTTTCGGCTGGTTGTAGTGCTCCAGACCTTCCACGGCGACCCATTGCAGCGGCGCCCAGCCGTTCGGGGCATCCCATTGCTGGCCGTTGTTGACCGTAGTCGTCACCAGCCCGCCCGGTTTCAGCAGCTGTTTTTCCACCGCGCTGGCGGTGCTTTCCGCCTGCTTATCGCTGGCGACCCGCAGGTAGAGCGGGAACAGCGTGGCGGCGGTCAGCTGCGGATGCACCTGTTTTTTCTGCCAGTCGTAATCGGCGTACCAGCCCTGTTTGTCATTCCACAGGTAGCGATTAATTGCGGCCTGGCGCTTCTCTGCGCGGTCGGCAAACTGCTTCGCCAGATCATCCTGCTTATTCATCTGATAGCCTTTCGACAGCGTCTGCTCCAGATGGAACATCAGGCTGTTGAGATCGACCGGCGCCAGTTGGGTGGTGCGGATAGTGGCCAGATTATGGGCATCAGTGAACCAGCGGGAGCTGAAATCCCAGCCGGACGCCGCACCCGAACGCAGTTCGCGATAGACCTCAGCCTTGTCACGCTGCGGTGCCTTCTTCGCGGTGGTGACATCATCCATCCAGGACTCGGTACGCGGCACATCGCGGGCATCCCAGTAGCGGTTCAGCAGCGTGCCATCGCTGAGTTTGATTGCCCGCTTGCTGGCTGAGCCGGCGGCCAGTTTGTCGCTGTCGGCCATCCAGTAGTCATACTCTTTCTGCAGCTGTGGCAGATAACGGGTATAGGCTTTGCCGTTATCATGGCTCGCCAGCAGATCCACCATCAGGCTGAAGAATGGCGGCTGCGAACGGCTCAGATAGTAGCTGCGGTTGCCGTTGGGAATGTGACCATAACGATCAAGCAGCGAGGCGAAGTTATCCACCATATCCTGTACTTTATCCCAGTGGCCGCTTTCGGCCAGGCCGAGCATCGTGAAGTAACTGTCCCAGTAATAGACTTCACGGAAACGGCCGCCCGGCACCACATAAGGTTTCGGCAACGGCAGCAGCGAATCATACTGACCGGCGCTGCTGGCGGTGCGGGTCAGCACCGGCCATAAGCCGTCAATGTGGTCACGCAGATTCTGCCCGGCAGGCGGCACATACTTATCGCCCGCGGCGGGCAGGGTGAAGTTGGCGTCAACAAAGCGTTTCAGATCAAAGTTGCGCTGTTTTTTCTGCATCTGCCAGTCGGCGAGGATCGAGGCCGGATCGAATTTAGGCAGGGCATCGGCAAAGGTTTTTTGATCGGGATAGAACTTCGCTTGCTGTACAGCATTAAACAGTGGCCCTAAACGGACATCCGGCGGCTGCGGCTGATTATTCAGCATGCGCGATGTGTCGTCGGCGTGAACCGTGAAGGCCGGCACGCTTAGCAGCAGTGTGAGCAGAAGGGGGACATAACGCTGACGCCGTTCAGTGGCGTTTACCTCAATTTTTGTCATCGGTTTTTCTCCTTGTCCGAAACGCGGCCGCGCGTAACGCATTGACCACAGGACCAACTTTAGACCTTATCTGACCACTTCACCCTGAAGCGGTCCGGAATTGTGAAGCCACGGGAATTATTTTTGCTAAAAAAAGCGCTTTTTCCCGCCGCTTTTTACTTGCCCTGATGCCGGTTTTCCCTGACGCTGAAAGAAAAAAAGGAGAGCAGGATGGAGATCATCTGGTATCACCCGTCGCAATCTGCGGCGACATGGATTAACGGTTTACAACAGCGCCTGCCGCAGGCGCGGGTCCGTGCCTGGCAACCGGGCGATGATGGCCCGGCCGATTACGCGCTGGTGCGCTCCCCGCCGGCGGAGATGCTGCGGGGACGCAGCGGGCTGCGCGGGGTATTTGCGCTGGGCGCCGGTGTGGATGAAATTCTGAAGCAGCTGCAGCAGTATCCGGACATGTTACCGGAGGAGGTACCGCTGTTCCGGCTGGAAGATACCGGCATGGCGCGGCAGATGCAGGAGTATGCGGTCCACAGCGTGCTGAGCTGGTTCCGGCGCTTTGACGACTATCGGTTACAGCAACAGCAGCACTGCTGGCAGCCGCTGCCCGCTTATCCGCGCGACAGCTTTACTATTGGCATCCTCGGCGCGGGCGTGCTGGGACGGAGCGTGGCAGAAGCGCTGAAACCCTGGGGCTTTCCGGTCCGCGTCTGGAGCCGTTCGCCGAAGCAGATTGCCGGCGTCACCAGCTTTGCCGGCCCTGAGTCGCTGCACGATTTTCTGCAGGGCACGCGGGTGTTAATTAACCTGCTGCCCAGCACGGCGGAAACCATCAACTTAATCAATCATGATTTTTTCCAGCAGCTGCCGCACGGCGCTTTCTTCCTTAATATCGCGCGCGGTGCGCAGGTGGTGGAAGCGGACTTACTGGCGGCGCTCAACAGCGGTCAGCTAAAAGCCGCCGCGCTGGATGTGTTTCAGGTTGAACCGTTGCCGGAATCGCATCCGCTCTGGTCTCATCCTCGCGTGACCCTGACGCCGCATAATGCGGCGGTAACCTTAATCGACGAAGCTATTGACTACATTGCCCGGGCGATTGACCAGCATCAGGCGGGAGAAATACCGCAGGGGCGGGTCGATCGACAGCGTGGCTACTAATTACCCTGTTCAGTCAGGGGCTATCAGCAGGAGAAGATGATGTATCCGGTAGATCTGCATATGCACACCATCGCCAGTACCCACGCCTACAGTACGCTGCACGATTACGTCACTCAGGCAAAGCAAACGGGGATGAAACTGTTTGCCATTACCGATCACGGCCCTGATATGGCCGACGCGCCACACTACTGGCACTTTATTAATATGCGCATCTGGCCGCGAGTGATTGATGGCGTCGGGATTCTGCGCGGTATTGAGGCCAATATAAAAAACCAGCAGGGCGAGATTGACTGTTCCGGCCCGATGCTGGATGCGCTGGATCTGATCGTGGCGGGCTTTCATGAGCCGGTCTACGCGCCGCGCGACAGAAAGCACCACACCGATGCGATGATTGCGGCGATGGCGGGTGGACTGGTGCATATCATCAGCCATCCGGGTAATCCGAAATTCCCGGTGGATATCACGGCGATTGCCGAGGCGGCGGCCCACTACGATGTGGCGCTGGAGATCAATAACTCCTCGTTTACCCACTCTCGTCCAGGCAGCGAACCCAACTGCCGGGCGATCGCCGAGGCGGTGCGGGATGCGGGCGGACGACTGGCCTTTGGCTCTGATTCCCATACCGCCTTTACGCTCGGCCATTTTGAGCACTGCCTGCGCATCACCCGCGAAGTGGATTTTCCGGAGGATCGGGTGTTAAATGTCACGCCGCGGCGTCTGCTCGACTTCCTCGAACAGCGCACCGGCAAATCGATTGCTGAACTGGCTGACTTTTAATTTACTTTGCCTCAAGGAAATCTGACTCATGAATGAGTTTTCCATTCTGTGCCGCGTGCTCGGCTCACTGTACAATCGTCAGCCGCAGGACCCGCTGCTGGTGCCGCTGTTTACGCTGCTGCGTGAGGGCAAACTGCAGGCGCAGTGGCCGCTGGAGCAGGACGAACTGCTGACCCGCCTGCAACAGAACAGCGATCCGCAGGCGCTGGCCGCCGATTACAATGCGCTGTTTGTCGGCAGCGACTGTAAGGTATCGCCGTATGCGTCGCAGTGGCCCGAAGGTAAAACGGAGCCGGAGGTGCGTGCTTTTCTGACTTCGCGTGGTATGCCGCTGAGCGATGCGCCTGCCGATCACTTTGGCGTGCTGCTGCTGGCGGCGTCGTGGCTGGAAGATCAGTCTGCGGAAGATGAGAGCAGCGCCCAGCTGGCGCTGTTTGAAGAGTATCTGCTGCCGTGGTGCGGCACTTTCCTCGGGAAGGTTGAGGCGCATGCCACCACTGCGTTTTATCGTACGCTGGCTGCGCTGAGCCGTGAGGCAATTCAGGCGATGTACAATGAACTGCTCGACAGCGCTGAACCGCAGCAGGATGCCTGATTTACCATGATGCCGGGTGCGTACCCGGCAGACAGCCCGGTGTCGCACAGCATTGCGCGGTGCCGGGCAGCCAGGATGGCGCGCGCAGTCTTACGCCCAGCCCCCAGGGCGTGAACTCAAAAAAGGGCAGGTTATCCTCTGTTTTCGGCGTGATGCCGGACTGTACAGTGCCCGGCGTAGCAGGATGCTGCTGCAACAGCCAGGCGGTACGCGCCAGTGACAGCCGCACCTGGCTGCCATGCCCGTCAGTGCGCCGCTGCCGTAATCCCTCCAGTACCGCCGCCGCCAGCAGATAACCGGTGGCATGATCCAGCGCCTGCACCGGCAATGGCGTCGGTTTATCACTCTGCTGCCACTGCATCCCCTGTTCGGCAATACCACAGCCCATCTGAACCAGACTGTCGAAGCCGCGCCGGTTGCGCCACGGACCCTGCCAGCCCCAGGCATTCAGGCTGACATCGACCAGGCCCGGAGCCAGCGCCCGACGGGTTCCGGCATCAAAGCCCAGTTGCTCCAGCGCATCGGCCCGGTAACCGTGCACCAGTACGTCGGCCTCACGCAGTAAACGGATGAACTGCTCCCGATCGCTGGCCTGTCTGAGATTCAGGACCGCACGGCGCTTACCACAGGTGATCTCCTCATCCAGCGACGGTTCCTGCCAGCCAGGCGGATCGATGCGCAGCACATGAGCACCGAGGCTGGCCAGAAAGCGGGTGGCGACCGGACCGGCAATAATCCGGGTCAGATCCAGTACCCGGACACCGAGCAGCGGGCGCGCCGGCGGTAACGGCCAGTCGGGCGCGGCAGCCTGATCGGTACGCTGCCAGGCGAACAGCGGCTCCTGCGCTATCGCCTGGCCCTGCGGATGCTGCTGCCAGGCCGCGCTGCTGCGCATCTCTGCGGCACAACCGCCCGCATCAATGATCGCCTGCTCCAGCTCAGCAGCCTGCCAGCGCTGCACCTCGCGGGCCAGTGCGGCGCGATCGGGATGCTGGCCGAGCACCTGCTCCATCGCCTGGCGGTGATGGGCAGCATTGGTGTGCAGGCGGACCCAGCCATCGCGACTGGCGTAATCGCCGGCGAAAGCGTCCCACAGCGCGGGAGCAGGCCGGTTGAGCGGCATAAAACTGTGCCGGAACCAGCGCGACGCCAGCCGGACATTCACTTCAACTGGCCGGCTGGCATTGATCAGGTCGGCAGCGGCCTGGGTGGCAAGGCCGATGCTGGTGGCCGCCAGTTCACTGACGGCAAAGGCGGCGGGAAAACTGGCATGATCGACAAAGGTGGGTAACGGGTGTGCGGCGGCGTTGCCACGCAATCCCTGCCACATCTGCTGCCAGAGGGACGTGGCGAGCTGATGCTCCATCTGCTGTGCTCCTGACGAGTGACAATCACTCAAGCATAGCACGCGTGATTAACGTCGCCGCAGACGCGGAAAGCGGGCATGCATCCGCAGATTACGCAGATTAATCACCGCAATCGCCGTACCGAGTATCACCAGCGAGGCGCCGATGATTTTGAAGCTGTTAAGGCTGTCGCCCAGCACCACGATCCCCATCAGTACCGACAGCACCGGGGTCAGCAGCGAGTAGGGCATAATCAGGTTGACGTTATATTTTTTCAGCAGCATATACCACAGCGTATAGGCGACGATCGACGAGGCGATGGCGCTGTAGAGGATGGCGAACCAGCCGTGCCAGCCGGCATGACTCAGGGCATAGAGCTGGTTTGACTCCATTATCAGGCTGGCGGCACCGACTATCGGAATCGCCAGAAAGGCGATCCAGCCGGTCATGGTCAGTGGCTTAATCGATGGCGATTTTTTAACTATCAGGTTGCTTACCGCCCAGCCGGTTGCGCTGCACAACAGCAGACACAGCACCCACCAGGTGGGAATGGTCGGGCTGCCGGAGAGCACCACCACGCCGCTCAGCGAGATCAGAATGCCCACCAGTTGCACCAGCTTCAGTTTCTCTTTTAGCACCACCATCGCCAGCAGCATGGCGATCGGCGTGCCGAGCTGGACCACAATCGCGCCGGTGCCGGCATCGGTATACCGCATTCCGACAAACAACAGCGAGAAGTGCATAAAGCCGAAAGTGAACGCCAGCAGCAACAGCCAGGGCAGTTGCTGTCGGGTGATGCGGCAAAACGGCACCAGCACAATGGCGACCACCACAAAACGCATAAAGGTCAGGAACAGCGGCGGAAGCTCAAGCAAGCCCCATTTTACCGCTACGTTGTTGAAGGCCCAGATACACACCACCATCAGGACCAGAAAGAAATGCCGCACCGCCACAATAATATCCTTAACTTTTTTTGCTTAGCCCGCTAATGATGGCACGAACTGCGGCATTCCTGGCAGCAGCGCTAAGAAATTTTCTGTCGCAGAGGGGAAAATAAAATCATAAGACTTTTTTGCGCGTTGCTGTCAGACTGATTTTCCGAAACGCCTCTCTGGAACAGGACCCGATTCGGTATGACCCACACGCCCGCCTTGCCCATTGCATTAATTCAGCTCGAAGTCCCGCCCGCTCACGTCGTCGCGCAGATTGGTGAACAACCACGCTGGTTTATTGACGCGTTAAATTTACAGCCTGATGAGTATCTGATCGTCCGTCCGCATCTGGGCGAGGCGCTGCCCGCCTTCGATCAGATCTCTGCGGCGATCCTCAGTGGCTCGTGGGCGATGGTCACCGATCATGCCGACTGGAGCGAACGCAGCGCGGCATGGATCAGAGCGGCCATCGAGGCGTCATTGCCGTTGCTGGGGGTCTGCTACGGTCATCAGCTGATGGCGTATGCGCTGGGCGGCGAGGTGGCGGATAACCCGAATGGCTGGGAACGCGGTCTGTTGCCGGTCACCTGCGGCGCACAGGCGCAGCGCGACCCGCTGCTGCGGGGAGTACCGTCGACCTTTAGCGCCTGGCTGTCGCATCGACAGTCGGTGCTGACGCCGCCGCCGCAGGCTCAGGTATTAGCCGCTTCTGAGCGTGACGGCTGCCAGATCATTCGCTATTCACCTCAGGCGCTGTCAGTGCAGTTTCATCCCGAATTTTCGTCATCCATCATGCGCGCCTGTCTGCCGGACGACAGCAGCGATGTGGCTGCTGTAATGGAAGGAAAAGACTGGGCGCGTGCACTGTTAACCGCCTTCTGGCAACAGGCGCGCCCGTCAGTTGAGCAGGCTCAGGGCGCGTAGTGGCGGGTACAACGATAAACCCAGGCGGGCGGCACGTTTTTCAGCACCCGCTGCCGCTCCCAGGTAAAGTAGCGTGACAGGTCAGGCTGGGTCAGGGAAGTGTATTGAAACTGTACAAACACTCCGTTGGGACCCAGCGCATTGTAGACTGCGCGCAGAATCGCCTCACGCAGCGCGGGCGGCAGTGACAACAGCGGCAGACCGGAGAAGATCGCATCATACTGCCCGTTGAGGTACTCCGCTGAACAGGTGCGGACGGTCATACGGTCATCGTCCAGTGCGTTGAGCTTCTCCGCCAGCATACTGCTGATCTCAAACACATCCAGCGTGGCGTCCGGTGCCATTCGTTCCAGTAACCGACGGGTTAACACACCGTCTCCTCCGCCAAGCTCGGCGATACGCAGCTGAGTATTCCATTCCACCGACGCGATCATTGTGCGGCACAGCGCATCGGATGAAGGCGTAATGCTGCCCATCTTGCGCGGATTGCGGATGAACTGATGCACGAAGTTTGCTTTAGCGCGCATCAGGGTGAAAGCCGAAGCCAGCATGCTTACCTCCCGTGTGAATTCTTCCTCATATTGACCCCTTCAGGCTGACAAGTTTCTTATTTATAAGCGCAACCGGGAAAAGTCGGAATTATCTGTAGCAGCAACCCATGCGGGTTTTCCTTCGGGGCGGTCACAGTTTCCGGGTGACAGATCTGACAGGCTGGCAATGATCATTCATGTTAATAATAAGTTTCATCATTGTTGCATCTCGTCACCTGTAAGGAGAATGACCATGCGTTACGCCGCGCCAGGAGAACAGGGTTCTCTGATCACGCTACAAAAGAATTATGGCAACTTCATTAATGGTGAATTTGTCGCGCCAGTGAAGGGCAACTACTTCACCAATACCTCGCCGGTAAATGGCTCAGTAGCAGGCGAGTTTCCGCGTTCGGACCGCGCTGATGTCGATAATGCGGTCGCCGCCGCGGCAGCAGCAGCAGATGCCTGGGGAAAAACGTCACCGCAGCAGCGATCGTTACTGCTACTGAAAATCGCCGACCGGCTGGAGCAGAATCTGGAATATATGGCGGTGAACGAGACCTGGGATAACGGTAAACCGGTGCGGGAAACGCTGGCCGCCGATTTGCCGCTGGCGGTCGATCACTTCCGTTATTTCGCTGGCTGCGTGCGGGCGCAGGAGGGCAGCGCGGCGGAGATTGATGAATTTACCGCGGCGTATCATTTCCATGAGCCGCTGGGTGTGGTGGCGCAAATTATTCCGTGGAATTTCCCGCTGCTGATGGCTGCGTGGAAGCTGGCACCTGCGTTAGGTGCCGGAAACTGCGTAGTGCTGAAACCGGCAGAGCAGACGCCGCTGTCGATCACCCTGTTTGTTGATCTGATTAAAGATTTACTGCCGCCCGGCGTACTGAACGTGGTGCACGGTTTCGGTAAAGAGGCGGGTGAAGCGCTGGCGTCCCATCCGGGGATCGCCAAAGTCGCCTTTACCGGATCGACCGCGACCGGCGGCCATATTCTGGAACTGGCGGCGAAAAGCCTGATCCCGTCAACGGTTGAGCTGGGCGGCAAATCCCCCAATATCTTCTTTGAAGACATCATGCAGGCGGAAGAGAGCTTTATTGAGAAAGCCGCGGAAGGGGTGGTGCTGGGTTTCCTTAACCAGGGCGAAGTCTGTACCTGTCCATCGCGGGCACTGGTGCAGGAGTCCATCTACGAGCCGTTCATGGCAGCGGTGATGAAACGGGTTAAAACCATCAAGCGTGGCGATCCGCTCGACACCGAAACGATGGTCGGCGCACAGGCGTCACAGCAGCAGTTCGATAAGATTCTCTCTTATCTTGAGGTTGCCCGGCAGGAAGGCGCAGAAGTGCTGGTGGGCGGTGGTGTGGAGAAGCTGGACGACACGCTCGCCAGTGGTTACTACATCCAGCCGACCTTACTCAAGGGTAACAACAGCATGCGGGTGTTCCAGGAAGAGATTTTTGGCCCGGTGATTGGCATTACCACCTTCAAAGATGAGGCCGAAGCAGTCAGCATCGCTAACGACTCGATTTACGGCCTGGGTGCCGGTGTCTGGACACGTGACATCAACCGTGCCTATCGCGTGGGCCGGGCGATCAAAGCCGGGCGGGTCTGGACCAACTGCTATCACCTTTATCCGGCACATGCTGCCTTCGGAGGCTATAAAAAATCGGGTATTGGTCGTGAAACCCACAAAATGATGCTCGATCACTATCAGCAAACCAAAAATCTGCTGATCAGTTACAGCATTGAACCGCTTGGCTTCTTCTGAGTCGGTGAGATCAGGGCGTGCCGCCGTCGGGCGGCACGCTGTCAGCGCGTTCGCACAATCACATCACCTTTAACTCATCCCGCCGCTAATGCCGTCGTTTTCATCGGATTAAGATCGGAAGGATCACCAGCCTGAAACAGAAAGCTATGAGCGGGCGGCGTTTTGCGGCTGTTTTCGTTAAAATCTGGCCTGTAACAGCTAAAAGATTCTAAAAAATAATCCGGATTAAACGACTTTTTGATCAATGAGTCTGGCTTGGCATCCTCATTTTCCTATTCATGATACAGCTGCGTTAAAAGTTCTCTATAAATAATGTTTATATATTGAAGGTTAAAACGTTAATTCCTGGTCTGAAGTTAAAGCCTGTCCGATATAAAAGTCACTATCTGAAGGACGGTCTGATGAAATAATTCAGGCAATTCATCTTCACTTATGTACAGCCTCTCATCTTTCAAAAAAAATTTTTGATTTCCTATGATGGCGTTTTTCCCTCAATTTTGTCCGGTGAATGAAAATTTCGCTTCGCCGCAATCCTTATCCAACAGGCTCTGCAGGGAAATATTAAGAAATTTCTTATTTATCATGAAGATGTTTAATTCAGATAAAATCAAGTTTTCGTATTATTTTGTTACAAATATTAATTTCCCCTGTTCATGTAAATATTTTTACACTCGCGGCAATAGCTCTTTGTCTGAAAAGTAATCTTTCGGATTATTGCTAGAAAAACCGTGTCATGCTCGCTGGTGAAGGGATTACACTCGCTTTTGACGCCCCCCGTTTTTGCTTTACGTCGGACAACGTAAGCAGGAATGCCGCTCTGGCAGGGTAAGCCTTTCTGATAATTTCATGCTGGCATTGACCATTTCTATTAATGCATAGAACAGGGATAGCCATGTCTAACTCCTATCAGTCCGAGATCCCCAAAGCCCGCGTTAACATCCAGCTCAGCGTACACACCGGTGGCGCGCAGAAGAAAGTCGAACTGCCCCTCAAGCTGATGGTGGTGGGGGATTACAGCAACGGTGCAGAACAGCGTCCGCTGTCTGAACGCGAAAAAATCAACGTCAACAAAAACAACTTTGACAGCGTCATGGCTGAATTTGCCCCGTCGGTAAACCTCGCTGTAGAAAACACCCTGGCCGGTGACGGCAGCGAAGAGAACGTCAGCCTGTCGTTCACGCAGATGAAAGACTTCGAACCCGAGCAGGTCGCCCGCCAAATCCCGCAGCTTAAAGCGATGCTGGCCATGCGCAACCTGCTGCGCGACCTCAAAGCCAACCTGCTGGATAACCAGGCCTTCCGCAAAGAGCTGGAAAAAATCCTGATCGACCCGGCGCTCAGCGCTGAACTGCGTAGCGAGCTGTCGGCGCTGGCACCCAAACAGCCTTAACCCTCACGAGTAATAACGGATTAACCAAGGAATGCTCATGTCTGTACAAAATCAAAATGGCGCGGGTGGCGAAAGCGTTGTGCTGGAACGTCCGTCAGCGGGCGGGGTTTACGCGTCTCTGTTTGAAAAAATCAACCTTAATCCGGTCTCTGAGCTGAGCGCGCTGGATATCTGGCAGGATGCGCAGGCAATGTCTGATGCCACGGCCGATGAGCGCCTGACGGCCGGCATGCAGGTCTTTCTGGAGTGCCTGAAGAAGTCGGGTTCAAAAGTCGAAAAGCTGGACAAGACGCTGATTGACCACCATATCGCCGGGCTGGATTACCAGATCAGCCGTCAGCTGGACGCGGTGATGCATCATGAGGCTTTTCAGCAGACAGAAAGTACCTGGCGCGGGCTGAAGTCGCTGGTCGATAAAACCGATTTCCGGCAGAACGTTAAAATCGAGCTGCTTGATCTGTCGAAAGATCACCTGCGTCAGGATTTCGAAGACGCGCCGGAGATTATTCAGAGCGGATTATACCAGCACACCTATACGGCTGAGTATGACAGCCCCGGTGGTGAGCCGATTGCCGCCCTGATTTCTGCCTATGAATTTGATGCGTCAGCCCAGGATGTCGCGCTGCTGCGCAATATTTCGAAAGTCTCCGCCGCGGCGCATATGCCGTTTATCGGCGCTGCCGGTCCGAAATTCTTCCTCAAGGATGCAATGGAAGAAGTGGCGGCGATTAAAGACATCGGCAGCTACTTCGATCGCGCCGAGTACATCAAGTGGAAATCTTTTCGTGAAACCGATGACTCCCGCTATATCGGCCTGGTGATGCCGCGCGTGCTGGGTCGCCTGCCGTATGGCCCGGACACCGTGCCGGTGCGCAGCTTCAACTATGTTGAGCAGGTCAAAGGCCCGGATCACGACAAATACCTCTGGACCAGCGCCGCCTTCGCCTTTGCGGCCAACATGGTGCAGAGCTTTATCAGCAACGGCTGGTGCGTGCAAATCCGTGGTCCGCAGGCCGGTGGCGCGGTACGGGATCTGCCGATTCATCTCTATGACCTGGGCACCGGTAATCAGGTGAAAATTCCGTCCGAGGTGATGATCCCGGAAACCCGCGAGTTCGAATTTGCCAGCCTGGGCTTTATCCCGCTGTCGTACTACAAAAACCGCGACTACGCCTGCTTCTTCTCGGCTAACTCCGCCCAGAAACCGGCCCTGTACGACACCGCTGACGCGACGGCTAACAGCCGCATCAACGCGCGTCTGCCGTACATTTTCCTGCTGTCACGTATCGCTCATTACCTGAAACTGATTCAGCGTGAAAATATCGGCACCACCAAAGATCGCCGCCTGCTTGAGCTGGAGCTCAATACCTGGGTGCGCGGGCTGGTGACGGAGATGACCGATCCAGGCGACGACCTGCAGGCTTCGCATCCGCTGCGCGACGCAAAAGTGACGGTGGAAGATATCGAAGACAACCCGGGTTTCTTCCGCGTGAAACTCTATGCCGTGCCGCATTTCCAGGTGGAAGGGATGGACGTCAATCTGTCGCTGGTTTCCCAGATGCCGAAGGCGAAAGCGTAAAGTAAGGCAGGAAGCCGATGAAAACGGAACAACCGTTATGGGGCAGGGGCCAGATGGTCTCTCCCCAGCACTTCCAGCAACAGGCCGCGTATGCGGCCTGGTCTGTGGAATGCATCGCCCAGTTGGGCCTTTCCCATCCCTGGGGAATGATTGAAGCCACGTTCGAACCGGAGGCACTGAAACTGGGCCGCCTGCAGGCCCGTCATCTGCACATCCGTTTTCGGGACGGCACGCTGATTGACACTGACAATGCTGACGCCCTGCCACCGGCGCTGTCGCTTGAGAGCGAATCGCATAATGCAGTGGTACTGCTGGCGCTCCCGCTGATGCGGGCGAACGGGGGGAACTGCCTGAAACCTGATGAGGTGGCCGAACGGCCGGTGCGTTTTCGCCAGCGCTGGCGGGATGTCCGCAATACTTTTGGCGAAGATATCCGCCAGATTGCCGTAATGCAGCCGGAGCTGAGCCTGCGTTTTTCCCATCAGAACAACAGCGACTATCTGACCTGTCCGGTTGCCCGACTGCAGCAGGATTCGCAGGGCAGCTGGAGACTGGATGAAGCGTTTCTGCCTCCACTGCTTACCCTTCAGGGCAGCCGCTGGCTGGTCACTCAGCTTGAACAGCTGATGACTCAGCTGCGCGCCCGGCTGAGCCGCCTGATGGCGATGCGCCGTGAAAGTAACGAGCGGATGGCCGATTTTGCCGTGGCCGATGTTTCCCTGTTCTGGCTGCTTAATGCCCTGAACAGCGCAGAACCGGTGCTGGGACAGTTTCAGCGCAATCTGCAAAACCCGCCGGAGCGCTTGTATCCGGAACTGGCCCGCCTGGCGGGTAGCCTGCTGACCTTTTCACTGGAGCATCAGGTGAGCGCCATTCCGGCCTGGCAGCACGAGCAGCTGAATGCTGTGTTTCCGCCGCTGTTTGACTTACTGGGCGATCTGCTGGAAGCCAGTCTGCCCTCGCGCGTGGTGTCAATCGAGCTGGAAAATGATCCCCGTCTCCACTTCTGGCAGGCCCGTTTGCATGACCCGCGCCTGCGTGAAGGGGCCGATTACTATCTCTCCGTCCGATCCCCCATGCCTGTGGCCCAGTTGCAGGAGCAGTTCCCGCGCCAGTGCAAGGTGGGCAGCCCGGATCATGTCCGGGGCATCGTCAATTCTTCACGGGTAGGGGTGCCACTGACGCCGCTGCGTCATGTTCCTGCCGCCATTCCGTTACGTCTGGAAAATCAATATTTCAGCCTCGATGTCTCTCATCCCCTAGCGACGGAAATGCTTCAGAGCGGTACCTGTATGTTTTACGTGCCGGGCATGCTCGGCGAGCCTGAGCTTGAACTCTTTGCGGTACTAAGAACATGAGTGAGCATAAAAGCGGTACCGCCGCATCCATTGATATCGATGCCTTGCTGCAAAATACCTGGTTGCAGGTTATCAGCCTGCGCCATGGTCCGCAGTTTCAGGAAGGGGAAGGGCGAAAGCTGTGGGAACGCTGCATCGCCGATGTTGAAGAGGTGCAGCGTGTCCTGAAAGCGAGTGGACTCGATGAAACCCATTGCCTGCATATTCTCACCGCACAGTGTGCATTGCTGGATGAGACAGTAAAAGGCCGCGGCGTGGAAGATGATGCCTGCGTCCAGTGGTATGACATTCCGCTGCAGGGACATTTCCTCGGCACCATGGACGCAGGTGACACGCTGTGTGACCGGATGCGTGACGTGTTGCGTGAACCGGCACCTGATCTGGCCGTCATTACCTGCTTCCAGCGGGTGATGATGCTGGGATTCCTTGGCAACTTCCAGTCTCTGGACGATCCGGCACGTCAGAAACTCGTCAGCGCGCTTAATGAACATGTCACACCCTTCAGCTATCCCCAGACCCAGCCGGTGCTGGCGGAAAGCCCTGTCGGCTGGCGGATGGGCGGCTGGCTCTCGTCATGGCCGATGCGTATAGGGCTGAGTGTGATTGTGCTTATCGCCCTGTGGTGGGGGCTGAATCACTGGCTCGATCAGATGCTGTCGACACTGCTGCCGGGAGCCGTGAAATGAGTCCTGCACAACAGCGTGGTCTTGCGCTGTGGGCGCTCCTGCTCAGCGCGGGCGTCTGTCTGGGCTTTCTGCCGGTTTCCCGACTGGCTGCTGTGCTGATTCTGCTGGCGGTAATCGGGTTGATTGCGGCGATCGGATTCGCCGTCCGCTGTCGTGTCCAGGATGAGGAGATCCTGCCTCTGGAGGGGCTCCCGGAAGCGACATACCGCCAGCCGGTGGTCCTGGTTTGTGGCGATCTGCCGCTGGCGTGGCCTCAGTCGTCACCGGTACTGAATGTCACGCAGGGTTGCTGGATCCGGGTCGAAGACGACCAGGCGCTGGAGCAGGTTGCCCGCCAGCTTCTGTGGCAACGTCCTGAGTGGGGACGTCAGCTCTCGGTGATGGTCACAGTCTGTCCGCAGAAGCATGCAGACAGTGAAGCGCTGACTAGCCGCCTGCTGGCCCTGCGCTGGCAAATCAGCCTGCTGCGTAAGGAGAGTGGCCATTCTGTGCCGCTGGTACTGAATGGTCAGGCCGGCAGTGCAATGGTGAGGGACATGCTCTGGCAGGCGGCGATCCCCGGGGAAGGAGTAAGAATCTGGCGTGAGTCCACGGCGCCTGGTTCGATTGCCGCATGGGTCAGCCAGGGTGGTGCGCCCGCGATGCAGCAACAGGTGCTGATGAACAGCCTGATGCGCTGGTTTCATCAGCACGTTAATGCGGTGTTTACGGATGAGAATCCTGATGTTCCGGCCATTAAACCTGCGGCAGTGCTGTGGGGCATGGGACCGATTCTTGCCGGAAGTCTGGCCTCTTCAGCCTGGACAGCATGGCTGTCTCGCCACACCGCCATGCAGCAGGTGGCAGGCTGGCAGCCGGTCGGCACTGACAGTACGGTGATATCACCACTGCCGGATTTCGTTCTGCCACTGTTACCGGAAGGTCGCGGTTTAACCCCACGAGGCCGGACCTGGCGCTGCGCATTGACTCTTTTCAGCCTGGCGGCCATCGCGGCGCTGCTCAGCAGTGGCTGGAACAATCGCCAGCTGCTGCACCGTGTGAGCTTTGATATTGCCCGATATGACCGTATCGGGATGGACAACTACGGTCCGAAAGCCGATGCCGTCAGGGTCCTGCGTGAGGATGCCGCACAGCTGGATAACTGGGCACGCAATGGCGTACCTATCCGGATGAGTTTGGGTCTTTATCAGGGCGAACGCCTGCGTATGCCATTGCTGGATGCCATTCGCTCGTATATTCCGCCGCCACCGCCGCCCAAACCGCAACCAAAACCAGAACCGGTCCCGAAAATTGTCCGTCTCGACAGCATGTCGCTGTTCGATTCCGGCAAGTCCGTCCTGAAAGCCGGCTCTACCAAAATGCTGGTCAATTCGCTGGTGGGCATCAAAGCCAGGCCAGGCTGGCTGATTGTGGTCAGCGGGCATACCGACAACACCGGTAACCCGGAGCTGAACCAGACGCTGTCCCTGAAACGTGCCGAAGCGGTACGTGACTGGATGCGTGACACCGGCGACGTGCCGGAAAGCTGTTTTGCCGTGCAGGGCTATGGCGCAGGCCGCCCTGCCGCAACTAACGACACCCCGGAAGGGCGCGCGCTCAACCGCCGTGTCGAAATCAGTCTGGTACCGCAGGCCGACGCCTGTCAGATACCCGGCAAACACCCGGCGCCATCGCAGGATGATGGCGCGTCACAACACAATGGAGAGTAATACCATGGCAATTCCTGTTTATCTCTGGCTGAAAGACGACGGCGGCGCAGACATCAAAGGGTCTGTGGACGTTCAGGATCGTGAAGGCAGCATCGAAGTGGTTGCGCAGGATCACCGCGTTTACATCCCGACTGACAACAACACCGGCAAGCTGACCGGTACCCGTATCCACACGCCGTTCCTGTTCACCAAAGAAATCGATTCCTCCAGCCCGTACCTCTACAAGGCGGTGACCACCGGTCAGACCCTGAAATCTGCTGAGTTCAAATGGTACAAAATCAACGACGCCGGTCAGGAAGTGGAGTACTTCAACACCCGACTGGAAAACGTGAAGCTGGTGAAAGTCGCGCCGAAAATGCACGACATTAAAGATTCCTCCTTCGAGAAACACAACCATCTGGAACAGGTCGAGTTGCGTTACGAAAAAATCACCTGGACCTACAAAGACGGCAACATCATTCATTCCGATTCCTGGAACGAGCGCGCCACCGCCTGATTACGCGTCCTGTTTTGCGCCGCAGGTGCGCTGGCTGCGTTCGCCCGCTCCGGCCACAGAGTTATCTCTGTTCCCGGAGGCTGACCAGCCTGCCGCCTTCCTGCGACGTGAACGCTTTCGCGTAATCCTCGTTTTAAGCGGAGGGGGATGACCTTTCCGCTGTTTTGCTGAGTATCTGCCTGGCGGGTACTGAGTAAAAAACATTCCCTAACCGAGAAATCTGACCTGATGCGCTTTAGGTTCCTTACGACAAGGAAAAGCGATGGGCGGTAGCGTGCCTGACGGTCCTCAGACTGCGAGTTCAAGAACATGGAAAACCCGGCAATTCTTCTGCGTCGTCTCAATCCTTACTGTGCCCGTGCGATGGAAGGCGCGGCTTCGCTCTGTCAGACCCGCGCTCATGCGGAAATCCTGCCGGAGCACTGGCTGCTGAAGTTGCTGGAGCAGGGCGAAGGTGACCTCACGGTTCTGGCCCGCCGCTATGAATGGGATATGGACGGCCTGTGGCAGGATTTACTCGGCTGGCTGGAGGCACGGCCGCGCTCGGTACGCACTCGCCCGCAACTGGCGGACAGCACCCGGACCCTGATGCAGCAGGCCTGGCTGCTCGCCTCACTCAGCGGTGAAGACAATATCCGCAGCGTGCATCTGCTGATGGCGCTGGCGGATAAACCGAAGCTGGTGCGCTGCGATGGTCTGTGGCCACTGCTGACGCTCGGTAAGAGCCAGCTGGAGCGCCTGCGTCCGCTGCTGGACGCACAGTCAGACGAGCGACCGGACATTCAGCAGGAAGCCGAGCTGGCACAAAACCATGGTGGTGAAGTGGAGTTTGTTGGTCGTCCGGTCGGGGCAGAGCTGAAAGACGGTGAGCTCAACCCGGCGCTGCAGAACGCGCTGGATAAATTCACCCTCGATGTCACCGCCAAAGCGAAAGAAGGCAAGATTGACCCGGTGTTTGGCCGTGACACCGAAATCCGTCAGATGGTAGACATCCTCTCGCGCCGTCGTAAGAACAACCCGATCCTGGTCGGTGAGCCGGGCGTCGGCAAAACCGCGCTGGTCGAAGGCCTGGCGCTGCGCATTGCCGAAGGCAACGTACCGGAAAGCCTGAAACCTGTTGTACTGCGCACCCTCGACCTCGGTCTGCTGCAGGCGGGTGCGGGTGTGAAAGGCGAATTTGAACAGCGCCTGAAAAACGTCATCGATGCGGTGCAGCAGTCGCCTGTCCCGATTTTGCTGTTTATCGACGAAGCGCACACCATCATCGGCGCGGGCAACCAGGCTGGCGGCGCAGATGCGGCGAATCTGCTGAAACCCGCTCTGGCGCGCGGCGAACTGCGTACCATTGCCGCCACGACCTGGAGCGAATACAAGCAGTATTTTGAGCGCGATGCCGCGCTGGAACGCCGCTTCCAGATGGTGAAAGTGGATGAGCCGGACGACGGGACCGCCTGCCTGATGCTGCGGGGACTGAAGTCACGTTATGCAGAACATCATGGTGTCCACATTACCGACGATGCGGTGCGTGCCGCGGTGACGCTCTCCCGCCGTTATCTGACCGGCCGCCAGCTGCCGGACAAGGCCGTCGACCTGCTGGATACGGCGGCGGCGCGCGTCCGGATGAACCTCGATACGGTGCCTGAACAAATCGTGCGCCTGAAAGCACAGCTGACCGCACTGGCACTGGAAGAGCAGGCGCTGCTGGAAGATATCGCCGCCGGCAGCAGCCGTCATGGTGACCGCCTGGTTGTCATTGAGCAGCAGCGGGCTGAACTGGACGTGCGTATTCAGCAGCAGGAAGAGCGGTTCAGCAAGGAAAAGGCGCTGGTGCAGCAGCTGATGGCCAGCCGGCAGAACGTCAGCCAGCAGGCTGACATTGCCGGCCTGCAACAGCAGCTGGAACAGGCGCAGCAGGGCGACGTGCTGGTTCAGGGGGATGTGGACACCCGCACGGTCGCGAACGTGATTGCCGACTGGACCGGCGTGCCGCTCTCATCGCTGCTGAAAGATGAGCAGACCGGCCTGCTGACGCTGGAAGATGAAATCGGCAGGCGCGTGGTGGGCCAGCCGGTGGCGCTGAACGCTATCGCACAGCGTCTGCGCGCCGCCAAAACCGGGCTGACGTCAGAGAACGGCCCGCAGGGCGTGTTCCTGCTGGTCGGCCCGAGCGGAACCGGGAAAACCGAAACCGCGCTTGCGCTGGCCGATGTGCTGTACGGCGGCGAAAAGTCCCTCATCACAATTAACCTGTCGGAATACCAGGAGCCGCACACCGTTTCTCAGCTGAAGGGCTCGCCGCCGGGCTACGTCGGCTACGGCCAGGGCGGCATTCTGACTGAGGCGGTGCGCAAGCGTCCGTACAGCGTGGTGCTGCTCGATGAGGTGGAGAAAGCGCACCGCGACGTGATGAACCTGTTCTATCAGGTGTTCGACCGCGGCTTTATGCGCGACGGCGAAGGGCGTGAAATCGACTTCCGCAACACCGTGATTCTGATGACCTCGAACCTCGGCAGCGACCACCTGATGCAACTGCTGGATGAGCAGCCGGACGCCACCGAAGGCGAGCTGCACGAACTGCTGCGCCCGATTTTACGCGACCACTTCCAGCCGGCGCTGCTGGCCCGCTTCCAGACCGTGATTTACCGCCCTCTGACGGAAACCGCCATGCGCACCATCGTGCAGATGAAGCTTGCACAGGTGAGCCAGCGCTTACATCGTCACTACGGCCTGACCACGCAGTTTGATGAGAGCCTGTATGACGCCCTGACCGCCGCCTGCCTGCTGCCGGACACCGGTGCACGCAACGTCGACAGCCTGCTGAACCAGCAGATTTTACCGGTGCTGAGCCAGCAGCTGCTGACCCGGATGGCGGCTAAACAGAAACCGCAGTCGCTTACTCTGGAATGGCGTGAGGAAGAGGGGATTGCGCTGGAATTTGATCCTGTACAAGGAGTGAACGCATGAATCTCCCGATAAGATTCAGCCACAGCCACCACCTGCTGGCGGTGAAAGAGAGTGAAACAGCGCCCGACGTGCTGGCGTTTGAGGGCGATGAGGCCCTGAGCAGGCCGTTCCGTTACCGCATTGAGTTCACCAGCAGTGACCATGCCATCAGCAAAGAAATGATGCTGATGAAGGCCGCCTCCCTGACGCTGCAGGCCCCGGTTGACCAGGGCTACGGCATTAAAATACAGCAGCCGGTGCGGGTGATTCAGGGCGTGGTGACGGGCTTTGAGCGCTTCGGCACCTCAAAAGATGAAACCCACTACGCCCTGACGCTCCAGCCGCGCCTGGCGCTGCTCGACCGTTCGCATCAGAACGCCATCTACCAGGACATGTCCGTTCCGCAGATCGTGGAAAAAATCCTGCGCGAGCGTCACAGCATGCGCGGTCAGGACTTCCTGTTCTCGCTGACAAAAGAGTACCCGCGCCGTGAGCAGGTGATGCAGTACGGTGAAGACGATCTGCACTTCATCACCCGCCTGCTGGGGGAGGTGGGGATCGGGTTCCGTTTTACCACCGACACGCGGCTCAGTATTGACGTGGTGGAGTTCTTCGACAGCCGGCAGGGCTATGAGGCAGGCCCGACCCTGCCGTCGGTGCCGCCGTCGGGGCAGCATTCGGCCGGGGCGGACTCGGTATGGGCAATGGAGAGTCACCACCGCGTGGTGCAGCAGCGGGTCACGACCGGCGATTACAACTACCGTCAGGCCACGGAAGAGATGAGCGCGCAGGCCGGTGCGGTCGCCGGGGATACCATCACCTACGGTGAAGCCTACCATTATGCGGATAACTATCTGACAGCGGGTAGTACCTATGACCACAATCCGGTCCCGGAGTCCGGGGCGTTTTATGCCCGCATCCGTCATGAGCGCTACCTGAACGGCCAGACGCAGACCCGTGCCATCACCAGCTGCCCGGCGCTCGCGCCGGGTCAGGTGCTGAAGGTGACCGGCGGCTATGAGGTGGCGGAGGTCTTTGCTCAGGGCGTGGTCATCACGGCGATGCACAGCCACGCCCGGCGTGACGAAGACTTCAGGGTGAGCGTTGAGGGCATCCCGGACAGCGACGATTTTAGCTTCCGCCCTGAACCCGGCGCCCGCCCGGTGATGGCCGGCACGCTGCCGGCGCGCGTCACCAGCACCACGGAAAATGACACCTACGGACATATCGACAAAGACGGCCGCTACCGCGTCAGCATGCTGTTTGACCGGGACAGCTGGGATACGGGCTTTGAGAGCCTGTGGGTACGGCAGTCCCGCCCGTACGCCGGGGACGCTTACGGCCTGCACCTGCCGCTGCTGGCGGGGACTGAGGTGGCGATTGGCTTTGAGGACGGTAACCCGGACCGGCCCTATATCGCCGGCGTGCTGCATGACTCGGCGCACGGCGACCACGTCACCATCCGCAACTATAAGCGCAACGTGCTGCGCACGCCGGCGAACAACAAAATCCGCCTCGACGATGAGCGCGGGAAAGAGCACATCAAGATCAGCACCGAGTACGGCGGCAAGAGCCAGCTGAACCTGGGTCATCTGGTTGACGCGGAGAAGCAACAGCGCGGCGAGGGTTTTGAGCTCCGGACCGACAGCCGGGGCGCAATACGGGCGCATAAGGGGCTGTTTATCTCGGCGGACGGTCAGGCGAAGGCGCAGGGCCAGGTGCTGGAGATGGGGCCGGCCCTCACACGGCTTTCTGCTGCTTTAGCGGAAATGCAGTCCCTGGCGGCCAGCGCGCAGCAGGCTCAGGCGCTGGCAGCGGACGTCAGCCGGCAGCAGACACTCCTGAAGCAGAAAATAGAACAGCTGCGTGAGGAAGTGATACTGGGCAGCGCGCCGAAAGGAATGGCGCTGGTAAGCGGGGAAGATATGCAGCTGGCGGCCAGTGAAAACCTGACGCTGACGGCGGGCAGGCAGCTGGATGTGGGGGTGCGGAAGGACTTCACGCTGGCGGCAGGAAAGCAGCTCAGCCTGTACAGCCGGGAAGGGGCAAAGCTGTTCAGCTCGCTCAATGACATTGATATTCAGGCGCAGGGGGGGAATATCACCACCTGGTCGACGCAGGACACGCATATATCAAGCGGAAAAAAACTGGTGGTCACGGCGCAGGATGAGCTGACGCTGGTCTGCGGCGGGGGGTATATCAAAATCCAGGGCGGGGACGTTGAGATAGGCGGCCCGGGCAAGCTGCTCATCAGGAATACAGGGATAAAGAAAGCGGGCAGCGGGAGCATGCAGGGCGTGATGAAGTCGTTTGAGCCCTCAACATTTGATGAGAAATTCGTCATTACTCATCCCGTATCGGGTAAGCCGCTGGCAAATCAGAATTATGACATTCATATGCCGGATGGGAGTGTGTTGTCTGGTATTACCGATAACCTTGGGAACTCATCACTAATAACCTCAAAAGCGGTTGATGGACTGAAGATCGTATTGAAGAAATAAATAAAGGAATAGAGTTATGATGAATATGATTATGCGGCTCTGCTTTATATGTGGTGTGTTTGTTCTGAGTGGTTGTGTGGCTGGTCCTTATGGTGGAGGTGTGGCCTTTGTGAATGCTTTTTCTGCACTGAATGATACGCAGACAGAGCCAGAAAAGAAAAAACAGCAACCTAAGGTGTATGGCCCGCCACAGATAATTTATCGCATTGATAAAGATCGTTACTTTACGCTTGAGGAGTATACCCGCTGCGAAAATGGTAAAACATTCTATAACAACAAAGCCAAAGGAATTCATACCCAGATATCTCCCTCTTCAGGCTATTTATTTAAAGGGAGGATTTTCTGGTTATCAACACGTGACGATTATCTGGCATTCCCTGTGACACGGAATGAAAACAAGGCTGCCTGCATAGGGTCTGATAAGGGATGCCTGAATATTGTTGCGGTAACGACCGACGGTGGAAAAACAATGCGTTCAGTGACGTATGGTTCAAATACGCAGGATCCTAATGGGGATACAAAAGACTATGACATGCTGGTGACTGATGATGGGTTTTATATGATTAATTACTGGGATGGCAGAAGAACACCAACAAATGGCTCTGTAGATAAGTGGACATTTAATCCAGCAACTAAGGATTCAAATCCAGCCTATCCAGGAGTAACAGGCCCTGTGTATTTTAAAGAATTTGACATGGACGTTTCTAATGTAATTCAGGAAACAATGCAATGTGACAGAACACTTGAACCTGCCAATCGTTAAGGGAAATGACATGATTAATAAACAATCTGCATCAACTCGGAAAGTCAAGGTTCATATAACGGATAATGGCACCCCGTTCGCACATTCAATAACCACGCATAAAAATATTAAAATAAATGCAGAGGTGCAACCCCATTACAATTGCCTGGTCTGATTATTTTTGTTCATGGTGTTAACTCTGAAGGAGAGTGGTATAACTATGCAGAAAACTCCTTATGTGAAGGTTTAAATGTTCGACTTGGTTTGCTTGAGAGCGGCGGTTATGGTTTAAAACCAAACAAGTATTATAGTCCTCATTGGAATGATGATAAAAGCGAGCGGATCGTACCACCTCGAAAGATAAAAGAAGAAGGTCGCTCCCCTGTGATCCGTTTCTACTGGGGCTACCGGGCTGCCGAGAATGAAACTAATAAATACGCTATTCCACTAAAAAATAAACAGGGCGATAACTATTATGACCTGACGCCTGAGCAGAGAAAAAATAAAGGCCCTTTTTACTGGGGAGGGGGACCATTCCAGAATGGCTGTAACCAACTGGTCAGTTTATGGAGTGATGAAGAATTTGATAACTGGCCTTCCGCACTGGGCATCCCGGTGCCATTCAGTACGCAGTTACTGAATGGGGAGCGCGACAGGCTTCTTACAGCCGCTCCGCCACGACACTATTATGCTCATGCAGCAGGTCGTCTTGCTAAGTTAAACTATATACAGCTTAATTGCAGATTAAGAATTCGGGGGTCAGGAAAGTCACCGCGCTTAGTTTACATGAATGATGAAGTTGTTTGAGCCGTCAATCTTTGATGAAAAGTTTGTCACTACCCATACAATCTTAGATAGACCACTGGAAATGAAGCTTGCGAAGTTTATTCGCCGGGTACGAGTGTGCTGCCTGATATCACTGCTAATTAGGGGTTATCACTAATAACCTCAAAAGCGGTTGATGGACTGAAGATCGTATTGAAGAAATAAATAAAGGAATAGAGTTATGATGAATATGATTATGCGGCTCTGCTTTATATGTGGTGTGTTTGTTCTGAGTGGTTGTGTGGCTGGTCCCTACGGTGGAGGTGTGGCCTTTGTGAATCCTTTTTCTGCACTGAATGATACGCAGACAGAGACAGAAAAGAA
Organism: Pantoea sp. USHLN298; assembly: GCF_037149395.1. NCBI lineage: Bacteria > Pseudomonadati > Pseudomonadota > Gammaproteobacteria > Enterobacterales > Erwiniaceae > Pantoea > Pantoea sp. USHLN298. Next base: position 805,419 of record NZ_JBBCRO010000001.1, read on the forward strand.
AAAACAGCAACCTAAGGTGTATGGCCCGCCACAGATAATTTATCGCATTGATAAAGATCGTTACTTTACGCTTGAGGAGTATACCCGCTGCGAAAATGGTAAAACATTCTATAACAACAAAGCCAAAGGAATTCATACCCAGATATCTCCCTCTTCAGGCTATTTATTTAAAGGGAGGCTTTTCTGGTTATCAACACGTGACGATTATCTGGCATTCCCTGTGACACGGAATGAAAACAAGGCTGCCTGCATGGGGTCTGATAAGGGATGCCTGAATATCATTGCGGTAACGACCGACGGTGGAAAAACAATGCGTTCAGTTACCTATGGTTCAAATACGCAGGATCCTAATGGGGATACAAAAGACTATGACATGCTGGTGACTGATGATGGGTTTTATATGATTGAATACAAGCTTGCTAAGCACTCCCCAACTAGCGCTTACGCGCTAAAATGGACATTTAGTCCCGCAACTAAAACTTCACATCCCGCTTATCCTGGGGTGACTGGTCCGGTTTACCTACCAGAGCTTTCATTCGACGTTTCTCAAGTTCCCCAAGAAAGTATGCAATGTAATCGTAAACCAGAACCAAAATAATAGTCGTAAGGAATATTAGATGAACAAGAAAACGACTCCTACACGAAAGGTCGAGGTTTATACTACAGATAATGGCACCCCTTTCTCTTACTCTGTGACATCACATAAAAATGTCAAGGTCAACGCAGAGGTTCAGCCTCCCTTACAATTACCCGGTTTAATTATATTCGTTCATGGAGTGAATTCTGAGGGAGAATGGTATAACCATGCGGAGAAAGCTATTTGTAATGGTTTGAATGAGCGGTTGGGGTTATCATCTTTAGATGAGCGATTTCAATTGATGGAGAATGAATATGAAGAGTCTCATTGGAATAAAGAACATACTTCCTGGGTAATACCTCCTAGAAAAATAACTGAAGAAGGCCGCTCCCCTGTGATCCGTTTCTACTGGGGCTACCGGGCTGCCGAGAATGAAACTAATAAATACGCTATTCCACTAAAAAATAAACAGGGCGATAACTATTATGACCTGACGCCTGAGCAGAGAAAAAATAAAGGCCCTTTTTACTGGGGAGGGGGACCGTTCCAGAATGGCTGTAACCAACTGGTCAGTTTATGGAGTGATGAAGGATTTGATAACTGGCCTTCCGCACTGGGCATCCCGGTGCCATTCAGTACGCAGTTACTGAATGGGGAGCGCGACAGGCTTCTTACAGCCGCTCCGCCACGACACTATTATGCTCATGCGGCAGGGCGTCTGGCTAAGTTAATCAAAACGATTCGTGACAAACATCCTGAAGATACGGTGACAGTACTGTCACACAGCCAGGGAACTATGGTTGCCCTGGCCGCGGCTGCAATTGAAGCACCAGATGCGCTGTTTGTGATGAATTCGCCTTATGCGCTGGATAATGAGATGACAACCTATATTTCATATCCCATGAATGAAATCCTCAGTAAGGAAGCGAGAGAAGCGACATTTGCCGATATTGTAAAGAAAATTGCTGAAAACAAAACGCGTCTGAAGCAACAGGGGTGTGAAAGATTACTTGCAGGAGCCAGTAGTGAGGGTGAAAGCTGGACACCGGAAGGTAAAACCCATCGAGGTGTACCAGAGCGCGATAACCATGGAACAACCTGGATCTACTGTAATCCTCATGATCGAGTAATGGGATCTGCACCTTTGCGCAGCATTGGCTGGCAGGGATTACCCAACACAGAAGCCAGCCGTTTTAATGAACCTCATCCCTTATTTAAATCTGCGGGTGAGACACTCTATGTTCGTATGCTTGGACGAAATACTCCCTGTGGGGGTGAACCTGACTCACAAATGAACTTTAGCGATCTGGGCGATGGTCATCCATTTTGGGACAGTACGATATCAATAATGCAGAAAATGACCTGGCCTGATCCAGTAAAGGGACAAAAACTGACTATCAATGGACCAATGGTTCCTGAACCTCTGTCAGCAGAAGAATTAAAAGATTTTGACAAAGACTACCGGAGTAAAGAAAAACAAACCGATAAAATAGGGTATGGCTATGGACAGATAGATAAAGATACCGTACAGAACGGAGATATTTCTTCTGGTAAACCTGTAGATTCTGATTACCGATATTATATCTCGCTCTACGGCTATTTTGATCAGAAAATGAAGCTCAAAGATCCCTCAGGAATTAAATTACCGGGACCGGGATCCAAAGAGGAGCGCAACAGGTATGAAAAGCAGTCCAGAGCAGAAATGCTGGAAGATGTTCGTACCTATGTTCAGCGACCAACAGACCACAGCACATTGCCAATGGACGAACGCTTTATGAGCAGGGTCGTTGCTTATGATTTGCCAATTGGCTATTGCTGGCACTCCTGGGACAGAGAAAGTCTTGCTGAATTACGCCATCAGGCTGACTGGCTGGAAAGTGACGACTATTACTGGACAGGTAAGCTGACTATCCCTGCTATGCCTGCAATTATAAGAAGAGAGGTGGCAAGCGATGCCGCAGAAAAGAAAAACCATGAAATGAGACGGCTTCAACAAAAAAAATAAGTTCAAGGGTTGGCGATGCATGCACTTTAATTTAAGGAGTGAAAAATGGTGAAATTTGCCGTCGTTTTAGGTGACGCTACTTCGCATGGTGGCAAAGTCACATCAGCCTCATCCAGTTTCGATATATCTGGTAAAAATGCCGCACTTTTGAATGATACCGTCAGTTGCCCCGAACACGGCACGAATAAAATTATTGAGTGCGATGTTTCTGCATATGAAGAAAACGGGCGTGGAATTGTATTACACGGTTGCAAGACGCAGTGCGGCGCGAATGTTATCGCAAGTTTGCAGGACATGGAGGTTGGCTGATGGGATGGTCTCTGCCAAAGGTACCTGAAAAAGAGCGGGCACCGTCATGGTCGCCATGGATCTGCCTGTTGATTATTACTCTTGGCCTCTTCATTGGGTTACTTGTTGCGGTGTTGAAATCACCGACAGAAGGCTTATCTTCATTGAGCAGTGGGTACTGGTTACCACTGACGACTATGACATTTGTGGGCATTTCGACAGTCATCGCGATCTACAGTTTCTGCTGGGAAACGCTGGCCACCCGTGTCTGGAACTGGAATGAGTGGTGCCGGAATATGCGCCTTACCTGGCGCTTACACGCACATCAGCATCTCGCTATTCTTAGTCATGTTTTCATCATAGCTGATCATGGATTGCTGCCGCGCATCGCGCACGCACAGGAAGAGGGGAATTCAGATACACCGCTTTTCACACTGTTGCCGAAAGAACCGCTCACGCCTGGCATTTCACGCTTTGAGCAACTACTCCGCCACCTCATCTCTCAGATAACACCTTCGCTTCAGCGGCGATATCCTTCGGGTCCGTTACAGATTGTTGTTCAGACCAACGGTAGTGATAAAGACCGTGAATCGCTGTCATTCCACCGCATCTGGACAGTAGGGTCCTTGCCCTGGAAAGCCACGATTCATTTTCAGGATGGTAATTCGTCCTTTTGTGACTGGAATCAGTTTGTGGGATCAACAACGCGACCCGTGTTGGTACTGGCGATGCACTATCGGTTGCCCGATGACGTTCTGCCGGAATTTGCCAGCGCGTTATTTTTGATGCCACCGTCAATGCTGAATCAGGGCGAAAAAAAAACTGCGTTACGGCTATTCCGGGCGATGCCACTTAACACCCGTATGCTTGTAACTGAACTCAGTGAATTACGTGATATGGCTCTCACACCTGCCAGCAAGAAACATCTTGTCTGGCACAGCGGACTGTCTGACGCATCACGACAGTCAATGAACAGAGTCCTGAATGACCTGTCAGTCCCTTTGTATGAGGGTATTGGCACTGGCGGCGTCATTGATTATGACAACGTATGTGTCGGTTATGGTGGTCTTGCTGGCTGGTCAATGATTGGGGCTGCAGTAGATATGGCCGCATATGGGCCAGCCTGCCAGTGGTTTTTTCTCGAAGGGAAGGATGAGGCCTGGGCAGTGGCACTTGGAAATGCCGCCCCCGTTGTCGGGCATGATCATTTCGTTGTTCCAGCACCCTTTCCCGTGGGCTCTGTTCTGATGGCATTGCTGCTGAATGTTGGGCTATACAGCCTGATGATTCACTTTTTTCCTTCAATTGCATTCTCATGGTCGGGGATTGCTCTTCTGCTGTTGTCACTGGTCGTGACATTGCCCGGATTTGCCATTTTGCTGCGACGAGTTACAGCCCGTCTTCAGCGCCCTGTATTTATAAGGGCTGCACGACAGTCCGGAAAGGAATAAGCGGCATGAAAAAGGTTTCGAAAGTACTAGGGGCAGGGCTGCTCATCATCGCAGCCCTGTTTATGGTGCTCTTTGTTTTTGCACAGACAACACATCTGCCCTCCGGAAGTGGTGAAGATAATTTCTGGTATGTGCTGGCAGGTTTCATCACGCTCACTAGCGCGCTATGCACCTTGGTATTTTTACTCTGCCCCGAGAAAAGAATTCCTCTCCCGTTACGCCTGATGACAGAAGTAATGGCAGTGAGGAAAAAACATTGGATCAATATGATTTTTCAGCACTGAGCAAACATCTCAGAAGACGTTACTCGCTCTTCTGGCGTCGCAAGGTTCTTCTGCTGCTAATCACTGGCGATGAGGCGGCAATCGAACAACTGGCACCTGGCCTGAAGGAAAGTCAGTGGCTTGAAGGCAACCGTACCGTGCTGATTTTTGGCGGCAGCCTGAAGGAAGAGCCGGACAGCGAAAAATACACCGCGCTGCGTAAACTGCGTCGCGGGCGCCCACTGGACGGTATTGTACGCGTCATGCCTGAGTCGCTTAACCTGACACCACAAATCAGTGACAACGATTTACGCGGACTGGAAAAAATCAGTGAACTGCTGCGCTATTCCGCACCGGTCTGGCTGTGGCAACTGTGCAGCAGCGACTGGTCGCAGTCGAAGCGTCCTGAGCAGGCGGTAGGGGCAAGCTTTCCACTGCGCGCCAAAGCAGACGATATTTCCCGACAACTTGAACAGATGCTGCCTGCACTGCGCGCGCAGGGTGTCGATCAGGTTATCGAGAACAACAGCCACGATTTCCTGCTACGCCTTGGCCAGCATCTCAGCGACGGCGGTATCGCCCGCTGGGCTCAGCAACTGGTGCCGTGGCTCTCTGTCACCCAGCAGCGTGTTCCGCTGCGTGGCCTGATGTTCAGCCTGCCGGAGAATAAACCTGCAGGCATATCTGAGAATGGCGTAGCCTTTAATCCCACTTCTGCTGACACAGAGAGATTCCGCGCGGAATCACAACGGCATGCACTGACTCTGCCGGTGATCTGGCAGGGTATTGTTGATGACTGCACCCGTATACGTGGCCGCCGTGTCGGAATGGCGTGGGAACAAACACTCGCCTGGACACTGATGATCATTATCGGTGTCTGGGGAGCGGGGACACTGCTGTCATTTGCGGTAAACCGTCTGCAGATAGTGGCTGTTGCTGAACAGGCTCATGCCCTGGTAGAGCATCCTTCCGTATCGGATTACCAACTGACAGCGCTGCATAACCTGCGTAATGATGCTGGCCGCCTGCAACACCGTATTCAGGAAGGCGCGCCCTGGTATCAGCGCTTCGGCCTTGACCATAACCCGCAGCTGCTCGCCGCAATGCTGCCCTGGTATGGTGTGGCGAACAACCGCCTGATACGCGATCCGGCAGCTGCTGCCCTGACGCAAAAGCTTAGCGTGCTGGCAAACTCTGCACCTGGCAGCGACCAGCGAGCACAACTGGCTAAACCGGGTTATGACCAGTTGAAAGCCTGGCTGATGATGGCCCGTCCGGATAAAGCCGACGGCCCATTTTACGCACAGACCATGAAAGCCGTGCAGCCGACGCACATGGGTATCTCAACGGGCCTGTGGCAAAGTCTCTCACCGGATCTGTGGGCCTTCTATATCACCGAGCTGCCACGGCAGCCCCAGTGGAAAATCGTCCCGGATGCCTCTCTGCTCAGTCAGAGCCGTCAGGTGCTGCTGGCGCAGATTGGCCGTCGCAACGCAGAAAGCACCCTATATGAAAACATGCTCAAATCGGTACGTCGTAACTTCGCGGATATCTCTCTCGAAGACATGACCAGTGGCACCGATGCCCGGCGACTGTTCACTACCGATGAGGTGGTCCCCGGCATGTTCACCCGTCAGGCATGGCAGGGTGGAATTCAGCAGGCAATCGAGAAAGCAGCGAATTCGCGCCGCGATGAGATTGACTGGGTATTAAGTGATTCCGGCAAAGCCGTTTCGGCCGACCTGTCGCCGGAAGCGCTGAAGGCGCGTCTGACCCAGCGTTATTTCGCTGATTTTGCCGGTAACTGGCTGAGCTTCCTGAACAGTCTGCACTGGAACCCAGCGCACAATATTGCCGATGTCACCGACCAGCTGACGCTAATGAGTGATGTACGCCAGTCGCCGCTGATTGCCCTGATGAATACGCTGGCGTGGCAGGGACAGACCGGCGAGCAGCGAGCCGGCCTGTCCGATTCAATTATCAAATCCGCAAAAGAACTGGTCGGCAGTCAGGAGAAACCGGTAATCGACCAGAGCGCGGCCGGTCCGCAAGGACCGCTGGATGACACCTTTGGGCCGCTGCTGGCGCTGATGGGGAAAAACAAAGCCAGCAATGTCATGTCAGCTGACAGCACGCTGAGCCTGCAGACCTGGCTAACCCGCATCACCCGTGTACGTCTTCGCCTGCAGCAGGTAGCCAATTCATCGGATCCGCAGGAGAGCATGCAGACCCTGGCCCAGACCGTCTTCCAGGGCAAAAGCGTGGATCTGACGGATACCCAGCAGTACGGCAGCCTTGTCGCTGCCAGCCTGGGGGAAGAGTGGAGCGGTTTTGGCAACACGATGTTTGTTCAGCCGCTGACTCAGGCCTGGGAAACGGTTCTGCAGCCCTCGGCTGCCAGCCTGAATGACCGCTGGAGCCGCTCGGTGGTCGCGAACTGGCACACGGCCTTTGACGGACGCTTCCCGTTTGCAATGAGCAAGAGTGATGCTTCTCTGCCGATGCTGGCCGAGTTTATTCGTAAGGATAGTGGCCGCATCGACCGGTTCCTCAGTACGGAGCTCAACGGCGTGCTCCACAAAGAGGGGAGTCAGTGGGTGCCGGACAATTCACACAGTCAGGGCCTGACCTTTAATCCGGCTTTCCTCAGAGCAGTTAACCAGCTGAGTCAGCTGTCGGATATTTTATTTACCGATGGCAGTCAGGGGATCAGTTTTGAGTTGCAGCCACGTCCCGCGGCAGAAGTTACAGAGACTCAACTGACCATTGACGGACAAAAATTGCATTACTTTAACCAGATGGCCGACTGGCAATCTTTGCGCTGGCCGGGTGATACCTTCAGGCCAGGCACTATGCTGACCTGGACTACTATCAACGCCGGCGCGCGCCTGTTCGGGGACTACAGCGGGACCTGGGGCTTTATTCGCTGGCTGGATCAGAGCAAACGGCGGCAACTTGACCGCAGTCAGTGGATGCTGAGCTTTAGTGCCTCTGACGGCAGAACGCTGCAGTGGGTACTGAGATCGCAGCTAGGCAACGGACCGCTGGCGCTACTTTCACTGCGCAACTTCAGCCTGCCGGACCAGATATTCAGTCTGGATACCCCGGTCACCTCACAGGCTCCGGTTGATACAGATTATTCAGCCATGGAAGGAGTGGAATAATGGCGACATTACAAAATTTACTTCAGGCGATGGGCGCTGATGAGAAGACGTTACTGGAGAGTGCCAGGTCGCGCTGTGCTGAATGGGAACGCTGGCTGGAGCCTGTTAGCGACGATGCGCCTACCGGAGAGGACCCAGGCTACGATGACGATTTCCAGCGCATCCGTGAAGAGGTCAACAAACTTTCCGGCATTGATACCGGGCTGATATGCCAGTTGGCGGAAAAGCTGCTGACCGGCTGCTGCAAGGATCTGCGCGTTATTACTTTCTATGTCTGGGCGCGCCTGCATCAGGATGGTGAGTCCGGACTGGCACAGGGGATTGAACTGCTGGCGGCAATGCTTGAGCGGTTCGGTGCCCGGCTGCATCCGTTACGCGACCGGAGCCGCAAATCAGCTCTGGAGTGGCTGGGTAGCGGCCGCTTAATTGATAGCCTTTCCTTATATCCGGAAGTGGATTTGTCGGTGATGCAGCGCATCACAGCTGGCCTGCTACTTTCGGAGCAGGCTTTTCAATGGTTTGATGAAAATGCCCGTCCCGAACTCGGCGGACTGTATCAGGCGCTGGACAACCGGCTGGTACAGAACGGCGGTGCCAACAGTCTGGTGCCTCAGACCAGCCGTGAGGATAGCGCGGCAGCCGTGTCAGTAACTTCTGCGCCAGTAATGAGCGCTGTTACATCCGGGCGTGATTTGCTAGATCAGGCGAAAGTGCTGGCGAAATATCTTCGCGATCAGCCTGGAGGCTGGCTGGCCGGGCATCATCTGTTGAAAAGTGTCCGCTGGGATACGTTGACCGAACTGCCGCCGCTGGATGCGACGGGGCGTACGCGTCTGGTTCCACCTAAGCCAGACAGCAGGGCTCACCTCAAGCGACTCTACCTGCAAAAAAGTTGGTCTGAATTGCTGGAGCATACAGACACGTTGCTGGCGCAGGGCGTCAATCATCTGTGGCTGGATGTGCAGTGGTACGCCTGTCAGGCACTGGCAAAACTCGATAGCGATAGGGTGCGCGCAGATATTCTCTGCCGTGATCTCAAAGGTTTGCTGGCCCGCCTTCCTGGGCTGGAAGCACTGGCTTTCAGTGACGGAACACCCTTTGCTGACGAGGTGACGCTGAATTGGATAAACGAAAGCGTACTGGATGATATGGCTGGCTGGAAAGAGGGGACGGTATCAGTCGTTGCTGTGGGCAGCGATGATGTGCTGGCACTGGAGCCTGAAGTGTTAACAAAAGCCGATACAGAAGGATTTGAAGCCGCGCTTAACTGGCTTCAGGTTCAGTCGGGTTACACTTCTTCCCGTAACCAGTGGCTGATGCGTCTGCTGATGGCCCGGGTGAGCGAGCAGTACGGAAAAAATGAAATGGCACTGCACCTGCTGGGTGAGCTCGACTCCGGTGCCCGCGAACTCACGCTTAAGCAGTGGACGCCTGAGCTGATATTTGAAGTCAAAGCTCGCCGGCTAAAACTGCTGCGGGGCAAAGCCGCACGCAGCGAAGCTGATAAAACGCGGCTGCAGCCTGAAATGGACATGCTGCTATCCGGGCTTATCTCACTGGATCCTGCTCGGGCCGCGGTGCTGTGCGGCTGAGTACCTCTCAACGGAAAACAGAGTGCTATGGCAGAAGGTAACCCTGCGGTGGTGGGGTATCTTTCTGTATTAACAGGCATTGCTCAGTGAGGGAAGCCCGCTGTAATGGTGTTCCGTCAGGCCAGCAGCCACCCGCCAGATAGCAGACTGTTCTCTTCGAAACCAGCATTAACGATCCTTCACTTCATCTGGTGCCTTCATTGGGGCTGGATTTTTCTTCACCGCTCAACAAGCAGTAATCAACACACAGACATAATTATGGATGACTTAACCCTGCGTTATTACGACGCTGAAATGCGCTACCTGCTTGAAGCAGGCGAAGAGTTTGCCCGTGCTCATCCGGAGCAGGCTGCAATGCTCAATCTCGATAAAGCGGGTGCGCGCGACCCGTACGTGGAGCGCCTGTTTGAAGGCTTTGCCTTTTTGATGGGACGACTGCGTGAAAAGCTGGATGATGACCTGCCAGAACTGACCGAAGGGCTGGTCAGCCTGCTGTGGCCGCATTATCTGCGCACTATTCCGTCGATGTCGGTAGTGGAGTTCACGCCGGACTGGCGCGAAATGAAAGAGCCGATGCGTATCGCTAAAGGCTTCGAAGTCCTTTCCCGACCAATCGGTGAAAAAGGCACGCGCTGCCGCTACAGCAGTACGAAGGCGATCAATCTTCAGCCACTGTCACTGGAACGCGCCCGGTTGTCGACCGATCCTGATGGCCGCTCTGTTATCTCGCTGCGCTTTCATTGCAGCAAACTGGCGGACTGGAGCCGTATCGATCTCAGCCATATTCCATTCTATTTCAATGCGGATGCACCGCTGGCCTGCGCCATGCACGAAGCCTTCACCATGAATGTGTCCCGGATGTGGCTGCGGATGCCGGGTGAGCCGGACAGAAGGGGGCTGGAGGGGCGTTTCACCGCGCTCGGGTTTGACGATGACGATACCCTCTGGCCGAAGGGCAACAGCAGCTTTAGTGGCTATCAACTGCTGCTGGAGTACTTTACCTTCCGCGAGAAATTCATGTTCACCGGGCTGCGCGGGCTGGAGAGCGTAGCATGGCCATCGGATCTTCCCTGGTTTGAAATCGACGTGGTGCTGGCGGAACGCTGGGAGCATGACTTCAGCTTTACCGAGAAGCACCTGCGTCTTAACTGCGTGCCGGTGATTAATCTGTTCCCACTGGAATCGGATCCGCTGACGCTGAACTCGCTGCAGACGGAATATATGCTGCGCCCGATGCGCGTACAGGATGGTCACACGGAAATTTACGCCGTCGACTCAGTAACGTCCTCCAGTCAGCAGACTTATGTGCCGTTCTCCAGTTTTCGTCATAAAGGCGGGATGATGCGCCACGAAGCGCCTGAGTATTACTACCACACTCGCGTTCGCCGCGGTCCGTCCGGACTACATAATACCTGGCTGATTCTTGGGGGCGAAGCCTTTGACAATCATACGGTACCGGAAGACGAAAGCCTGTCGCTGACGCTGACTGGCACTCACGGCCAGTTACCGCGCCGCGCGCTGCAAAGTACAGTTCTTGATACGGTAATGAAAACCACCTCAGCCAGTATCGCCGTCCGCAACCTTTGCGCGCCAACGCTGCCCTGTTATCCGCCAGCACAGGACCGTTTTCACTGGCGTGTGCTAAGTCATCTCGGCAGTGGTTTTCTTCCGATGATGGATAATGCTGACGTGCTGCGCGGCACCCTGGCGCTGTATGAGTGGACCGACAGTGAGATGAACCGCCGCCGTCTGGAAGCCATTATCGATGTGAAGCACAGCGAAACTGAGCGCTTCGAACAGGGTTACCTGGTGCGCGGCGTCCAGATTGACGTGACGCTGGACAGCCACGGCTTTGCCGGGCGTGGTGACATCTGCCTGTTTGGCGAGATGCTGAGCCGCTTCTTTGCACTCTATACCGACATCTATCTGTTTAACCGTCTGATTATTACCCTGCAACCGACCGGAGAACGCCTGGAATGGGAAGAGAAGCACAACCGCCGCATTCCCGGCTGACCCCGCGGCTGGAAGCCGACCTTCACCGTATTAACTTTTATCGTTTCTGTCAGCTGCTGGAGAAGCGTCATCCGGGCAGTCCGCTGCTCGGTTCTACCAGCCATCCGGCTGATGACCCGGTGCGCTTTGTGCCTTATCCGGGGATGGGTTTTCCGGTCAGTGAGCTTAAATCTGTTGAATACGACGAAGATGATGAGAGTAAACCGCCACGCATCCGCACTACGTTTATGGGGATGTACGGCGTCGACTCACCGTTGCCGACCGCCTATCTCGATGATATTACGCAACGCCGGGAAGGGCATGAGGCACTGCAGGGCTTCCTCGATATTTTCAGCCATCGCATCCTGACGCAGTTTTACCGTATCTGGCGTAAGTACTCTTACCCGGCGACCTTCGAGCCCGGCGGGACCGACAGCATCTCACAGTCGCTGCTGGGCCTGGTGGGTCTGGGGATTCCAGGCACCGCAGAGCATATTGCTACGCCGGTATCTCGCTTTTTGTCGCTGCTTGGGGTGCTGCAGCAGCCCGGAAAAACTCAGCAGGGGATGCAGGCGCTGGTCAGCCTGCTGGCACCTGAAACCCGGGTACAGGTCAGCCCGTACTCTCTGCGTCCGGTGGAGATTACCCGGCCGCTTGGCTTTTACGGTGATGAAGACTTTCTGCTGGATGGCAATACGCCGCTTGGCGACGAGGCGATGGATGCGAACAGTCAGCTATTGATTGCGCTGTTCACCGATGATGAGCGGGAATCGCAGGGCTGGAAGCCAGATGGCCTGCTGTATCAGGATTTTCTGGTCATGCTGCGGGTCTATCTGGGCTGGCGCTTTAAAGCAAAAATCACCCTGACCACGCAGACTCGTCTGCTGGCCGTTCCGCCGCTTGGCGAGGGGCCTTTCTGGCTTGGGATGAACGGCGTGCTGGGTGCCGATCAGGAGACACTGGCGGACGATATCCCGCAGACTTTCACCACGGAACTGGGCTGCTACAGTGGCCTGCAGCCCGCAATATTACAACAAGGAAACCGACGTGTTACGTATAAGTTTGACTAAGGCGGCATGCTGGCTGCCCATATTGCTGGCCCTGAGCCTGACGGGCTGTGGCCTGACACAACGCGTCAGTGACGGGACCAAATCGGCCTTCACCGCAGTGTTCTATAAGAAGATCAAAGTGCTGCATCTCGATTTCACCGCGCGTGAAGCGCTGAATACCGATGAACGAGAGAGCAACTCTCTGTCTGAATCGCTTGTGGTGAGAATTTATCAGCTCAGGGATCGTAAAACCTTCGATAAGACGGTGTACCAGCAACTGCTGAAGGAAGGGGAAACGGTGCTGGCCGCAGATCTGTTGTCCACTCGTGATGTGGTGATTAAACCGGGTGGTGACGTGCAGCTTGATATGCCGATGGAAGAGGCGGCGAAATATGTGGGCGTGGTGGGATTGTTCCGCCATCCCGATCAGGTGAAAAACAGATGGAAGCTGACGATTGAGCGTGAAGCGCTTGATCCCGACAAGGCCAGGGTGATTGAGGCCGGGAATAACTCTCTGACGCTGATCGCGGTGAAGGATAAATAATGCCCCAGAACCACAAGACGCCCTCGCTGTATGAGATGCTCGCCGGAAATTTCTCCGGTGGCCTCGATTTACATCAGGTCAGTGAAGAAAACCAGGTGATCATGTCCGTACTCGACAACATGCAGCGCGTCCTGAACTGTCGTGCCGGGACGCTGGCTCATCTTCCTGACTATGGTTTGCCGGACATGACCAAAATTCTCCAGGAAATGCCGGGTACGGCACATGAACTGATGGGAACGCTGTCGGCGGTATTGCTCAAATATGAGCCACGTCTGAAAAGCATTAAGGTCGTGCTGCTCGACCAGGTTATTCCGGGAGAGTTACGTTATGCCATCGATGCTGAACTGAAAGGTGTTGGACTGGTTCGCTACGGTACTGAGTTTATGCCGGAAGGACGGGTGCTCATCAGGCATATGAAACAGCAGCACTATCTTGAGCCTCGGGCGTCAACATACTGACCTGAGTCACCACGATTTTTCCTCCCTGAGTTTATCTTCATGACCAATTTCTCTGACCGCCGGATAAAAACCGGCAGCGATCCGCGCAGGCTTCCTGATTACGCTGCACTGCGCAATGAACTGGCTAAACTCTCGCATCCGGCCCGTCCCGATGTGAACTGGCAGTCTGTCGAAAAACGCTGTGATGCATTGTTTGAGCAGAATGGCGTGGAGTTGCAGTCGGCGGCCTGGTATACGCTGGCGCGTACGCATCTGGCCGGACTTTCCGGCTTGAATGAAGGCTTGTCGTTACTGGAAACCCTGATCACCCATCAGTGGGACGCGCTCTGGCCGCAGCCTGTGGCGGTAAGGATGGAAATTCTGTGCAGCCTCAGTCAGCGGATGCAACAGCTGCTGCGCACCTTCTCGCCCAGCGACAGCGACTACAGCGCGCTCAATCTTGCTGAGCAGCAGCTGACCCGTCTGATAAGCGCGCTACAGCGACGGGAGCTTACCCCTTTGAGCCCGCTGAATGCTTTGCTCAGCCTGATACACCACAGTGCTGTCAGGCTGGAGAAGAGTGACAGCGCCGCGGCGCCAGTCGTTGAAAATGATCCTGACGTAGTCCTTACCAGCACCGGGATTTCAGCGGCTCCCTCACCAGAAACGACCCGGTCGGCCAATGAGGTGAAGTGGATTTATCTGGTGCCGCCGGAACCCCAGCCTGCGACGAACCCGCAGATCCCGCCGCCTGCTGCTGCAACGTTATGGCAGCCGTTTGCGCTGGGAATGTTGGCCATGCTGGTGCTAGCCAGCGTCGCGCTGTGGAGCTGGAACCTTTTTCAGCGTCCGGACCCGCTGCAGACACCACTTGCTTCATCACTGTCAGCGTTACCTTCGGTACTCTCACCGATGCAGCTGGAGGCGCTTCGTCAGCAGGGCCCGCTCTCTGACGCGCTATTTACCGCGACACAGCAGCAGCTTACCCGTCTCAGCCAGTTACCGCCGGACTGGGCAACGGATTACAGCCGTCAGCTGGTGAAACAGGCTCAGGTGCTGTGGCCGGAAAAATCGCGTCAACTGACACAACAGTGGCAGCAGCAGGTTAACGCCGCGGCTTTACCTGCCGATACGATGAATGGATGGCATCAGGGCATGACGGAATTGCAGACTCTGGCGGACAAATTAAATGCTCTGGATGAAAAGCGAGGCAGGTACCTGACGGTCAGCGAGCTTAAATCAGCGGTCTTCAGCATGATGACGCATTTTCGGCAGACGATACCCGTAGAGGAACAGTTGCGGCTCATTCGTCAGCTACCAGACGATTCACCTGCCAGGCAGCAGCAGATCGAGCAAGCCGGGCAGCATCTGCGTGCACAGGCCTATGCGCTGATGAAGGAGAAAGAAAAAGAGACCACGGCAGCATCATTCTGATCTCGCTTTCCGCTGATGAGTGGATTCAGCAATGATCGCTTCCGCTTACAACACTGCTGGCCGCGCCGGTCAGCATTGTTGATGCCATCAGTGCGATACCGCTGCGCCGCTATGATCTGAAAACAACAGATTGATCTTCCGGCAGATCCCTTAACCCGTTACCAGGCTGAGTTAAAGTGCAGCAGATGGCAGCCAGCACTTCATCGCCTCCTTTCAAAGGGCGCTCCATAGCTTCTGAAAACAAAAATCCACGCCAGGGCGTGGATTTTATCGGGTATGTTGCGCTGCATCAGGTTCAGTGAAACCCCATGTGACAACAGAAACCAATCAGACGTTAAACAGGAAGTTCATCACGTCGCCATCTTTGACGATGTACTCTTTCCCTTCAGAACGCATCTTGCCGGCTTCTTTCGCGCCTTGCTCGCCTTTATAAGCGATAAAGTCTTCAAAGGCGATGGTCTGTGCACGGATGAAGCCTTTCTCGAAGTCGGTATGGATTTTACCGGCTGCCTGTGGAGCCGTAGCGCCTACCGGGATGGTCCAGGCACGCACTTCTTTCACGCCTGCGGTGAAGTAAGTCTGCAGGTTCAGCAGGGAGTAACCGGCACGGATCACACGGTTCAGGCCTGGCTCTTCCAGTCCCAGTTCCGCCATGAACTCATCACGATCTTCATCTTCCAGCTCAGCGATATCTGATTCCACCGCAGCACACACCGGCACCACCACGGAACCTTCCGCTTCGGCGATGGCACGCACCTGATCAAGGTAAGGGTTGTTCTCAAAACCGTCTTCATTGACGTTAGCGATGTACATGGTCGGCTTCAGCGTCAGGAAGCTCAGATAGCGAATTGCCGCTTTCTCATCAGCATCCAGATCCAGCGAACGCAGCATACCGGCTTCAGAGAGATGCGGCAGGCACTTCTCCAGCGCAGCCAGTTCGGCTTTCGCGTCTTTATCGCCGCCTTTGGCTTTCTTCTGCACGCGCTGAATCGCACGTTCGCAGGTATCGAGATCGGAGAGCGCCAGTTCGGTGTTGATGACGTCAATATCTTCAGCCGGGTTTACTTTGCCCGCAACGTGAATGATGTTGTCGTTCTCAAAGCAGCGCACCACGTGACCGATCGCTTCGGTTTCACGGATGTTGGTCAGGAACTGGTTACCCAGTCCTTCACCTTTTGACGCGCCTTTTACCAGGCCAGCGATGTCGACGAATTCCATGGTCGTAGGCACCACGCGCTGCGGTTTAACAATCTCAGACAGCTGATCGAGACGCAGGTCAGGCATCGGCACCACGCCAGTGTTGGGCTCAATGGTGCAGAAGGGGAAGTTAGCCGCTTCGATACCCGCTTTAGTCAGCGCGTTAAACAGCGTGGATTTACCGACGTTCGGCAGGCCGACGATACCGCATTTGAATCCCATGGTTTGATACCCTTTATAACTGGATGGACAGCCCGCCCGGCGGCGCACTGTCGGAGACGAAATGAAAATTTTCGCGCATTATACACAGAATCGCGACGATTCGGGCGATTAAGCAGGCTTGAAAGCGTGCAGCCGGTTCATCGCCTTGATGCGATCTTCTTTCAGCCACAGTTCGGTGCAGCGCACCGCTTCATCAATGGCGTCATCAATCAGTTTCTGCTCACTGGCGGGCGGTTTGCCCAGCACAAATCCGGTTACCTTATTGCGATCGCCCGGATGACCGATGCCGATGCGCAGACGGTGGAAGTTATTGTTGTTGCCCAGCTTACTGATGATGTCCTTCAGCCCATTATGGCCACCATGCCCGCCGCCTTGCTTAAACTTCGCTACGCCTGGCGGCAAGTCGAGTTCATCGTGGGCCACCAGAATCTCTTCCGGTGCAATGCGATAGAAGGTCGCCATTGCGGCCACCGCTTTGCCGCTCAGGTTCATAAAAGTGGTCGGCACCAGCAAGCGCACATCTTCTCCGGCGATCGCCAGACGGGCGGTATAGCCGAAGAATTTACCTTCCTCTTTCAGTGACTGATTGTGGCGCTCAGCCAGTAAATCCAGATACCAGGCACCGGCATTATGGCGCGTGGCGGCATATTCAGCGCCGGGATTGGCAAGACCCACAATCAGTTTAATGCTGCTCACAATGAATATCCTGCTGTTATTGCCAAAGGGCGTTAGTTTACTTCGCCGCAGGCGAGATGACAAAGCGCATACCGTTAAAGTGATTCAGAACGGTGATTAATCATTTTTCATCTAAATCAATAAGCTGCAATCAGATCCAGTCACAAGTTTATGGCGGTTGTGTGATCCGGCCCGCAACGTTGCCGTCAGCCATTGCCTAAACTTATGGCAACTTAACATTGTGTGCGGTTTTAATCGGCTCATAAGGATGGAGGTGCAACATGAAACATCAACATTGTCGCGTCGCGGGTAATAGTTTGATGGTACTGGGATTACTCACAATGGTAATGGGTGTTGGCTATTCAATTATCAACCAGTTACCGTCGCTTCATCTGCCACAGTTTCTGGCGCACGGTGCGATGTTCAGTATTTTTATCGGCGCGCTGCTGTGGCTGGTCGGCGCACGCGTCAGCGGTCGTGAAAAAGTGGAAGATCGTTATTACTGGCTGCGTCATTACGACAAACGCTGCCGTCGGTCTCATCACACCCATCACTAACGGATGGCTGCCGATATCGGTTGCTGTTCAGTACGATTTCTGCCGCTGGCTTTGGCGCGATAAAGCGCCTCATCGGCCAGCGCCAGTAAATCCTCGAAGCGGTGCTGGCGATGGGTCGCTGTGGCAAATCCAATGCTGACCGTATAGTCTACGGCGCTGGGTTGTGACTGACTGGTCGCCAAACGAATCGCTTCACACCAGGCCTGTGCTTCCTCTGCACCGGCCGGAATAATCGCTGCAAACTCCTCACCGCCCAGTCGGGCAAAACGTCCTTCTACCGGGATCAGTCCGGTTACTAACTGGCAAAAGTCGATCAAAATCTGGTCGCCCTGATGGTGTCCATAACGGTCATTGACGCTTTTAAAGTGATCGAGGTCGAACAGCACCGCAGTAAACGGGCGGTTCTGCCGATGGCAGCGCGCCACGATTTTCTCCGCCTCAAGGAACAGCGCCCGCCGGT
Organism: Pantoea sp. USHLN298; assembly: GCF_037149395.1. NCBI lineage: Bacteria > Pseudomonadati > Pseudomonadota > Gammaproteobacteria > Enterobacterales > Erwiniaceae > Pantoea > Pantoea sp. USHLN298. The sequence continues at coordinate 823,326 of NZ_JBBCRO010000001.1, forward strand.
TCCAGACGCTGGTCAGCGGATCGTGCAGTGAGGCGTATTTGTAGGCGATCTGGGTGCGCTCATTGACCATCGCCAGAATGGTGAAGGTCAGGCCGATGACAAACAGAATCGATTCCAGAATCACATAAACCGAAAAGTCAGACCCGCCAATCGCACCGTGCAGGCGGGTCGGTATCGCCTTGTCCAGCAGCATCCGCGCCAGATGAAACAGCAGATGGATCCACAGCAGCAGTTGCGCGGGCCAGAAGGTGACTTTCAGCGAGTCACGGGCCAGCCATAACAACTGGATCAGCGCCGCCGTGTATGCAACACAGGCGATGCACAGCACCAGCACCCGCTTGGGTAAGCTGTAGTAGAACGCTGGAAAACAGCAGAGGATCGCCCAGAGCAGTGCGCCCAGCAGCCAGCCGGTGCCGATCTTTTTACCGCAGAATAAGCGAAAGGCATTGAGTAAGCCGCCATAGGCCAGCATCACCAGCACATTGCCAGCGGCAACCGGCAGAAACTGCATTCCGCTGCTGCGTAAACTGCTAAAAAACACCGCCACCAGGGTAAAAACAAGCGACAGGCAGGTAAAACCCAGCACGCGATCGTATTGCGATCCCATCCAGGCAAAAACCATGATGATGCTTAAAAAACCCAACACGTAGAGCTCACAAATAAATAGCGTATAGATATCCAGAGTCATAGTGGTGGCGTTGTGATGAAAAGTGCGCAGCAAATTATCACTTAACCGTCTGGGGCAGAAGTGAGGAATGCGGCGTTTTACTAAAAGAGTGGGTGGCGTTGAAAATAACCGATTTCGGGGAAATTTATCGCGGGAATAGCACTAAAGGCAGCGAGTTAATCGGGCCGTCGCACAGATGAAAAAAACCGGGCATGAAGCCCGGTTTCGCGAAGATTAATGCTCGAACATCGCCGAGATTGACTCTTCGTTACTGATGCGGCGAATCGCTTCAGCCAGCATGCCAGACAAAGTCAGGGTGCGCACATTCGGCAGTGACTTCATCTCTTCAGACAGCGGAATGGTATCGCAGACAATCACCTGGTCGATCACCGACTTACGCAGGTTTTCAACCGCGTTGCCTGAGAAGATCGGGTGCGTTGCGTAAGCAAATACGCGCTTCGCACCGCGCTCTTTCAACGCTTCAGCCGCTTTACACAGCGTGCCGCCGGTGTCGATCATGTCGTCGACCAGCACGCAGTCGCGGCCAGCAACGTCACCAATAATGTGCATCACCTGAGAAACGTTCGCGCGCGGGCGGCGTTTATCGATGATTGCCATATCGGTGTCGTTCAGCAGTTTAGCGATAGCACGGGCACGCACTACGCCACCAATATCGGGAGAAACAACAATCGGGTTTTCCAGACCAATCTGCAGCATGTCTTCCAGCAGAATCGGGCTGCCAAATACGTTATCAACCGGGACGTCGAAGAAGCCCTGGATCTGCTCGGCGTGCAGGTCAACCGTCAGAACACGGTCAACACCGACGCTGGAAAGGAAGTCTGCCACTACTTTAGCGGTAATAGGTACACGCGCGGAGCGCACGCGGCGATCCTGACGGGCATAACCAAAGTAGGGGATGACTGCGGTAATACGACCAGCAGAAGCACGACGCAGCGCGTCGACCATCACAACCAGTTCCATCAGATTATCGTTGGTGGGAGCACAGGTGGACTGGATGATGAAAATATCACCACCGCGTACATTTTCGTTAATCTGTACGCTCACTTCACCGTCACTGAAACGACCAACGGCGGCGTCTCCCAGACTGGTGTAAAGGCGGTTGGCAATACGTTGTGCTAGTTCCGGGGTGGCGTTACCAGCAAATAGCTTCATATCAGGCACGAGAAGAACCTCAGGCTTTGCGTCCAGAGAATGAACGGCACGACAGTAACCGGCGAATACGGTCATGGGCGTTCACACGGGTGTGTTGATGCGAAACGTGCAGTGTCTGGAACGGGGTGACACTGTCACGCATTCGCTAATCGCCTCGCAGGGCACGCTGTAGCGGCGAAACATTTACGCCTCGGGCTACAAATCCGCGCACCCCATTCGGGGCAAGTTCCAGCACCTGACGAGCAGCAGACTCGGTGTCAAATTCAGCAAACACACAAGCGCCAGTGCCAGTCAGGCGCGACGGCGCGTATTCTAGCAGCCAGGAAACAAGCTCTTCAACCTCGCGAAAACGTTTTCTTACCACTGCTTCACAATCATTAGCGAAGGGTGAGGATAAAAGCGTCGCTAAACTGCGCACCGGCGTGTCTCGCGTCAGCGCGGGGTCGTTGAAGACTGCCGGGGTGCTGATACTCACGCCGGGATGGGCGACAAGATACCACTTTTCTTCCGGCTCTGCGGGCTGAAGTTGTTCACCGACACCCTGAGCAAAGGCGGCGAAGCCTTTTACGAACACCGGAACGTCGGCACCGAGCTGCACGCCAATGGCCGCCAGCTCATCCGGCGTCAGGCCGGTTTGCCACAGATGATTGAGCGCCACCAGCACGGTTGCCGCGTTGGATGAGCCGCCGCCGAGACCACCACCCATCGGCAAACGCTTCTCAATGGCAATCTGCGCGCCAGCCTGGGCGGGCAGCGTCTGCTTCGCCTGAGCCGCCTGTTTTAAGCGTTCGGCCGCCCGGACGATCAGGTTATCCGCCTCGGCCACGCCTGCGACCGGCGTCAGCAGCTGGATGCGATCGCTCTGATCGACCGTAATCTGCAACCTGTCGCCATAATCGAGAAACTGAAACAGCGTCTGCAGGTTGTGATAGCCGTCGGGACGACGGCCGGTGATGTAGAGAAAAAGGTTCAGTTTTGCCGGTGATGGCCAGTAGGTGATCATTGAACGGTCCAGCTGTCCATACGCAGTTTAATCCGCTGATCGCCTTCTTTCAGCTCCAGACTGGCGGGCAGCGGCGGCGTCACTTTGCTGTCGTAACCGGCAATCGACACCTGCCAGCTCTGGCCATCACGGCTGTAGTTCAGGCTGCGCAGCTGGTAGTTCTCATTAAGCTGATAGTCGGTGGCTTCGCCTGGCAGACCCATCATCCACTGACGCAGGTTAGCCAGCGGAATGTTCATCCCGGTCAGCTGCGAAATCATCTTCTGCGCGTCGTTACTGACGTAGCGTTTGCCTTTGTTGTCAACGATCTGCACCACTGTACCCTGGGCATCCAGCTGCAACTCGGTGCTGCCGAGCGGATTGGTCAGCAACAGGCGATAACGATCGGGCGCGGTCTGCTGCCAGTTAAAGCGTGCGTAGACTTTTTGCTTGTCAGAAAGGTAAGCAAAAGCGCCGCGCGTCTGATAATGCGTGACTTTCGATACTGCCTGCTGATGCTGTTGCCACTGTGGCGCAGTTACGCTGGGGCCCGGACCTTGCGGTTTGTTCACGCTACAGGCAGCCAGCAATACGCTGGCAAGGGGCAAAATGCGCAACAGAGTGCGTGGTGAATAAAGCATCAAGTGGTCATCTCCTCAGACACGTTTATAATTCGTAACGGATAACGCTAACCATCCGTATTTAAGCCGTCAATGCTGTTATGCAGCAAATTGAGCACGATCAGGTTAATCTTATTACAGTCATAGGCTTTGTATGGCTTTTCTTGATCTGTCGCATCTTGTAGAATGCGCCTCACAAAACCCTGACATTATTGGGACATCCCAACCGAAACCACCATGACGCTGCTCGCTCTCGGAATCAATCACAAAACTGCCCCCATTGCTCTGCGCGAACGTGTCTCGTTCGGGCCGGAGACGCTTGAGCAGGCGCTGAACAGCCTGTTATCACAGCCAATGGTGCAGAGCGGCGTGGTGCTGTCGACCTGTAACCGGACCGAACTCTACCTCAGTGTAGAGCAGCAGGCTGATTTGCAGGCGCGTCTGGTACGCTGGTTATGCGACTATCATCAGCTCGATGAAGAAGACGTACGCAACAGCCTTTACTGGCATCAGGATAACGAGGCGGTCAGCCACCTGATGCGTGTCGCCAGCGGGCTCGATTCACTGGTGCTGGGTGAACCGCAGATTCTCGGCCAGGTGAAGAAAGCCTTTGCCGACTCCTCGCGCGGCCAGGCGCTGAGCAGCGAACTGGAACGCATGTTCCAGAAAACCTTCTCCGTCGCCAAACGGGTGCGGACCGAAACTGATATCGGTGCCAATGCCGTCTCGGTGGCGTTTGCCGCCTGTACCCTGGCGCGTCAGATTTTTGAATCGCTCTCTTCCGTCAACGTGCTGCTGGTCGGTGCCGGTGAAACCATTGAGCTGGTGGCGCGCCATCTGCGCGAGCATCAGGTCAAAAAACTCATCATCGCTAACCGCACTCGCGAGCGGGCGGAAACCCTGGCGAACGAAGTCGGGGCCGATGTCATCAGCCTGGCGGAGATTGATGCCCGTCTGGCCGAAGCTGACATTATCATCTCTTCCACCGCCAGTCCGTTGCCGATTATTGGCAAAGGCATGATGGAGCGCGCGCTGAAGGCACGTCGTAATAAGCCGATGCTGCTGGTGGATATCGCCGTTCCGCGCGATGTCGAGCCGGAAGTGGGCAAGCTGCCGAATGCCTATCTCTATAGCGTCGATGACCTGCAGGCGATTATCGAGCAGAATCTGGCGCAGCGCAAAGCCGCGGCAGTGCAGGCCGAGAGCATCGTGGTGCAGGAGAGCGGCGAATTTATGGCGTGGCTGCGTTCTCAGGGCGCGGTCAACACCATTCGTGAATACCGCTCTCAGGCGGACGAGATCCGTGCTGAGCTGGAAGGCCGCGCGCTGCAGGCGCTGCAACAGGGTGCCGACCCACAAAAAGTGATGCAGGAACTGGCACACAAGCTGACCAACCGTTTAATTCACGCACCAACCAAATCGCTTCAGCAGGCCGCCCGCGACGGCGATAATGAACGCCTGCAGATTTTACGCGACAGCCTGGGTCTCGAGTAGGCACCAGGCTGCTGCCACCTGTTACGGGAATCCCACATTTAAATGAAAACCTCTATAGTTGCCAAACTGGAAGCCCTGCAGGAGCGCCACGAAGAAGTGGAAGCGATGCTGGGCGATGCTGGCGTGATCGCCGATCAGGAGCGTTTCCGTGCGCTGTCACGCGAATATGCCCAGCTGACCGATGTGACCCGTTGCTTCCGCGACTGGCAGCAGGTGCAGGAAGATATCGAAACCGCGCAGCAGATGCTCGACGATCCTGAAATGCGCGACATGGCGCAGGAAGAGCTGCAGGCGGCGCGTGAGCAGAGCGAAGTGCTGGAGCAGCAGTTGCAGGTGCTGTTGCTGCCGAAAGATCCCGATGATGAACGCGCCTGCTTCATCGAAGTGCGCGCCGGGACCGGCGGTGATGAAGCGGCGATTTTCGCCGGTGATCTGTTCCGCATGTACAGCCGCTATGCTGAAGCGCGCCGCTGGCGGGTAGAGATAGTCAGCGCCAACGAAGGCGAACATGGCGGTTACAAAGAGGTGATCGCCAGGGTCACGGGCGACGGTGCCTATGGTCGCCTGAAGTTTGAATCGGGCGGACACCGGGTTCAGCGCGTGCCTGAAACCGAATCACAGGGCCGAATCCATACCTCCGCCTGCACCGTGGCGGTGATGCCGGAAATTCCTGAAGCGGAACTGCCGGAGATCAACGCCGGCGATTTGAAGATCGATACCTTCCGCTCATCGGGCGCCGGCGGTCAGCACGTTAACACCACCGACTCAGCCATCCGTATTACTCACCTGCCGACCGGCATTGTGGTGGAGTGTCAGGACGAACGTTCGCAGCATAAAAACAAAGCCAAAGCGCTGGCGGTGCTGGGCGCGCGTATCCACGCCGCTGAAATGGCCCGTCGTCACGCCGCTGAAGCCAGCACACGTCGTAACCTGCTGGGCAGCGGTGACCGCTCCGACCGTATTCGCACCTACAACTTCCCGCAGGGCCGCGTCACCGACCATCGCATCAACCTGACGCTTTACCGTCTGGATGAAACTATGGAAGGCAAAATCGACAGCCTGATTGAGCCGATCGTGCAGGAATATCAGGCGGATCAGCTGGCGGCGCTGGCTGGACAGGATTGATGGAGATTCGCCACTGGCTGAAACAGGCCGTTGCGACCTTGCGCGGCGGCGAGAGTCCAAAGCGCGATGCTGAAATTCTGTTAAGTTTTGTGACCGGCAAATCGCGCAGCTGGCTGATCGCTTTTGATGACACCGTGCTGAGTGAGGAGCAGCTGAGCCAGCTTGATGCCTTGCTGAGCCGTCGCGCCCGCGGTGAACCGGTGGCGCATCTGGTTGGCGAACGTGAATTCTGGTCGCTGCCGCTGCGCGTCACGGACGCCACGCTGATCCCGCGACCGGACACTGAGCTGCTGGTTGAGCAGGCGCTGGCACATCTGCCTGCGTCTTTCGCCACCATTCTTGATCTGGGTACCGGCACCGGCGCGATTGCACTGGCGCTGGCCAGCGAACGGCCTGACTGCCAGGTCACCGGGGTGGATCGTATCGCCGAAGCGGTGGAACTGGCGCGCAGTAATGCGCAGCGGCTCAACCTTACCCATGCCCGTTTCCTGCTCAGCCACTGGTTTCAGCAGCTCGCCCCGCAGCGATTTGACCTTATCGTCAGCAATCCTCCCTATATTGATGCCTGCGATCACCACCTGGAACAGGGCGACGTGCGGTTTGAGCCGCGCAGCGCGCTGGTGGCGGCTGACGCCGGTCTGGCAGATTTACGCACGCTGATAGAGCAGTCGCCTGACTGGCTGCAACCCGGCGGCTGGCTGCTGCTGGAGCATGGCTGGCAGCAGGGCGATGCGGTGCGTGAACAGATGCGCCAGCAAGGCTATCGCGCGGTAGAAACCGTCAATGATTACGGTGGCAATCCTCGTGTCACCCTGGGACAATCTTCAACCTGAAAACGGACTGACAAGGACGCACCATGTACGCCTGGTACCCTCTGATCAAAAATGTTCACCTGTTAACGGTGGCGATCACCATTTTTATGTTTGTGCTGCGTTTTTACTGGCTGCGCAGCGGGTCAGCGATGCTGTCGCGGCGCTGGGTGCGCATTCTGCCTCACGCTAACGACACCCTGTTACTGTTGACCGGTGTCTCACTGGTGATGATTACGCACTTCTATCCCTTCACTCCGCAAGGAAGCTGGCTGACTGAGAAGCTATTAGGGGTTATTATCTACATCGCCTTAGGATTTGTGGCATTGAGCCGCCGACCACGCACTGACCGTACCCGCTGGATTGCGTTTCTGGTGGCGTTAATCGCACTGGTGCTGGTCATTAAGCTGGCGCTGAGCAAAATGCCGTTGTGGGGATAGCATGACCTCTACCGAACAATTAGATTTTAGCCAGACACCGTTATGTGAAGCGGTGATTGGCGCTACGCTTGCCATCCGCGCCGATTTCCCGGCCGTGTCGGTGGAAGCACAACTTGCGGCCCTGGTGGCCGAAGCGCGTGACTATGTCAGCCACGCCGAAGATGCGGATCTGCAACTCGAAAAATTGCTGGAGCTGTTCTATCGCCAGTGGGGTTTTGGCGGCGCCAGCGGGGTATATAACCTTTCTGATGCGCTCTGGATCGACAACGTACTGAAAACCCGGCAGGGCACCGCCGTCTCGCTGGGCGTTATTCTGCTGCATATTGCGGCTGAGCTGGAGTTGCCGCTGATGCCGGTGATCTTCCCAACCCAGCTGATTCTGCGTGCCGACTGGATTGATGGCGAAAAATGGCTGATCAATCCGTTCAATGGCGAAACCCTGGATACCCATACGCTGGAAGTGTGGCTCAAGGGCAACATCAGTCCGACCGCGCGGCTGTATGATGACGATCTCGATGAAGCCAAAACCGTCACCGTGATGCGTAAAATGCTCGATACGCTGAAAGCCGCCCTGATGGAAGAGAAGCAGATGGAGCTGGCGCTGAACGTCAGCCAGGTGCTGTTGCGTATCGATCCGGACGATCCCTATGAAATCCGCGATCGCGGTTTGATCTATGCGCAGCTGGAATGCGAACATATCGCGCTGAATGATTTAACGTACTTCGTTGAGCAGTGTCCTGAGGACCCGGTCAGCGAAATGATCAAAGTTCAGATTCACGCAATCGAACAAAAACAGGTCACGCTGCACTAAGCGTACCCACTGAAAAGGAAAGGGCATGACACAGAAAGTCGTGAGTATTGGTGACATCAGAGTAGCAAACGATCTGCCGTTTGTGCTGTTCGGCGGGATGAACGTGCTGGAGTCGCGCGACCTGGCAATGCGCATCTGCGAACACTATGTAAAAGTGACTGACAAACTCGGCATTCCTTACGTGTTCAAAGCGTCGTTTGATAAAGCTAACCGTTCATCTATTCACTCCTATCGCGGTCCGGGCCTGGAAGAAGGCATGAAGATTTTCCAGGAGCTGAAGCAGGCTTTCGGCGTGAAAATCATCACTGACGTCCATGAAGCATCGCAGGCGCAGCCGGTGGCCGATGTGGTTGACGTTATCCAGTTGCCCGCTTTCCTGGCGCGTCAGACGGACCTGGTGGAAGCGATGGCGAAAACCGGTGCGGTAATTAACGTTAAGAAGCCGCAGTTCGTCAGCCCTGGCCAGATGGGCAACATCGTGGATAAGTTTGCTGAAGGTGGTAACGAGCAGGTGATCCTGTGCGACCGCGGCAGCAACTTCGGTTATGACAACCTGGTGGTCGACATGCTTGGCTTCAACGTGATGAAGAAAGTGACCAAAAATAGCCCGGTGATTTTCGACGTGACTCATGCGCTGCAGACCCGCGACCCGTTTGGCGCCGCGTCTGGCGGACGTCGTGCGCAGGTGGCTGAACTGGCACGTGCCGGTATGGCGGTGGGCATTGCCGGCCTGTTCATTGAAGCACATCCGGACCCGGATCACGCCTTGTGTGATGGTCCTTCTGCGCTGCCGCTGGACAAACTGGAGCCGTTCCTGATGCAGATGAAGGCGATTGACGATCTGGTCAAGAGCTTCCCGGATCTCGATACCAGCAAGTAAGTAACGGCCGCAACGAAAAAAAGAGCGAGAAATCGCTCTTTTTTTTCGTCTGCGAAAAGGGTTGTTACAGCATGATGGTGACCAGGTAACCGGCAAACAACGCCAGGTGCGCTGCACCGTTCAGCACGTTGGTGCGGCCGGTAGAGAAGGAGAGCTGACACAGGATCAGCGACGCCATCATAATGACCATCTGTGGCGGCTCCAGGCCAAAGATCAACTCCTGGCCGGTCAGAGTGGCAATGATAGTCACCGCCGGGACGGTTAACGAGATGGTGGCCAGCACGGAACCAAAGAACAGGTTCATGGCGCGCTGCACCTGGTTCATCAGCACCGCTTTGATCGCGCCCAGGCCTTCAGGCGAGAGGATCAGCAGCGCCACCAGGAAACCGGTGAACTGTGCCGGCGCATTCATTTCGGTCAGCAAACTTTCCAGCGTGTTGGCATTCATTTTGGTCACGGCGATCACCGCAATCAGATGCACAATCAGCCAGACGGTATGCCAGATGCTGCTGTGGGCCGAGGGTTTGCCGTGATGCGGATCGCCATCGTCACTCTCATCTTCATGTTCATAGATAAACAGGCTTTGGTGAGTCCGGGTCTGGATCAGCAGGAAAACGCCATACATCGCCGCTGAAATTGCCGCGATCAGCAGCGCCTGCGCGGTGGAAAAGTTGCCGCCGGGCAGGGCGTTGGGAAAGACCAGCACCAGAATCGCCAGCGGGAAGATAGCGATCAGATATTGCTTCACGCCCGCCAGATTAACGTATTGCGTTGCAAACTTATTACCGCCAAGCAGCAGGGCAAAGCCTACCAGCCCACCGGTCACGATCATGACAATCGAGTAGAGCGTGTCACGCATCAGGCCAGGCGCGGCATCGCCGGTCGCCATCAGCGCCGAGATCAGACTCACCTCAAGGATTACCACCGATAAACTCAGAATCAGCGATCCGTAAGGCTCACCCAGCCGGTGTGCCAGCACGTCTGCGTGCCGCACTACGCTGAACGCGCTGCTAAGAATGGCAATCAGGGCCAGAATGTTGATACCGACGACGATCGGGAACGAGGTTTGTGCGCCAAAAAAGTAGAGTACACCCAGCGTAACGATGGGGAATATCAGCGAGAATTCCTTGTGACGTGTTTTTTCATGTGAAGGCATTCACCATCCTCTCTGGTTAATGATCATAAGGGCAGCGGCTGCTGCTGTAAAAATATAATCAGTTTTAGGGCAGGGCGCAGTTTATCTTTTCAGCTGACTCAACGGGGAAAATTTACTGCTTTTTACTTATTCTCAATAAATGAACGTAAGCCTCTTAACCAGATATTATCATCAATATTTCATTATTAATCAGTTAACAATAAAAATCCGAAACCCATCCTTTCATCGTGATAGTCGGATAAAAAGTCTCAGATAACTGCATTTACAGTGCCGATAATCGATTTTTAATCTGAACCTGGCATAAATCGGCATTTGTAATTTTCCGCTGCTGGGCCAGACTTAATATTACCCTGTAAAGCGAGGAGCAAACATGCCTTACGATAACCGAAACGATCTACCCGACAGCGTCAGACACGTACTGCCGGCCCATGCGCAGGATATCTATCAACAGGCATTCAACAGCGCCTGGTCACAGTATAAAGACGCCGACGATCGTCGTGGTGATGAGTCCCGCGAAGAGGTGGCGCATAAAGTTGCCTGGTCGGCGGTAAAGAAAGAGTATGAAAAAGGGGATGATGATAAATGGCATCCTAAGCGTTAACGCCGGCAGGTAGACGGATTTCAGCAAAGGGCCAGAAACATCTGGTCCTTTTTTGCCTCTGCGCTATCAGGTTTATCTGGTTTTTTTTATCCTGCGACCCACCTCACGCTTGAAACCCGTCCGGTAAATGGATTAATGTCAATTTTATGAACGAAACGCGAAGCCGTTTTGGTGATCATTACAGAGGAGCCATCTGGACAGGACGCCGTGATAGTCGAGGAGGTCGCATTGCTTACCCGGGAATTTCTTTTAAAAGCGGATTGTAAAACGTCGTTCGGTGATATCGAAGAGACGCTGCTCTGGAGTTGCGAGCAGCGCGCGGCGTCGCTGGCGGCTACGCTGGCCTGCCGTCCCGATCACAGCCCGGTTTGGATCTTTGGTTACGGCTCTCTGATGTGGAACCCGATCTTTGAAGCGGATGAGGTGGCTTCCGGCTGGCTGGAAGGCTGGCATCGCGCTTTCTGTTTGCGGCTGATTGCCGGACGCGGCACCGCCACGCACCCCGGCCGGATGCTGGCGCTGAAACAGGGCGGTCGCACCAGCGGTCTGGCGTTTCGCCTGCCGGAGGCGCGGCTGCATGAGGAGCTGGCGCTGCTGTGGAAACGCGAGATGATTACCGGCTGCTATCTGCCGACCTGGTGCGAACTGCAGCTGGATGATGGCCGCAGCGTGACGGCACTGACCTTTATTATGGACCCGCGTCACCCGCTGTATGAATCGGACTCCTGCCCGGAGGCGATCGCCCCACTGATTGCCGCTGCCAGTGGCCCGCTGGGTTCCAATGCCCAGTATCTGTTTTCGCTGGAAGAAGAGCTGACCCGACGCGGCATGGAAGAGGAGAGTCTGAGCCGGCTGGCCCATCAGGTACGGACGTTACAACAAAGCCATTGCCTGAAGCAGGCCTGACGCCGTAACCGTAACCCGTTTCCCCTGCCGCCCTCTGGCAGCAGGGGAAACGGTGAGCTGGCGGTTACGTTCCCGCCTTGCCTCACCTCAGTTGGCCGGATTAATCAGCCAGGTGCCTGGCTTATCAATGGTCAGCGATTGTGTGTGGGTCACGCTGCCGTTATGCACTTCAATGCGATACTGTCCGGCCGCCAGATTCAGCGCGGCAAAGCCGCTGCTGCCCGGTTTAACTTCCACCTGCTGTCCGTTGAGCACCACGTTTTCACCGCTTTCCAGCTTGAGATAAACCGTCGCCAGCACTGCTGGCGCGTCCGTGGCCGGCGCTGCCGCTGCGGGGGCACCGGTGGCGGCAACCGGTGCATGGCTGACCGGTTCCGGTGTTGCAGCGTGACGATTCGCCAGCCAGACGGCAGCCACCACCGCCAGCAGCGCAACGGCCGCTGCGCCCAGCAATCCTGGCGACAGTCGGCGTACGGTACGCGGCGTAACCGGCTCGGCGGCGGCGGCACCGTGATTCACCGCCATTACTACCGGGGCTGGCGTCTCGACCGGCTCCTCTTCCACGACGGCAGGACTTTCGCCCGGCACCGGGAAACTGTTAACCACGGCTTCAACATCACTGACCGGCAGATCAATCAGCGCCGCAAACGCATCGATAGTTTGCGGACGATCGCCCGGCTTCATCGCCAGCGCGCAGTCAATCGCATGCAGCAGCGGCAGCGAATACCCTTCTGGCTGACGTTCAACCAGCGGTTGATAGTTATCTTCAATGCAGCGCACCACGCTGACCGGCGGGGGATTACCGGTGATCAGGCTGTGCAGCACGGCACCGAGCGCGTAGATATCCGTCCACGGGCCCTGTTCAACCTCTCCCTCTTCGCTGTACTGCTCAATCGGGGCGAAACCGGGCTTCAGCATGATTTCGGTTTCATCGGAGAGATTGCCGATCTCTTTGCGCGCCGAGCCGAAATCCAGCAGCACCGGCAGCTGGTTTTCCTGAATCTGGATATTATCCAGCGAGATATCGCGATGCAGATAGCCCGCCTGATGAATGGTGCTGATGGCGCCCAGCAGCGGCGGCAGCAGACGACGAATCCAGGCTTCGGAAATCGACTCCGGGCTGGTGAGCTGCCACTCTTTCAGCGTCATGCCGCTGTAGTAAAGCGTGCCCATATAGGCGGTGCCGTTCTGCTCCCAGAAGCGCAATACGTGCAGCAGGCCGGGATGGTTAAAGCGGGCCAGCAGACGTGCTTCCTGGATAAAGCTGTTCAGCCCGGCGTTAAACAGTTTCTGGAAGCGCTCGCCGCGCAGTTCCAGGGTTAAATCCGCCGCACGCACCGCCAGCGAAACCGGCATGTACTCTTTGATGGCGATGGTGCGTTCCAGCTGGTGATCCCACGCGCGATAGACGATGCCGAAACCGCCGCCACCAATCACTTCCTTGATCTCAAACTCGTTAAAGCGGTATCCGTCCGGCAGGGCATTCGGAACCGTTTTCTGATTATCATTTGCCGACATAGTGAACTCTCTGAACACGGCCTGCTCGCCAGGCTGCGCGGTAATTAATTGATGTTACGCCAGGCACCAATGGCAGGATCAACCAGATCCGCGTGCAGGGTGTCGATGAGTAACACATTCACTTTTTGCTGTGGCATGAAATGCGGCGCCCATTGGCCGCGCAAAGTCTCAACCCGCGATTTCACAGCGTCAGCGTCCTGCTGCGCAGCATTCTTATCCATCTTAATCAACAAGGTTCCATTAAAGCGCCAGACATGTTGCTGGCTGTCAAACGGCAGCACCAGCCAGCTATCGGGCGCTTCGGCGCGGGTGACGATCATGCGCTGATTATTCGCCGCAATGACCTCCAGTTTGCTGTCCGGGATGGCCAGATTGGCGATCGGATAGCCCTGATAAAAGGTCACTGCCACCGGCGTCGTATGATCCGGCGTGGCCAGCGTCAGCTCACTTTTGCCCTCGACCCAGCCGTCGGGCGAGCACTGCTGCTTGCTGACATCCGGGATAAACATCGTCTGAGCATTCTCATCCCAGGCGGTGCGGAAATGGCAGCCGCTGGGCAGATCAAAATGTTGCAGCGGCGTGCTGTTGGCCGGACGTGACAGATCGAGCGGGGCGGCATTACTGGCGCTGGCGCTGGCCGTGGCGTCCGCCATCACAATCGGCCGCCAGTTCTGTAACTTGCTGGCGCTGCCGCTGGCGAGTACGCCGCCCTCTTTGTCGGTCATCTGCCACGGCATAACATCCAGCAAGCCGCACTGGTTAGCCAGCAGGGTGCCGACGCGCGGTAAAAAGGTGGTCAGCACCGCCGAATCCTTACTTTTGCCAGAGACAATGCGCAGCGGCAAGGTCTCCTTGCACCAGTCGTCAGGCGCTTTGCTCACCACATTATCGATGTAGACTTCCAGCGCCAGGCTGGGCGAATAGACCACACGATAATTTTCGGCCTGGGCGTGAAAGGCGATCAGTAAGGTGGCGATGCCGGGCAACCACAGTTTCATAAGAATCCTTGGAATCAAAAACGAGGCGGCAGAAAGCGCGCCGAATCAGCCAGTGAATAGAGCAATGTCGCTTCTTCCGGCTCACCAATCCAGACCGCCAGTGCGCTGAGATTATCTTTTTTCACGTTACGGCTCACCGCCTGTTCCATCAGCGCCAGCCACTCTTCGCAGGCGTTGACCATGCGCAGTGCCTGTTCCATTTCACCGGTGGTCAGGTTAAGCCAGAATCCATCGGTGCAGACCAGAAACGCGTCGCCATCTTCCAGCGCAATCTCCTGGGAAAAACTGACGGCACGCGGCGGTTCAGCGCCGAGCGCATTATAGAGTAAATTACTGTTAATGCCGGTATTTTCATAGCCCGCTTCTTTCAGTTGCTGGGCCAGACTGTGGTCCCGGGTCACCTCATGCAGCACCCCACGCCGGAAGTGGTAAACCCGGCTATCACCTGCGTGCGCCCACCATGCGCGCTGTTTCTGGCGGTCAATAAACAGCGCCGCAAGGGTGGTGCTCATGCGTGCAAATTTAGGATTCTTTCCCTGTGCCTCGTGCAGCGCAATCCGGCACTGTTCGATCGCCTGATGGGTAAACTCCGGGGTAAAGTGCTCGCAATGCTGTAGCTGGCTAATCAGGCAGTCACGCACCAGCTGCGCGGCCATCTCGCCGCCGGGGAGGCCGGCGACGCCGTCACAGACCACAAAACAGGCCCGGCGATCGTCCAGCTCGGCACCGGTGCGATCCTGATTATCATCGCGCAGACCTTGCTGGCAGCGGCTGGCAAAAACGATCTTCATGCTTCATCTACCCGCGTCTGGGAATCTTTGTACTGATTGACCTCCATGTCATAGGCATGCAGAAACGCTTCGCCAAACAGGGTATGGAAATCATCGTCAATTTCGCCGGCGGTACGCTGATAGTTGCGGGTAAAGTAATCCCACAGCGCCGCCTTTTTGAGGCTGGTGAAGGGTAGCTTAGGCAGCATGCCGTCGGCGCGGGCCTGCTCTTCCAGTCGGGCCGGATTAAACGACTGCAGCATGGCCGCAATGATGGCGCGGATACCGGCGATCATCCCCAGCTGATGCGCCTGCAGATCAACCAGCGCATCGCGCACCGCCTGCTCGGGCGGCATAAAGCCCGGCATCTGGCTCTGATACATCTGCATCAGCACGGTCTTACCGGAAGGCAGGATCTTAAAGGGGTTGTTAGCCTCGTTAAGGATCATCGTCATGTCCGCTTTCACCCCGCGCTTGAGGATGGAGCGCGACGACAGCAACGCCACCGTACCCTGCGAAAACAGGCTCAGCATCCGGCCGGTGATGCGCATCTGCTCTTCGTCGATGGGCGTCGCGTGGCCGTTGCTCAGCCCCATGCCGTCCAGCAGCGCGGCAATCAGCTTATCCTGATCCTGCGGCTGGGAGGCGAGCGCACGGCGCGGCTCGTTGGCCTGCGGTTCTATCGCCAGCCGCGCATCATTGTGACGCTCGTGCCGCACCGGCGCGCTTTCATTCACCATCAGGCGATCCTCCACCTCATGATGTTCGTGAATGCCTAACGGATTCGCCGGGTGGTCGCTGTTACCGGCAAACAGCGCGAGAGGATCGCTCTGCTCGCGATGGCAGGCGGGATCGCGCACGTCCAGCGCATAGTCGCCGATGCGTAATGCATCGCCATGCTTCAGCAGCACCTGCATCCCGCGACCGAGCGTGATGCCGTTGTGCTCCACCGGCGTGACGCTGCCCTGATTCGTCAGCCGGCATTCGCCGTCGTGCGACACATGAACCAGCGCCTGCAGACGCGAAATGGCGCGTGACTCATCTGGCAGTACCAGATCGTTGTCCTGACTGCGGCCAATGGTGCCTCCAGGCGGTTGAAACACGACGGTTTTAACCGGAACATCCGTAGTGCATTGCACAATGGTAAATTGCATGAGTTATCCCAGATTGAACGGCAAACGCAACCGGCCTTACTCAAACATCGGTGGGTAGAGGCCATTACGTCCCGGCTGTGCACCTGCCGCCGGGTTAAACAGTAACGAAAACAGTTGTGCGGTGAGGTTGCCGCTGTGCTTATGGGTCGCGTGGGCAAAACCATCACTGCGGTTACTCCACCAGTAGCTCATATGCTGCTGGGGATCGAAACGTTCAGCCACTTCACGCCAGCTCAGCGTGCAGGGCAAATCCTGAAACCCGATCACATCCATAATGTCCGAAGGCTGCCTGGCGGGCACCAGCAGCGGCGTCAGCGCCTGGATTTGCTGCTCAAGCTGCTCACCATTAAGCGGCGTCTGTACCGCACGCAGCAGCGTGGCACCCAGCTCCTGAAACCACTCTCCCGAGATAGTCAGCTGCGCCGGATGCCACTGGCTGAGCGGAAAGCTGTGCAGCGCCAGCAGCGGCCAGGCCCGTCCGACGCGGTCACAGGAGGGGAGTAAACAGCCCATCTGCACCTGTTGCCGGGTCGGGGTGATCGGCAAGACAAAATTCCATACCGGCGCGCGCAAAAAGTTCGCGGTCACCGCGTCGTCCTGCTGATGCCAGTGCAGTAATCCCTGCTGGAACCAGTGGTTCCACGGGGTGATCTGTTGCTCGCTCAGCCGATGGTGCAGAAAGTCGCCGGTAGACGGCAGCTTGCCATACCAGCCGGGGGCAGTATAAGCAGCCATATTCACCTCACCATTACTCGCTATGCAGGGTCAACCGCTGTGCAGAGCGCGAGGGCGTTACCGCCAGCACAGGGCCGGATTGCCCCGCAATTTTCAGATTTTCCGCAAGTTTCCGCATCATCAGCGCATTATCACGTGCATAGGGCGATGACTGAATCTGCTGATCCAGTAGCTGACTCAGGTGCCAGTCGAGCTGCTGAAGGTCGCGGGTGCTGACCGTATCGGGCAGCGAACGCTGTAAGTTTTGCAGCAGCCAGGCACGCAGAAATTCACCATCGTAATTACGCGGTTGATAGAGCATCTGATAGGCGCGCAGGGCATTGCGGCTATACGCATTATCATCGCCTGGGTCATTACGCAAAATATTGGTGATCTGCTGGGCCACGCGCGGCAGCAGTAAAGACTTAAGCGCATTTTGATAAAGTGCCCAGGCCGCATCGCTGACCTGGGTTCCGCGATATAAGCCAATCCGCATAGTAAGCGGCGGATTATCGAGAGAAAAACGGTCTGAGAGCGGCAGTTTCACCAGGCTATTAAGAAAGGGTAGCAGATCAAAAATATTATCAGCAGGCTGATGAATCACCTGCTGGCTCTGCTCACGAATAGCCGGTACCCGCGCCTCAACCTGATCCAGATAGTGCTGGTTCTGGTAGTAACTGATGCCCCACAGGCTCGACATAATCAGCAGAGCGCCGGCCAGAACGCCATAGCCGATCCAGTGAAACAGCTGATTACGGTATTCCCAGCGTCGGTTGCTGCCAGCCAGTCCGCTCTCTTTAAAGATCAGATCGCTGAGCAAATCGCGGATAAAGAAGCTCTGTCCTTTGTTACCCGGAATCGGGCTATTGCGGTTAACGCTGTCCCACGCGGCGATCGAATGGTCACCCGCCGGGCGCAGCTGCAATTTTCGGCTCAGCTCGCCCATCACCCGGTCAAAAGGCAGGCCTTCCTGCGTACCGCTGGTGAAAAACAGGCCGCGCGGACTCCAGGCAACCGCATCCTGATGATCGGAAAAGACGATGTCGAGGTACTCATTCAGCAGCGGACGCAGCGAGGCAAACTCCTGAGGAAACAGGAAGCATTCAGCACGCTCATTGAGATCGCGCTCCTGCGTCATCTGGTCAGCCAGCTGCTGCTGTAGCTGCTGCTCCAGCCGCTGAAACTGCTGGCCGAAATGGCGATGCCAGTCACCTTTATGCGGCTTGCCGAGGTCCCAGTTAAAGGTGAAACCCCAGATAGCATCACGCTTCGCTTTGTCCACCGAGCCGAAATAACTCATAAAGCCTTTCAGCAGGTCGGTTTTGGTCACCATCACATAGACCGGGAAATGGATGCCGCTCTGCTGATGCAGTTCTGCCATGCGTTCACGCAGCGCGCTGGCCTGCGCAAAGCGCGCCTCAGCGGAGTCACTCAGCAGATCGGCGACGCTGATGGTCATGATCACACCGTTAATCGGCTGACGGGTGCGGTAACGTTTAAGCAGGTTGATAAAGCTGTGCCACTCGGCGGCGTCGCGCGCACGCTGGCTCTCCTGCAGGGCGTAGCGGCCCGCGGTATCAATCAGCACCGCACTGTCGGTAAACCACCAGTCGCAGTTCCGGGTGCCGCCCACGCCGCGAATCGCATTTTTACCCAGCGTGTCGGTCAGCGGGAAATTCAGACCGGCATTCAGCAGGGCGGTGGTTTTTCCGGCGCCCGGTGCGCCCATCACCAGATACCACGGCAGCTGATAAAGGTAGTTTGAATTGAACCGCGTCAGCAGACCGCCAGCGTGACGACGGCCAAACTGGGTCCGTTTGAGCTGCATTGCTGCATCGCTGAAGCGCTGGTTGAGCAGCTCCTCGGTGACCTGACGTTCAGCCGGATCGTCGCTGCCGGCGGCCTGCAGCTGGGTCAGTAACCGGCTGTTAAACCAGGCACGATAAAGCGAGGGGATCAGCTGGAACAGAACCCAAAGAAAATAGAGCGCAGCGACGGTGAGCTGACGCGGCAGGATCGGCTCCAGCGGGCGCGATTCGCCCCACGACCAGAGCGGCCCGAGCATCCAGACCAGACAGCTCAGCGCCGTGACGCCGATAAAACTCCATAACAATCGATGCGTCAGAAGCAGTCGAACGGAAGCGCGCATTATTGTGCTCCTTGATGATTACTGAGCGTTTCGGGCGCGGCAAACAGTGTGATTTCAACGCGGCGGTTGCGGGTTCGGTTTTCGCTGCTGTCATTCGGCAGCAGCGGGTCGCTGTCGCCGCGGCCTTCAGAGCGCACCGTATGGCCATCCGCCAGTTGGGACTGCAGCAACTGCGTGACCGCACGGGCGCGGGCGAAAGAAAATTCGTAACTGGAGGCAAAACGGCTATTGTCGACTGGATGATCGTCGGTAAACACCGACACCAGGATAGCGCCTTTCACATTTTTCATCGCCGTCGAGACACGAGCCAGCAGGGCGCGGCCCACCGGATTGATCACCGTGCCCTGTTCGGCGAACAGCTTATCCGCCGGGATAATCACTTTGCTGCCGAAGGCGCCGTCGCTGACTTCCAGCTGACCGGCGGCAATCACATCATTCAGACGCTGGCGCAGATCGAGCAGCGCCTGCGGAGAGGAGGGACGACGGCCAGCCGTAATCTGCGGCAATGGGGTCTGGTAGATGGCGCGCAGCAGCGGCTCGGCGGCATTACCCAGTCGCCAGTTGAGGCCGCTGTAGATCAGGCAGCCAATCAGCGCCACCAGCATCGCGCAGGCCCACAGCGGCACCATCGGCCGCGCCAGCGTGCTGACCAGCGGATGCACCTCCACCAGCGGTGGCTGCGGCGTCTGACGCTGCGCGCGCGTTTCGTCAATCAGGCTTTTCAATCGCTTGCGGATGCCGTCGCACTGGGCGCGACCGTTTTCACTGCCGCGATAGCGGCCTTCATAGCCCAGCAGCAGACAGTAGTGCACCACCTCCAGCAGCCAGAGATGCTGTTGCGGGCTTTGTGAAATGCGTGACAGCAGCTGAAAAAATTTCTCGCCGCCCCAGCTCTCATTGTGAAACGTCACCAGCATACCGTTGCCAGACCAGACGCCGCGCGTCCCCCACGGGGTTTGTGCCGCCGCTTCATCCAGCGCACTGCAGACGCAGTAACGTGCGCCGATAATCATCTCAAACGGCAAACCCGCCTGTTTACAACGCTGTTCGAACAGGCGGATCTCATCAATAAGCGACTGGCGTAAGCCCGCGGGGTCGTCATGGGTGGCTGACTGACGAATTTGCACCACCGCGTTCAGCAGTGGTGCTGCAGCCTGAAGTAATAGATTCTCATTGCCTGAGGGGATGACCTCACGCGCAGGGGATTCCACAGTCATTAATTCGTGATCTTCCAGCCAATGGCAAATCCCTGTACCCGCAGCCCAGGACGGTGCTGCGGGCAATATGCGCCGGATTTCATGTTTAGTCTAAGATCCAGGTCGCGGTATCGTTAGTGCGGCACGCTTTACTGGCACCGCCAACGGCGACACAGACCTGTTTCGTTTTGCGGGGACGGGGACGATCACTAAGCACCGTTGCATCATAACGACTGCTTTCCACACCCGCTTTTAACGGGACGTAACCGATCATCGGGCCGTCAGCCTGGTCAGCAATCGCCAGCCAGTGATTTTCCACATTGCCTAATACTTCAAACGGTTTACCCGTTTCGAGATAGCGAACCACTTTGCCGCCATAATCGGGCGTGGTCATAACTGACGCACCGTATAGCGCCCGCCAGGTCTGGTTGACCGGCTCAAATTCAGTCGGCGGCGCCACGGCGTGCCGATGAACCAGTTTGACGCCATTAATTTCGCTGGTCACCAGCGTGTCATCAGTGACGGGCGGCGGCGGGGCCTTACAGCCTGCCAGGGTAAGGACCGCCAGCAGTGTTAACGCAAGACTCTTTTTCACCATGTTCCTCGTGATCTCATCAAAGTATCTGCATATTGCCTGGCCCGACGCAGGGGAAGGCCGACATTGGCACCGCAGTGGGCCAACGTTCTGACATTCAAAAAAAGGTCAGATTACATCGGGATAGTACTGCGTTCAGTCTACCTAAGACTTTTGAGAATTCAAACCATTGCACCGGCTGCCGATGCGTGATAGCGGGCGCGTTACCGCTAAGCCAGGGCGCAGGAAAAGCGCCATGCTTTACAATAGTTAAAGCGAACTGAATTATCGCGACCGCAAACCGGTTGTGAATGTTGCCGCGCATCTTGCCATGCATTGAATTCAATTGGAAACTATTAAGTTTTTCTAATCACTTATTACCAGAAAATTTTATCCGTTTGCCTTAATAATCTTATTAAAATCGGAATTTCCGGGTCCGTCTCATCCCGCTTATGCGCCGAAAGCGGCACGGCTTTTGCTTAAAAAGTGTTTTATGGCGATGAGAGGTGAGCAATGAGAGACGCCCTGACCTGGCTACGTGCATCGCGGGAAAGCGATATTGCCAGCCTGCAACGGCTACTCCAGACCGGACAGCTGATTACTGCGGTCAGTGAGCTGGTTCACCAGCTGCAGCGGGAACGCGGGGCCAGTAATATCTGGATCTGTTCTCATGGGCGGCTGTTTAGCACTGAGCGGCTCGCCCGTCAGCAGGATGTCAGCGCCTGCCTGCAGCACTTTTATCAGGCGCTACCGCCCGCCGTGGCGCAGCCGGGCTACAGCCGCTTCTGTCACCTGATTGCCGCCGCGTTGCAGGCGCTGAGCGAGCTGCCCGCGCTACGACAGCAGATCGCTGAAGAAACGCTGACTCAGGTAACGGCAATGGCGGCGTTTAATCAGGTGATCCGCACCTTACTCAATCTGGTCTTTGAAGCGGCAGACACTGCCAGCCATCCCGATATTTCTCGCGCCCTGATAGCACTATTCAGCTTTATGCAGGGCAAAGAGCTGGCCGGACAGGAGCGCGCCATTGGGTCCGCTGGCTTTGCGGCCGGGCAGTTCACTGCCGACCAGCGCAGCCAGATGGTGGCGCTGATTGCCGCCCAGGAGCAGAGCTTCACCACCTTTAGCCAGTTTGCCGATGCTGAAGCCTGTACCCAGTGGCAGCCGCTGGCGCAGGCCAGCCGGGATATCGAGCGGCTACGGCGCATCGCCTGCACCGGCGGCACCGGCGAAGAATCTGGCGCGCTGAACTGGTTTTCACTGCTCTCTGAGCGGCTCGATCAGATGAAAAGGGTCGAAGATGGTCTCTCCGCTACCCTGATGCTGCGTTGCCGCACCGCGATTGACCAGGCGGCATTGCCGCTGACCCCCGCGCAGGGAAACAGCAGTTTTGCGCTTTATGTTTCCGGTGCCGACTGGCTGCCCGGCGCGGCCACGCTGGACAGCGATGGTTTGGCACCGCAGCTTGGGCGTTCGGTACTGTCGTTGATTGGCGAACAGCAGCAGCGCTTGCAGCAGCAGGCTGATGAACTGGCCGCTATGCGCGCGTCACTTGATGAGCGCCGGATCATTGAACAGGCCAAGCACTGGCTGATGCAGCAGCACGGTTTCAGTGAACAAGCGGCCTGGCAGGCACTGCGTAAAAGCGCCATGAACCAGAACAAAAAGGTCGTGGAGATCGCACAAGCGGTGCTGGCCGTCGCCGCGACGCTCAGCGTTTAACCCGTAAGAGGTAGCTGCACAACGCTTGTGCGCACGCTGCGTCAGGGGAGTGCAAAAACGGTTATTTTTCCACCACTCCTGAGGCGGGAGGCCTGATAGCGCGTGGGCATGGAGACTGGCACGCTGTTTGCTTAACCTTACAGACAGTACGCATTGTTCCTGCCAACGGCGGTGGGGCCAGTGCTTTGGATAAAGGCGTCCATCCGCATGCTTCGGCATGTCGGAGGACGCCTTTTTTTATTCCTGTTCAGGGGCCATATGATGAGCAAAATGCCAGTCTCACGACGCCAGTTACTGATTTCCGGGGCCGCGCTGGGTGCGGCCTGGGTTATCCCAGGATTACGCAATGCCGTCTGGGCGGCGGGATCAGATGCACCCGAAAAAGCCGAGGTCCGGGTCGGCTTTATTCCGCTCACTGACTGCGCGCCGGTGGTGATGGCGTCCGTTAAAGGCTTCGATAAAAAATATGGCCTGAGCCTTCAGGCCAGTAAAGAGGCGAGCTGGGCGGCAGTGCGCGACAAACTGACTTCCGGTGAACTGGATGCGGCGCACGTGTTATACGGCATGATCTACGCGTTACAGCTCGGCGTGGCCGGTCCGCAACACGACATGGCTAACCTGATGACGCTCAACCACAACGGCCAGGCGATCACCCTGTCGAACCAGCTGAAAGCCAGCGGCGTGACCGACGCGGCCAGCCTGAAAAAGGCGGTGGAGAGCCAGGCCAAAGGCAGCCTGACCTTCGCCCACACCTTTCCTACCAGCACCCATGCCATGTGGCTCTATTACTGGCTGGCTAATGCTGGCATCAACCCGTTTGAGGATGTGCGCACTGTGGTTGTGCCGCCGCCACAGATGGTGATGAACATGAAAATTGGCAACATGAGCGGCTTCTGCGTCGGTGAGCCGTGGAACCAGCGTGCCATCAGCGACAACATCGGCTTTACCGCCGCCACCAGCCAGCAGATCTGGCCTGAACATCCGGAGAAAATCCTCGGCACCCGTGCGCAGTGGGTCAAAGAGAACCCCAACACCGCCCGTGCCCTCACGGCGGCAGTACTGGACGCCGCCCGCTGGATTGACGCCTCCGACGATAACCGCCGCGAAACGGCTCAGGTATTAGCCGGACGCGCCTGGATCAATACCAAAGTTGAGACGTTACAGGGACGGATGCTGGGGCAGTATCAGAACGGGCTCGGTCAGTCGTGGCAGGATGCGCACCCGATGCGCTTCTTTGGTGACGGCAACGTCAGTTTCCCCTGGCTCTCCGACGGCATGTGGTTTCTGACCCAGATGAAGCGCTGGGGGCTGCTGACCCGCGATCCCGATTATCAGGCCGTCGCGCGCCAGATTAATCGTATCGACATCTATAAACAGGCCGCCAGTGCGGTCGGCCAGATCGCGCTGCCCGCCACAGAGATGCGCAGCAGTACCCTCATCGACGGCAAAGTGTGGGACGGCAGCAATCCTGCCGCCTATGCCGCCAGTTTCGCCATCAAACGTTAAGAGAGGATGCCATGAAAACTGACGCGCGCGCCCTGGCGCAGCCGGTGCAGTCCGACAGCAGTGCCACCGTGATCCCGTTGCAGATTACCCCGAAAGCCGCCGCCAGACCGGCCCGCCTGCGTCCGCTGATCCAGCGGGCTATTCCGGTCGCTGGTGGGATGCTGTTGCTGCTGCTGGTGTGGCAAATCGCTGCGCTATCGGCGCCGGCTTTTCCAACGCCGTACGCCACCTGGCAGGCGGCGCAGATTCTGTTTGCCGATCCGTTCTACAGCAATGGCCCCAACGATCAGGGTATCGGCTGGAACGTGCTGGCGTCACTGCAGCGTGTCGCTATCGGCTTCGGCCTGGCCGCCCTGGTGGGTATTCCCGCCGGTTTTCTGCTCGGTCGGTTTCTGTTTATGGCGCGGATGTTTAATCCGATTATCGCCTTGCTGCGCCCGGTCAGTCCGCTGGCCTGGCTGCCGATTGGCCTGCTGCTGTTTCAGCGCGCTGAGCCTGCCGCCAGCTGGACCATTTTCATCTGTTCGATCTGGCCAATGATCATCAACACCGCCGAAGGGGTACAACGCATTCCGCAGGATTACCTCAATGTGGCGCGGGTGCTGCAGCTTTCCGAGTGGACCGTGATGCGCCGCATCCTGCTGCCGGCGGTGCTGCCCGCCGTGCTGACCGGGGTTCGCCTGTCGATTGGCATTGCGTGGCTGGTGATTGTCGCCGCTGAAATGCTGACCGGCGGACTCGGTATCGGCTTCTGGATCTGGAACGAGTGGAACAACCTCAACGTGGAAAACATTCTGATCGCCATCCTGATTATCGGCGGCGTCGGCCTGTTGCTGGAGCAGGGCCTGATGCTGCTGGTACGTCGTTTTAGCTGGGATAAATAAGGAGTTCACCATGACACACATTATACGCGTCCAGCAGGTCAGCCAGCGCTTCAATACCGCCAGCGGTGAATTCCTGGCACTGGATAACGTCAGTTTTGATATTCACGAAGGCGAAACCCTGAGTCTGATCGGCCATTCCGGCTGCGGAAAATCGACGCTGCTGAACCTGATTGCCGGACTGAGCCGGCCCAGCAGCGGCGTATTGCTGTGTGATAACCGTGAGATCGGCGGTCCGGGGCCGGAGCGGGCGGTGGTGTTTCAGAACCATTCGCTGCTGCCGTGGCTGACGGCGTTTCAGAACGTTGAGCTGGCGGTACAGCAGGTGTTTAAAGGCAGGCTGAGTAAAGCGGAAATGCAGGACTGGATTGAGCACAACCTGAATCGGGTGCAGATGAGCCATGCGATGCACAAGCGGCCGGGTGAAATTTCCGGCGGCATGAAGCAGCGGGTTGGCATCGCGCGGGCGCTGGCGATGAAGCCGCGTGTGCTGCTGCTGGATGAGCCGTTTGGCGCGCTGGACGCCTTGACCCGCGCCCACCTGCAGGACAGCGTGATGCGCATTCAGCAGGAGCTGAACACCACCATCGTGCTGATTACCCATGACGTCGATGAGGCGGTGCTGTTGTCCGATCGGGTACTGATGATGACCAACGGCCCAGCAGCGCGAGTCGGTGAGATCCTGCCGGTCAACCTGCCGCGTCCGCGTTCACGCGTCGCGCTGGCCGATGAGCCGCGCTATCACCAGCTGCGCCAGCAGGTGCTGCACTTTCTGTATGAAAAACAGACCACGGCGGCGTGAGGATCGCATTATGACGCAACGGCTGCTGGTAATAGGGAATGGCATGGCGGCGATGCAGCTGGTCGAGAGCCTGTTGCAACGGGCGCCGCAGCGTTACGCCATCACGGTGATTGGCCGCGAGCCGCATGGCAACTACAACCGCGTGCTGTTATCACCGGTGCTGGCGGGTGAGATGCGCTTCAGCGAGACCCTGATCCATGCAACGTCGTGGTATCAGCAGCACGGCGTGACGCTGCTGGCGGGCGAAACGGTGCAGCAGGTCAATCTGGCGGCCCGTACGGTGCTGACCGACCAGCGTCAGCTGGGCTGGGACCGGCTGGTGTTCGCCACCGGATCGCAGCCGCGCCTGCCAGCTATTCCAGGCATCGATCGGCCGCAGGTCAGCAGTTTCCGCTGCATCAGTGACGTTGAGCGGCTGCTGGCGGGCCACGGTCCGGTGGCGGTGCTGGGTGGCGGTTTCCTCGGTATTGAGGCGGCGGCGGCGCTGCGAGCCCAGGGACGCGAAGTGACGCTGATTCATCACAAAGGCTGCCTGCTCGATCGCCAGTTGGATGCCAGAGCGGGCGAACTGCTGCTGACGGCGCTGCGCGAGCGTGGCATACGGTGTGCGCTGAACAGCGGCGTGCAGGCGATCACTGCCGCGGGCGTGCTGCTGACCGATGGCCACCATTGCGCGGCCAGCCAGGTGGTGATCGCCATTGGGGTGGAACCGGCGGTGGCCGTGGCGCGGGATGCGGGCCTGCCGTGTCAGCGCGGTATTCTGGTCGATCGCCAGCTACGCAGCGCCGTGCCCGGTGTCTACGCCGTCGGCGAGTGCTGTGAAATTGAGAGCGAAACTTTTGGCCTGGTGGCGCCCTGTCTGGCACAGGCGAAGGTACTGGCGGCGCAGCTGGCCGGTACGCCAGAACCCGATTACCGGACGCAGCCCGGCGGCACGCGGCTCAAAGTCAGCGGCATTTCCCTGTTCAGCGCCGGGGATATCCGTGAAGCGCCGTCGGTCAGCAGTTTTGATCCGATCTCCGGCGATTATCGTCGTCTCTTTCTGCGACAGGGACGCCTCAACGGCGTGCTGCTGTTTGGTGACAGCCAGCAGGGGGCCGCACTGCTTGGCCGCCTGCAGCGCGCTGAATCCGCCACCCTCGCGACCCTGTTCGATCCCGATCAACCTGAAACGCAGCCACAGGCTGCAGAGAGCCTTCTGATGAGTAAACCTCTATTAGCCGTGATTGGTCACGGCATGGTCAGCCACTATTTTCTTGAGCAACTGGTCGCCCGTGAACTGCATCAGCACTATCAGATTGTGGTGTATGGCGAAGAGTCTCAGCCAGCCTATGACCGGGTACATTTGTCGGACTATTTCAACGGCAAGCAGGCGGCTGACCTCTCTCTGGTGGAGGCGGATTTCTTTGCTCAGCACGGTATTGAACTGCGCAGCGGCTGCCAGGTGGTGTCGGTTGATCGGGCGCAGCGTAGCCTGACTGACAGCGCGGGCAACCAGCTGGCGTGGGATCGGCTGGTGCTGGCCACCGGGTCACGCGCCTTCGTGCCGCCGATTCCCGGCCACGACGCGGCACGCTGTTTCGTCTACCGCACGCTGGACGATCTGGACGCGATTGCCGCCTGCGCCCGGCACAGTCAGCGCGGCGTAGTGATTGGCGGCGGGCTGCTGGGTCTGGAGGCAGCGAATGCGCTGCGGCAACTGGGGCTGGAAACCCACGTGGTGGAGTTTGCGCCGCGCCTGATGGCGGTGCAGCTGGATGAGGGCGGCGCGTTAATGCTGCGTCAGAAGATCGAGGCGCTCGGCGTGACGGTACATACCTCAAAACAGACAGAGCAGATTGAGACCCGGGCTGACGGCAGCGTGCTGCTGCACTTTGCCGATGGCAGCAGCCTGCACAGCGATCTGGTGCTGTTCTCGGCGGGCATCCGACCGCGTGATGAACTGGCGCGTGATGCCGGGCTGATGCTCGGTCCGCGCGGCGGTATTGAGATTAACGATCGTTGCCAGACCAGCGATGAAGCGGTCTACGCCATCGGCGAATGCGCGCTGTGGAACGGGCAGATTTTTGGTCTGGTGGCACCTGGCTATCAGATGGCACGGGTGCTGGCGGGCCATCTGGCGGCGGAACCCAGTGCGTTCAGCGGTGCAGACATGAGCACGAAGCTCAAGCTGCTGGGCGTCGAGGTGGCCTCGTTTGGTGATGCACAGGGGCGGGCCCCGGGCTGCCAGAGTTATCACTGGACGGACGGTCCAAAGGGCATTTACAAAAAAATCGTGATTTCTGCCGACGGCAGCCGGTTGCTGGGCGGCGTGCTGGTGGGTGACAGCAGCGATTACGCCACGCTGCTGCAGATGATGCTGAATGCGTTGCCGCTGCCTGCCGCGCCAGAGAGTCTGATCCTGCCGCAGCTGGCGGGCGCACCGGCCAAAGCGCCCGGCGTAGCCGCGCTGCCTGACAGTGCTCAGGTCTGCTCCTGTCATAACGTCAGCAAAGGCGATATCTGCGCCGCGGTGAAAAGTGGCTGCAGTGAGATGAGCAGCATTAAAAGCTGCACCAAAGCCGCCACCGGCTGCGGCGGTTGTTCCGCACTGGTGAAACAGGTGATGGACTACCAGCTGTCGAACCTCGGCGTCGAGGTGAAGACGGATATCTGCGAGCACTTCCCCTGGTCACGGCAAGCGCTTTATCACCTGATTCGGGTGGAAGGTATCACAACCTTTGACGATCTGCTGGCGGCGCACGGCAAAGGCCACGGCTGTGAAGTGTGTAAACCGCTGGTGGCCTCGTTACTGGCCTCCTGCTGGAACGATTATCTGCTGCAACCGGCGCATCTGCCGCTGCAGGACACCAACGATCGCTACTTCGCCAACATCCAGAAAGATGGCACTTATTCGGTGGTGCCGCGCGTGCCAGCCGGTGAGATCACTCCGCAAGGCCTGATTGCCATTGGTGAAGTGGCGGCGCGTTACGATCTCTACACCAAAATTACCGGCGGGCAGCGCATCGATCTGTTCGGGGCGCGGCTCGAACAGCTTCCCGCTATCTGGCAGACGCTGCTGGATGCCGGCTTTGAAACCGGCCACGCCTACGGCAAATCGCTGCGCACCGTGAAGTCCTGCGTCGGCTCGACCTGGTGCCGCTACGGCGTACAGGATTCGACGGCATTCGCCATCGCGCTGGAGAATCGTTACAAGGGCCTGCGCGCCCCGCACAAGATCAAGATGGCGGTCTCCGGCTGCACCCGTGAGTGTGCCGAAGCACAGAGCAAAGATATCGGGGTGATCGCCACCGACAAGGGCTGGAACCTCTACGTCTGCGGCAATGGCGGCATGAAGCCGCGTCACGCCGATCTGTTCGCCAGCGATCTCGACGACGCCACCTTGCTGCGTTATGTCGATCGACTGCTGATGTTTTATATCCGTACCGCCGATCGTCTGCAGCGTACCAGCGTCTGGCTGGATAACCTGGAGGGCGGACTCGACTATCTCCGCCAGGTGGTGATCGACGATAGCCTCGGTCTGGCCGCCACCCTGGAGCAGGAGATGCAGCAGGTGGTGGAGGCTTACCAGTGCGAATGGCAGACCACGCTGGCCGATGCGTCACGCCTTGCGCTTTTTACTCCGACGGTCAACAGCGATCAACCGGATGAGAGTCTTTATTACAGCCGGGTACGCGGCCAGCGCCAGCCGGATGAAGCGACATCCCGGCCGGTGCTGCAACTGCCCGCTGAACCCTGGAGCGCGATCTGCGCCCTTGATGCGGTGCCACAGCAGGCGGGTATCGGGGCGCGGCTGGGCAGCGAGCGTATCGCCCTGTTCCGCTTTGGCGAGGCGCTTTATGCGCTGGAAGATCGCGAACCGGGCAGCGAAGCCAGCGTGTTGTCGCGCGGTATCCTCGGTGATGTTGGCGGTGAGCCTGTGGTGATTTCGCCACTCTACAAGCAGCGTGTGCGTCTGCGGGACGGTCAGAGTCTGGATAATCCGCAGCATCAGTTACGCTGCTGGCCGGTGAAGCTGGAAGCGGGGCAGATCTGGCTGGCCAATCGCCCGATTAATCAGCTGGCGCAGGCATCATGAAGACCACCTGTCCCTATTGCGGCGTCGGCTGTGGCGTCTGCGTCACGCCGCAGGACAATCATCGGGCGCAGGTGATGGGCGATCCCCAGCATCCGGCCAACGCCGGGCGGCTGTGCGTTAAGGGCACTGCGTTAGGCGAGACGCTGACGCCACAGGGACGGTTGCTTACCGCGCAGGTCAACGGCCAGCCAGTGACGCTCGACGCAGCGCTGGATGCCGCGGCAGAGGGATTAAGAGAAGTGATGGATCGTTATGGTCCGCAGGCGGTGGCGTTTTATGGCTCCGGCCAGCTGTTGACCGAGGATTATTACGTCGCCAATAAGCTGATGAAGGGCTATATCGGCGCCGCCAATATCGATACCAATTCGCGGCTCTGTATGGCGTCGGCGGTGATTGGCTATAAGCGGGCATTCGGTGCGGATGCGGTGCCCTGCTGTTATGAGGATCTGGAGCAGGCCGATCTGGTGGTGCTGGTCGGTTCCAATGCTGCCTGGGCACATCCGGTGATCTGGCAGCGGCTGGCACAGGCGAAACAGCAGCGTCCGGAAATGCGGATGGTGGTGATCGATCCGCGCCGCACCGCCAGTTGCGATCTGGCCGACCTGCATCTGCCGCTGCGTCCTGGCAGCGATACGCTGCTGTTTTCCGGTCTGCTGCGCTGGCTGGCAACGCAGGGCGGCATCGATCAGACGATGCTGCCCCATCTGAGCGGCGTGGAAGAGACCCTGGCGGCGGCAGAGCCGTGGGAGATTGCGCACGTCGCCGCGCAGTGCGATCTGACACTGCAGCAGGTCACGGCGTTTTTTACGCTGTTCAGTGGCACCGATCGGGTACTGACGCTGTGGTGCATGGGGATTAATCAGTCGGTGACCGGCAGTGATAACAACCAGGCGATTCTCAATGCACACCTGTTAAGCGGCAAAATCGGCCGGACAGGCTGCGGCCCGTTTTCGCTGACCGGACAGCCAAATGCGATGGGCGGCCGTGAAGTGGGTGGGCTGGCCAATCAGCTGGCGGCGCACATGGGATTTGACCCGGCTGACTGTGATCGGGTGCAGCGTTTCTGGCGCAGTCCGACCATTGCCCGTCAGCCTGGTCTGACGGCGATGGATCTGTTCCAGGCTATTGCGCGCGGCGAGGTGAAAGCAGTCTGGATTATGGGCACCAATCCGGCGGTGTCGATGCCTGAGGGCAATCGGGTGGCGCAGGCGCTGGCGGCCTGTCCGCTGGTGATTGTGTCGGACATCATGGCGCACACCGATACCAGTGCGTTTGCTGACATCCTGCTACCGGCCCAGGGCTGGGGCGAGAAAAATGGCACCGTGACCAATTCCGAACGGCGGATTTCGCGTCAGCGCGCCTTTGCCGCCGCACCTGGCGATGCCCGTCCCGACTGGTGGTTGCTGGCCCAGGTGGCCCGGCGTTTAGGTTTTGATGGATTTGACTGGCAGCATCCGGCGGCGATTTTTCGTGAACACGCGGCGCTGTCGGGCTTTGAGAACGGTGGTCGACGAGCGTTTGATATCAGCGCGCTGGCGCAGTTAAGTGATGCTGGCTGGGATGCGTTGCGTCCGGTTCAGTGGCCGGTGAACGCTGAACATCCCGAGGGTTGCGCCCGATTGTTTCGCGATCGGCGGTTTTATCATCCTGATGGTAAGGCGCGACTGTGGGTGCCGGCAACGCCCGCGGTGATGTCACGCGAGGCGGCTTATCCGTTACTGATGAATACCGGACGGGTGCGCGATCAGTGGCATACCATGACCCGTACCGGGCTGGTGCCGCGGCTGATGCAGCATTGTGACGAACCCTTTGTGGCGCTTCATCCGGCCGATGCGGCCCGTTATGGGTTAACGGCAGGGGCGCTGGCGCGGGTGCAGTCGGTTGCGGGCTGGATCAGCGTCCGGGTGACGATTGATCGCGGGCTGCGGTGCGGAGAGCTGTTTGTGCCGATGCACTGGAACCGTCAGTTCAGTCAGCAGAGCCATGTCGATATGTTGGTCGCCGCACGAGGCTGTCCGTTTTCACAGCAACCGGCGCTGAAACAGACGCCGGTGCGGATTATGCCGTTGCCGGTGAGCTGGCAGGGCTGGTTATGGCAGCCCGCGGTGACGTCGCCAGCGGGATTACGTTACTGGGCACGCTCACCCTACGCCGGGGTGCAGCGCTATGTGGTCGCGGGCGAGGGCGCGCCGGAAGCCTGGCTGGCTGCGCATGATGATCTCACCGGGTGTCAGTTGCAGGTCGCGGGCGGCAGCGGCAGTGATTATCGGGTGCTGGCATGGCGCGACGGCGTGCTGCAACGGGCGTTTTATGCCGGGGCCAGGTTGCCGGATGTCGATCACGATTTAGTCGCTGCCGCGTTTCAGGCTGCGCCACCGGATGCGTTTCGGCGGCACCGTTTACTGGCAGGTCAGGCCGCGCAGGGCCAGGCGGCGGGGCGGATTATCTGCAGTTGCATGGTGGTTGGCGAACAGGCCATTTTGCAGGCGGTGGCGCAGGGTTGCAGGACGACCCAGGCGCTGGGTGAGAGGCTTAAATGCGGCACGCAGTGCGGTTCCTGCATTCCGGAACTGAAACAGCTGTTGCTTTCCCAATCGGTAACGGAGGAATCATGACGCTGGCCATTGAATCGCTCGATAAATTACTGACGCCACAGGGCGTTGTTCCGCAGCAGGGTGCAGTGTGGTTAGTCGGTGCCGGGCCGGGTGATGTTGAGTTGCTGACGGTGAAAGCGTTGCGGTTACTGCATTGCGCTGAGGTGGTGGTCTATGACCGGCTGGTGAGCGAGGCGGTGATGGCGGAAGTGCCGGAGAGCGCCTTGTGTATTGATGTCGGTAAACAGCCTGGGCAGCACGGTCTGAAGCAGGCGCAGATCAATCAGTTGCTGATCGATCTGGCATACAGTGGCCGGGATGTTATCCGGCTGAAAGGCGGCGATCCCTTTATTTTTGGTCGTGGCGGAGAGGAGATGGTGAGTCTGCAGCAGGCCGGGATCCGTTGTGAAGTGGTGCCGGGGATTACTGCTGCGGTCGGCTGTGCGGCGGCCAGCGGTATTCCGTTGACGCACCGTGATTGTGCGCAGTCTTTGCGGCTGATTACCGGGCACGGGCGTAGCGGGGAGCCGCAACTCGATGCCGCCGCCGTGGCGGCGGACAATCAGACACTGGTGTTTTATATGGGCCTGAGCTGGAGTGCCTCGATCAGTGCGCAACTGCAGGCTCAGGGGCGTGATGCAGAGACGCCGGTGGCGATCATTGAGAACGGCACCCGGCCGGATCAGCGGGTGTTGATTACCACGCTGGCCGGGCTGGCACAGACGGTAGCTCAGGAGAAGCCGGTGTCGCCGTCGCTGTTGCTGGTCGGTGAGGTGGTGCGTTATTACCGTGCTGATTTGCAGGTGGGTGCGCTGGCGCGCGTTGCCGCGTGTTGAGGTCAGGGGGCTAACCGTGCGACGGAGCGGGCTGTGAGACAGGTGCAGTGGTCAGTAAGTGCCTGCCCGGCGGGCTGGAGTACGCGTTTTGGTGAGGGGCTGAAAGGGCTTAATGATCTGAGTGGGCTAAGCGTCAGGTGCGAGCGCTGGCTGCGCTTAAAGCAGATCCCATTCGGGCAAACGATAAACTTTTTTACGCCAGGCGTAGAATCCCGCGATCGACAGGCCAAAAAAGAGCGCGGCCATCAGGTTGGTGGCGATGGAAATGGCGTCAAAAGTGGGCGCGGAAAGTGAAGGAAATAACAGCAGCAGCGGCATCATTAGCGTATAGAGCGAGGCAAAAACCAGCACATTGAGCCAGAAAGCAGCAAAGGGCGGCAAGGGAAGGTAGATTTTCATGTTCCACAGCAGTCGATGTAACGGCGGTGGGGCGTGGCAGCCCCACATTTTTTTCTCCGCCATGATGGCGAATGCCCGTGTCCGCCTGCGCTCAAAAATCTCGTCTTTCATCGGTTGTTCACCTTTCTGACCGCGACGTTCAGCGTCGTGATCGCAACATAGACGCACCACATGTCGTTGTGATGAACCCCGCCGACGCTATTGCGGTTACATTGCCCGCT
Organism: Pantoea sp. USHLN298; assembly: GCF_037149395.1. Lineage (NCBI taxonomy): Bacteria > Pseudomonadati > Pseudomonadota > Gammaproteobacteria > Enterobacterales > Erwiniaceae > Pantoea > Pantoea sp. USHLN298. The sequence continues at coordinate 857,102 of NZ_JBBCRO010000001.1, forward strand.
TCATCGGCAGCGGTGCCACCAGCACCCTGACACCCAACGTTTCGAAAGCCCTGACCTGCGCCGGGCTGATGCCGCTATCGGTAATCAGATAGTGGATATTGCTCCAGTCACAGGGCAGCGCAAACATTGAAACTTTATCAATCTTGCTGGAATCGGCCACCACATACACCGTACTGGCGGAGCGGATCATCGCCAGCTTGACCTTGATATCGGTTTCGCTTGGAAAGCTCAGGCCGAGGCGCGGTGAGATGCAGGCGGTCGCCAGAAACAGTTTTTCCGCTAACACATTTTCGAAAAAGTTAGCTGCCTTCTCGCCGGAGGTCGACAGCGTCGGAAACTTAAAGGTGCCGCCGGTCAGCAGTATGTTAATGCCGGGCTCGCCGCCCAGTTTTAGTGCGATATTTACCGCCGTGGTGACCACCGACAACCGGCGGATATGCGTCATGGCGTCGGTGATGGCGGTGGTGGTGGTACCGGAATCGAAAATCACCGTGTCGCCATTTTCGATATGCTGGGCTGCCAGCCGGCCAATCGCCTCCTTCTCTTCCAGATGGGTCTGCCGCTCAAGCAGCATCGCCCCGGTATTCTGTTTGCCGGTCATCAGGGTTGCGCCCCCGTGGTAGCGCTGGACAAAGCCCTGTTTTTGCAGCATTCGCAGATCGCTGCGCAAGGTGGCTTCCGTCAGGCCAAAGGTCTCGGTCAGGGCTTTGACCGTGACGGTGCCATCCTCTCGGATCATCTCCAGAATTTTTTCGCGGCGTTGCTGCATATCAGCTAACTGCTCACTTTTGCTTTTCAATCGAAATGCTCCCTTTTCCAATCGCAGGGGTTCAGGCGAAGAAGGATCTGTCGCAGAGTTTAACGCGACGTTTTTATGAATGCGAGATAGCCCGCAGCAACATTGATTTTCGAACGAAAGTTAATATCCGACAGGTCATTGAATCATCCGCGTTTTCATCCATGCGGTTCAGCACTTTTATTTCCGCATTGCAAGCCGGATCACGTCTTTTCAATAAGATAATCCCTGCCAGCAGGCAGATGGTCGAAATTTGATCTGCCCCACATATCATTTCTTTTCGATAGCTTATATTTTTGTTCGAAAATGATTGAGTCCAGAGCGGCAGCAAAAAACTGAGGGGATAAGTGGGATGAGTGCTGAATATGACGTAAACCTGCGCTACGGCGTGGATATCGCGCTGAATCTGGCTGAGAAAGTCGCGGTGGTGACCGGTGGGCTCGGCGGCATTGCGATGGCGACCAATGGCATGTTGCTGGAGAAAGGCGCACGTCTGGCGCTGCTCTATCCGCCGTTCGAGGCGGATAAGGTGGTCAGCCTTGAGGCGGAGTTTGCTGCCGATCGGGTGCGTTTCGTCTGCTGTGATGTCACTGACCCCGCTTCCGTTACTACGGCCTTTGACCAGGTAATCGCCCACTACGGCCGCATCGATATTCTGGTGAACTGCGCCGGGTATGTGATGTTACAGCCGGTGATCGAGACCGATTTTGCCGAGTGGCAGAAGCAGATCGCCGTCAATCTCACTGGCCCTTTTCTCTGTTCGCAGGCCGCAGCGCGCCTGATGATCGCGGCGGGTAACGGCGGAAAAATCATCAATATCGCCTCGCAGGCGGCCTCCATCGCCATTGATAACCACGTCGCCTACACCTCAGCCAAAGCGGGACTGCTCGGCATGACGAAGGTGATGGCGAAAGAGTTCGCGCCGTACCGCATCAACGTTAATACCCTTTCGCCCACCGTGGTGCTGACGCCGATGGGCGAAAAAGCCTGGCGCGGCGAGAAGGGCGAGCAGATGAAGAAACTGATTCCGTTAGGCCGCTTTGCTTACACCGATGAGATTGCCGCCGCAGTGCTGTTTTTTGCCAGCAACGGCAGCGACATGATCACCGGCGCAGATTTGATGATCGATGGCGGATTTACCATCTGGTAAGGCTGCTCTGACACCCGGGAATCAACACCCAGTGATAACGATAAGAGAGAACATCATGAAAAACCGTACCCTGCTGTGCACTGCTGTGGCCGCCTGTCTGGTTTCGCAGGCGGCATTCGCCGTCGAGAAAGGCACCATTATGATTCTGGTTAACTCCCTCGATAACCCGTATTACGCCTCGGAAGCCAAAGGCGCCAACCTCAAAGCGCAGGCGCTGGGCTACAAAACCTCGGTGCTGTCGCACGGCGAAGATGTGAAGAAGCAGAGCGAACTGATCGACGCCGCCATCGGTAAAAAAGTGCAGGGTATCGTGCTGGACAACGCCGACTCTACCGCCAGTGTGGCGGCGATCAAAAAAGCCAAAGATGCCGGTATTCCGGTGGTGCTGATCAACCGTGAAATTCCGGTGGATGACGTGGCGCTGGCGCAGATCACCCATAACAACTTCCAGGCCGGTTCTGACGTCGCCAACGTGTTTGTCGAGAAGATGGGTGAGAAGGGCAAGTACGCCGAGCTGACCTGTAACCTGGCCGACAATAACTGCGTGACGCGCTCCAAATCGTTCCATCAGGTGCTGGATCAGTACAGCGATATGCAGAGCGTGGCACGCCAGGATGCCAAAGGAACGCTGATCGACGGCAAGCGGATCATGGACAGTATTCTGCAGGCGCATCCGGATGTGAAAGGGGTGATTTGCGGTAACGGACCGGTGGCGCTGGGGGCCATTGCCGCCCTGAAAGCAGCCGGACGCAACGATGTGATTGTGGTGGGGATCGATGGCAGCAATGACGAACGGGATGCGGTGAAGGCCGGCACCCTGAAAGCCACGGTGATGTTACAGGCGCAGGCGATTGCGGCGCAGGGCGTGACCGACCTCGACAATTATATCCAGAAAGGGGCGAAACCGGAGAAACAGCGGGTAATGTTCCGCGGCATCCTGATTACGCCGGATAACGCCAGCGGCGTACAGGATTTCAACTTCAAATCGTAATTCACTCATCGCCGCCGCGCCTGCCTGAGCGGGCGCCAGGGAGAAGAAGATGTCCGGAAGAGTCTGGCTGACACTGGGGGTCCTGCTGCTGAGCGGCTGCCGGATTGTGTCGCAGCAACAGCTGGCCGAGCTGAAAAATCCCCCCAATCCACAGATGGCCAACATCGATCAGGTCTGGCAGCAAAAGCTGGTGCCACAGCTCACGGCCGAGGCGAAACCGCTGGCAGTGTTAATGAAGTCGCTGCAGTCGGCGAAAGATTTTGACAGCGCCTGCCAATCCTATGGCTACCGCAGCCAGGCGGAAAATCCGTGCGTATTCAGCGTAACGGTTCGTGGTGACGTCACCGCGCTAAACACCACTTCCCGCAGCGGCAAGATGAGCGTCAAAGATGAATCAGGTGACACTGTCACTATTCAGATCGGGCCGATCATTCGCGGGACCGCGCTGCGTGATGCTTATAAGGGCGCGAGCTATCAGGACTTTAACGATCAGGTGCTGTTTGGTGATTACGGCAAAGCGATTAATCAGCAGGCGGCCAGCCTGATGCAGACATTCAAGCCTGGCGTGGGCGATAAGGTGACGGTCGTCGGCGTGTTCAGCAGCTGGGACATCCCGCAGTCGCTGCCGGAGATCACCCCGGCGTCGATCAGCCGGCAATAAGGAGCGGCAGATGCAAGATCTTCAACCGCAGCAGAGCAGCGATGTGATCATCGAAACCCGCAACGTGTCGCGTCTCTATCCCGGCGTTACGGCACTCGATCAGGTTAACTACCGGGTCTATCGCAATAAAGTCAACGTGCTGATTGGCGAAAACGGTGCCGGCAAATCAACCATGATGAAGATGCTGGCGGGGGTCGAAACGCCCTCATCCGGCGAGATCCTGCTGGACGGTAAGGTGGTATCGCTTAACTCGACCCATCAGGCAGAGAAGCAGGGCATCAGTATCATCTTTCAGGAGCTGAACCTGTTCCCCAACATGAACGTGATGGACAACATCTTTATCGCTAACGAGTTTTTCCAGCGTGGCGTGATCAACGAAAAATATCAGTATGCGCTGGCGAAGACGCTGCTGGAGCGGCTGGAGCTGGATGTTGACCCTTATGCGCCCCTTGGTGAGCTGGGCATCGGTCATCAGCAGCTGGTGGAGATCGCCCGCGCGCTCTCCAAGGATACGCGGGTATTGATCATGGATGAGCCGACCAGCGCGCTGAGTCAGTCCGAGGTGAAAGTGCTGTTTAACGTGATCGCTCAGCTCAAGCGGCGCGGCGTCACCATCATCTATATCTCGCACCGGCTGGAGGAGCTGATGGAGATTGGCGATCACATCACCATCTTCCGCGATGGGCGCTTTATCAGCGAACGCGACGTGCGAGAGGCAAGCGTGCCGTGGATTATCGCCCAGATGGTGGGTGATAAGAAGAAGCAGTTCGATTACCAGGCGGCTCCGCAGGGGGAAACGGTATTGCAGGTTGACGGCCTGACTGCCCTGCACCAGAACGGCGGTTACACCCTGAATGACGTGACCTTTACCCTGCGCAAAGGCGAAGTGATTGGCATTTACGGTCTGCTGGGTGCCGGGCGCACCGAACTGTTTAAAGGGCTGATTGGCCTGATGCCGTGTCAGTCAGGTCAGGTGCAGCTGGCGGGTAAAGATCTGGCGAAACGCAGCTTCCAGCAGCGGCTAAAAAGCGGTATCGCGCTGGTGCCGGAAGACCGTAAAGGGGAAGGCGTGGTGGAGCTGATGTCGATCACCGCCAACATGACGCTCTCCGATCTCAGCCTGCGCGGGTTTCGCCATGCGCTGCGGCTGCTCAGGCCGGCTCAGGAGAATCAGCGGGTGAATGAGATGATTGGGCATCTGTCGATCAAGGTCAGCGACGCGGAACTGCCGATCACCGCGCTGAGCGGCGGCAACCAGCAAAAAGTGGTGCTGGGTAAAGCGTTGATGACCGGTCCGCAGGTGGTGCTGCTGGATGAGCCAACGCGCGGCATCGACGTCGGCGCAAAAACCGATGTTTACCATCTGATTGGCAATCTGGCGCAACAGGGGCTGGCGGTCATGTTCTCCTCCTCGGAACTGGATGAGGTGATGGCGCTGGCAGACCGCATCCTGGTGATGGCCGATGGCCGGATTACTGCCGATTTGCCGCGTGCCGTGGCGACGCGAGAACAACTGATTGCGGCATCAACCCCGCAGGATTAAAAGCCTGGTCCATCGGGCTATTTTATTTGTCAGTCTGACGCTGGGCAGTGGTCACACAGGCTGCTTTAGCAACCTGAACGCCCGTCAGGGCGGCCCTGAAGGGGCGAGCACAGCGAGTAATCCTCACGTACTGCGTGTACGGCTGGTTGTTCCGCGCTGTCCGTGTCCAGACTGCCTGCAACCATTACGCCTGGTGGGCCAGGCCCTAAGCTGGCCGGAGAACTTCATGAACCAAAAATATCTGCTCTATATGTACCTGCTGAAGGCGCGCACTTTTATCGCGCTGCTGATTGTGGTCGGCTTTTTCAGCGTGATGGTGCCGAACTTTCTGACGCCCTCCAACCTGCTGATTATGACTCAGCATGTGGCAATTACTGGCCTGCTGGCGATTGGTATGACGCTGGTGATCCTGACCGGCGGTATCGATCTTTCGGTGGGTGCAGTGGCGGGCATCTGCGGCATGGTGGCGGGCGCGCTGCTCACCAACGGCGTGCCGTTGTGGGGCGGGAATACGCTGTTTCTTAACGTGCCCGAAGTGATTCTGGTGGTGGCGATCTTTGGCGTGCTGGTGGGATTCATCAATGGCACGGTGATTACCCGGCTGGGCGTGGCGCCCTTTATCTGTACCCTTGGCATGATGTATGTGGCGCGCGGCGCGGCATTGCTGTTCAACGACGGCAGCACCTACGCCAATCTGGTCGGGCTGCCGGCGCTCGGCAATACCGGCTTTGCGCTGCTTGGCTCCGGCACGGTGCTGGGCGTTTACATCCCGATCTGGCTGATGATCGGTTTCCTGCTGCTCGGGCTCTACCTGACGCGCAAAACGCCGCTCGGGCGTTACATCTACGCCACCGGCGGCAATGAGTCCGCGGCCCGGCTGGCGGGCGTGCCGATTATCAAAGTCAAAGTGTTTGTCTACGCCTTTTCTGGCCTGTGTGCTGGCCTGGTCGGGCTGGTGGTGGCCTCTCAGCTACAGACGGCGCATCCGATGACCGGCAACATGTTTGAGATGGATGCGATTGGTGCCACGGTGCTGGGCGGCACCGCGCTGGCGGGCGGACGCGGACGGGTTTCCGGTTCGATTATTGGCGCCTTCGTGATTGTCTTTCTGGCTGACGGCATGGTGATGATGGGCGTCAGCGATTTCTGGCAGATGGTAATTAAAGGGCTGGTGATTGTGACCGCCGTCGTCATTGACCAGTTCCAGCAGCGTCTGCAAAGCAAAGTGGTGCTGTTACGTCGGCATGAAAAGAAGTTACAGGCGGCACCGCTCTCTGACATTCGTCACAGCTAACAGGAGTGTTTATGACCCGCGATTTTAGTGGAAAAACAGTGGTGATCACTGGTGCCTGTCGCGGCATCGGTGCCGGAATTGCAGCCCGCTTTGCCCGCGATGGGGCGAAGCTGGTGATGGTGTCCAACGCCGACCGCGTCTTCGCCACCGCTGAGCAGTTACAGCAGCAATACGGCAGTGAGATTCTGGCGCTACAGGTGGATGTCACCGATGAGGCGGCGGTGCAGCAGCTCTATCAGCAGGCTGCCGATCGCTTTGCCCAGATCGATGTGTCGATCCAGAATGCTGGCGTGATCACCATCGATCGCTTCGATACGATGCCGAAAAGTGATTTTGAGAAGGTGCTGGCGGTGAATACCACCGGCGTCTGGCTCTGCTGTCGCGAAGCGGCGAAGTATATGGTAAAGCAGCGCAGCGGCAGTCTGATCAATACCTCATCGGGACAGGGACGGCAGGGCTTCATCTACACGCCGCACTACGCCGCCAGCAAAATGGGAGTCATCGGCATTACTCAGAGCCTGGCGCTGGAACTGGCACCCTGGCACATCACGGTCAACGCTTTTTGTCCCGGCATTATTGAGAGTGAGATGTGGGATTACAACGACCGCGTCTGGGGAGAAATCCTCAGTAGCGATCAGAAAACCTACGGCAAGGGCGAGCTGATGGCGGAGTGGGTGCAAAATATTCCACTGAAGCGCGCCGGTCAGCCTGAGGATGTCGCCGGTCTGGTGGCCTTTCTGGCGTCTGAGGATGCGCGCTACATCACCGGCCAGACGATCAATGTCGATGGCGGATTAATTTTCTCCTGAGGATGCGCATTAACTCCGGGCTTGCTGCGGCAGGCCTTTTTTGCGTCAGATTTTTCTGGCATATGCACGATTTGTCACCTCTGTCCTGTATCGCCGTCACAATATGGTAAGGTAAAGGCACGTTATTTTTCATCCGCTGCCACTAAACCTTAATCTGAATGCCTGGTGACATGATACGAAAAACAGTGATTCTCTCTTTGTTCGCACCGGTGCTGCTGACGCTGCAGCCTGTTCGCGCGCTCCAGACCGAAACACAGGTGTCTGAAACGCCATTTGACGATCCTGCTCGCTATCGTCAGTCGCTGGACGCATTGCCGTCGCTGGGCAGCAGCGCTGAGCAGGATGAAGAGTGGAGCAAAAAACTGGCGGCGGTCGCCAAAAGTATTGGGGAAGCGAGTAACAACAGTGACAGTGACGTCTCCTTTGGACAGCAGGCTGGCGTCTGGGCCTTTAATCATCTGCGTGATGAGGTGGCCGATCGGGTCGAGAGCGAAGGGCAGTCACTGCTCTCCCCGTACGGCACCGCACAGCTCGATCTGATGGTGGACATGAACGGTAACTTTACCGGCACCGGTGGCGATCTGTTCAGTGCGCTGGCCGATGAGAACAGTATGCTCACCTTCAGCCAGCTCGGAGTACACGACACCGGCGACGGGCTGGTGGGGAATGCCGGGCTGGGGCAACGCTGGGATGCAGGCAACTGGCTGCTGGGCTACAACGGTTTTGTCGATCGCATTTTCAGCAGCGGCCTGCAGCGTGCCTCGCTGGGGACCGAGGCCTGGAGCGACAATCTGCGCCTCTCCGCCAACTACTATATGCCGCTGTCAGGCTGGAAAAATCTCGGCGATTCACAGCAGCAGCGTATGGCGCGCGGTTACGACATCACCAGCCAGAGCTATCTGCCGTTCTATCGTCAGCTTGGCGTCTCGGTGAGCTACCAGCAATATCTCGGCGAAAATGTCGATCTGTTTAACAGCGGCAACCGCTATCATAATCCCTCCGCAATGGCGTTTGGCCTCTCCTATACGCCGGTGCCGCTGGTGACGCTGTCCGCGACCCATAAAACCAGCAGTGCCGGAGAAAGTCAGGATCAGCTCGGCCTGAAGCTCAATTACCGCTTCGGTGTGGCGCTGAGCCGCCAGCTGGATGCCAGTAACGTTGCTGAAGCGCACTCGCTGCGCGGCAGTCGTTACGATACCGTGACCCGCAGCGATACGCCGGTGCTCTCATTCCGCCAGCGCAAAACCCTGTCGGTGTTCCTCGCGACGCCGCCGTGGCAATTGAATGCCGGTGAAAGTCTGCCGCTGAAGCTGCAGGTGCGCGCCAGTAATCCGATTAAAGCCGTTAGCTGGCAGGGCGATACCCAGGCGCTGAGCCTGACACCGCCCGCCAATAATGCCGATCCGCAGGGCTGGAGCGTCATTTTACCGCAGTGGGATGATTCGCCGGGTGCCAGCAACGAATACCGGCTGTCAGTCACGCTGGAAGACAACAAGCAGCAGCGTGTGACCTCAAACTGGATCACCCTGAAAATCCAGCCGCCAATGGCAATGGACCCGCCGTCACCGGATGAGCGTTACGATCTGATGGCACCAGCCGGCGTTTCGGGTGTGGCGCTGTAGCCATCGTGCTGAAGTGTAATACTGTTGCAGCTGCGTTGATGTGTCGCGTTGTAAGGTGAAATACCGCAGCGCTGCCGTCCGCGCCCTGCGCTAAGGTACCGGCTAATCTGATGGCCTGTTGTTACTTGTCCTGGCGATAACCCCATCAATATCCAGGTGAAAAGCTACAGATCTGAAGATAAACCGGCGCAGGCTCAGCCTTTAAGCGTGCCTGCTAACGGGCGTATCGGCTAATTGTTCCGTGTCGGGCCAGCATTACCTTTATCCGATGCGCTTATAGCATGGTTAACCTGGCGTGAAGATGAGAGTGATATCGACATCAGTCTCGTCGTTACCTCGCCATGTTTAAGCCACCTCAGCGAGTTGCACATGAAAATACGCTTTCTTCTGCCGCTATGTTCTCTGTTAGTCGCAGGTTGTTCTTCGATAGAAAAATCAACGGACCCGGAAAGGGATTATGAGATTCTGCAAAGGAAACAACAGGCGGAAGCAGTGAAACGTTTTGAGTCGCCAACCTCCTTACCCAGAACCCGTGATCCGCTTTATCAGATGCGAGGCATTCACTGATTCAGCCTAATCAGTACCCGGTTCACCCCACTGTTTTGCTTCACAATTCCGCATATCTGCCGCACAGCGCTGCGACAATGTTAATGGCTGGCATCGTCGGCGAGGTCACCTCGCTGATATGGCAGGCCATACGAAGATACTTTTCTCTTTCCTGACGCCTTCCGCCGCATAACCCCTTTATAGCCACGCTTCTGTTGCACCGTCTGGTAGCCCTTTGCGCCAAAACAGGGCAACGGTTGACCTTTTTTGGACAGATAATTTATCAGCGATCACAAAAGCGATATTTCCTGCCATAAATGCATAATTCTGCTGATTAAAACCCGGCGCTGCCGCTGCGATAAGACAATTATTCACTATATATGCAAAATAAGTGAATAGTGTCAGTGGCTAAGTTATTGATAATCCGTTTGCAGGACGATTTTATGCATTAATCTCCTTGGCTGGCACGCTATCTGCACTCTACAGTAGAGCAGCTTCACAACATCCTTTAACAATTTTAAAACAAAATATTTACCCAGCCGGGTAAGCAGGAGAGTCGGTTATGTCACTGCAGGTTTCGCGTCACGATTTCGATCAATGGATGATGCCGGTGTATGCGCCCGCCACCTTTGTGCCGGTTCGCGCTGAAGGGTCAACCGTCTGGGATCAGAACGGCAAGGATTACATCGATTTCGCCGGTGGCATAGCCGTCAATGCGTTAGGCCATGCGCATCCGGCATTACAGCAGGCGTTGCAGGAACAGGCCGCACGTTTATGGCATACCGGTAACGGTTATACCAATGAGCCGATTCTGCGTCTGGCTAAGCAGCTGATCGACGCCACCTTTGCGGACCGGGTGTTCTTCTGTAACTCCGGTGCTGAGGCGAACGAAGCCGCGCTGAAGCTGGCGCGTAAAGTGGCGCACGATCGCTTTGGCCCGGCTAAAAGCGGCATCGTTGCCTTTAATAATGCCTTCCACGGCCGCACGCTGTTTACCGTTTCGGCTGGCGGTCAGCCCGCCTATTCAAAAGATTTTGCGCCGTTGCCGCCAGATATCCAGCATGCGCCTTTTAACGACCTGGCCGCTGCGGCCACCCTGATTAACGACACGACCTGTGCGGTGATCGTCGAACCGATTCAGGGCGAAGGCGGCGTGGTACCGGCCGAACCGGCCTTTCTGCGTGGCCTGCGTGAACTGTGCGATAAGCACAACGCGGTGCTGATTTTTGACGAAGTGCAAAGCGGCGTTGGCCGCACCGGTTCGCTTTACGCCTATATGCACTACGGCGTGACGCCAGACGTGCTGACCAGCGCGAAAGCGCTTGGCGGCGGCTTCCCGATTGGGGCGATGCTGACGCGTGAGGATCTCGCGCTGGTGATGGGTGTCGGCACCCACGGCACTACCTACGGCGGCAATCCGCTGGCTGGCGCGGTGGCGGGAAAAGTGATGGAGCTGATCAATCAACCGGCCCTGATGGCGGGCGTGACCGAGCGTCACCAGTGGATCGTTGCGGCACTTAATGAGATCAACCAACGGCTGCATCTGTTTAAAGAGGTGCGCGGTCTGGGTCTGCTGATTGGTGCGGTTCTGAACGACGATTTCGCCGGCAAAGCGAAGCAGATTAATCTCGCGGCGGCTGAAATGGGCGTGATGGTGCTGATTGCCGGTGCCAGTGTGGTGCGTTTCGCGCCGGCGCTCAACATCAGCGAGCAGGAAGTGAAGCTGGGCATGGCGCGCTTCGCCGAGGTGTGTGAAAGCCTGGTACGAGGGTCCGCATCATGATGGTGATCCGTCCGGTTGAACGCGACGACCTGAGCCAGCTACTGGCGCTGGCCGGTAAAACCGGCGGCGGGCTGACCTCGCTGCCGGTGGATAGCGCCACGTTGCAGGCGCGCATCGATCGATCGCTACAAACCTGGCAGGATACGCTGCCGCGCGCCGAGCAGGGCTACGTGTTTGTGCTGGCCGACAGTGAGGACAATCGGGCCGTGGGCATTTGCGCCATTGAAGTGGCGGTCGGCCTGCAGGATCCCTGGTATAACTTCCGGGTCGGTACCCAGGTACACGCCTCCAAAGAGCTGAATGTCTATGCCGCGCTGCCTACGCTGTCGCTGAGTAACGACCACACCGGCAGCAGCGAGCTCTGTACGCTGTTTCTCGACCCGGACTACCGCGACGGCAAAAACGGCTACCTGCTGTCGAAGTCGCGCTTTCTGTTTATGGCTAACTTCCGCGAACGCTTCATGGATCGGGTGGTGGCTGAGATGCGTGGCGTCAGCGATGAGCAGGGACATTCGCCATTCTGGGAGAGCGTCGGCAGCCGGTTCTTCTCGATGGAGTTCAGCAAAGCGGACTTCCTGAGCGGCACCGGTCAGAAATCCTTTATCGCCGAGCTGATGCCAAAACATCCGCTCTATATTCACTATCTGTCGCCAGAGGCACAGGCGGTAATTGGCGAGGTACACCCCAAAACTGCGCCAGCCCGCGCCGTGCTGGAGGCGGAAGGTTTCCGCTACCTCAACTATGTTGACATCTTTGACGGCGGCCCGACGCTGGAGTGCGACATCGATCGTATCCGGGCGGTACGCAAAAGCCGCCTGCGCTGCGCCGAATCGGGCGAAAACCGCCACGATGCGCCGCTGTGCCTGGTCGCTAACCACAATTATCGCCAGTTTCGCGTGGCGCTGATACCGGCCGAAGCGGATGGCGACTGCGTGCACCTGACGGATGAACAGATGCGGGCGTTGCACTGCCAGCCGGGCGATAGCCTGCGCGTCGTGCCGCTTTGCAGTGAGGAGAAAAAAGTATGACCCACCTGATTAATGGACAATGGCTGCGCGGCGAAGCAGAGGCGTTGGTCAAAACTGACCCGGTCAGTGGCGATACGCTGTGGCAGGGCGTGGCAGCTTCGCCAGCCCAGGTCAGCGCCGCCTGTGAGGCGGCACGCTCGGCCTTTCCCGGCTGGGCCAGACGTCCGTTTGCCGAGCGTCAGGCAGCGGTAGAAAAGTTTGCCGCACAGCTGGAAGCACACAAAGCTGAGCTGGCGGAAACCATCGCCCGCGAAACCGGCAAGCCACGCTGGGAAGCGCTGACTGAAGTTGGCGCGATGATCAATAAAATTGCCATTTCGGTGAAGGCCTGGCATAGCCGCACTGGCGAACAGGCGGACGGCGAGAGCAGCCTGCGCCATCGTCCGCACGGGGTGCTGGCGGTATTTGGTCCCTATAATTTCCCCGGCCATCTGCCGAACGGTCATATCGTTCCGGCGCTGCTGGCCGGTAACTGCGTGGTGTTCAAACCCAGTGAGCTGACGCCGCTGACGGCTGAGAAAACCGTGCAGCTCTGGCTGGCGGCCGGCCTGCCAGCCGGTGTGCTGGCGCTGCTGCAGGGCGGCCGGGAAACCGGTCAGGCGCTGGCTGCGGATAGCCAGATTGATGGCCTGCTGTTTACCGGCAGCGCGCATACCGGTTACCAGCTGCACCGCCAGTTTGCCGGACAGCCTGAAAAGATGCTGGCGCTGGAGATGGGCGGCAACAATGCGCTGATTGTTGAAGATCCGGCCGATATTGACGCCGCGGTCCACATTGCGTTGCAGTCGGCGTTCATTACCGCCGGTCAGCGCTGCACCTGCGCCCGTCGCCTGCTGGTGAAACGCGGCGCAGCGGGCGATGCGTTTTTACAGCGTCTGGTGGAGGTCGCCGGTCGTTTGCAGCCGGGCGGCTGGAACGCTGAGCCGCAGCCGTTTATGGGCAGCGTTATTTCGACCGGCGCGGCGGAAAAGATTTTCGGGGAATGGCAACAGCGGGTGACGGCGGGCGGCAAAGTGCTGCTGGCGATGCGCTGGCCGGATCGCCACAGCGCACTGCTGACGCCTGGCATTATCGATTTAACCGATGTCGCGGGCGTGGCGGATGAAGAGGTGTTTGGCCCGCTGCTGGGCGTGATTCGCTATGACGATTACGATCAGGCGATCCGGCTGGCTAATCAGACGCGCTACGGTCTGTCGTGCGGCCTGATTTCGCCCTCCCGCGCCCAGTTCGATCAGCTGCTGCTTGAGGCACGAGCGGGTATCGTAAACTGGAATAAACCGCTGACCGGTGCAGCCAGTACCGCACCGTTTGGCGGCATTGGCGCGTCAGGCAACCATCGCGCCAGCGCCTGGTACGCCGCCGATTACTGCGCCTGGCCGATGGCCTCGCTGGAAACGGCGGATCTGACGCTGCCTGCCACACTCTCGCCGGGACTCGATTTTTCACCTCAGGGAGCGGCGAAATGAGTGCAGTGGAAGCGAACTTTGATGGGCTGGTGGGTTTAACCCACCATTACGCCGGCTTGTCGTTTGGCAATGAGGCTTCGACCCGTAATCAGCTGCAGCCGTCGAATCCCCGGCTGGCGGCAAAGCAGGGCCTGCTGAAGATGAAAGCGCTGGCGGATATGGGCTATCTGCAATGCGTTATTCCGCCGCATGAGCGACCCAACATCGGCGCGCTGCGCCAGTTAGGCTTCAGCGGCAGCGATGAGCAGGTGCTGGCCCACGCCGGAAAAACCGCACCAGGTTTACTTTCGGCCGCCAGCTCCGCTTCGGCGATGTGGGTGGCGAATGCCGCCACGGTCTCGCCGTCGGCTGACAGTGGCGATGGGCGGGTCCATCTGACCGTGGCTAACCTCAATAATAAATTTCATCGGGCGATGGAAGCGCCGGAGACCGCATTACTGTTGCGCGCCATCTTCCGCGATAGCCGCCACTTTAGCGTGCATGATGCCTTGCCGCAGGTGGCGATGTTTGGTGATGAGGGCGCGGCCAACCATAACCGGCTCGGCGGCGCGTATGGCGAGCCGGGCCTACAGCTGTTTGTTTATGGTCGTGACAGCAGCCATGAAGGCAGGGCGCCGCAGCGTTATCCGGCCCGACAGACGCGCGAAGCCAGTGAAGCGGTGGCGCGACTGCATCAGCTCCCGGCCGAACAGGTGATGTTCGCGCAGCAAAACCCGGCGGTTATCGATCAGGGTGTGTTTCATAATGACGTGATAGCCGTGAGCAATCAGCAGATGTTGTTCTGTCACCAGCAGGCGTTTGTCGACCAGCCTGCGTTACTGGCCCGGCTACAGGCGCGGGTGCCGGGATTTGTGGCACTGGAAGTGCCGGAAAGTCGGGTATCGGTCAAAGACGCGGTCAACACCTATCTGTTTAACAGCCAGCTGCTGAGCCAGCCTGACGGCAGTATGCTGCTGGTGCTGCCGGAAGAGTCGCGCCAGCATGCGGGCGTCTGGGACTATTTGTGCGAGCAGGTGGAGAGTGAGGGTCCGCTCAAGGCATTGAAGGTGTTTGATCTGCGTGAAAGCATGTATAACGGAGGCGGACCGGCCTGCCTGCGTTTGCGGGTGGTGCTGACGCCACAGGAGCAGCAGGCGGTGAATCCCGCTGTAATAATGAACGATCGGCTATTTAACCGGCTGAACCAATGGGTTGATCGCCATTATCGCGATCGCCTGACGCAGGCCGATCTGGTCGATCCGCAGTTACTGCGCGAAGGACGTGAAGCGCTGGATGAATTAACGAAGCTGCTAGACTTAGGAAATGTGTATGCATTTCAGCAGTGAAGGGCGCGGCATCAGCGGCTGCCGCTCACTTCAGGCTCAAAGGAGGAACGATGCAGGACTTTTTACAGCAAACGCTGTCCGGCGAGGCGCCGCGTAAGCGTAGTGGTGAAACGGCGCATCTTCGCTGGCAGTGGTTGTATCACGGCATTCTGTTAATGGAACCGACGGTGCCGGTTAAGCAGGCGCTGGTATTGTCAGCCGGTATTCACGGTAACGAAACCGCGCCGGTCGAAATTCTCAATCAGGTGATTAATCCGCTGTTGCGGGGCGAGAAGCCGCTGCAGCAGCGGATGCTGGTGATCCTCGGCAATCCCTCGGCGCTACGCAGCGGCAAACGCTACGTTCGCTATGATATTAACCGGCTGTTTGGCGGACGCTGGCAGCAGATTGATGACGGTGACGAAGCCCGTCGCGTGCTGCGTCTGGAGCAGACACTGGAGACCTTCTGGCAGGTCGGCGAATGCGATGAGACACGCTGGCACCTTGATATGCACACCGCGATTCGCGGTTCTTATCATCCACGCTTCGGCGTGATGCCGCACAATGAGCGTCCGTGGCCGCCTGAGTTTCTCAAATGGCTGGCGGCGGCCGGTCTGGAGGCGCTGGTATTCCACCGTTCGCCGGGCGGTACCTTTACCCATTTCAGCTGCGAGCACTTCGGGGCGGCCAGCTGTACGCTGGAGCTGGGCAAAGCGCTGCCGTTTGGCGCGAACGATCTCACGCAGTTCAGCGCGACGCAGCAGGCGCTGGCGGCCCTGCTGTATGGCGATGCGCTGCCACCGGCGACATCCACACCGCGTCACTATCGGGTGGCGCAGCAGATTACCCGGCTGAGTGAACATTTCCAGCTCCACATGTCACCGGAAACGCTCAACTTCACCGCCTTTCCGCAGGGCGCGCTGCTGGCGGAGGATGGGGAGACCCGCTATTACGTCCAGCAGGCGCGCGAGTATGTTCTGTTTCCCAACCCCAATGTCGCTGCCGGCCTGCGCGCCGGATTGATGCTGATTGAAGAGGGCGAACAGACTCAGGCGCTGCCGATCTGACGTCGGGCAAATTCAGCGAAAACAGGCGGGAGTTTTACTTCCGCTTTCCTGCCATTACCCTTACACTCCCCGCACACCTCTCCATGATTTCTGCCAGATTCGCTTTAAATTCATAAAGTTTTGCAATTCCTCACGCCTTTCTTCGCATTCTCTTCATGATTGCCGGATTTTTGTCTTTTATGCTTTCACGGCTTTACTCAGCCTCTGAGTAGTTGACGTTCAGCATCGTATGCTTGTTTCCGAAGACGCGACAGAGTGCTGTCGTCATAATCCCGAATCAATAATAAGGACACTATTATGCGCAAACTGACTTCCCTGTTACTGGCTTCTTCACTGGCATTTGGCGCGGCCAGCGCCGTTCACGCCGCCGCTGATAACCTGACGCCACCGCCGGCCGGCAGTGAAAAAGCGATGCATAAACCGCCAATGCGTCACGGCGGCATGGAGATGATGTTTAAAGGTCTGAACCTGACTGACGCACAGAAAACCCAGATACGTGACATCATGAAAGAGAGCCACAAAGAGATGAAACGTCCGTCGCTGGAAGAGCGCCGTGCGATGCACAGCATTGTTGCCGCGGACAGCTTCGATCAGAGCAAAGCTGAAGCGCAGGCGGAAAACATGACCGCCAATGCGAAAGATCATGCGCTGAAAATGCTGGAAACCCAGAACAAACTCTATAACGTGCTGACGCCAGAGCAGAAGAAGCAGTACAACGCCAATTTTGAAAAGCGTCTGACTGAGAAACGTCCGCACGATGACAAAATGGCACCGCCAGCCGCACCCGCTGAATAATTTTCGTTAAGCGAACGGTCTGAGACCGCCGGCCTTGTCCACTGACAGTAAGTGGACAGCGTCGGCGGTTTTTTTTATTTACAGCGGCAGGATAGGATAATCGCCCGACAGAATCGGTCGGCAGAGGATCTTGTAACCGTCGTGATCGAACCCCCCTTTGGGACGCTGCAACGTTTTCGCTTCCTCGATATTGCTGACCGAGCCAAGGTAAAACCAGTGATCGATGACGTGGATTTGAGTCATCTGTTTGCCTTCCTCGACCAGCCCGACCGCGCCCTGCCACGGCCAGCAAAAGACCCGTACATTTTCCAGCGCTTCCAGCAACCGATCCTGATGATCGCTGACCGGCTCTTTGCCGCAGCAGGCACCGGCACAGCGGCGCAGCGCGGAACGGAAACAGCCGCGCTGAGCACTGAGCGCTTCCAGTCCGAGCAAACCGTGACAGAGCTGATACTCATCGGCCAGCTGCTTCAGCCGCTCTATCGCAGCAAAGCGGCTACGATAGAGGCCAAACAAATTGGGCGACTGGCTGAAGTCGAGATCTTTGGCGTAAACCACCTGCGGTTTACCGTCGGTAATCTGCAACGAGCAGAGCTGGCGGTTTTTACGCAGGCGCTTATTAAACAGCGGCTGCTGCGTTTTAATCATCTGCGCTTCCAGCAGCAGCGCGCCGAGATCGCCCGCGGTTGGGATCCAGCTGACGCGCCGCGACTGGCGCAGCATTTTCGCCTCGTCCGGGGTGCGGAAATGCGACATCACCCGCGAGCGCAGGTTAACGCTTTTGCCAATGTAGAGCGGCAGCGAATCACTTTCGCCGTGAAAGGTATAGACGCCGGGCTGATTGGGCAGGCCTTCCAGCCACTCACGCAGGTGTTCGGGATATTGATAAATTGCAGCCGCGTCGAATTCGAGGCGGTGCGTTGCAGCACGTCTGACCAAGATGGACTCCATTTACTGGTTGTCCATACAGCATAACAGGCAGGTGAAATGATCGCCAGCCAGCCGATCAAAGACGCCGCGTCGCCAGCCAGCAGATCAGCGAACCGAGCGTGATCATCGCCACGCCTTGCCAGAAGGCCAGCGGCGGCGTCAGGCCCAGCCACAGTGAGGCCAGCAGGGCGGAAAAAACCGGTGTGAAGTAGGAGGCGGTGGCCAGCAGTGTCAGATTGCCGTGCTGAATACCGTGATTCCAGGCGGAGTAGGCGATAGCGGTCGACGCCCCGACAAAGAATACTTCCAGCAGCGGCAGCAGCGCGAATTGCATCGGTGCCGCTGGTGCACTCAGCAAGGTTTTGACCCACAGCGCCAGCGCGGTAAGGATAAAAAATAGCGTGACACCATTCGCGCCGCGGGCATAGCGACGGGTGATATTGTTGTAGAGCGCCCAGGTTATGGCGGCGATAAACGCCAGCGTGTAAGCCGTTGGGTTACGCAACAGGTTCTGCCACATCAGGGCGGGCGAGCCGCCGCCGTTGGCCTTCATCACCCAGACAATGCCCAGCAGAGAAAGCGCCAGTCCCGGCCACAGCCACAGGCGAAAGCGCTGCTGGTTAAACGGGATCGCCAGCACCACCGTCAGGCAGGGCCAGAGATAGTTGATCATGCCCAGCTCCAGCGACTGGCTGCGATCGCTGGCCAGCCCAATCGCCAGCGCCAGACAGATTTCATAGCCGACAAACAGCGCACCGCCGATGGCTAAGTACGCGGCGGGCATCGCGCCGGGTCTGGGCAAACCGCGAGTAATGCAGAGCAGCAGGGCGGTGGTGGTATAGATCAGGGCCGCACCGCCGGTCGCGCCAAAGGCTTCACTGACGCTGCGCAGCAGGCCAACCGTGGTGCTCCAGAGTAGAATGGCGATCAGACCGATCAGGGTGGCGCGTGTCACAGTAGCAGGCATGTCGCTATCAACGGGATGAGGCAGGAGAAAGCCTCCCTTGCCGCAGCAAGGGAGGGACGGGTTTACTTCCAGAAGTCGTCGAATACGGTAATCGGTGGGCGACGTTTGTGCTCAGTTTTCTGATACCAGCCTTCAATGATTTTCGCGTTATCCGGGTCGATGGTTTTGCCTTCCAGATAGTCATCAATCATCTCGTAGGTTACGCCCAGCGCCACTTCATCCTGCAGGCCGGGACGATCGTCTTCCAGGTCAGCTGTGGGTTTCTTCAGGTAGAGATGTTCCGGGCAGCCGAGCTGCTTCAGCAGTTGCTTGCCCTGGCGTTTGTTAAGACGGAACAGCGGATTAATGTCGGTACCGCCATCACCATATTTGGTGAAGAATCCGGTGACCGCTTCAGCCGCATGGTCGGTACCCACCACCACGCCTTTGGTCATACCGGCGATGCTGTACTGGGCTTTCATACGCTCACGCGCTTTTTCATTGCCGCGCACGAAGTCAGACAGTGTAATGCCGGCCGCCTGCAGCGCCCGCTCACTGGCCAGCACCGATTCTTTAATATTGACCACCAGCGAGCGATCGGGCTGGATAAATGCCAGCGCGTTCTGGCAATCCTGCTCATCGGCCTGCACGCCGTAGGGCAGGCGCACCGCGATAAACGTGTAGTCATTATCGCCGCTCTCTTCGCGCAGTTCGCCGATCGCCATCTGCGCCAGCTTGCCTGCGAGGGTCGAGTCCTGACCGCCGCTGATCCCCAGCACCAGCGTCTTAATGGCGCTGTGCCGCTTCAGATAGGCTTTAAGAAAATCGACGCTAACGCGCACTTCGTGATCGGCGTCGATAGTAGGCTTAACGCCCAGTGCTTCAATGATTTCCTGCTGCAGTGACATGAACTTCTCCTCAGGTCAGTGGCCCGTCGGCTCGATGCGAACGTTTTATTAAAGCTAACGTGCCTCAGCGAAAACAACAAGCCAAAGCGGCAGTCGATTTCAGTTAACCGTTGCGAAATCAGACAGTTTTCACCTGCGGCTGCGGTTTTTTGGCCAGCACAATGAACATCAGGATCGCCAGCATAAAGCAGCCAAAAATGGTAGCGGTCATGCTCAGCACCGAGGTGCCGCCAATGCCGGTAATCGGCACGGTGATAGCGCCCAGGGTGAACATGGTGACGCCAATCACTGCCGAGGCGCTACCGGCGCGATGGCCCTGGCTCTGCATCGCCAGTGAGGAGGCCGTCGTCGCGATCACCCCGTTACTGGCAATGGTAAAGAACAGCGCCACCAGCAGCAGCGGTAACGGCGCCTGCGTTAGCGCGGCCAGCAGCAGCAGGCTGGAGGCAACAAAGGCCAGCGTCAGTCCACCTTTCAGCACCCGATATTCTCCCCACAGCGGGCAGAGACGGGCACTGGTCTGCGAGGCGATCACCAGCCCGACACCGTTGGCGGCAAAGCAGAAGCTAAACGCCTGCGGCGAGAGTCCGTAGATTTGCTGCAGCACAAACGGTGAAGCGCCGATATAGGCAAACATCCCGGACATCATAAAGCCCTGCGTCAGACAGAAGCCCATGAAAGGACGATGAGTCACCACCTGTCCCAGCGCTGCGTAGGCGGAGAAAATGGAACCTTTACTGCGTCGCGCATCGGGCAGAGTTTCATGCAGTTTCCAGCGCGCCAGCAAAATCAGCAGCAGGGCAATGCAGCCGAGCACCACAAAAATGCCGCGCCAGTTAAGCACCGTCATCAGCACGCCGCCAAGTACCGGTGCGGCGATCGGGGCCAGGCCATTGACCAGCATCAGCAGCGCAAAGAAGCGGGTCAGTTCGTGACCGCTGTACATATCACGAGCGATGGCGCGTGATAATACTGCACCGCCCGCGCCGGCTAAGCCTTCAAACAGACGGGCCAGCAGTAGCTGATGAATATCCTGCGCCAGCGCACAGCCGATCGAGGCGATAAACAACAGCACCAGTGACAGCGCCAGCGGCCGCAGACGCCCAAATTTGTCGCTCATCGGACCAAACACCAGCTGACCGGCACCCAGGCCGAGTAATCCGGCGGTCAGGCTAAGCTGTGCCGTGGCGGTTTCGGTTTGCAGGTCACGCGCCAGCTGGGGCAGCGCGGGCAGGTAGAGATCGATACACAGCGGGCCGAGTGCGGCCAGCAGGCCCAGCGTAATGGCATAAACCAGCCGGTTGGAATGTACAGGTGTCATTTATTCTCAGTATCTGAAGCGATGGGTGAACAGCAGGCAGACAACGCCTTCACAGGCGGTCACGGATGCCGGAGCCGGTCCTGGCACTGCCGGTGATGGCAAACTGCACTCGGCAGATGGGTTGTTGCCGCGAGAGGCGCCGTTTTTTTGGCGCTGATTATACGTGCCCGTTGACAGCAAAACAGCCTTCTTTACGAAATCCTGACGGTTGTCAGTGCATTAAAAGTTCGCCATAAACTTGATAAACCTGAATTTATGTTCCAGGCTTGTCTGCACATGGACAATAAATGAGGAACAACAAGATGAATAAAGTGATGGGATGTATCGCTGCGGCGCTGACGCTGGCTGCACTGTCTGGTTGTACGACTTACGACCGCGCTGAAAGCTACGTCACCAAGCCGGTGGTGAAGGATGTTAAAAAAGGGATGACCCGTGACCAGGTTCGTCAGATCGCTGGCGCACCGTCAACCGAGATCACCATGGTTCACGCGCGCGGCACCTGCCAGACCTACGTTCTGGGCCAGCGTGATGGCAAAGCACAGACCTACTTCGTGAGCTATAACGATACCGGTCGCGTAATGAACTACGGCTTCCAGAGCTGTGCGGAATACGATACCGATCCGCAGGTTCAGCAGTAAGTTATACGCTGTAAAGCCCCAATTGAATAATAAGCGGCCCGTCAGACGACGGGCCGTTTTTCGTTTTGGTGCGGCTTATAACCCTGCCGGGCGCGGAACCTCGACGTAGTCGCCATCGATCTGGCGCTGATAGTAGTGTCCCTGCTGGACATAGAAGCGTTTACCGTTGAAGTCCAGTACCCGCATATCGTCGCTGACGCGGCGCTCTTCAGGTGGCTCCACCACCACATACTCCTCGCCGTGGCGCTGATAGTAATTACCGTTAAGCAGGTAGTAAGTCAGGCCGCCAATCAGTACTGCCGTGGCGGCTTCAGGCAGGAAGCGCACCGGACCGGGGCCGCCCCAGTGAGGGCCAGGACCGCCGTGTGGGCCCCATCCGCCAGGATGGGCAAAAGCGATAGCCGGGGTTAACAGGGTTAACGCCAGCAGTGAGGCGATAACTTTTTTCATCGGGCATTCTCCTCATAAGACTCCACGCAGAATTGGCTTTTTACCGGCTAATGACAAGCGCTAAAGCGGCGAATTTTCGCCTGTTTACCACGCTTAACGCTTTCTTAACGACGTCGCCATCAAGCGGGGAAATTATGGAGAGAGGAAGGCGGGAGAGGAGAAGAGAACCTGGCGCAGGCGCGCCAGGTTTAACCAGGATTAACGATGTGCCAGTTCGGCGTGTTCATCGCTTTCCAGCACGCGCTTATCGGTCAGACCTAACCAGCGGCTGGTCAGGGAACCTGCCGTCATCGAGCCATTGACGTTCAGCGCGGTACGGCCCATATCGATCAGCGGTTCGATGGAGATCAGCAGTGCGACCAGCGTCACTGGCAGGCCCATCGCGGGCAGCACAATCAGCGCGGCAAACGTAGCACCGCCACCGACACCGGCCACGCCGGCAGAGCTCAGCGTTACAATCCCGACCAGCGTGGCGATCCACAGCGGGTCAAACGGATTGATGCCGACGGTTGGCGCAACCATCACCGCCAGCATGGTCGGATAGAGACCGGCACAGCCGTTCTGACCAATCGTGGCACCGAAAGAGGCCGAGAAGCTGGCAATCGACTCCGGTACGCCAAGGCGACGGGTCTGCGTCTCGACGCTCAGCGGAATGCTGGCGGCGCTGGAGCGGCTGGTAAAGGCGAAGGTAATCACCGGCCACACTTTGCGGAAGAAACGCATCGGGTTAATGCCGTTCACCGACAGCAGCAGCGCGTGGACGCCAAACATAATCGCCAGGCCAAGATAAGAGGCAACCACGAAGCTTCCCAGTTTGATGATGTCCTGCAGATTCGAACCGGCCACCACTTTGGTCATCAGGGCCAGCACGCCGTAGGGGGTCAGCTTCATCACTAAACGGACCAGCTTCATCACCCACGACTGCAGCGTGTCGATCGCGACCAGCACACGCTGACCTTTGACTTCATCATCTTTCAGCAGTTGCAGCGCGGCCACACCGAGGAAGGCCGCGAAGATGACGACGCTGATGATCGACGTCGGGTTAGCGCCGGTGAGATCGGCAAACGGATTTTTCGGAATAAAGGAGAGCACTAGCTGCGGCACGCTCAGGTCAGCGACCTTACCGACGTAGTTGCTCTGAATGGCGCTCAGACGCGCCGTTTCCTGCACGCCCTGCACCAGACCTTCAGCGCTCAGACCAAACAGGCCGGTGACAAATACGCCGACCAGCGCGGAGATAGCGGTGGTAAACAGCAGCACGCCGATGGTCAGTACGCTGATTTTACCCAGCGAGGAGGCGTTATGCAGCCGGGCAACCGCACTCAGAATTGAAACAAACACCAGCGGCATCACCACCATCTGCAGCAGCTGAACATAGCCATTACCGACGATGTTAAACCAGCTGATGGAGGTTTTAACCACCGCGCTGTTTTCACCGTAAATCAGCTGCAGCACCAGGCCAAACAGCACGCCGATCACCAGACCGGTCAGCACTTTCTTTGACAGGCTCCAGTTGTTGCGGCTAAAGCGCGAGAGCAACACCAGCAGCACCACAAAGGCGACGAGGTTAAGCGTTAAGGGAAGGTCCATACTGAAACTCCAGAGTAATGCGGCTTTCCGCGTCGGGAAAACCGCATAATGTTAATCACGAATTAAGACTGCGGGAATGTTAGCAGCAGGAGAGGGTGCAGACCTTATATCCAAATGGAATGCTTTATAACTTATTGCCTGAATTTGTTGGTTTAATGCGCAGTCTGGCTGGAAATGAGCCGGCCAACACCGTTTTGCAGGGTATCGAACAGCTGAGCCGGCCAGCCGTTTGCACCAAACGAAGGCATACCCACCGGGAACCACAGCGCATAGCCGACCAGTCCGAGGCATAGCGCTCGCTCAAGCTGGTTACCTTTCTGACTTTTCAGAATAGGGAGACGGAAGCGCCAGCGGCAGGGCCACAATAATGGGACGCCTGCCGGCGTCAGCATATCGGCGACAATATGACTGAGATAACCCAGCGTCAGCCCCTGTAACACATCGGCCGGAATCGGGGACTCTTTGGGCAGATTGATCTGGAACAGCCACAGCCCGGCGGCGACCGCCAGCAAACTGTGGGTAAAGCCGCGATGACCAAAGGCGCGCGCAATCGGATGAGAGAGCCAGCGCAGCCGCTGTCCCAGCACCGACTTCGGGTGATCGATGTCGGGCAACAGGCAGGTCAGCAAGGCTGATGGAACGAGATGCCACCAGTCTGCCTGCGCCAGCACTGGCGTAAGTTCAGCACGTTTGGCAAATATGGCGCTCGCAATGGCGAAAATGATATGGCCCTCGGCCGTCATGATGGAACCTGGCTGCAAAGAAAACTGTCGATGCATCCAGTATAGGGATTTATCCAGTGAATGAGAACATGTGACGCTGTAACGAAGCGTTAATAATTACGCATTAAAGGCGGACAAGCATCGCGCATTGCCCGCCAGATTGATCAGCGTGCCAGCCAGCCGCCATCTACCGCCAGCGTATAGCCGTTAACATAGTCAGACGCGGCGGACGCGAGGAACACCACCGGCCCCATCATGTCATCCGGCACGCCCCAGCGACCTGCCGGAATACGGCCAAGTATCTCTTCGCTGCGTGCCTCGTCGCTGCGTAACTGTTCGGTGTTATTGGTCGCCATGTAGCCGGGCGCAATGGCGTTAACGTTAATGCCATGCTTCGCCCACTCGTTGGCCATCAGACGGGTCAGCCCCATCACGGCACTTTTTGACGCGGTGTAAGACGGAACGCGAATCCCGCCCTGGAAGGAGAGCATCGACGCGATGTTAATGATCTTGCCGCCGTTACCCTGGGCAATAAACTGCCGGGCGACCTGCTGTGACAGAAAGAACAGACTTTTGCTGTTGAGATTCATCACATCATCCCAGTCCTGTTCGCTGAAATTGAGTGCATCCTCGCGTCGGATAATCCCGGCGTTATTCACCAGAATGTCGATTTTACCGGCTGCGGCCAGCGCCTGCTCAACCACTGAGCCGACCACCTCCGTTTTCATCAGATCCGCCTGTATCGGCCAGAAACGGCGGCCCAGCGCTTCTACTTTGCTTTGGGTCTCGTCCGGACCGTCGCGGTTAACGCCGACAATGTCGCATCCCGCCTGCGCCAGGCCCAGCGCCATACCTTGTCCTAAACCGGTGTTACAGCCGGTCACCAGCGCCACTTTACCTTCCAGGCTAAACGCATTCAGTACCATGATATTTCTCCTCTGCTCAGCGCAGTTCGCTGATTTTGACGTGGTCCATGTCATCAAAGACCTGATTTTCGCCCACCATGCCCCAGATAAAGGTGTAGCGCTGCGTACCAACACCCGCATGGATTGACCAGCTGGGCGAGATCACCGCCTGCTCGTTATGCACCAGCAGATGACGGGTTTGCTGCGGCTCGCCCATCATGTGGAATACCGCGCTCTCCTCGCTCATGTCGAAATAGAAATAGACCTCCATGCGGCGTTCATGGGTGTGACACGGCATGGTGTTCCACAGGCTGCCTTCCTCCAGTTTGGTTAAGCCCATAGTGAGCTGACAGGTGGGAAGGACATCCGGCACGATAAATTTATTGATGGTGCGGCGGTTAGAGGTGGCGGGATCGCCGAGCGTGGCGGTAGCCGCTTCCTGTAAGGTGATTTTTTTATCCGGGAAGGTCGCGTGTGCCGGGGCGCTGTTGTAGTAGAACTTCGCTGGCTGCGCCGGGTTCAGGCTGCTGAATACTAAATTACGCGCGCCTTTGCCGACATAGAGCGCCTCTTCATGGCCGATTTCCCAGCGCTTGCCATCCACTTCCACCAGGCCTGGCCCGCCAATGTTGATCATGCCCAGTTCGCGGCGCTCAAGGAAATAGCTGACCCCCAGCTGTTTGCCCATCTCATCGCCAATGGTGACCGGGTTATTCACCGGCATCACGCCACCGATAATGATGCGATCGATATGGCTGTAGGTCAGGGTGTAGTTATCGGCAGTAAAAATATTCTCAATCAGAAACTGGCGACGCAGCGCGTCAGTGTCCAGCTGTCTGGCGTGATCACTGTGAATGCTTTGACGAACGTCCATCTCAGGCCTCTCTGCAGATCAGGTTAAGCATGCCCCGGAACAGGGACTGTTCGGGCATCTTAGGCAGAGTGGGATATGAATTCAATAAAAATGAAACGTTGTTTTATTTATTTGCGGAGTAGATCAATAGCCGGTGATGGCGTTGAAACTGCCCGCCTGATGGCGGGCGGTGATTAGCCTTGTAAATCAGCCAGCGTGAGACGGGTCAGATCGTCCAGTCTGACATCGGCCAGCGACCAGCGCGGATCGTTACGATGCTCCGCGGCAGGCACCACAATTGAACGCATCCGTGCTGCCTTGGTGGCAATCATGCCATTGAAGGAGTCCTCCAGCGTGACGCAGTTCAGCGGATCGATCGCCAGACTGCTGGCCGCGTTGAGATAGACCTGAGGATGCGGTTTGCTGTAGGGCAGCGCTTCCGCCGAGGAGAGCACGTCGAAATAGTGGCGCAAATTAAATATCTCCAGTACCCGTTCCAGCATCGCCAGCGGTGAGGCAGAGGCGAGACCGATTTTCAGGTTGTGCTCCCGGCAGAGTTGCAGCGCGCGTTCAACGCCGGGCAGCAACGGACGCGTCTCTTCGACCAGCGCCATCGCCCGGGCAATGATCCGTTGCGTCACCTCCTGCTGGCTGGGTCCGTGCCACGGCAGGGTTTCATACCACATGCGCACCGTCTGATCGATGCGTAAGCCCAGAGTGTCAGGCATTTCGCTGCGACGAGAGAGGTCGACATCCAGCGTGGAAAAAATATCCATTTCAGCCTGGTCCCACAGCGGCTCTGAATCAATCAGTAATCCATCCATGTCAAACAGCGCGGCGAGAAC
This sequence comes from Pantoea sp. USHLN298, assembly GCF_037149395.1. Taxonomy (NCBI): domain Bacteria; kingdom Pseudomonadati; phylum Pseudomonadota; class Gammaproteobacteria; order Enterobacterales; family Erwiniaceae; genus Pantoea; species Pantoea sp. USHLN298. Next base: position 884,065 of record NZ_JBBCRO010000001.1, read on the forward strand.
GGGGCGGTGATAGGGCATCTGAGGTCTCCTTATACAGTTTGGTCTACCTTAGCATGTTCAGCCGGTCCCGGGTCGACGGGCAGCGCGTCACGCTTTATTTGGGAAATTTCGCCATTGGCAGGTAGACTTACAGCAAATTGGATTCCGGGTTCAGGAGATATCATGACCTATCAACAGGCTGGCCGCATCGCCATCCTCAAGCGTGTGGCTGGCTGGGTGATTTTTTTACTGGCGCTACTCTCAACCATTATTTCTGTGCTGAGCTTTATGTTTAAGCACAGTGAGAAGCAGCCTGGCATTGATGCCGTAATGCTCGATTTTGTTCATGTGATGATCGATATGATCCGGTTTAACACCCCGTTCCTTAACTTCTTTTGGCATAATTCGCCGGTGCCGGAGTTTAACGGCCAGATGAACCCAGGCTTCTGGCTGATCTACATTCTGATTTTTGTCGGGCTGGCGCTGGAGTCGTCAGGGGCGCGGATGGGCCGTCAGGCGCGTCACGTCAAAGAAGGCATTGAGGATCAGATGATTCTGGAGCAGGTTAAGGGCAGTGAAGGGCGCACGCGTCAGCAGCTGGAAGAGAAGGTGCGGGTGCCGCGCCACACCATTTTCCTGCAAATTTTCCCGCTTTACGTGCTGCCGATAGTGATTGCCGTCGCTGGCTACTTCGTGCTGTCGCTGCTCGGCTTTATCTGAGCCGGTCAGGCCGGTCTGGCCTGACGAGCCGCCAGCGCATCTTCATCCAGCAGCTGACCAATGGCGAACTGGGCGTCGCCCAGCCAGTGGCCGCCAAACACGTTGGCCCGGTTTAGCAGATAATAAAGCTGGTATACCGGCTGCCGCTGCGAAAAGCCATCCGGCAGCGGCCAGACGGTGTGATACCCCTCGAAGATCTGGCGTGGCAGATCCGGGAACCAGTTTAGCATTGCTAAATCGCATTCCCGGTCGCCCCAGTAACAGGCGGGATCGAAAATCCACGGTCCCGCTGCGCTGCCTGCGCAGTTAGCGGGCCAGAGATCGCCATGCAACAGGGAAGGCTGGGGATGATGTGATGCCAGCACCCGCTGCACACAGGCAATAATCAGCTCGGTGTCGCCATACTGAATGCCTTTTTCCGCCGCCAGCTGCAGTTGCCAGCCGATGCGTTGTTCCGCAAAGAAAACCGACCAGCGTCGTAGCCAGCTATTGGGTTGCGGGGTGGTGGTGATGTTGTTGTCGAAGTCGAGCCCGAACTGGGTTTGCTCACTCCACTGATGCAGATGCGCCAGCTGCTGTCCCAGCTGAAAGGCACTCTGCTGATCAAGCGGCTGCGGCTCGATATATTCCAGTAGCAAAAAGCTCTCTTCGCGATGATGCCCGACACCGTACACTTTCGGCACGGTGACGGTCTGGGTGCGCGCCAGCAGGGCGAGCTGATCGGCTTCCCAGGTAAACAGCGACAGCATCTCGCGACTGTTGCATTTCACAAAGACGTCATGATCACCGTAGCGGATACGCCAGGCGGGATGGACATCGCCACCGGGCAGGGCGTGGCGTTGAGTGATTTCGGCGTTGCCTAACTGCTCGCTTAACAGACGACTAATGGCTGACCACATCGGGCTATCCTCGTTATTCGCTGCGTAAGTTCGATTGTAGCGCGTAAATCTTCACCAAAACCAGCGCTGACGCACCCTTTATTCTGCAGGTGAAGCGGCAGGGCGATGATCGGCTGCGTCGCGCAGGTACTGCTCAAAGGGAGTCACGGTCACCTCTGGCTTTTGTCCCAGCGCGCTTTCACCCGCTGACGTCACCTGCTCTCTGAGATCCTCCTCATCCAGCGTAGTGACAATGCCAAAACTGTTGGTTCCCAGCTCATGCGGGTGTCCATCGTCATCTGTCAGGGTGGTGGTAAATCCGGCGGCGGTCATGGCGCCGGTCAGCTCAAGAATGTCACTCAAGCCAGACTCCTGATAGCGCAACGTCACAATATAACGGCTTAAAGAATGGTTGCTCATCATTCACCTCAGGGTAGAGAAACTGAACTGAGCGTAGACCATGCTGAAAAAATGAGCGAATTATGAAGGGGATAATGAAAGCTCAACCACGGTTGAAAAGTAAAATTCTGTCAACCGCAGCCGGTAACGATCTGAAAAATCTTGTCGCGCAGCGGCTGTATTTTCGATTGCGCACCACTATAATGCGCCGCGTTAATCAGATGAGTCCCAATTAACATGCGGTTTCAGAGCAATACCACGCATTTCGAGCGAGTTAATAATATTTTACAAAACTTACCGTAAATTGCGTTGATTGCCGGGCAAAACGCTTCAGACTCTCCGTTTTTTAAACTGTCGCACGGATCACATTTAATGAAAGCCTTTAACAAGCTGTCTGCTGTACTTTTGCTCTCCGCCGGAGCGTTTTGCCACCAGGCACTGGCCGATAATGCCGTATTCACTTCCATGGATGACCCTTCCACGGCGAAAAAACCGTTCGAAGGTTCTGCTGCTGCGGGTTACCTGGCGCAAACCGGTAACACCACCAGTTCATCCATGACTGCTCAGACCAACATGACCTGGTATCAGTCATCGATGGCATACAGTTTGTGGGGCAACGCCGCCAACACCTCTTCAAATGATGAGCGCTCGTCCGAGACCTACAATATCGGCGGCCGTTCACGTTATAACCTCAACGCCTATGACTACCTGTTCGGTCAGGCGAGCTGGTTAAGCGATCGCTTCAACGGCTACGATTCCCGCGACGTGCTGACCGCCGGTTATGGTCGTCAGATCCTGAACGGTCCGGTGCATTCACTGCGCGCGGAATTTGGTCCGGGCGTACGCTACGATGACTTCCATGATGGCGGCCACGAAACGAAAGCGCTGGGCTACGGTGCTATCAGTTACCAGTGGCAACTGACCGATACCACCAAATTCGTGCAGGGCGTTTCCGTGCTGAGCAGCTTTGGCGAAGACACCACCGTCAACTCAGAAACCGGCCTGCAGGTGGCAATCAACAGCCACTTCGCGCTGAAGCTGGCTTACAACGTCACCTGGAACAACAATCCGCCAGAATCTGCGCCGGATCGTACCGATACCAAAACCTCTATCATGCTCTCATACGCGATGTAAGCGGCTTTTCCATCGCAGCAGCTGCGGCGGCCTGACAACGTGTCAGGCCGCTTTTTTTTGATCTCTCCGAGGCTTAGCGAAAACGGCATGGGTTTTTCTCGCCGGGGAAAACTGCTATCATCTGTTCCGCACTGCAATCCTGGCGACATTCCGACACTGTGGGTCAGACATTACGCCAGGTCATTAAATTTACACGACGTTGCATGTAGGCTTTCGTGTGGCTTACCACTGCAATTAAGGATATGAAATGCCTGTAATTACGCTTCCTGATGGCAGCCAGCGAGTTTTTGATCGCCCTGTCAGCGTTATGGATATCGCGCTGGACATCGGCCCGGGATTAGCAAAAGCCTGCATCGCAGGTCGCGTCAATGGTGAACTGGTTGATGCTGTCGATCCCATCACTGAAGATGCTGCCGTTGCGATCATCACGGCCAAAGATGAAGCGGGCCTGGAGATTATTCGTCACTCCTGCGCGCACCTGTTAGGGCATGCGATTAAGCAGCTGTGGCCGGACACTAAAATGGCGATCGGCCCGGTGATTGATAACGGCTTCTATTATGATGTTGATATCGACCGCACCCTGACCCAGGAAGATATCGACCTGCTGGAAAAACGCATGCATCAGTTGGCTGAAACCAACTATGACGTCGTTAAGAAAAAAGTCAGCTGGCAGGAAGCGCGCGATGTCTTCGCCGCGCGTGGTGAAGTCTACAAGACCACCATCCTGGATGAAAATATCAGTCATGATGATCAGCCTGGCTTGTATCATCACGAAGAATATGTCGACATGTGCCGCGGTCCGCACGTGCCGAACATGCGTTTCTGTCATCATTTTAAGCTGCAGAAAATCTCCGGCGCCTACTGGCGTGGCGACAGCAACAATAAAATGCTGCAGCGTATTTATGGCACCGCATGGGCAGACAAGAAACAACTGGCAGCCTATCTGCAGCGCCTGGAAGAGGCGGCGAAGCGCGACCATCGTAAGATTGGTAAGCAGCTTGACCTCTACCACATGCAGGAAGAAGCACCAGGCATGGTCTTCTGGCATAATGACGGCTGGACCATTTTCCGCGAGCTGGAAGTGTTCGTCCGCAGCAAGCTGAAAGAGTATCAGTACCAGGAAGTCAAAGGTCCATTTATGATGGATCGCGTGTTGTGGGAAAAAACCGGACACTGGGAAAACTACAAAGAAGCGATGTTCACTACCTCTTCAGAGAACCGTGAATATTGCATCAAGCCGATGAACTGCCCAGGCCATGTACAGATCTTTAATCAGGGTCTGAAATCATACCGTGACCTGCCGCTGCGTATGGCCGAGTTTGGTAGCTGTCACCGTAACGAGCCATCAGGTGCCTTGCACGGTCTGATGCGCGTTCGTGGCTTTACCCAGGATGACGCACACGTCTTCTGTACTGAAGAGCAGGTACGTGACGAAGTGAACAGCTGTATCCGCATGGTCTATGACATGTACAGCACCTTCGGCTTTGAAAAGATTGTGGTGAAGTTATCTACCCGTCCTGAGAAGCGTATCGGCACGGATGAGATGTGGGATCGTGCCGAGGAAGATCTGGCGGCCGCGCTGAACGAAAACAATATTGAGTTTGAGTTCCAGCCAGGCGAAGGTGCGTTCTACGGTCCTAAAATTGAGTTCACATTGTACGATTGTCTTGATCGCGCCTGGCAGTGCGGAACCGTTCAGCTAGACTTTTCCCTGCCAAAACGCCTTGAGGCAACCTACGTGGGTGAAAACAACGATCGTCAGACGCCAGTGATGATTCACCGTGCGATTCTGGGGTCAATGGAGCGTTTCATCGGTATTCTTACCGAAGAATTCGCCGGTTTTTTCCCAACCTGGCTGGCACCGCTGCAAGTCGTGGTAATGAATATTACCGATGGACAAGCAGAATATGTTGAGTCTTTGACGCGTAAGCTGCAGAATGCTGGCATTCGTGTGAAGGCAGACTTGAGAAATGAGAAGATAGGCTTTAAAATCCGCGAGCACACATTACGTCGCGTCCCTTATATGCTGGTCTGTGGTGATAAAGAGGTGGAATCTGGCAAAGTTGCCGTTCGCACCCGCCGTGGTAAAGACCTTGGGTCGCTGGATGTCGATGTGTTTGTTGAGAAACTTCAACAAGAGATTCGCAGCCGAAATCTTCACCAATTGGAGGAATAAAGTATTAAAGGCGGAAAACGAGTACTACCGACGCGACCGAACAAAATCAACAGTGAAATCCGCGCGACTGAAGTGCGCTTAACAGGCATGGATGGCGAGCCGATTGGCATTGTCACATTACGCGAAGCTTTGGAAAAAGCCGAGGAATCGGGTGCTGATCTGGTTGAGATCAGCCCGAATGCCGAACCGCCGGTTTGCCGCATTATGGATTACGGCAAGTTCCTCTATGAAAAAAGCAAATCTTCTAAGGAACAGAAGAAGAAGCAAAAAGTTATTCAGGTTAAGGAAATTAAATTCCGTCCTGGAACCGATGATGGCGACTATCAGGTCAAACTACGCAACCTGATTCGCTTTCTGGAAGAAGGCGATAAAGCCAAAATCACGCTGCGTTTCCGCGGTCGTGAGATGGCGCACCAGCAGATCGGTATGGAAGTGCTTAACCGCGTCCGTAAAGACCTGTGTGAAGATCTGGATTTGGCCATTGTCGAATCCTTCCCTTCGAAGATCGAAGGCCGCCAGATGATCATGGTGCTCGCTCCTAAGAAGAAACAGTAGGCTTTCAAGTAGCATTGACCGCGCAGCGTTCGCGCTGTGCGGTTTTCTGTTCGCCTGTCTGGGTCATGTTATCAACAATGCGAAGTGGATATTTTTTAAAATGCCAAAGATTAAAACTGTACGTGGCGCGGCTAAGCGCTTCAAGAAGACCGCTTCTGGCGGCTTCAAGCGTAAGCACGCAAACCTGCGTCATATTCTGACCAAAAAATCTACTAAGCGTAAACGTCACCTGCGCCCTAAAGGCATGGTGTCTAAAGGCGATCTGGGTCTGGTTATTGCCTGCCTGCCATACGCATAAGTAAATTTTTTCATTAATTCAGAATATTAAACAGGAGAGCTAAATGGCTCGTGTAAAACGTGGTGTAGTTGCTCGCGCACGTCACAAAAAAATCTTAAAACAAGCTAAAGGCTATTACGGTGCACGTTCACGTGTTTACCGCGTTGCCTTCCAGGCTGTTATCAAAGCTGGTCAGTATGCTTACCGTGACCGTCGTCAACGTAAGCGTCAGTTCCGTCAGCTGTGGATCGCGCGTATCAACGCAGCGGCACGTCAGAACGGCATGTCTTACAGCCGTTTCATCAATGGTCTGAAAAAAGCAGCCATTGAGATCGACCGTAAGATCCTGGCTGACATCGCCGTATTCGACAAAGTGGCATTCTCTGCACTGGTCGAAAAAGCGAAATCAGCACTGGCGTAAGCCGGATGAAAAAGGGAGCTTGCTCCCTTTTTTATTGCCTGTAACTCGCGCAAAAGATTGACATTTTCATCGCAACGCATTTCAATAGTGCCCTCATGGTTCATGACAAGGTAACCGCAAGCATGAATGCTGCTATTTTCCGTTTCTTTTTTTACTTTAGCGCCTGACATTCGGGGGCTTTTGCGCATAAGAAGAGAAACGAAAAATCGCGCTGAAAGCCTCCCTCGTGGAGGCTTTTTTGTTTCTGGCGCTAGCATATTGGACCGGCAGGTCCCAACGAGAACTGACCAGCCTGACTGGAAAAAGAGGAAACTATGTCCCAACTCGCAGAACTGGTGGCCAACGCCACGGCGGCCATCGACGGGGCGACAGATATCGCCGCCCTTGACGCGGTGCGCGTCGAATATCTGGGTAAGAAAGGCCATCTGACCCTGCAGATGACCACCTTACGTGAGCTGCCAGCCGACGAGCGTCCGGCAGCCGGTGCGGTGATCAACGAAGCGAAACAGCAGGTCACTGAACGTCTGAATGCCCGTAAAGATGCGCTGGAGTCTGCGGTACTGAACGCGCGTCTGGCCGCCGAAACCATTGATGTTTCACTGCCTGGCCGGCGGATTGAGAATGGCGGACTGCATCCGGTGACCCGCACTATCGATCGTATCGAAACCTTTTTCGGCGAATTGGGTTTCGCGGTGGTGACAGGCCCGGAAATCGAAGATGACTACCATAACTTTGATGCACTGAATATTCCCGGACATCACCCGGCGCGTGCCGATCACGATACCTTCTGGTTCGACGCCACGCGACTGCTGCGTACCCAGACGTCAGGCGTGCAGATCCGCACCATGAAAAATCAGCAGCCGCCGATTCGCATCATCGCGCCAGGCCGTGTCTACCGTAACGATTACGATCAGACCCACACGCCGATGTTTCATCAGATGGAAGGGCTGATTGTCGACAAAAATATCAGCTTCACCAATCTCAAAGGCACGCTGCACGATTTCCTGAACAACTTCTTCGAAGAAGATTTGCAGATTCGTTTCCGTCCCTCCTATTTCCCGTTCACCGAGCCTTCAGCGGAAGTGGATGTGATGGGCAAAAACGGCAAATGGCTGGAAGTGCTGGGCTGCGGCATGGTGCATCCAAACGTACTGCGCAATGTGGGTATCGATCCGGAAGTTTACTCCGGCTTCGCCTTTGGCATGGGTATGGAGCGTCTGACCATGCTGCGCTATGGCGTCACCGATCTGCGTGCATTCTTCGAAAACGATTTACGTTTCCTCAAACAATTTAAGTAAGGGCAGGTTATCCAATGAAATTCAGTGAACTCTGGTTACGCGAATGGGTAAATCCAGCCCTGGACAGCGCGGCGCTGTCTGAGCAAATCACCATGGCCGGTCTGGAAGTGGATGGCGTTGACCCGGTCGCGGGCGCGTTTCACGGCGTGGTAGTGGGTGAAGTGGTTGAGTGCGGCCAGCACCCGAACGCCGACAAACTGCGCGTCACCAAAATCAACGTTGGCGGCGATCGCCTGCTGGATATCGTCTGTGGCGCGCCAAACTGCCGCCAGGGCCTGAAAGTCGCCGTAGCAACGGTGGGTGCCGTGCTGCCGGGTGATTTCAAAATCAAAGCGGCAAAACTGCGTGGCGAACCGTCCGAAGGGATGCTCTGCTCCTTCTCCGAGCTGGGCATTTCCGACGACCACAACGGCATTATCGAACTGCCAGCGGACGCGCCGATCGGGTCTGACATCCGCGACTATCTGCAGCTGAATGATAACACCATCGAAATCAGCGTCACGCCGAACCGCGCCGACTGTCTGGGCATCATCGGTATTGCGCGTGATGTGGCGGTACTGAATGGCCTGCCGCTCACTATGCCTGAGATCACACCGGTCGCGGCCACCCTGAGCGAAACCTTCCCGATTCGCGTCGATGCGACCGATGCCTGCCCGCGCTATCTGGGCCGCGTCGTGAAAGGCGTCAACGTCACGGCGGCTACTCCGCTGTGGATGAAAGAGAAGCTGCGCCGCTGTGGTATTCGCTCTATCGACCCGATCGTCGATATCACTAACTATGTGCTGCTGGAGCTGGGTCAGCCGATGCATGCCTTTGATCTCGACCGCATTGATGGCGGGATCGTGGTGCGGATGGCGAAAGAGGGCGAAACCCTGACGCTGCTGGACGGCACCGAAGCCACGCTGCAGAGCGATACCTTAGTGATCGCCGATCACCATAAAGCGCTGGCGATGGCCGGTATTTTTGGCGGCGAGCATTCCGGTGTGAACAGCGAAACGCAAAATATCCTGTTTGAGTGCGCCTTTTTTGATCCGCTCTCGATTACCGGCCGTGCGCGTCGTCATGGCCTGCATACCGATGCGTCACATCGCTATGAGCGTGGCGTAGACCCGGCACTGCAACATATGGCTCTGGAGCGTGCGACTGCGCTGCTGTTAGAGATTTGTGGTGGCGAAGCGGGACCGATCATCGATCAGACTCAGCAGGCTGCGTTACCGCCGCAGGCTACCATCACTCTGCGTCGTGAGAAGCTGGACCGTCTGATTGGTCACGTCATCCCGGATGAGCAGGTGACCGATATTCTGACCCGTCTCGGTTGTCAGGTCAGCGTGGCTGAAGGCCAGTGGCAGGCGGTTGCGCCGAGCTGGCGTTTTGATATGGCGATTGAAGAAGATCTGGTTGAAGAAGTCGCCCGTATCTACGGCTACAACAACATTCCGGACGTGCCGGTTCAGGCTGGCCTGGTGATGACGAAGCACCGCGAAGCGAACCTGTCGCTGAAGCGTGCCAAAACTCTGCTGGTCGACAAAGGCTATCAGGAAGCGATCACCTACAGCTTCGTTGACCCGAAAATCCAACAGCTGCTGCATCCGGGTGAAGAGGCGCTGCTGCTGCCAAGCCCGATCTCCAGCGATATGTCGACCATGCGTCTCTCTCTGTGGACCGGTTTACTCAGCGCGGTGGTCTATAACCAGAACCGTCAGCAGAGCCGGGTGCGTCTGTTTGAGAGCGGATTACGCTTTGTGCCAGATACTCAGGCCGATCTCGGCATCCGTCAGGATCTTATGCTGGCTGGCGTACTGAGCGGCAACCGCGCGGAAGAGCACTGGGATCTGGCGCGCCAGACGGTTGACTTCTATGATTTAAAAGGCGATTTAGAATCGCTGCTCGATTTAACCGGCAAACTGGATGACATCAGCTTCCGTGCTGAAGCCAATCCGGCGTTGCACCCAGGACAGAGCGCTGCGATTTATTTGCATGATGAACGAATCGGATTTATCGGAGTGGTTCATCCTGAGCTGGAACGTAAGCTTGATCTCAATGGCCGCACCTTAGTCTTTGAACTGCTTTGGAATAAGGTCGCAGACCGCGTCCTGCCTGATGCGCGCGAGATTTCACGCTTCCCGGCGAACCGTCGTGACATTGCCGTTGTGGTGGCTGAAAACGTCCCTGCAGCAGATATCATCGCGGAGTGTAAGAAAGTTGGCGTAAATCAGGTAGTTGGCGTAAACTTGTTTGACGTGTACCGCGGTAAGGGCGTTTCTGAGGGTTACAAGAGCCTCGCAATCAGCCTGATTTTGCAGGATACCAGCCGGACACTCGAAGAAGAGGAGATTGCCGCGACCGTTGGCAAATGCGTTGCGGCATTAAAAGAGCGATTCCAGGCAACCTTGAGGGATTGAACCTATGGCGCTTACAAAAGCTGAAATGTCAGAGTACCTGTTTGAGAAACTCGGGCTGAGCAAACGCGATGCGAAAGAGTTGGTAGAGCTGTTTTTTGAAGAGGTACGCCGCGCTTTGGAAAATGGAGAACAGGTAAAACTGTCTGGGTTTGGTAATTTCGACCTGCGCGACAAAAACCAGCGTCCTGGCAGAAACCCGAAAACGGGGGAAGATATTCCGATTACTGCGCGTCGCGTAGTAACCTTCCGCCCAGGGCAGAAGCTGAAAAGCCGCGTAGAGAACGCCACACCCAAAGAAACTGACTGATTTCAGCGTTTCAAAAAGGCCGCGCAAGCGGCCTTTTTTTATTACCCCGTTTTCACCACCGCCCGCCGCTATCGCCACACGATTTACCGCTCAGCCTGACGGCTTCACTGCCAGCCTTTCTTTTTTCTGCAATCCCTCTACAATCAAATCTCTGTTTTCTCAGCTAATCCTGCTTATGTCTCTGCTAGACCAGCTTGCTCACCAGGCCGACCGCCGCAGCCAGAAATGGCTGGTGGGACTGAGTATTGCGCTGCTTGCGCTGCTTGTTGTCAGCCTGTGCGCCGGCGACAGCTGGATTGCGCCTTCGCGCTGGCTGAGTGATAGCGGCCGGCTGTTTGTCTGGCAGTTGCGGCTGCCGCGCAGCCTGGCGGTGGTGCTGGTTGGCGCCTCGCTGGCGGTGTGCGGCGTGGTAATGCAGGCGCTGTTTACTAATCCGCTGGCAGAGCCAGGACTGCTTGGCGTCTCGAATGGCGCCGGGATCGGGCTGGTACTCGGGGTCCTGCTCGGCAGCGGATCGCTGTGGAGTCTGAGCCTCGCCGCGATGGCTGGCGCGCTGATCGTTACCCTGATTCTGCTGCATTTCGCCCATCGCCAGCTTTCTGTGACCCGGCTGCTGCTGACCGGCGTTGCGCTGGGCATCATCTGCAGCGCCATCATGACCTGGGCCGTCTACTTCAGTACCAGTCTCGACTTACGTCAGCTGATGTACTGGATGATGGGCGGGTTCAGCGGGATTGACTGGCGCTACGGCTGGATGATGCTGGGCATATTGCCGGTGATGCTGGCGCTGAACGGCAGCGGCCGGATACTGAATCTGCTGGCATTGGGCGAGACCTCGGCGCGGCAGCTCGGCCTGTCGCTGTTCTACTGGCGCAATCTGCTGGTGCTGGCGATGGGCTGGCTGGTGGGCGTCAGTGTGGCGATGGCGGGAGCCATCGGCTTTGTCGGGCTGGTGATCCCGCACCTGCTGCGCCTGAGTGGCATCAGCGATCACCGCTATCTGCTACCGGCATCTGCGCTGGCCGGTGGCAGTGTGCTGCTGGGTGCCGATATTATCGCCCGTCTGGCGCTGACCGCTGCAGAATTACCGATCGGCGTGGTGACCGCGACCCTCGGGGCGCCGCTGTTTATTGCGCTACTGCTGAAATCTTCACGCTAGCCTCGGCTGGTTATTTAACATCCACGATAGGAATCCAGAATGAGCATTTATCAAACTGAACTGGTTACGCTTGATGGGGAAAAAACCACGCTGTCACAGTGGCAGGGCAAGGTGCTGCTGGTGGTCAATGTGGCGTCGAAATGCGGTCTGACACCGCAGTATGAGGAGCTGGAAAATCTGCAAAAAGCCTGGCAGGACGACGGTTTCAGCGTGCTGGGCTTTCCCTGCAATCAGTTTCTTGAGCAGGAGCCGGGCAGCAGCGAGGAGATCAAAACGTTCTGCAGCACCACTTATGGCGTGACGTTCCCGATGTTTGAGAAGACAGACGTCAATGGTGAGCATCGTCATCCGCTCTATGCGCAACTGGTGGCGGCACGGCCCGACGCGGTGCGTCCGGAAGGCAGTGGCTTCTACGAGCGGCAGGTGAGTAAGGGGCGCGGCCCGAAAGCGCCAGGCGATATCCTGTGGAACTTTGAAAAATTCCTGATTGGCCGTGATGGCACTATCATTCAGCGCTTTGCGCCCGATATGACGCCAGAAGATCCGATTATTCTGGAAACCATCAAGCAGGCACTGGCAAAGTAAATGCTGCTCCGGCTGAAACAGGTGGCCGTCTCCGGACGGCTACTGCCGTTTAGCAGTACGCTGGATACCGGGCAGTTGCTGCATCTGGCGGGTCCGAACGGGGCCGGCAAGAGCACCTTACTGAGTGTGATTGCGGGTCTGCAAGCCGCTGACGGCAGCGTTCTGCTGGATGAGCGTCCGTTAAGTGAATGGAACGGCAAGGCGCTGGCACGGGTGCGTGGCTGGCTGCCGCAGCAGCAGTTACCGCTCAGTCAGATGCCGGTCTGGCACTATTTACGCCTGCATCTGCAACCGGATGATGCCCGCGCCGATGCGCGACTGGCAACGCTGCTCCAGCGTCTGCAGCTCGATGATAAGTTATCCCGTCTGCTGAGCCAGCTGTCAGGTGGCGAGTGGCAGCGCGTCCGGCTGGCGGCGGTCTGTGCTCAGATCGATCCGCAGATCAACCCGCAAGGCCGGTTACTGATACTCGATGAACCGTTAACGGCACTGGATCTGGCGCAGCAGAAAGCGGTGGACGATCTGATTGCCGGGCTGTGTGCTGCGGGCATCAGCGTGATCGCCAGCAGCCACGATCTCAATCACAGCCTGCAACGGGCCGATTGCGTCTGGCTGATGCATCAGGGCGAAGTTGTCGCCCAGGGAACGCCCGCGGCCGTGCTGACTCCGGCGCAGCTGACCCCGCTGTATCAGATTGCGTTTCGCCAGCTGGAAACAGAAGGGCGCACACTGCTGATGGTACAGTCCTGACACTTGCCACCCGGCGCGCTTTCCCGCTACATTAAGCCGGTCGTAACTTCTGATAAGGACATTTGGCGATGCGCCTGGCTTTGCTGATTTTAGTTCTGCTACTGACGGGATGCAGTCATCACGCGCCGCCCATTAATGGCCGTCTTTCCGATTCGATCACCGTGATTGCAGAGCTGAATGACCAGCTTGGCAACTGGCGAGGCACGCCTTATCGTTATGGCGGTATGAGCCGCAACGGCGTTGATTGCTCCGGTTTTGTCTATCTCACCTTCCGCGACAAATTCGCGCTGCAACTGCCCCGTACCACGGCGGCGCAGAGCGATATCGGTACGCGCATCAGTAAAGATGAACTGCTGCCTGGCGATTTAGTGTTCTTTAAAACCGGCAGAGGCGAAAATGGCCTGCACGTCGGAATTTACGATACCGACAACGCCTTTATCCATGCTTCAACCAGCCAGGGCGTGATCCGCTCTTCACTGGATAATGTCTACTGGCGCAAAGTGTTCTGGCAGGCGCGGCGCATTTAATCGCAGCCTGCAGAGGCTGACTTAAGTCCAATTTTAAATAGACCGGAACCCGCCGGTAAAAGTTTTATTTAAAATGATATTTATCCCGCCGGGATTTAATTAATCATAATAAGTGCACCTTTATTTCCATTAATAACCGGGTTTTGATTGGCACTATTTGGCTTAAGCGTGATTACCCGGCCGCAAACGGCGGTGGAAGGGTAAAGAAGTCCATCTCTTCAATGATTTGGTCCTATTGCCTGCGTGTATCCATTCAGATAGGATATAACCATCGCCGCTTATTCTGGCAGTAGAAATGAAAATTCACTTATCGGCCGACTATCAGTCGGAAATTTGGTTCTATCCTGCCTGTGATGTTGATGGGCGGCTGACCGCTGTCGAGCTGGTAACCCAGTTTGTGCATGAGAGTGCACCTATCACTCTGCCGCAGGACCTGCTGCTGCCACAGCTGGACAAATCGCAGCAGTTGCGGCTGTTACAAAGTCAGATCGGTTTACTGGAACAGAATCGCGCGCTATTTGATTCGCACGTGATTTCTGCATTAATTCGTATTGACGAAGGGATGGCCCACACCCTGCTGGAAAATGAATTACTGATGCGGAAAATAAAACAGCTGCCCTTTGTGCTGCTGGATATCACTGAAACGTTTCCGCAACTTAAACTGGGCAGAAATAATCCGTTGCTGCAGAGCCTGAACGCTGAATTTAATTTATCGCTTTCGCATTTTGGTGCCGGGAAATCACCTGCCAATGCGGTTTACGATAATTTGTTTACCTGCATCAGTCTTGATAAGGGATTTATTCATTCGCTGGCCAAACGGGCTTCGTTCGTCCCCTTTATTCAAAGCATTGTCGATAACTTCCGTTCTCACTGCGATCAGATCATTATTTGTGGCATAGACGACGATCGCCTGCTGGATAAAGCCCTGCAACTTAACGGCGTGCATCTGCAGGGCGCGCTATTCCCGGTGGTTAAATCCGATGCGTTGTCTTCGCTGGTTTGCGCTGACAACCGCGTGCCTTCCTCTTTGCATCCAGGCTGATGCGACCTGTTTAATCCCCGATATCAGCGTTACACTGAAGGTTTTAGCTGAACGACGTATCGCTGAGCGTCGCATGGGAGAAACAATGTCCTCTGGCAAGATCTCTTTTGATAACACCTGGTTCCGCGAGCTGACAGGGTGTTACACCGCACTGAACCCCACTCCGCTGGCAGGCGGACGCCTGCTTTACCATAATGCCCCGCTGGCCACCGAAATGGGGCTGGATGAGGCGCTGTTTACCGGTGACGGTCATGATGTCTGGCAGGGCGCGGCCTTGTTGCCCGGCATGCAGCCGCTGGCTCAGGTTTACAGCGGACACCAGTTTGGAGTCTGGGCCGGACAGCTGGGCGATGGCCGTGGCATCCTGCTCGGTGAGCAGCGGCTGGCGGATGGCAGCAAACTCGACTGGCATCTGAAAGGGGCGGGACTGACGCCCTATTCGCGCATGGGCGACGGTCGTGCAGTGATACGCTCCAGCGTGCGTGAGTTTCTGGCCTCAGAAGCGCTGCATCACCTGGGGATCCCCACCACCCGCGCACTGACCTTATCCATTGGTGATGAGCCGGTTTATCGGGAAACGCCGGAGCGTGGTGCCATGCTGATGCGCATTTCGCCGAGCCATCTGCGCTTCGGCCACTTCGAGCATTTCTTCTACAGCCAGCAGCAGGAGAAAGTGCAGCAGCTGGCCGATTACGCCATTCGCCACCACTGGCCGCAGTGGCAGGAAGAGGCTGACCGCTATCAGCTGTGGTTTACCGACGTGGTCCTGCGCACCGCGCGCCTGATCGCGCAGTGGCAAAGTGTCGGTTTTGCTCATGGCGTCATGAACACCGATAACATGTCGATTCTGGGTCTGACGCTCGATTACGGTCCGTTCGGCTTTCTTGATGATTACCAGCCCGACTACATCTGTAATCACAGCGATTATCAGGGCCGCTACAGCTTCGAAAACCAGCCGATGATCGGCCTGTGGAATCTCAACCGGCTGGCACATGCGCTGTCCGGGCTGATGACCACCGAACAACTGAAGCAGGCGCTGAGCGTTTACGAGCCGGAACTGATGCGGATATGGGGCGAACGGATGCGGGCTAAGCTCGGCTTGCAAACGGCAGAGAGCGGCGACAATGAGATTCTGACTGAACTGCTGGCGCTGATGACCAAAGAGCACAGCGACTACACGCTGACTTTCAGGCTGTTAAGTGAGACCCAGCAGGCAGAAACCCGTTCACCGCTGCGCGATGAGTTTATCGATCGTGAAGCCTTTGATAGCTGGTACCAGCGTTATCGTGCGCGCTTATTGCAGGAGGAGAGTCGCGATGATACGCGCCAGACGCTGATGAAGTCGTCGAATCCGGCAGTGGTGCTGCGAAATTATCTGGCACAGCAGGCAATTGAAGAGGCAGAGCGGGGAGAGCAGGGCGCGCTGGCGCGATTGCACCAGGCGCTGCAGCAGCCTTTCAGCGATCTGACCGCCGCTGAATATCGTCAGCGGCCGCCAGACTGGGGTAAAACTTTAGAGGTCAGCTGCTCCAGTTAACTCAGAAACGGCGGGAAACCGCGTCGGCGAGCAGGGCAAGCACCGCTTCACTCTCCTGCCAGCCGAGGCAGGGATCGGTGATTGACTGACCGTAAACCAGCGGTTGACCGCCCACCACTTTCTGATTGCCTTCCTGCAGGAAGCTCTCAATCATTACGCCAGCCACGGCCCGCGATCCTGTCTCAATCTGCTGCGCCACATCCGCCGCCACATCAAGCTGGCGGCGATGCTGCTTCAGGCAGTTGCCGTGGCTGAAGTCGATCACCAGCTGTTGCGGTAAATTAAACTCCGCCAGGCTGGCCGCCGCATCTGCCACATCGCTGGCATGATAGTTTGGCGCTTTGCCACCGCGCAGGATCACATGACCATGCGGGTTGCCGCTGGTCTGATAAATCGTCATCTGGCCCTGCTTATCCGGCGACAGAAACATATGGCTGGCGCGGGCAGCGCGAATCGCATCCACCGCAATTTGCACGTTGCCGTCAGTACCGTTTTTGAAGCCGACCGGGCAGGAGAGTGCCGACGCCATTTCACGGTGAATCTGACTTTCAGTGGTGCGTGCGCCAATCGCGCCCCAGCTAATCAGGTCAGCAATAAACTGTCCGATCACCATATCAAGAAATTCTGTTGCGGTCGGCAAGCCCAGGGCGTTGATATCAATCAGCAACTGGCGGGCAATACCGATACCCCGGTTCACATCATAACTGCCGTCCAGGTCGGGATCGGAGATAAGGCCCTTCCAGCCCACCACGGTGCGAGGCTTCTCGAAGTAGGCGCGCATCACGATCTCCAGTCGATCCTGATAACGCACGCGCAGCGCGTTCAGGCGCTCCGCATACTCCAGCGCCGCTTTCGGATCGTGCAGCGAGCAGGGGCCGATAATCACCAGCAGACGCGGATCTTCACCGGTCAGGATACGGGCGATGCGCTGGCGGGCGGCGGTAACATTATTCGCGATGGCGGCAGAAACAGGATGCTCAGCCGCCAGGCTGGCAGGCGTAATCAGACTGCCAATGCGGGCGGTACGCAGTTCGTCGGTTTTGTTCATGAGTTTCTCGAAAACGATTCTTCGCAACGGTGAAATACCGGGAAGTGATGGTGGTCACAATAAACCATTAGCCTGCGAATTCAACCCGGGAATTAATAATGAAATCAAAACCGACGGCAGCGACGCTTTACATCGCCGCCGTGGAAAGCGCGTTAATACATGCGACGGGTCAGACCCATAATGTCGAGAATTTTGGTGGCGATCTCCTCCACCGAGTAGTTGGTGCTGTTGAGATAGCGAATCTGATGGGTGCGGAACAGCGCTTCCACTTCACCCACTTCCAGCCGGCACTGGCGCATTGAGGCGTAACGGGTATTTTCCGCCCGCTCCTGGCGAATCGCGGCCAGCCGCTCCGGATCGATGGTCAGCCCGAACAGTTTGTGCTGATGGGCGCGCAGCGCCGGCGGCAGTTTAAGGTTATCCATATCATCGGCGATGAACGGGTAGTTGGCGGCGCGGATACCAAACTGCATCGCCAGGTAGAGGCTGGTGGGCGTTTTGCCACAGCGCGATACCCCCAGCAAAATCACCTGCGCATCTTCCAGACCGCGCAGTGAAATGCCGTCATCGTGCGCCAGGGTATAGTCAATAGCGGCGATACGCGCATCATATTTACCGAGATTACTGGCATCCAGACCGTGCGTGCGGTGCGCCACCGGCGCTGGCGACAGCCCCAGTTCCTGCTGTAACGGTGCCACCAGCGCCTGCACGATATCCTGACAAAAGCCTTCACTCTGCACGATGATGTCGCGCACTTCCGGCGTGACAATAGAGAAGAACACCAGCGGTCGTACGCCGCTCTGCTGATAGAGCGCATTAATCTGCGCTTTGACCGCCTGCGCCCGCTGAACGTTTTCAACGAACGGCAGCGTCAGGCTGGTGATGTTGACCGGAAACTGGGACAGCACCGCATGGCCCAGCACTTCGGCGGTGATGGCAGTGCCATCGGAAATATAAAAAACGCTTCTGTCAGTACTCATGACGTGTCGGCCTCTGAAAAGAGTGAGCGGTCAGTCGGTGCCGCAAGATAAAATAAATAATCCATATTATTCAGTTATGAATTTTTCATTTTTAGTATTACCGCCCTGTTTTAGCACAGCAGAGAAAATGAAAGGGTGTTTCATTTCGCATATTTTCGTGATGACTTTAAGCGGCAATAAAAACAGCCATTCAGCCTGTTGCGCAACAAAAATCGATTATTAAGTGACTGAAAATGGGTGATTTACTGTTGCATCAGTCATTTAGCTTAAAATAAGCGGCTTGCGCAACAGAAAATTACGCCATGCACAATTCCGAATCTGTTGCCGATATTCTGCTTTAACGATTCAACAGATCGTTATTAGCAGGACGTTATGCCAGGCTGAATGGGTTGATTGCAGAATATTCCATGTGCCCATTCATTGATAAAGGATAAGCTCAATGTCCAATAAAGGCGAACAGCCGCTAGTGCTCTGGTATAACCAGCTTGGCATGCATGATGTTGATCGGGTGGGAGGCAAAAATGCTTCTCTGGGTGAAATGATTACCAATCTGTCGTCGCTGGGAGTATCGGTACCCAATGGTTTTGCGACCACATCTTACGCCTTCAACCTGTTTCTCGATCAAAGCGGACTGAACCAGCGCATTTATGCATTACTGGATAGCACCGATATTGATGATGTTGATGCGCTGGCAAAAGCCGGTAAGCAGATTCGTCAGTGGATAGTCGAAACGCCGTTTTTGCCGGAACTGGAAGCGGCGATCCTGGAGGCCTACCAGCAACTCTCTTCTGATGATGCTGATGCCTCTTTTGCCGTACGTTCATCGGCGACCGCCGAAGATATGCCCGATGCCTCATTTGCCGGCCAGCAGGAAACGTTCCTGAATGTGCAGGGCATTGAGGCAGTGATGGTGGCGGTGAAGCATGTTTATGCCTCACTGTTTAACGATCGCGCAATCTCCTACCGTGTCCATCAGGGCTATGATCACCGTGGCGTCGCACTGTCAGCGGGCATTCAGCGTATGGTGCGTTCCGATCTGGCTGCATCCGGCGTGATGTTTACTATCGATACCGAATCCGGCTTCGACCAGGTAGTCTTCATCACCGCGGCGCTGGGCCTGGGTGAGATGGTGGTGCAGGGCGCGGTCAACCCGGATGAGTTTTATGTCCATAAACCGACGCTGGCGGCGGGCCGCCCGGCGATTGTTCGTCGCAACATGGGGTCGAAAAAAGTGCGTATGGTTTACGCCGATTCCCTGGCGCATGGCGAACAGGTCCGGATAGAAGATGTGCCCGAAACTGAGCGCGATCGCTTCTGTCTCTCGGATGACGAAGTGCAGGCGCTGGCGCAGCAGGCGGTGCTGATCGAACAACACTATCAGCGTCCGATGGACATTGAATGGGCCAAAGATGGTCATACTGGCAAGTTATTTATCGTTCAGGCGCGGCCTGAAACGGTGCGCTCAAATGGTCAGGTGATGGAGCGCTATACGCTGCAGGGTCAGGGCAGCGTGGTGGTTGAAGGTCGTGCCATTGGTCATCGTATTGGCGCGGGTGAAGTGAAAGTCATCCACGACATCAGCGAAATGAACCGGATTGAAAAAGGCGATGTGCTGGTCACGGACATGACCGACCCGGACTGGGAACCGATCATGAAAAAAGCCTCGGCAATCGTGACCAACCGTGGCGGTCGTACCTGTCATGCCGCGATCATTGCGCGTGAACTGGGTATCCCGGCGGTGGTCGGCTGCGGAGATGCCACCGATCGGCTGAAAGAAGGTCATAAGGTGACGGTCTCCTGCGCCGAAGGAGATACCGGCTATGTCTACGATCAGCTGCTGGACTTTGACGTCACCAGTTCGCAGGTCGATTCCCTGCCAGAGCTGCCGCTGAAAATTATGATGAACGTCGGCAACCCTGACCGGGCTTTTGACTTCGCCTGTCTGCCGAATGAGGGCGTTGGCCTGGCGCGGCTGGAATTTATCATCAACCGCATGATTGGCGTTCACCCTAAAGCCCTGCTGGAGTTTGATCAGCAGACGCCGGAAATACAGCAGCAGATTCGCAAGCTGATGAAAGGATTCGACGATCCGGTAGAATTTTATATCGGTCGTCTGACTGAAGGGATTGCCACTCTTGGTGCCGCTTTTGCGCCGAAACGGGTAATTGTGCGACTTTCCGATTTTAAAACTAACGAATACGCCAATCTGGTCGGGGGCGAACGTTACGAGCCGGAAGAGGAAAATCCGATGCTCGGCTTCCGCGGTGCCGGCCGTTATGTTGCTGACAGCTTCCGTGATTGCTTCGCGCTGGAGTGTGAAGCGGTGAAGCGGGTCCGCAACGAGATGGGACTGACCAATGTCGAGATCATGGTTCCGTTCGTGCGTACCGTCGATCAGGCGCAGGCGGTGGTGGAAGAGCTGGCGCGTCAGGGACTGAAGCGCGGCGAGAATGGGCTGAAGGTGATCATGATGTGTGAGATCCCGTCGAATGCCCTGCTGGCTGAGCAGTTCCTGCAGCACTTTGACGGCTTCTCGATTGGCTCCAACGATATGACGCAGCTGACGCTGGGGCTGGACCGCGACTCTGGCGTAGTTTCCGCGCTGTTTGATGAGCGTAACGACGCGGTCAAGGCGTTGCTTTCAATGGCGATCAAAGCGGCGAAAAAGCAGGGCAAGTATGTCGGGATTTGCGGTCAGGGTCCGTCGGATCACCAGGACTTTGCCGCCTGGCTGATGGAAGAAGGGATAGACAGCCTGTCGCTCAACCCGGACACCGTGGTAGAGACCTGGGTCAGCCTGGCACAGCTCAATAAATCCGCCTGACAACCCACCCGATTGCAGTGACAAGGCCAGCTTAGCTGGCCTTTTTTTATCAGGTGGCTGTATTGCGGGCAAAAAAAAGCCCATCACAGGGGATGGGCAAAGACTACACACAGCAATTCTTTACTCTACTCAGGGGAAGACTGTTGTTTAGAAATCAGTAAGATGATTTCGAACATAGGAAACATGTTATTCACCAGACCGGCTGGCGTCTTTAAGAATCCTCTTATTAGTTTAAGGCCGATAATCTTTTGTCACCTTTTATGGCGCATTTCACTTAAGAAACAGTGCAGAAAATAATCTTTTTTAACCCGGAATGGTGCATTTCTGGCTAAACATGGCTTTTTTCTTAAAAACCGCTAATGGAAAACAGTATTAAGGTGAAGAAGAAGAAGCGGTGCGGTTAATGATCATTAACCGCACTAATCATTGCTTAAAGGGCGTTAAGGTGGGGTTTCTTCATGGTCGGAGAGGGCCTCCGCCACGGCCAGCGGGTCGTCGTCCGGGGCGGGCGCTTCATGTACCCAGACGGAAACCAGGCGATAAGAGACCGCCAGCACTACCGGACCGATAAACAGGCCAATCATACCAAACGCGAACAGGCCGCCGATGACACCGGAGAGGATGAGGATCATCGGCAGGTCAGCCCCCATCCGAATCAGCATCGGTCGCAGCACGTTATCCAGCGTGCCGACGACGCAACTCCAGACCAGCAGGACGGTGCCCCAGGTAGTATCGCCGCTCCAGTAGAGATAGATAATGGCAGGCACCAGCACCAGCAGCGGACCAATCTGCACCAGGCAGCAGAGGATCATCAGCACCGTTAACAGCGTGGCATAGGGGATACCGGAGATCGCCAGGCCAATGCCGCCCAGCACGCCCTGTACCAGCGCGGTGACAACCACTCCCAGCGCCACGGCGCGGATCGACTGCGCCGCCAGCAGTACCGCAGCATCGCCACGACGTCCGGCCATGCGGAACGCGAAGTGGCGGATGCCCTGCGCGGCCTGTTCGCCACGCCAGTAGAGCAGTACGCTGAACAGCAGCATCACCGCCAGGTGAATCATAAAGCGACCAAAATGGCCGGCCTGCGCCACAAAGAAACCGGTAGTGCGGCCAATATAGGGCTGTACTTTCGCCATGATGCCGGAGCCGCCGCCTTCCACCAGTTTGTGATAACTGCTGTAAAGTTTACGGCCTACCATCGGCACATCATTAATCCATAGCAACTGAGGCACCAGGTGCCCCTGCGTTACCCAGGCGACTACCGGTGCGCTGTTATCGATCAGGCTACTGACCAGCAGAGCAATAGGGATAATAAACAGCAGTAACAGCAGCAGGGTCATGGCGATCACCGCCAGTGAACGACGTCCCCATAACAGCCGCTGTATCCTGAGCATCAGTGGCCAGGTAGCGATCACCACCATGCTGGCCCAGGCAAACCCCAGAATAAAGGGCTGTACCACCCATAAACAGGCGATGATCAGTAACAGAATAAACATCAGGGTAAAAAGTATCTGCGGTAAATCCATGTCCCGATACAGGCTTTTCATCATTGATTCATAACCTCATCCAAATCCTTCATTGCCGGGCTCTCTGCGCCCGTTTTTATCATGATCTATTTACCGCGGATTAAACAGAGCCGCGGGGAAAGGTTTTTACCTTTCCTGAAAAAACGGCAGCCGTGGAAAAAATGTGATAAAACGAGGGACCGCAAACGCGCAAACGCAAACGTTTACAACATCTTCGGTCAGACAATCATGATCCCACAGATTTCGCAGGCGCCGGGCCTGGTTCAACTGGTGCTGACATTCCTCGAGTCGCTGAAAGAGCAGGGTTTTACCGGCGATACCGCCACCAGCTATGCCGATCGCCTCTCACTCTCCACCGACAACAGCATCTATCAGCTGCTGCCCGATGCAGCACTGTTTCCACGCTCAACCGCCGATGTTGCGCTGATTGCCCGGCTGGCCGGCGAGTCACGCTTTGAGAGCCTGGTGTTCACGCCGCGCGGTGGTGGCACCGGCACCAACGGCCAGTCGCTGAACCAGGGTATTGTGGTGGATATGTCGCGCTACATGAACCGCATCCTGGAGATTAACACTGACGAAGGCTGGGTGCGGGTAGAAGCGGGCGTTATCAAAGATCAGTTGAATGCTTATCTTAAACCGTTTGGCTTCTTCTTCTCGCCTGAGCTGTCGACCAGTAATCGCGCCACGCTGGGCGGCATGATTAATACCGATGCCTCCGGCCAGGGGTCGCTGGTCTATGGTAAAACCTCCGATCATGTCATTGGACTGCGCGCCGTTCTGCTGGGCGGCGATATCCTGGATACCCGGCCAATGGCGACAGCACTGGCCGAAACGCTGGCCCGCACGGCCACGCCGGAAGGCCGGATCTATCAGCAGGTGCTGAGTCGCTGCCGTGAACAGCGCGCGCTGATTCTGGAAAAATTCCCGCGTCTCAACCGTTTCCTGACCGGCTATGACCTGCGGCACGTCTTTAGCGACGATATGCAAACCTTCGATTTAACGCGCCTGTTGTGCGGTGCCGAAGGAACGCTGGCTTTTATTACCGAAGCCCGGCTGGACATCACGCCGCTGCCGAAAGTACGCCGGCTGGTTAACATCAAATATGATTCGTTCGATTCGGCCCTGCGCAATGCGCCTTTTATGGTTGAAGCGCAGGCGCTGTCGGTCGAAACCGTCGACTCGAAAGTGCTGAATCTGGCGCGGGAAGATATCGTCTGGCATTCGGTGCGGGAGCTGATTACCGACGTGCCGGATAAAGAGATGCTGGGGCTGAATATTGTCGAATTTGCCGGTGACAATGCCGCATTAATCGACAGCCAGATCAGCCAGCTGTGCGCGCGTCTGGATGCGCTGATGGCGCAACAGCAGGGCGGCGTTATCGGTTATCAGTTCTGCGACGATCTGCAGGGCATTGAGCGCATTTATAATATGCGCAAAAAAGCGGTCGGGCTGCTGGGTAATGCCAAAGGTCGCGCCAAGCCCATCCCGTTTGTAGAAGATACTGCCGTGCCGCCGGAGAGCCTGGCTGATTACATTGTTGAATTTCGCGCCTTGCTCGACAGCCACGGGCTGAGTTATGGCATGTTCGGGCATGTCGATGCGGGCGTGCTGCATGTTCGTCCGGCGCTGGATATGTGCGATCCGCAGCAGGAGATGATGATGAAACAGATCTCCGATGAAGTGGTGGCGCTGACGGCGCGCTATGGCGGCTTACTCTGGGGCGAGCACGGGAAAGGATTCCGCGCGCAGTACAGCCCGGCATTTTTTGGCGAAACCCTGTTCAATGAATTGCGTCGGATTAAAGCGGCATTCGATCCGCTTAACCGCCTCAACCCCGGCAAAATCTGCACCCCGTTTGACAGCCATGACGAGATGATGCAGGTCGATGCGGAGAAGCGTGGCACGTTTGACCGCCAGATTCCGGTCACGGTGCGCGATGAATGGCGCGGTGCGATGGAGTGTAACGGCAACGGTCTGTGCTTTAACTTTGATGCCCGTAGCCCGATGTGTCCGTCGATGAAGATCACCCGTAACCGTATTCATTCACCGAAAGGGCGCGCGACGCTGACCCGTGAATGGCTGCGACTGCTGGCAAATCAGGGCGTCGATCCGCTGGTGCTGGAGCAGCAACTGCCGGAGAACCGACTGTCGCTGCGGGCGCTGATCGCCCGTACCCGCAACAGCTGGCATGCCAGTAAAGGCGAATACGATTTTTCGCATGAGGTTAAAGAGGCGATGTCGGGCTGTCTGGCCTGTAAAGCCTGCTCAACCCAGTGTCCAATCAAAATTGACGTTCCCGGATTCCGCTCGCGCTTCTTACAGCTCTACCACACCCGTTATCTGCGGCCGGTCAGCGATCATCTGGTGGCGGCCGTTGAAAGCTACGCGCCGCTGATGGCGAAAGCGCCCAAAACCTTTAACTTCTTTCTGCGCCAGCCGTGGCTGAAAGAGCTGAGCAAAAAGCAGATTGGCATGGTCGATCTGCCGCTGCTCTCCTCACCGACGCTGAAACAGCAGCTAAGCGGTCATCCGGCGATGAATATGACGCTGGAACAGCTGGAGCAGCTCTCGCTGGCTGAACGCGCTGACACGGTGCTGGTGGTGCAGGACCCGTTTACCAGCTTCTATGAAGCGCAGCTGGTGAATGACTTTATCCGCCTGATTGAGAAGCTGGGCTACCGACCGGTTCTGCTGCCGTTTTCGCCGAATGGCAAAGCGCAGCATGTGAAAGGTTTCCTGCAACGTTTCGCCCGCACCGCCAGCCGTACCGCTGACTTCCTCAATCGGGTGGCAAAGCTGGGAATGCCGATGGTTGGCGTCGATCCCGCCACGGTGCTCTGCTATCGCGATGAGTATCATCAGACGCTGGGTGAGGCGCGCGGTGAGTTCAGCGTCTTGCTGGTGCATGAGTGGCTACAGCAGGCGCTGGCTGAACGCGCGGTACAGACCACCAGCGGAGAGTCATGGTATCTGTTTGGACACTGTACCGAAGTGACAGCGTTGCCGTCCGCGCCCAATCAGTGGCAGGAGATTTTTTCCCGTTTTGGCGCCAAGCTGGAGAACATCAACGTCGGTTGCTGTGGAATGGCAGGGACCTACGGCCACGAGACTAAAAACTTCGAAAACTCGCTGGGGATCTACGCGCTCTCCTGGCATCCGCAACTGCAGCGCCTGCCGCGCCAGCGCTGCCTGGCCACCGGCTACTCCTGCCGCAGCCAGGTAAAACGCGTGGAAGGGAACGGGATGCGACATCCACTGCAGGCATTGTTAGAACTTATGTAAAAAAATTGTGCGCGACGTCACGACGCGGCTGGATTAGAATATCCAGCCCGCGTGACGCACAAATTCGCTTTGCAGCGCGGTGGCTTTGTCCCATTCACCGATCATCGCCAGCTGATGGCAGAGACGGGTCAGGGACAGGCGCGCCAGCTGATAGGCCTGAATGCGAAACAGGCGGTCGCGTTCGCTATTGCCCATCTCCTGCACCAGGCGGTGATGCAGTTTGCCCATCGCATGCAGGTAGCTCTGGTCATCTCCGTTCAGCTGGCAGACTTCTGCCATATCCAGACAGGTATCATTAAACTGACGTAATTGCTGAAGGGAACAGTCGGCCCGGTCAAGTCTGGCCTGCGCCAGGTAGAAGTCGACGGTGATATCGCGCACCGAAAATTTGTACTCGTCGATCTTATGCTGCAGCCAGGCAGAGACTGAAAGCGTCATAACGCCACCCTGAACGTGAATGATAATAATTATCATATTCAACTGAGTCGGGATTGCAATTGTTGCGGCAGAAAAATTTAACGATTTATCTGGCCTGTCGGTATAATCGGAAATAACAATCTGTTTACATCGCAGAAAGGCGTAACCTATCAATAAAGACTTTTACGAAAAGTGATGATTTTAAAAAGAGTGATTTATTAATAGGTTATATCGGGACTCTTCCTGTGTTCTGTCTCACCGCAAAGTGAGTTGAAGGGTCTATGCTTAATAAACAGGCGAATAAAACAGCACAAGATGATTATCCCTGCAAAACAAGAGGTTGAAGTGATTGGTCAGATCACTACCATAGGGGGATAGCCTGAAAAGGTCCGGACTCAAGAGGTATCAACATGGCATCCGTTAATGCAGACTCTTTCTCACCCGACGACTATGTCTGGAAAGGGCTGACGCTGACTGAAACCGCAGCGCAACAAATTCTCAATCTGGCGGCTCAGGACCCTGATGTCAAGGGTCTGCGCTTAGGCGTGAAACAATCCGGCTGCGCCGGTTTTGGTTACGTCATGGATCTGGTGAAAGAGCCAGTCGATGACGATCTGCAGTTCTCGTTCCACGGCGCAACCCTGTTTGTGCCGCTTCAGGCGATGCCATTTGTTGATGGCACCGAAGTGGATTACGTTCGCGAAGGCCTGAATCAGATTTTTAAATTCAATAACCCTAAAGCTCAGCACGCCTGCGGGTGTGGCGAGAGCTTTGGCGTCGAGTAAGTGAAATATGTCACGACACAGCGAAACATCTGACGATGTACAAATCTGGGAAGGCAAGCTCAATTATAAAGAGGGCTTCTTTACCCAACTGCAGACCGAAGAATTTGCCAACGGCATCAATGAAGATGTGGTGCGCGCAATTTCGGCCAAGCGTAACGAGCCAGAGTGGATGCTGGAGTTTCGTCTTAAAGCTTTCCGTGCCTGGCTTGAAATGGAAGAGCCGCACTGGCTGAAAGCGCATTACGAGAAACTCGATTACCAGGATTACAGCTACTATTCCGCACCGTCGTGCGGTAATTGCGATGACAGCTGCGCCTCTGAGCCGGGAGCAACTCAGGCATCAGGCAGCGCGCCGGCCAGCGATTATCTGACGCAGGAAGTGGAAAATGCCTTTAACCAGCTGGGCGTACCGGTACGTGAAGGGCGCGAAGTAGCGGTTGACGCGATTTTTGACTCGGTATCGGTGGCGACCACCTATCGCGGCAAACTGGCGGAGCAGGGCATTATCTTCTGTTCCTTCGGCGAAGCGATTCAGGATCATCCGGAGCTGGTGAAGCAGTATCTTGGCACGGTGGTACCGGCCAACGATAACTTCTTTGCCGCGCTGAATTCGGCCGTTGCCTCAGACGGGACCTTTGTTTATATCCCGAAAGGCGTGCGCTGCCCGATGGAGCTATCGACCTATTTCCGCATCAACGCAGCGAAAACCGGTCAGTTCGAACGCACCATCCTGATTGCTGATGAAGATAGTTACGTCAGCTACATCGAAGGATGTTCAGCACCGGTACGTGACAGCTACCAGCTGCATGCGGCGGTGGTGGAAGTGATCATCCATAAAAATGCCGAAGTGAAGTACTCGACGGTGCAGAACTGGTTCCCGGGCGGTGAAGGCGAGGGCGGTATCCTCAACTTCGTGACCAAGCGTGCGCTGTGTGAAGGCGACCACAGCAAGATGTCCTGGACGCAGTCAGAAACCGGTTCAGCCATCACCTGGAAATACCCGAGCTGCATTCTGCGCGGTGATTACTCGGTTGGCGAATTTTACTCGGTCGCGCTGACCAGCGGCCGCCAGCAGGCGGACACCGGCACCAAAATGATCCACATCGGTAAAAACACCAAATCGACCATTATCTCCAAAGGGATTTCGGCCGGTAAAAGTGAAAACACCTATCGCGGCCTGGTGAAAATCATGCCGACCGCCACTAACGCGCGTAACTTTACCCAGTGTGACTCAATGCTGATTGGCCCGGACTGCGGCGCACATACCTTCCCGTATGTGGAAACCCGCAACAATACGGCCCAGCTTGAGCACGAAGCCACTACCTCACGTATCGGCGAAGATCAGATGTTCTACTGTCTGCAGCGCGGTATCAGTGAAGAAGATGCCATCTCGATGATCGTGAACGGCTTCTGTAAAGACGTGTTTTCGGAGCTGCCACTGGAATTTGCCGTGGAAGCCCAGAAATTGTTAGCCATCAGCCTTGAGCACAGTGTGGGCTGATGCCGTCACACGCGTTGCCGGAAGCAATGTGAAGGAATAAGTATGTTAAGCATTAAAGATTTACAGGTAAGTGTTGAAGATAAAGCCATTCTGCGTGGTCTGAACCTCGAAATTAAACCGGGTGAAGTTCACGCCATTATGGGCCCGAACGGCTCAGGCAAAAGTACGCTCTCTGCTACGCTGGCCGGACGCGAAGATTATGAAGTGACCGGTGGTTCTGTCACCTTTAAAGGTAAAGACCTGCTGGAGCTGGCACCGGAAGAGCGTGCCGGTGAAGGTATCTTTATGGCCTTCCAGTATCCGGTTGAAATCCCTGGTGTGAGCAACCAGTTTTTCCTGCAAACCTCGGTTAACGCGGTGCGTAAATACCGTCAGCAGGAGGAGCTGGATCGCTTCGATTTCCAGGACTTTATCGAAGAAAAAATTCATCTGCTGAAGATGCCAGAGGATCTGCTGACTCGTTCAGTGAACGTTGGCTTCTCCGGTGGCGAGAAGAAGCGTAACGACATTCTGCAGATGGCGGCGCTGGAGCCGGAACTCTGCATCCTGGATGAAACCGATTCCGGGCTGGATATTGATGCGCTGAAAATTGTGGCGAACGGCGTTAACAGCCTGCGCGATGAGAAGCGTGCCTTTATCATCGTTACCCACTATCAGCGTATTCTGGACTACATCAAGCCAGACTTCGTACACGTTCTTTATCAGGGCAAAATCGTGAAATCTGGCGACTTCTCGCTGGTGAAACAGCTGGAGGAGCAAGGTTATGGCTGGCTTACCGACGAAGAGTGATTCTGCGCTGCAACAGTGGCATCACCTGTTTGAATCGCGCGGTGACGTGCGTTCACTTCAGGCACAGCAGCACTGGCAGCAACTGATGCGGGTTGGCTTGCCGACCCGTAAGCATGAGAACTGGAAATACACCTCGCTGGATACTTTCCTGACGCAACAGTTTGTGCTGCCAGAGGCACCGCAAACCCTGAGCGCTGAGCAGGTTGATGCGCTGGCGCTGCCACTGGATGCCGTGCGTCTGGTCTATGTCGATGGTCAGTTTCAGCCTGCGTTCAGTTCCCGCGACAGCGAGCTGTTTGAAATTCACCACAGCGTGGCGGCCGAGCGTCGTCCACTGCCGGCTGCGGTACAGCCGGAAGTCTTCCTGCACCTGACCGAGAGTCTGGCGGAAGAGGTGACCACTCTTCATCTGGCTCGCGGTAAAGCTGCTGCCCGTCCGCTCTATCTGCTGCACATCACCAGCGGCCAGCAGAGCGGGATGAACACCGTTCATCATCGTCATCATCTGCAGCTGGATGAGAGCGCGGAAGCGGAAGTGGTTGAGCACTACGTCTCGCTGGATGGCAGCGCGCACTTCACCGGCGCACGCTTTACCTTTGAGGTCGGCAACAACGCAAAACTGACCCACACCAAACTGGCGTTTGAAAGCAGCGAGAGCTATCACTTCGCGCACAACGACCTGGTGATCGGCAGTGATGCCCAGGTCAGCAGCACCAGCTTCCTGCTGGGCGCGGGTCTGAGCCGTCACAACACCAGCACCCAGTTAAACGGTGAGAATACCCAGCTGGCGGTGAACAGTCTGGTGCTGCCGGTGCGTCAGGAAGTGGCGGATACCCGTACTTACCTTGAGCACAATAAAGGCTACTGCGTCAGCCGTCAGATGCACAAAACCATCGTGCGTGACAAAGGCCGGGCGGTGTTTAATGGTCATATCAAAGTGGCTAAGCATGCGCTGAAAACAGATGGACAGATGACCAACAACAACCTGTTGCTGGGACGTCTGGCCGAAGTGGACACCAAGCCGCAGCTGGAAATCTATGCGGATGACGTGAAGTGCAGCCACGGCGCCACCATCGGTCGCATCGATGATGAGCAGATGTTCTATCTGCGCTCGCGCGGTATTGAGCAGGACGCTGCCCAGACCATGATCATTCACGCCTTTGCTGCGGAACTGACCGAAGCACTGGAGAATGAGGTCTTGCGTCAGGCAGTGCTGCAGCGTATCGCTGAGCGCTTTCCTGGAGACGACTCATGATGAACTTCGATCTCGAACGCATCAGGGAAGATTTTCCGATCCTGAAGCGTGAGGTCAACGGTCATCCGCTGGCCTATCTTGACAGTGCGGCCAGCGCACAACGCCCGCTGTCGGTGATCAACGCCGAAAGTCATTTCTACCAGCACGGCTACGCGGCCGTGCATCGCGGTATTCATACGCTCAGCCAGCAGGCGACCAGCGATATGGAGAACGTGCGCGACCAGGCGGCGCGTTTTCTGAATGCGGCCACGCAGGAAGAGATCGTGTTCGTCAAAGGCACCACTGAAGGCATCAATCTGGTGGCCAACAGCTGGGGCGGCGCGAATCTCCAGCCGGGCGACAACCTGATCATCACCGAGATGGAGCATCACGCTAACATCGTGCCGTGGCAGATGGTGGCGCAGCGTACCGGTGCTGAAATCCGGGTGCTGCCGCTGAACGACAATGGCGAGCTGGCGCTGGAGCAACTGGCAGGTCTGATCGACAGCCGCACCCGTTTGCTGGCGGTCACGCATGTCTCTAATGTCCTTGGCACAGTCAACCCGGTGAAGGCGATCGTCGCGCAGGCAAAAGCCGCGGGCGTCGTGACGCTGATTGATGGCGCGCAGGCGGTGATGCATGGCAAAGTCGACGTGCAGGATATCGGCTGCGACTTCTACGTTTTCTCCAGCCACAAGCTGTATGGCCCGAACGGCGTCGGTATTCTCTATGGCCGCAAAGCGCTGCTGGATGAGATGCCACCGTGGGAAGGCGGCGGATCGATGATCGACCGCGTGCTGCTGCCGACCGGGACCACCTGGAACAGTGCGCCCTGGCGTTTCGAAGCCGGGACGCCAAACACCGGCGGGATTATCGGCTTTGGTGCCGCGCTGGCCTACGTTCAGGCGCTGGGGCTGGAGACGATTCATCAACGCGAAACGGCGCTGATGAATTACGCGCTCGATAAGCTGGCCTCGGTACCGGATATTCAGATTTACGGCCCGCAGGCGCGTGCTGGGGTGATCGCCTTCAATCTGGGCAAGCATCACGCCTTTGACGTTGGCAGCTTCCTCGATCAGTACGGCATTGCGATCCGTACCGGCCACCACTGCGCAATGCCGCTGATGCACCACTACAACGTGCCAGCGATGTGTCGCGCCTCGTTCACCTTCTACAACAGTGAAGAGGAAGTGGATCGTCTGGCGGCCGGACTGACTCGTATTCATCGTCTGCTGGGCGGCTGAACAGTTTTAACGGAGTAACCGATGGCGAATTTGCCAGAAAAAGAGAAACTGGTGCGTAACTTTAATCGTTGCGCCAACTGGGAAGAGAAGTACCTCTACATCATTGAGCTGGGGTCAAAACTTCCGGAATCATCTGAAACCTTACACCAGCCGGAAAATGCCATTTCAGGCTGCCAGAGCCAGGTGTGGATCAGGATGACACCGCAGGAAGATGGCACCATCGCCTTTGAAGGTGACAGTGACGCCGCGATTGTTAAAGGTCTGATTGCTATCGTATTTAGCCTTTATCAGAATCTGCCGCCCGCTGAAATTGTCGCGCTGGATGTGCGCCACTGGTTTGGCGAACTGGCACTGATGCAGCACCTGACGCCGACCCGGTCGCAGGGGCTGGAAGCGATGATTCGGTCTATTCGCCATACCGCTCAGAACCTCAGCTAAGCTACACTCGACAGACGCCAACCGGCGTCTGTTTTTTTATCTGACGAGAAAATTGCATGAAACCTGCTTTACGTTTAGCCGGTGCACTGCTGCTGACCTGCTTTGGGCTCTCTGCACCCGCTTTTGCCACGGAATACCCGCTACCGCCGCCTGACAGTCGCCTGATTGGCGAAAACGTCCTGACTCAGGTTCCTGACGACAAACGTCCACTGGAAGAGATCGCCGCCCGCTACCAGGTTGGTCTGCTCGGCATGCTGGAGGCCAATCCCGGCACCGATCCCTGGCTGCCGAAAGCCGGCACGCAACTGACCGTACCGCTGCAGATGCTGCTGCCCGACACACCGCGTGAAGGCATTGTGGTGAATCTGGCCGAACTGCGTCTCTACTACTATCCCAAAGGCGAAGACAAGGTGATCGTCTATCCAATCGGGATTGGTCAGCTGGGCGCGGCGACGCCGGTGATGGTGACCCAAATCAGTCAGAAAATACCGAATCCCACCTGGACGCCGACTCAGAACATTCGTAAACGCTATGCCAAAGAGGGCGTGACGCTGCCTGCAGTGGTGCCTGCCGGGCCCGACAACCCGATGGGGCTGTTTGCCATGCGTCTGGCGCGCGGCAGCGGCCAGTATCTGATCCACGGCACCAATGCGAAGTTTGGTATTGGTATGCGTGTCAGCTCCGGTTGTATCCGCCTGCGTTCAGAGGATATCGAAGCGCTGTTTAATTCGGTACCGAAAGGGACGCGGGTTCAGATTATCAATCAGCCGGTGAAATATGCGGTGGAGCCTGACGGTAAACGCTACGTTGAGGTGCATCAGCCCCTGTCGCATAGCGATAAGGACGATCCGCAAACTATGCCGTTAGCGCTGACTACCGGACTGAAGAAGTTTATTAAAAGCGAAGAGAGCGATAGCGCATTGATTAAAGCGACCTTAGCGCGCCGCTCAGGGATGCCGGTACTGGTCAGCAGTGGTGAGCCGGTCCGGAGCGAGACAACGCCGCCAGCAGGGCGGGAGACGCCTTCATCAGCCTCTGCTGCGCCAGTCGATGAGGCTAAAGCCGAAACGGCCACGCCCTGAGAGGATTAACGCGGGAAACCGCGTAAATGCAAAGCAAAAAAAATGGCGCCTTAAAGGCGCCATTTTTAAACCAGAACTCTTACTTACGGTAAGAGTGAGCCTGGTTGTCCAGACGCTGGTTAGCGCGAGCTGCGTCATCTTTAGCAGCCTGAACGTCTGAACGCACTGCGTTCACGTCGTTGCTCAGCTGGTCAACTTTAGCGTTCAGAGTCTGAACGTCTGAAGACAGCTGGTCGATTTTAGCGTTGCTTGAGCAACCAGCCAGCAGAGTTGAAGCCAGAACTACCGCGCCCAGTACCAGTTTAGTACGATTCATTATTTATACCCTCTAGATTGAGTTAATCTCCATGTAGCGTTACAAGTATTACACAAAGCTTTTTAAGTTGAGAATAAATTTTTGATGAGAAGATGCTTAAATTTGATCGTTCGCTCAAAGAAGCAGCGGATCGCAGTAGATGATAAAAAAATTTAGCGAAAACAGAGAGATTTAATCGGATTAACCTTAATATAAAGTGTATTTGAATAGTTATTTTCGATTGGAATTTTCCGCTATTTGTATTAAGTACAAATAAAAAAAAGCGCCCATGAAAGGCGCCTTAAAATAAAGAGCAAAAAGTGTTTTACAGTACGTGTACTGAGGCGGTGTTGGTAGTTCCGCTTGGTACTAATGCACCAGAGACCAGCACCACCACATCACCTTTCTGACCGTAGCCGCTTTCCAGCGCCGCTTCTTTACCCAGACGATAGAAATCATCGGTAGAGGCAATCTCAGTGACCAGACGAGTCTCAATCCCTTTACTCAGGATCAGCTGACGCGCAGTGGTCGGATTGGTGGTCAGCGCCAGGATGGTGGCGTTCGGGAAGTATTTACGCACGGCCTTGGCAGATTTACCGCCTTCGGTGGCAACCACAATCAGTGGTGCTTCCAGCTTCTCAGCCGTTTCAACGGCACCGCGGCAGACCGCTTCGGTGATACGCAGCTTGCGGGTGTCGTTCTGGCTATCGATACGTGACTTCATCACGCGGTCGGTACGCTCACAGATGGTCGCCATGATGGTGACCGACTCAAGCGGGTATTTACCCTTGGCGCTTTCGCCAGAGAGCATTACCGCATCGGTGCCGTCGAGGATGGCGTTTGCCACGTCGCCCGCTTCAGCACGGGTAGGGCGTGGGTTCTTGATCATCGAGTCAAGCATCTGGGTAGCGGTAATCACCACTTTGCGCGCTTTATTACACTTCTTGATCATCATCTTCTGAGCGAAGATCACTTCTTCAACCGGGATCTCAACGCCCAGGTCGCCACGCGCTACCATGATGCCATCAGAGGCTTCGAGAATTTCGTCGAAGTTGTTCAGGCCTTCCTGGTTTTCGATTTTGGAGATGATCTGGATGTTCTCACCGCCGTGCTGCTTCAGGTGCTCGCGAATTTCCAGCACGTCTGAGCGTTTACGGATGAAAGAGGCCGCCACGAAATCAACGCCTTGCTCGCAACCGAAAATCAGGTCGCGCTTATCTTTTTCGGCCAGCGCTGGCAACTGGATTGAAACGCCAGGCAGGTTAACGCCTTTGTTTTCACCAAGATCGCCGTTGTTCAGCACTTTACACACCACGGTATTTTCAGTGACTTCGGTCACTTCCATTCCGATCAAGCCATCATCGACCAGCACGGTGTTGCCGATTTTCAGGTCAGCGGTAAAGCCAGGGTAGGTGACCGCAACGCGCTCGCTGTTACCGATCACGCTCTGGTCGGTGGTAAAGGTAAAGGTCTGACCCGCTTTCAACGGCGCATCATTTCCGCCTTCCAGTTTCATGGTGCGGATTTCAGGGCCTTTGGTATCCAGCAGGATAGCCGCCTGACGACCGGTTTTTTCCATCACGGCACGCATATTGGTGATGCGCTGACCGTGCTCGGCATAATCGCCGTGGGAGAAGTTAAGACGCATAACATTCATGCCGGCTTCCAGCAGCTGGGTCAGCATCTCTTCTGATTCGGTTTTCGGGCCGATAGTACAAACGATCTTAGTCTTTTTCATGACAGGTTATCTGTAAGTTGTGATGGATGATAAAGGGCGAAATCCGATGGCAATGCATCGAAGTGAGAATACTGTTTGAAATCGAAACGGGCTGTACAGAGTAAGAATAGGTGACGAAGGCCAGGCGTGCAGGGAAGTTGTGCGGTTACGCCGGGTAACCACCTCATTATTGTTGCGCAAATTATCTGAGTTATCGCAATAGGCACGTGATCGCTGAAACCTTTCAAGTGGACAACGCGGCACAGTATAGACGCTAAGTATGCGAAAACCAATCAAAAAGCAGAAGGGGGAAGCGATGCAGATCAATAAAAGTGGAGTTGCGCAAGCTGAAGGAATTCTGAAAGTGGTGCGCTCTAATGGACTCGAACCATCGACCCCCACCATGTCAAGGTGGTGCTCTAACCAACTGAGCTAAGAGCGCATACTGAATGCATATTGAATATTGGTGCGTCCGAGTGGACTCGAACCACCGACCCCCACCATGTCAAGGTGGTGCTCTAACCAACTGAGCTACGGACGCACTTGGTGCGCTCTAATGGACTCGAACCATCGACCCCCACCATGTCAAGGTGGTGCTCTAACCAACTGAGCTAAGAGCGCAACACGCTGTCTGGGCGACAGCGGGGACGAATATTAACGGCAGCCGGTGAGGCTGGCAAGGAGAAAAAGCGTTTTTTCACCGTGACTGAGCAGCAACTGTGCTATGCGTCGTTTTTTTAGGCGTCGCGGGCCTTTTACCGCCCGCTCAACCGGTTAGCGCGCCGCGCGCGTCAGGATCACCTCGGCAGGTGACTGCTGCAGACGCCTGATTCGCCAAAGCATCATTACCGCCGCGGATGTCAGCCCGATAATAAAGCCGCACCAGAATCCCGCTGGCCCCATGCGTGGCACCAGCCAGTCAGTGAGCGCCAGCAGATAACCGGCCGGCAGACCAAGCAGCCAGTAGGCGATAAAGGTGATAAAAAAGATCGAGCGGGTATCTTTGTAGCCACGCAGAATACCGCTGCCAATCACCTGGATCGAATCGGAGAACTGATAGATCGCTGCCAGCAGCATCAGCTGCGCCGCCAGCGTCACCACTTCCGGATTGTCGTTATAGAGCAGGGCGATCTGATGCCGGAAGGTGACGGTAAACAGCGCGGTCATCGCCGCCATGCTGATGCCGACGCCCTGCGCAGTCCAGGCGGCCACCTTCGCCTGTTCAGTCGATCCCTGACCCAGACGATAGCCGACCCGGATAGTGGTGGCGACGCCAAGCGACAGCGGCATAACAAACATCAGTGAGCTGAAGTTCAGTGCAATCTGATGTCCGGCAACGTCAACGATTCCCAGCGGAGAGACCAGCAGCGCCACCACGGCAAACAGCGTCACCTCAAAGAACAGCGCCAGCGCCACCGGCAAGCCCAGCGTCATCAGACGGGTCAGAATAGGCCGTGACGGCGCAGACCAGCGACTGACCAGATGGATATCCCGCATGGCGCCCATCCGGCGGATCCAGAAACGCATACAGATGAACATCACCCAGTAAACCGAGGCTGTTGCCACGCCGCAGCCGACACCGCCCAGCGCTGGCATACCGAAGTGACCATAGATAAAGATATAGTTAAGCGGGATATTCACCATCAGCCCGAGAAAACCCAGCACCATACCCGGTTTGGTTTTCGACAGGCCTTCGCACTGATTACGCAGCACCTGGAAGAACAGGTAGCCCGGTGCGCCAAACAGCAGCGCATGAAGGTAACCTTCTGCTTTCTGCGCCAGCAGCGGATCGATATCGTGCATCGCCCGGATTAAATAACCGGCGTTCCACAACACCACCATGATCAACAGCGAAACAAAAAATGCCAGCCAGTAGCCCTGACGAATTTGCTCGGCGATGCGTTCGCGGCGGCCAGAGCCGTTGAGTTGCGCAACCGTGGGCGTCAATGCAAGCAGAAGACCATGACCAAACAGAATGGCCGGAAGCCAGATAGAGGTGCCGACAGCAACGGCGGCCATATCCGTGGCGCTGACGGCGCCGGCCATAATGGTATCCACAAATCCCATTGCGGTTTGAGCCACCTGAGCAAGGATGACCGGGATCGCAAGGGCAAGCAATTGACGCGCTTCTGTTAAATACTTCTGCACGTTAACACCTGAATAGTTAATAAAATAATGACGGGGTCAGAAAAGCCCCAGGAATTGCGTCCGCTAGTGTAACTGTCAGGACCGGATTCGCCAATCTTTGTCACTGCATGCGATTTACTCTGCTGTCAGGCAACACCGCTGGCTGAAAGCGAACAGCGGACGTGAGCTGTGATAAACTAGCGCAAACTTCGCAGAGGCAAAGACTATGTTTACCGGTATTGTGCAGGGCACCGCAGAAATAGTGTCCATTGAAGAGAAAGAGCTGTTCCGCACCCACACCATCAGGATGCCGGCAGAATTATTGCCAGGCCTGGCACTGGGCGCCTCCGTGGCGCACAACGGCTGTTGCTTAACCGTAACGGCTATTGAGGGCGATCGGGTCAGTTTTGATTTAATTAAAGAGACCCTGCGTGTCACCAACCTCGGCGATTTACGTCAGGGCGATGTGGTCAATATCGAGCGTGCCGCAAAATTCAGCGATGAAATAGGCGGACACCTGATGTCCGGTCATATTATGACCACGGCTGAGATCTGCAAAATTATCCAGTCGGAACACAACCGCGAAGTGTGGTTTAAAATTCAGGACCCGACCCAGATGAAATATATCCTGCACAAAGGCTTTGTCGGCATCGACGGCATTAGCCTGACGGTAGGGGACGTGACCAAAACCAAATTCTGCGTCTATCTGATTCCGGAGACGCTGGAACGCACTACGTTAGGCGCCAAAACCTTTGGCGACCGGGTTAACATCGAGATTGATCCGCATACCCAGGCGATCGTCGATACCGTTGAGCGGGTGCTCGCACAACGGGATGCCGCCGGGACGGTAGCTATGCTGGCCGGAAAGCCTGCCGCGCAGGAATAAAAAAATAAGGCGCATCAGCGCCTTTTTTTCTGTTTTTAATCTTGCTCAGCCGCCGCATCAACGCGCCACGCGTAATCCGCCTTCCACACCCCGACTGAATACTACCTGCCATAACTGAATATCACGGGCGCGAAACGCACCGGCACAGGCGTTGAGATAGTAGGAGAACATGCGTTTAAAACGTTCGCCGTAGCTCTCCGCCAGTTGCGGCCAGGCCTGGATAAAGCGCTCATGCCACGCCATCAGGGTCGTGTCGTAATCGGCGCCAAAGTTATGCCAGTCTTCCAGAATAAAATGGGGCTCGCTGGCGTCAGCAATATGTCGAACGGAAGGCAGACAACCATTCGGGAAAATATATTTATCGATCCAGGGATCAACATTCATATCGGTTTTAATCGCACCGATAGTATGCAGCAGGAAAATACCGTCTGGCTTTAAATTACGATCCACGACATCGAAATAGGTGGCGTAATTTTTCGGTCCGACATGTTCAAACATGCCGACCGAGACAATACGGTCAAACTGCTCATTCAGGTCGCGATAATCCTGCAATAAAATAGTGACGTCTAAACCTTCACAACGCTGTTGTGCCAGCTTCTGCTGTTCGGCGGAAATGGTAACGCCGTGAACTTTCACGCCATAATGACGGGCGGCAAATTCGGCCAGTCCTCCCCAGCCGCAGCCAATATCCAGCAGCGACATGCCAGGCTCCAGCCCTAATTTACGG
This sequence comes from Pantoea sp. USHLN298, assembly GCF_037149395.1. NCBI lineage: Bacteria > Pseudomonadati > Pseudomonadota > Gammaproteobacteria > Enterobacterales > Erwiniaceae > Pantoea > Pantoea sp. USHLN298. Next base: position 923,116 of record NZ_JBBCRO010000001.1, read on the forward strand.
CAGATCATATCCAGCTTCGCTTCCTGCGCAGCGGCCAGCGTCGTGGCCTCTTTCCAGTAGCCGCAGGAGTACTGCATATAGGGATCAAGCATCAGAGAAAACAAATCGTTTCCTAAATCGTAATGCTCTTTACCGACAATCCAGGCGCGTTTTTTCGACTGGAGATTAGTTAAGCGCGCCGCGGCAATACGCAGCGTATCTTTAAAGTGATGAGGGAGTTGCTGATCCAGTTTATGTTTGAGTACGTGGTGGAAAAATATATCCAGCCGATCGCATTCCCACCAGCCATCCATATAACTCTCGCCCAGACCCAGCGATCCTTCCTGCAGGACACGTTTAAAGAAGTCAGGATTTTTCACCTGAATATCCCAGCTCCGTGAGCCATTAATTTCGATATCCGCTTTTTCCAGCAATTCGTGAACGATGCGATACCAATGGTTTTCTTCGAGGCTCACTTCTTCTACATACGATGAACTCATAGCTTCTCCACCACCTGTCCAATCTTAACCTGAAAAAGAATAGTCAATTTCTTCAGGAATTGAGAAAAGTCACGGATGACTCCGTAAACCAGAGATCTGGCGTGATACAGAGGATTGAAACGGTTCAAAAGCATCAGGCACGGTAACAGTAACGCGCGCGCAGACGCCATCCCGGCAACCCGGTTGCCAATCAGTTTGTTACGTTATTATGTTGTTGATTTGTAGCAGAATTATTGACCCGAATGAGTATATTATCACGCGGGTCAATATTCAATGACTTATTGTTAGGTTGCTAACTAAAAATCATTGCCTCAGTGATTATCCTGGCAGGCGGTCGTGGGGGTGGCAACATCAGATTGTGCGTTTGTCACCCGCTGCAGCGCGAAGCCGAGCAGGGCGAGCAGAATGGTCAGGGCCATTATCAGGGTTGTGGTCAGCAGTGGCTGGGTTAATCCGGCGGAGACGGCCAGGCTGGCGGCAAAGCATAATCCCAGCTGTAGCGTATTCTGCAGCGCAGCGGCTTTACCGGTCGCATCCGGGAAAGGCATCAGTGCGGCGGAGACCACAATCGGATAGATAGCACCGTTAGCCAGCGCCATGCCGCAGAACGGCAGCAGCAGGCTCAGCAGCGTACTGTGGCCGGAGAGTGCGACGGCAAACAGCGCCAGGATGCTCAGACTGTAGACCGCCAGCAGCCACGGCAGCAGCTGCGCCCCTTTAAAACGGTTGAGCAGGGCACGGCAGCCGAAGCCACCAATCAGGAAGGCAACCGTCTGGGGCAGATAACTCAGACCAATATCGGCGGGCGACAGGCCCAGATCGGCCAGAATAAAGGGTGAGCCGGTCAGCCAGGCGAAAAAGCTGGCGGAACAGGCGGAATAAATCAGCACGTTACCACTGTAAACCCGGGATTTAAGCAGGGTAAAAAAGCCCGGATTTGCGCCCTGGTTGCCCGTTGCTTTGCGGCCCGACGGCAGGCGCAGCGTCGTGAGGATCAAGGCCAGCGCAATCAGCGTCAGCACCAGGAAGATCGAACGCCAGTGGAAATGACCAATCAGCCACGCGCCTAACAGCGGTGCCAGGGCTGGCGAAAGCGCCACCAGCGGCATGATGGTGGCAAACACCTTATTAGCACGTGCGGCCGGATAGCGATCGACCACCAGCGCCTGCCAGCTGACAGCGGCCGCACAGACGCCAATCGCCTGAACAAAGCGCAGCGCCAGCATCAGATAAATATCCTCTACCCACAGCATACCGGCACAGCCGACGGCGAACAGCGCCAGTCCGGCCAGCAGCACCGGCTTACGCCCGATGCGATCGGAGAGCGGACCCCAGAACAGCTGACCGCAGGCAAAACCGGCCAGGAACAGGCTCATGCTGGCACTGATCAGGCCAGGCGAGGTATTGAAAGTTTGCTGCATCGCGCCAAACGCGGGCAGGTACATATCGGTGGCTAAAAAGCCCAGCATGCTCAGCAGAGCGAGATAAGGCATAAATCCTTTTGACGGTGACATCTGATTCTCATTTTGCAGGTTGAACGCGGCAGAGTGTAAAAGGTGCGTTTGCCGCTGTGAAACGCTAATATTTGCCTATTGCTGTTAAAAAATTTGAAGGCAGAATATGTGGTCAGAATATGCGTTAGAAGTGGTGGATGCCGTGGCGCGCGGTGGCAGCTTCAGCGCGGCGGCGCAGGAGCTGCATCGGGTGCCGTCGGCTATCAGCTACACGGTGCGCCAGCTGGAGACCTGGCTGGCGGTTCCGCTGTTTGAACGTCAGCATCGTGAGGTGGTATTAACCCCTGCGGGAGAGCATTTTGTCCGGGAAGGGCGCAGCGTCATCAAAAAAATGCTCGCCACCCGCCGCCAGTGTCAGCAGCTGGCCAACGGCTGGCGCGGGCAGTTAAGTATTGCGGTGGACTGTATCGTCAAGCCGCAGCGTACCCGACAATTAGTGAAGGATTTTTACCGGCACTTTCCTGACATGGAGTTGCACATCAGTTATGAAGTGTTCAACGGCGTCTGGGATGCGCTGGCGGATGGCCGGGTGGAGGTTGCTATCGGCGCGACTCAGGCGATCCCGGTCGGCGGCCGCTTTGCCTTTCGCGATATGGGGACGCTCAACTGGCGCTGCGTAGTCGCGAACCACCATCCGCTGACGGAAGTGAGCCAGATAGATGACGATACCCTGCGCAGCTGGCCGTCGCTGGTTCTGGAAGATACTTCGCGCGCGCTGCCACGCCGGATGACGTGGACGCTCGACAACCAGCGTCGGCTGGTGGTGCCGGAATGGCAGACCGGGCTGGATTGCGTACTGGCGGGATTGTGCGTGGCGATGGTGCCTGGTCATCTGGCCCGGCCGTTGCTGGACAGCGGCGCGCTGGTGGAGCTGACCCTGCCGGTGGCTTTTCCGGAGAGTCCCTGTTGTGTCAGCTGGGCGGAAGATCGCGCATCACCGGCGACCGGCTGGTTACTCAGCTATCTGGGTGATGCGCAAACGCTTAATCAGGAGTGGTTAAGCGAAGATTAACGGCGGTAGTCGCGGAACGGACCATCAGCTACGGAACGACGTTCAATCAGGGTTGGATGCACTTCGATGGTTTGAGAAATCTCACGTTTGCTGGTGATGCGATCCAGCAACATCTCCAGCGCTTTCTCACCCAGCTGCGCTTTCGGCTGATGAACGGTGGTCAGCGCCGGCGCGAAGTAGCGCGCGTTGCGCACATTGTCATAGCCGATCACCGAAATGTCCTGCGGCACGCGCAATCCCATCTCATCGGCGGCGCAAATCGCCCCCATCGCCATGATATCGCCACCACAGAACACCGCGGTCGGGCGCTGTTTCTGCGACAGGATCTGCTGCATTGCCTGATAGCCCGATTCAGGTTCAAAGTCACCCTGGACAATCCACTCGGCACGCGGCTGAATACCCGCTTCTTCCAGCGCCTTCAGGAAGCCGGCGTGACGTCCGCCACCGGTGTTGCGCTCCATCTGGCCGGGGATGGCGCCAATCTCGCGATGGCCACGCTCAATCAGATAACGCCCGGCGAGATAACCGCCCTGAAACGCATTGTCCAGCACCGTGTCGGTAAAGTCGGCGCGGGATTCGCCCCAGTCCATTACCACCATCGGGATGTTACGGTTCTCTTCCAGCATTTTCAGCAGATCGTCCGGATACTCAGAGCACATCACCAGCAGCCCATCGACGCGCTTTTGCGCCATCATGCTGAGATAGGCGCGCTGCTTCTGCAGATCATTGTGCGCATTACCCAGAATCAGAGTATAGCCTTTGTCGAAACAGTGGTTTTCCACTGCTTCAATAATTTCAGCAAAGTAGGGCGCTTCGCTGGAAGTCGCCAGCAGGCCCAGCGTTTTGGTGTGATTCACCTTCAGGCTGCGCGCCACGGCGCTGGGCGAATAGTGCAGTTCCTGAATCGCCTGCCAGACGGCGTTGCGCGTCTCTTCAGCGACAAAACGCGTTTTATTGATGACGTGCGAAACGGTGGTCGTTGAGACGCCGGCGCGTTTTGCCACATCTTTAATTGTTGCCATTAAAATCGGACTCCAGGGCTTATCTAACGCAATGATAAGCATAATGTTAAACGTTTGCGTCTGCTCAGGGTTTTCTGCGCAATTATGCAGGTTTTCTGACCGGTAAACAGGGCGACTGGCGGGTAATGAGCGCCTGAAAAGAGAGCAAACGGAACCGGGGCTGCGCGCGTTGCGCAACAAAGGCAGGATTCTAACAAGGCTGGGCGGATAAAACGAGATTTTTACCCGGTCCTGTGGGAAAATGGCTTAACCCCACAAAAATTGTGACTAAGGAGAGTTAAATGAGTACCGATTTGAAACTGGCGCTGATGACTACCGTCGGCTGCCTGCTGATGATTGTCGCTTTTAGCTTCACCGCGATTCTGCACTGATCGAAAAAGCCGGGCATGGCCCGGCTTTTTGCTGTCTGGCGATCGCCCAACGGCTGCGTTAGCGAATGGTCTTTGGCGTCATGACCCGACGCGCACCAATATAGTGGCGCTGCCAGTAGTCTTCACCCAGCGCACTGATCTGAATATCTTTGCCGGTACGCGGTGACTGAATGAATTTGCCGTTGCCGAGATAAACCCCAACGTGATCGGCGGTGCCGCGGCCATTGATGCGGAAAAAGACTAAATCGCCTTTCTCCAGTGACTCACGTTTAACCGGCGCGGCGTCGCGCAGATGGAACATCTCATTGGCGGTGCGCGGGATCTTGAACTTGACCAAATCTTTATAGGCGTACCAGACCAGGCCGCTGCAATCAAAACCGGTATGCGGTGAGGTGCCACCCCATTGATAAGGTTTGCCTAACTGACCCATCAACTTGGTCATCGCCGTTTCGCGCGCTTTCTGGTAACGCTGACGATGTGACTTGCTCATTTTAATGGTGCCGGTGTCACTGCTGCTGGCGTCAACGGTTTTAAGCGAACGCTGGTGGCCGTAGCGTTTTTTACTGGCCGTTTTAAGGGAGGTTTTACTTTTCTTAGCGGGAAGATGGCTGGCGGTGAGTTCGCTTTTTTTCTGTTTTTTGACTTTGAGCTTCTGAATCGGACTGACGCGTGTTTTCTTTGCCGCCGTTTTCAGCGGGCGACGCTTGCGGCGCTCATCTTCGCGCGCACTCTTTTTCTCTGCTTTATGCGAACTGACATTCACCGGCGCCTGCGGTGAGGCAGAAGCGATGTTAAAGAACAGTTGCGCAAAGGCAAGAATGAAAAGCGTAATGATTAAACGCATAGTCCGGTTTTAGTTAAGTTGTCAGGGCCACTACGCACCGCGACAAAGTTGGGAATAATCTGATCCAGGATCAGCGCCGATGCCATTCTAGTCCAGTTCGTTTGAAAACAGTAACGCCTTTTTTTATTAATCTTTCGGCCTCACGCAATTGCGTTGAAAATGAACATTTTCAGCGTCTTATATCGGCAAAACTATTGCAAATTATTAATATGTTACTGGCCGTTAATAACCGGGTGGCATCAGGGCTGATGAGCGGACTTAACAAACATGGCGATTTAATCCGGCAGCGGTAAAATCTCGTTTTCAGTCCTGGTGCGAAGTCGCTACAATAAACAAACACGAAGTGACGAATTAAGGAAGGCAATTATGAGTACTGTAGAAAAAATTCAGCGCCAGATCGCAGAAAACCCGATCCTGCTGTTCATGAAAGGTTCACCGAAACTGCCAAGCTGCGGTTTCTCTGCGCAGGCGGTTCAGGCGCTGTCAGCCTGCGGTGAGCGTTTTGCTTACGTGGATATTCTGCAGAACCCGGACATTCGTGCAGAGCTGCCGAAATATGCCAACTGGCCAACCTTTCCACAGCTGTGGATTGATGGCGAGCTGGTCGGCGGATGTGACATCATCGTCGAGATGTTCCAGCGCGGTGAACTGCAGTCGCTGATCAAAGAGACCGCAGAGAAGTTTAAAGAAGCGGAATAAAACAGAAAGGCCGACGCGATGTCGGCCTTTTTCATTGTCTTTCATTGCCGGTTCTTCAGTCAGCGGTCGCTGATGGCTCGCCTTCAGCAAACGGCAGCGGCCATCCACCCAGTCGCTTCCAGCGATTCACCAGTTCACAGAACAAAATAGCGGTCTGCTGGGTATCGTACAGCGCCGAGTGCGCCTGGGTACTGTCAAAATCCATTCCTGCCGCTTTACAGGCTTTCGCCAGCACCGTCTGACCCAGCACCAGTCCGCTCAGCGCCGCGGTATCAAAGGTGGCGAACGGGTGAAACGGATTGCGTTTCAGGCTGGCGCGTTCGGCGGCGGCATTCATGAAGTTGAGATCGAAAGTGGCGTTGTGCGCCACCATAATGGCGCGATTACAGCCGGTATCCTTAATGCCTTTACGCACCATCTTAAAGATGGCGTGCAGCGCTTCATATTCACTCACTGCGCCGCGCAGCGGGTTACTGGGATCGATGCCGGTAAATGCCAGCGCTTCAGGATGCAGCAGCGAGCCGACAAAAGGTTCAACGTGAAAATGCAGCGTCTGGTCGAGATGGATCCAACCCTCTTCATCCATTTTCAGCGTGGTGGCCGCGATCTCCAGCAGCGCGTCAGTCTGCGCGTTGAAACCGGCGGTTTCCACGTCGATGACCACCGGATAGAAGCCACGGAAACGTTGATTGAGTGCATGGGGGGAATTCGATTCAGACATCAGGATCTCATTGCAGAAAAAGGGCAGCGCGCATTATGGCAAAAAACGGGCCCGGGTGCAGCAGATGAAGAGGAGCAGAGAAGATCAGCCCACCCGGCAGGGCAGGCTGAAGAGCAGGCTTAGTTGCCCAGGCCGTGACCGGCGTGTTTGTTTTCGATCAGTTCGATTTTGTAACCATCGGGATCTTCAACAAAGGCAATGATGGTCGAGCCGCCTTTCACCGGACCCGCTTCACGCGTGACGTTGCCGCCATCGTTACGGATGCGTTCGCAGGCCGCAGCCACATCATCAACGCCCAGCGCAATGTGTCCGTAAGCATTGCCGAGGTCATATTTATCCACGCCCCAGTTGTAGGTCAGCTCGATGACTGCACCTTCGCTCTCTTCGGTATAGCCCACAAAGGCCAGCGTATATTTGTATTCGGTGTTTTCGCTCTGACGCAGCACGCGCATGCCCAGCACACGGGTGTAGAAATCGATCGAACGTTGCAGATCGCCAACGCGCAGCATGGTATGAAGTAAACGCATAACATCCTCTTTAATAATCAAAACGCCATCGCCGGATGACACCAGCGCTAAGTATAGCGATCAAAATCGCCAGTGAATAATGGCTGCCATCATCTTCCCGGATGGCAGCCTGTAAGAAGATTACAGCGTCGGGTAATCGATATAGCCTTCAGCACCGCCGCCGTAGAAACTTTCCGGACGTTGCGGGTTCAGCGGCGCATCCTGCTGCAGGCGCTCCACCAGATCCGGGTTCGCGATATAATCACGACCAAACGCCACCGCATCGATCAGGCCGCGGGCGATCAGATCGTCCGCTTTCTCAACGGTATAAGCACCTGCGCCAATGATCGCGCCAGGGAACAGGTTACGCACTTTCTCACGGAAGGCATCGCTGTACGGCTTGCCGCCAGCCCAGTCTGGCTCGGAGAGGTGCAGGTAAGCGATATTGCGTTTTGCCAGCTCACCGATGTACCACAGCGCTGCTTCTTCCTCATCCGGACCGTTATCCAGATTCTGGAAGCTGCCGATAGGCGATACGCGGATACCAATGCGGTCAGCTGACCAGTTAGCGATCACCGCATCAACCACTTCCAGCGCAAAACGGCCACGCTTCTCGATGCTGCCGCCATATTCGTCGGTACGCTGGTTAGAGCCAGGTGCCAGGAACTGATGGATCAGGTAACCATGTGCGGAGTGCAGTTCCAGCAGGTCGAAATCGGCTTCACGCGCATTGGCGGCGGCCTGACCGAAATCGGCGACGATCTGCTGAATCTCAGCCACCGTCAGCTCACGAGGTACCGAAGTCTCTTCGCGGTAGACGCTGCCGTCAGCGGCACGCAGTGAAGTGCGGGTACCGGCAGCAAGGGCCGATGGCGCAACCGGGGCTTTACCTTCTGGCTGGACGCTGTTATGTGAGATACGGCCGGTGTGCCACAGCTGTACCGCCGTGTGTCCGCCCGCCTGATGCACGCCTTCGTTAATCGCTTTCCACGCCGCAATCTGCGGTTGAGTATGCAGGCCTGGTGCGCCGGCATAGCCTTTCGCCTGGAAAGAGATCTGGGTGGCTTCAGTAATGATCAAACCGGCGCTGGCGCGCTGGCGATAATATTCGCCCATCATCGGAGTAGGAATATCGCCTGGCTCAATGCTGCGCAGACGGGTCAGTGGTGCCATAAAAACGCGGTTTGGCACGGTAATTGCGCCGACTTTCAGCGGACGAAACAGCTGGGTACTCGCCATGTTAGCTCCTGATTAGTAGACCAGTCGTCTACAAACACTTTTTTTAAAAATCAGTGGATTTTCAGCCACTGTTCGATGGTACGTAATGCCAGCCGCAGCGGCTGCGGCTCGCGGGAAATCTTGCTTTGTAAGCTCGCACCGAGCCACAACAGCGACAACAGTTCGGCCATTTGCGCCGGAGGATGCGGCAATGCCAGCGACTCCTGCTGAGCAGCGGCACTCAGCGTCTCTGCATAGAGCGCGGTAATTTTTGCTGCGCCCTGTTGCAGCGCGTCGCGCATCGGTTCAGAGAGATCGCAGACCTCTGCCGATACCTTGACGCCGAGACAGCCCACGATGTGTCCCTGCTGGGTAAACAGCTGCTCAGCAGCCCGAAAATGGTTCAGCAGACGCTCACGCGGCGTGCCATCGGGCTGATTCAGCTGAAGCTCAACATCCTGCAGGAAGCGTGCAAAGTAGCGCTCCAGCAGCGCCACGCCAAAGGTCTCTTTGGAACGGAAGTAATAGTAGAAAGAGCCTTTCGGCACTTCCGCCAGGGTCAGCAGTTCGCTCAGCCCCATTCCGGTGAAACCCCGTTGCAGACAAAGCTGCTCACCAATACGGAGCAGATGTTCGCGGGTTTCATTGCGTGGTTGCGTCTTGTTCATGACAGGGAGATTAGTAGACCAGTCGGTCTAATGCAATCGGGCGAGTCGCTTTTGGCACAGAGTGTTCACTCCGTGACGGTGATCAGCAAGAATCGGGTAACAGATATTGCTTCTTTGTTGCACAAACAGGCTAAGATCTCTTCAATAGTCCGTTTCATCTTTAACACCGGAGTCGTGGTGGCCGAGCAGCTTGAGTTTTTCCCGGTTCCCAGTCCCTGTCGTGGCATCTGCGAGAGCGATGCCCGCGGCTACTGTCTGGGATGTTTACGCAGCCGCGAAGAGCGGTTCAACTGGATGCGCTTCAGCGACACGCAGAAGCGTGAGGTGCTGCGTCTCTGTCACCAGCGCCGCCTGCGACTGCTGCGGCAACAGAAGAAAGAGGAGCCGCTTGATCCGCATCAACCGAGCTTGTTCTGACGACGTGGCGGTTTCCGTTATACTCTCTGACACCTTTATTCCAGCCATCGTGCCACAGGGAGATCGTTATGTTACAACCGCAAGCCATCGCGTCGCAGGGTCCGGATTTTTCACCGCTCATTATGGGTTACTGGCGGCTGATGGAATGGGGGATGTCGCCCCAGCAACGAGTGGCATTTATTGAGCATCACCTGAGCCTTGGCATCACCACCGTCGACCACGCGGATATCTATGGTGACTATCAGTGTGAAGCGGCATTTGGCGAGGCGCTGAAGCTGGCGCCAGGACTGCGCGAACGGCTGCAGATCGTCACCAAATGCGGGATTGCAACCCGCGCCCGGCCTGAGCATCGGATCGGCCATTACAATACGGATAAAGCGCATATCATTCAGAGTGCGGAAAATTCGCTGCGCCATTTCGGCACCGATCGCCTTGATCTGCTGCTGATTCACCGTCCCGATCCGCTGATGGAGGCCGACGAGGTCGCCGAGGCCTTTATGACGCTGCACCAGAGTGGCAAAGTGCTGCACGCAGGCGTCTCTAACTTCACGCCAGCGCAATTCGCGCTGCTGCAGTCCCGTCTGCCATTTTCCCTGGTCACTAACCAGCTGGAGATCTCGCCGGTGCAGCAAAATCTGCTGATGGACGGCACGCTCGATCAGTGTCAGCAGTTACGTTTCCGGCCGATGGCCTGGTCCTGTCTGGGCGGCGGACGGCTGTTTAACGATCCCCACTATCAGCCACTGCGTGACGAGCTGGAGGTGATACGCCAGGAGACCGGTGCCAGCAGCATGGAGCAGGTAGTGTATGCGTGGATTATGATGCTGCCGAGCAAGCCGCTGCCGATTATCGGATCAGGCAAAACGGCGCGCGTCACTGAAGCAGCCGCGGCGGTGAACCTGACCCTGAACCGTCAGCAATGGTTCCGCATCCGCAAGGCTGCGTTAGGCTTCGATGTGCCCTGAAGCGTAAAACTGCGTCAATCTTCGGCAGAATAGCGCAACCGGTACCAGGCTTATGCCATACCCTGGTACCAACAAGGAGTCACCATGAAGCTCAAAGCAGTTGCGCTATTTGCCCTTATGACTTGCGGAGCGGCTCAGGCCGCCAGTGAACAGGTCACCATCCATCAGGTCACCGCGGAGGGGATAGGAAAATCGCTCGGTAACGTGACGATTGAAGAGACCCGGTATGGCCTGCAGTTCACGCCCGATCTCAAAGGGCTGCAGCCTGGTATTCATGGTTTTCATGTGCATGCAAAGGGCAGCTGTGAACCGGGCGAGTCGCAGGGCAAGGTAGTAGCGGCCGGTGCGGCAGGCGGCCATCTTGATCCGGCTAACAGCGGGAAACATCTGGGGCCTTACGCGGAAGGGCACTCAGGCGATCTGCCAGCCGTCTATGTGGATGAGAAAGGCAACGCCAGCTATCCGGTGCTCGCGCCACGTCTCAAATCGCTGAGTGAAATTAAGGGTAAAGCGCTGATGGTGCATGTGGGCGGCGATAACCATGCCGATCATCCGCAACCGCTGGGCGGTGGCGGGGCACGCTTTGCCTGCGGCGTAATCTGATTTTCAGGGCGGCCATCGGTGCCGCCTGTTTTTCTTCCAGCCTGTTTATGAATTGTTGTACCATCCTGCACATTTCCCCCCTATGATATTGATTCAGGTAAGAAAGCGTGATGGGTGAAGGAGCAGGTATATGAAATTCAAGGGCGCATTACTGCTGTGCTTGCTGCTGGTGGGATGCGATAAACCCAACGATACGCAGTTGGTGACGGAAACCGGGCGGGAGCTGCAGCGCACCATTGATACCAACCCGATGCGCAGCACCTGCGAAAAGATTGCTAAAGGACGTGAATGGCTGAGCCGTAATACGGTGCGCAAGCTGGAAGCGCAGGGTTGCGATCAGGTCTATCGCAGCGCTACCGAAACCAATTTTACTGACACCACCATTTATCGACGCACCATGACCATGGTCTGCGGCGGCATTGTCGGCAAAAGTTTTACCGGCACCGAACTGAGCCGGCGGTTTATCTTCTCGCCGGATGAAAAGGCGCTGGTCATCGAGCCGATGACCGAGGTTGATAAAACCCGCTTTGAAGGCCATAAAACGCTGCAGCAATTGCAGGATGATTTCACCCGGCAGCAGCAGCAATATTGCCAGTAATCAGCCCGGCACCGCCTGTTTCAGCTGAGCCAGCGAACAGCGCAGCCGCCAGAGAATACCGGCCAGTTCACTCGCCTCATTACTGCCCAGCGCCAGCAATGAGGCGATCATTCTCTCCAGCTCCGCCAGAATCAGATCCAGCGAACTGTGCTGCACCCCGCGACTGCTGATAATCCGCTGAAGATTCTGCAAACTGCTGTCGCGCACGCTGATCAGCGTGGCGGAATCCGCCTGCCACTGCCGCAACTGCCAGACAATATGCGAGCAATTGAGCAATACCACGCCCCAGCGCAATAACCAGACGCGCGCCTGCTCATCCCGGCTGTGACTAAGCTGGCTGATGCGATGATAAATCTGCGATTCAAAACGGCTTTCACTCAGGCGCGGACGCCGTCTGAGCTGATCAAGAAACGCCAGCCGCAACGCACGGATATGACGACGACTTCGGCGCGCATCTGAGCTGGGCCGTAAAATCTGGAACGCCAGCCAGGCCAGCAGGACGCCGCACACTTTGGCGATGTTGTCGTTGAAGAAATCCTGATAATCCCAGGTCGGCGGGTTGGTGACGGCGATGAACGAGCCCATAAACACAATAAATTGTCCCCACATCCCGGCGCGCTGCTTTTGCTGTAACTTAAACAGCTGCAGCGTCACCAGCAGCGGGAACAGCAGCAGTAAAAACTGCCACAGCTGGCTGATTTGCACCATCAGACCGAACTTCATTACAAAACTAAAGGCAAACAGCCACAGCAGGGTTTTCAGCAGCAGCGTCACGCTGCCGCCCGGCGACGGTGAAGAGGCATAGAGCACGCAGGCGATGGCGGTTAAGGTCAGTGCCGCCGCACCGGAGGACCACTGAGTATTGATCCAGAACGCGCAACCCAGCACGATGATGCTGAAGGTACGCAGCGCGCTCCAGCCCGCTTCGGCGCTGTCGCTGTCGCGTGCTAAGGCCGGAACCGGCGGGGGCTGAAAGCGGGTATCGGCATCGGCGCGATCCAGCAGCCGGATCCAGCGCAGCACGTTGAGATACATCCAGCAAAAATAACGCAGCCGCTGACAAAAAGCGCGCTGCCGGTAGTCACCGTCGGCCGCTGGCGTGACGCTACGCAGAATGCGCGCCAGCCGGTACTTATCACACTCCGGTTTCCCCAGCTCAGCCAGCAGCTGTTGCAACGCAGCAAACAGCGCGTCGGGCGCGTCGGGCCAGTTCAGCAACATACGGCGCAGGCTGGAGAGCACGCTGGTCAGCCGCAGTTGCTGGTGCAGCACGTAGTTAAGCACGTTGTTCTGGCGGCGAAAGCGGTAGTGGCTCCAGAAGGCCTGAATCCGCAGCAGGTTCATGGTCAGAATCTGACTGATGACATTCTCATGCGCGGTACGAATGTTGTCACTGACCGACGGTTGCAGCAGTAACACCGCATGCTCCAGCAGCCTGGCGTGCATCTGCTTTAACGAGGTGATAAGCGTCTCGCCATCGGAGGTGCTCGGCAGCACCATCATCATAAGACCGGCACACAGGATGCCGGAGATCACTTCACAGACCCGCGCCTGAGCGATGGTCCATAAATCGGTAATATCGGTGATGTTAACGCTGCTAAAGGCGATAATGGCTGCGGTATAGCCGGCGAGAGAAAAGGCGTAGGCGACATTGTTCTGATAGTGATTGGCGATGCCGGTACAGAGCGCCAGCCAGCCGGCAATCGCAAAGGTAAACAGCCAGGGTTCATTCAGGGTATGTCCGGCGATCAGCAACGCGGCGCTGGCCCCGAGCAGGCTGCCGACGATCCGGCCAAGGCTTTTGCTGATGGCACCGCCCACGGTCGGAAAACTGATGACTGCCGCCGAGGTCATCGCCCAGTAAGGCTCATCCAGATCCAGCCCATAGGCGATACTGAGTGCCAGACACATGGCAATGGCGTTGCGCAACGCATAGCGCCACTGATTAGCGTTGGCCTTAATCCAGGGTAACTGATCCCACGCCAGCCACTGAAAATTCATGGCTGAATGGTGATCGTGCAGGTAGTTCCGGCCACCAGCGGCACCTCAGCCGGCAGCGGATCGAGACGAATGCGTACCGGCACCCGCTGCGCCAGCCGCACCCAGGGCACATTAGGCTTGACGTCCGGCACCAGACCGCTGTCCGTCTCAATGCTCTGGTCGTAGATGGCGCGGCCAATACTGTCGACCTGGCCCTGGAGTCGTGCGCCATTGCTATAGAGCACCACCTGAGCCGCTGCGCCCGGATGAATATGGCGCAGCTTGGTTTCTTCAAAATAGCCCACCACGTAATAAGAGTGGCTATCGACCAGCGCAAACAGCGGACTGCCCGCGCTGGCGTAGTTGCCGGGCCGCAGAGTGAGATTAGTAATCCAGCCGTCAGTGGGCGCGGTCAGCGTCGTCTGTTGCAGATTCCAGCGCGCCCGATCCCGCTCCGCCTCGGCCGCTTTGGCACTGGCGACGGCGGCGTTAGCGGCCAGCCGTGCGGCGTCGAGATCTTCCGCTGAAATCACATTGCGCGGCAGGCGACTACGCCGGTTAAATTCGTGCTGCGTTCGGGCCAGATCGGCCTGCGCCTTGCTGAGTTGCGCTTCGGCATTGTCGAGTGCAATTTGCCACGGCACCGGGTCCAGCGTCAGCAATCGCTGACCCTGATGGACAAACTGATTGTCTTTGACCTGCAGCTGAGTAATGCGGCCAGAGACCTGTGGCGTGATATCGACCAGTTCAGCTCGCACTTTGCCGTCGCGCGTCCAGGGCGACTGCATATAGTAATTCCACATCCATCCACCGGCCAGCAGCGCCAGCGCAAACACAATCAGGGTGGAGAAATATTTCACCGCGTTAAATTTCATACGATTATCCGTGACCGATGAGCCAGAGTGCGGCGGTAACGCACAGCACAAACAGAGAGAGATCAAACAGCGTGGGATGCCAGATATCACCAGAGTAGATCCAGCCGCGCACCAGCGGGTGAACCAGCAACCAGACCAGAAAACCCAGTATCACCGCTTTGAAGATGGGCGGGAAAAACAGCGAAGCGCCAACCACCAGATCGGTTAGCGGTTTGGCACTGGAGAAGAGGTGGGTGAGCACGTTTGATATCCTTAATTAACCCGAGCGGCAGCCCGAAAGCGATGCCCTGTCGCTGCGCGGCGGTCCGGGATTTGTAATTTATCCTGTAAACTCGCAGAATAGTGTAAAATCTGGCTTGATAGCTAGCAAGCTAATTATAAGGAGATGAAATGGATACGCCCCTCGGAACGGATTTATCTCGACTGGTGCGCATCTGGCGCGCGTTGATTGATCAGCGATTAAAACCGCTTGAGCTGACTCAGACTCACTGGGTAACGCTGCACAATATTCATCAACTGCCGCCAGAGCAGTCACAGATTCAGTTAGCCAAAGCCATCGGCATCGAACAACCTTCACTGGTGCGGACGCTCGACCAGCTGGAGGATAAGGGATTAATTACCCGTTCGACCTGCGCCAACGATCGCCGCGCCAAGCGCATTAAGCTGACGCAGCAGGCGGAACCGATCATCGAACAGGTTGAGAGCGTGATTGATGAAACGCGCGATGACATTCTCTCCGGCATCAGCCGCGAAGAGATCAACCAGATGGTGACGCTGATTGCCCGGCTGGAAAAAAATATTCTCGAACTGCAGAACCGCGAGAAATAAAAAAACCGACGCTCAGGCGTCGGTTTTTTTTCACATCATTCGCCTTAGCGAGGTGAAACGGTCACCTGGCTGCCGTTCGATGCCATCACCACACGCTGACCAACCGAGTAGCGCGTTGCGGCCTGCTTCTGTACCACCATGATAGTGTTACCATCATCCTTACGGATCTCCAGCTCAACACCATCAGTCTTGTTCACCGCGCCCTGTACGCCCTGACCGGCTACGCCGCCCAGTACCGCACCGCCGGCTGTTGCCAGGCTACGTCCGCTGCCACCACCAATGGTGTTACCGAGGAAACCACCCAGCACGGCACCACCGATGGCACCAATCACGTTACTCTCATCTCCGCCCTGAATTTTCACCGGACGAACCGAGACCAGAGTACCGTAAGAGACGCTCTGAACCTGTTTGGCTTCACTGGCACTGTAGGTATCACCCGACAGCGTACTTGTGTTGCTACAACCTGCCAGCATCACACCGGTCAAAGCGACCACCACTACACGCTTAATCATTTGAAACTCCTTTAGTCGAGAAGGCGCCACGTTTATCGCGATATCCTGCACACAGTATAAGACACAAACCTGGCAAATTAATCCTTGTCCGAATAAAACACGGCTGGACAGAAGCATAGACTCTGTAAGGTTAACAATAATTCAATCGACGGAGAAAAATAGTGCCGTTGCGTTACCGGCTCGCCAGCTCTGAGAAATAAATAATTTAATCATAGAATTAGCCTGCGTATTTTGTCAGGCTAATCGCAATGATTCGCACCTCCAGCGGGGAGAAAACAATGGCTATAAAATCAGGACGTTATATTGGTGTGATGTCGGGCACCAGCCTGGACGGGGTGGATGTGGTACTGGCGGCGATTGATGAGAATCTGGTGGCGCAGCAGGCCAGCTACTGCCATCCGATGCCGCCCGATCTGCGCCAGGCCGTTCTGGCGGTTTGCCAGGGACAAAGCCTGACGTTGTCACAGCTCGGACAGCTCGATACCCGGCTGGGCCAGCTGTTTGCCGATGCGGTGCTGACCTTAATGCAGCGCGAATCGCTGGAGGCGAGCGATGTGGTCGCGATAGGCTGTCACGGGCAGACCGTCTGGCATGAACCGCAAAGTGCCGCCCCGAATACGTTACAGATTGGCGATAACAACCGGATCGTTGCGGCAACCGGCGTGACCGTTGTCGGGGATTTTCGCCGCCGCGATATGGCGCTCGGCGGGCAGGGCGCGCCGCTGGTGCCCGCTTTCCATCAGGCGCTGTTAATGGACGCCACGGAACGCCGCATGGTGCTGAACATTGGCGGCATCGCTAATCTCTCGCTGCTGTTTCCCGGCCAGCCGGTGCGCGGTTTTGATACCGGACCCGGCAACATGTTGCTGGATGCCTGGATCTGGCGCAATCAGGGCAAAGCCTACGATCAGGATGCACAATGGGCGCGCAGTGGCACTCTGATCCCGGCACTGCTGGAGGCGATGCTGCGCGAGCCGTGGTTTGCCCTGCCGCCGCCGAAGAGCACCGGACGGGAACATTTTAACCTCGGCTGGCTGGAGCAGCATCTGCGCCACTTCCCTGGGCTGGCGCCGCAGGATGTGCAGACCACGCTGGTGGAGCTGACCGCCATCACTATCTCCCGGCAGGTGCAGCTCAATGATGGCTGCGATCGTCTGCTGGTGTGTGGTGGCGGCAGCCGCAATCCGCTGCTGATGGCCCGTCTGGCCACCCATTTGCCGGGCACCGAAGTGACCACCACCGATGCCGCAGGGATCAGCGGTGACGATATGGAAGCGCTGGCATTTGCCTGGCTCGCTTTCCGCACGCTCTCAGGCTTACCGGGCAATCTGCCTGCGGTCACCGGCGCGCGGGAAAAGAGCGTGATTGGCGCGATCTACCCGGCCAATGTGCTCTACCGGCGCTGAGATTCACTCTGACGATTCGGGGGCGAAGCGCCCCCGTTTGATGAAGGGATACGCCGTCTGTCAGGCTGCGCCCGAGAGATGGGTCAGATTGCGCACGCCGGTGATCACCGTGGCAACCATGGTTTCACGGCGGGTAATGACTTCAACCTGGTAATACCGGCTGCGATAGGCGATGGAATAGATGATGGGGTGGTATTTATTGCCTTCTCCATAGCGAGAATAGTGCGCTTCGAGCGCACGCGTTGCGGCCAGGATATGGGCGGGCTCTTTATCACCGCGGATGATGTGCTTCATTCAGTTCCTCAAATGCTGTCCCTGGGAGTCACGTTGCACGCTGTGCGCGCTGCGTCGGCCTAAACACTGAACATCTGACTGCTAAACATCGGGGGTAATAACGGGTTGATAATGGCTGACTTTGCAGCCGGGAGATGACAGAGAGATGAAGATCATCACCCGGTGCTGCTTATTTATTAGCAGCACCGGGCCGATCCGGCAAGGCGGGGCGGGACAGATTCGTCTAAATCGCAGACTGTGCGATGACGTCAGAGGATCTGGGTTGCGTTCAGTTCTGGCCAGGCGACCGCCGCGATGCCGTTAAGCTGCGGCCTGGCGAACAGATATCCCTGAAACTGCGAGACGCCCGCGGCTTCCAGCCACATCCACTCTTCAGGCTGTTCAATGCCTTCGGCGATAACGGAAATTTCCAGTGAGGAGCAGCATTTCAGGATCGCATGAATGATCGCCTGCTTAGGACCACTCTTGTGAACGCCGCTGATAATATTGCGGTCGATCTTGATCTTATCCGGCTGGATGCGCGTCAGCAGCGACAGTCCGGCAAAACCAGCTCCGAAATCATCCAGCGCCAGGCTGATACCGGCCGCCTTCAGCTGCTTAATCGCGGCTTCAAACTCATCAAGGCGGGAGATCACTTCATTTTCAGTGAACTCCACCATGATCTGCTCAGGCACCAGACCCTGAGCGGCAATTTCATCCAGCAGGAACGGCACTGCATCAGGCACTTCCACCAGCGTCATCGGCAACAGATTAATCGAGAGCGTCAGCCCCTCAATGCCCAGCTGTTTAGCCTGGGCAAAGGCTCTCTTCTTCGACTGCAGATCGGTCAGGTAGATCTGATCGCGCGGCAGCTGTGCAAAATAGTCGAGCGGCAGTTCACCCTGTGGACCGCGCAGCAGCGCCTCCAGCGAGACAATTTCACAGGCAAGAGGATCGACAATCGGCTGAAAGGCAAAACTCACTTCATCAGCCGCAATCAGCGCCGCTTCACCGTCGCGTCGGGGTGATTCATCACGGATAAAGGTCCAGCTGCTGGCAGCCGGGATCTCGTAATAGTTCTCTTTTTCCCGTGCTTCGACAAAAGTCCGCAGAAACTGCAGCGCGCGATCGGCATAGGTGAGCTGGAATTTTGTGGTGCATCTGGCCAGCACTGCGTCCAGCACTGACTCTTTATCATGTTGCCGCAGGTCAAACAGCTCCATGCCCACGTTGCCGAAGCGGCGTGATGGCGCATAATCGCGCATCAGTTCCACCAGGTTATGATGACGCGGGTCCTGACAAATCCGGCTATAGATCGCCTTTACCGCCTGTTCCGGACCTTCCAGTACCTGGAAAAAATGCGTGCCGTTGAACAGCAAAATGCCGGAAATACCAGAGGATTCATTGATTTTATTAGCTTTTACCGCCAAATCGTTTAGCGATTTCACCGGTACGTGCCCGGCGATATGGCTGCGGTAAATGATTGTCGACAACATAAAGGCTTCCGGATTTTTTGTTTTTGTCCGCACACATTACCAGAAGGTTTATCAGCGGTGAACGAGGCCTGGCCGCCTTTATTGCTCCGGAACGCATTTAATTGTCAGCGGGCAGCAGAGCATCCCCGGCACCCAGCGCTCGCTGCAGGAAAACGGTATCGAGCCAGCGGCCATGTTTAAAGCCGACCGACCTCAGCGTTCCCACCAATTCAAAGCCCGCCGCGCAATGCAGGGCAACCGATGCGCGGTTCTCGCTGTCTCCGACATTAGCAATCAACTGACGGTAACCCGCCTGTTCAGCCCAGGCGATAGCGTGACGCAGCAAACGCGAGCCGACGCCGCGCTGAAGAAACTGTGGATCGATATAGATTGAGTCTTCCAGCGTATAACGATAGGCGTGACGGGGACGGTAGGGCGCCAGATAACAGAAGCCCCGCACCTCGCCGTCACTCACAGCGATGAACCACGGCAGGCCCGCCTGCTGAATCTTATTCAGCCGCTGCGCCATCTCCGCTTCATCCGGCGCAACGGTTTCAAATGAGCCGGTGCCGTTAAGGACATGCCAGGCATAAATCTGCTGGATCGCCCTGATATGACGTGAATCCGCGTCAAAAATTTCCATTATCTCTCTCCTGGCCCTGCACGGTGATGCTGACTAAAAAACCACAATAAAGCGCGCGCTTTTGCCGCGCAATATGCACAGACCGCACCATAACGATTTCCTCTGACCGCGTCAGTCGGGGAAGAATGCTGCGGTTATTTGATCTGTTCAGCCTGACTGATTATTGGCTATTCAGTCTTTTCTGAAAACCGCGCCAGCATAATGATCCGCGCTGCGCTTATGGATATTATCCTCCGCCTGATCTCTGTGTAATAAACAAGCAGAGCGGATGAAATTTGCCAGGAGACGCAGCGTGATGCGATTTGTTGATTTTCTGAATAGCAAGCAGGGGCTTCGTGAAGCCAGAAAATACTGTTTTGAATTAAATGGCGTGGTGCTGGGCCATTTCACTGCGCTGTTTCTGCATGATAATCAGGTTATTTTTACCAAAGATGGTAAGCAGTGTGCCGTGCCTTATTATCTGGGGCCGGAACAGGATCTGTTAAACCAGACGATTAATCCGAGAATTAATAATATCCGCGTTATCTGATTTATCAGCGCAGCAATGAAAACAGGCGGCTGTGGGTTTATTTGTTTTATTGCTTACGCACAACCGATTAAACACCGATTCGCCGCAAAAGCGTGAACGTCGTTCTGGCCGTGCTGCCCAGTCATGTCAGCGTTTTCTCTGTAACGTTATTTCAGCCGCAGCGTGCGGGGTTTTTTTGCCTTCAGAATCTGCGGCTTCTGGCGGCGTAAAAAAGAGCAACAGCAGCGCGCTGGCAGCAAACAGAACCAGAGTAGTGACCGCACCCAGCGCAGCATACCCCTGACCAAACAGCAGCGATCCCGCTACCTGGCCGACAGCCAGCATGAAAAACAACAAGCCGACGCCGGTTGCAGGTTCCTCTTCGGTGGCCTGCGCGCCCCAGACCAGCAGCACCCCTGACAGCGTGACGTAACCGGCACCGCAACAGGCCACCGCTATCAGTAAGCCGGCGGAATTACCGTGGCTGAAGGCGATGACCAGCAGTGGCAGCGCCATCGCTGACAGCGACAGCCGGTAAACGGCGTTCAGACCGATCCGGGCTGCGACCGGCCCGGTAGCCACGCCGATAATGCCCGCGCCGCCTGCCACCAGCCACAGCAGGCGGGTGGTGGCGGGTTCCAGGCCGACATGCTGGCGCAGCAGGGCTGAGCCGAAGCTCCACCAGGCGGCGCTCGCCAGGCCGGACACGAAGGCAATGGCGATCAGGCGGATCATTGAACGGCGAAACAGTTGCTGATGCCAGGGCTGGCGGGTCGCGTCAGCGGCGGCCGCCTCACCGGGCAGTGCGCGCATGATCGGCCATATAGACACCAGCGCCAGCAGGGCGAACAGCAGACAGGACGCCCGCCAGCCGCCCGGTAAGGCCGCCAGCACAGGTACCGTCAGCATGATCCCGCCACTGGTGCCGGCATTGATCAGGGTATTGATGCGCGGCTGCCGGGCAGGGCTGATCCGCTGACTGACGGCGGCAGCCAGCGCCGGAGACGCCAGGCCAGAACTGAGTCCGGCGATAAACAGCCCGATCGCCAGCAGCAGCGCGGAAGAGGCACAGGCAAGCAGCAGCAGCCCTGTCGCTGCGCAGAGCGACGCCAGCAGTGCGGCGCGGCGCGAACCCCACCGTCGCGCCAGCGAGGCCGCCGCCAGAATGGTCAGGCAGTAAGCCACAAAGCTGCAGGCAGAGAGCAAACCTGCCCGCTGCGGACTCAACGGAATATCGGCCGAAATCGCAGGCAGCATCAGCCCCCACGAAAATCTCGCCATGCCATAGGTCACCGCAATCAGGCTAAATCCGGTCAGCGCCAGTGCGCTCGCGGACCTCATTCCGCCGCGCCCTGCGGTTGCAGCAGCTGGATGGCCAGGGTGCCGGCCTGATTGGCGGCAGCATGACCGATAATCAGCGCCGAAGTAATCGCTCCTTCAAACAGCATCCAGATGGCGTCGCTCAGCAGCCGATTCTCTTTTCCCTGTACTGCGGTGACGCAGTCGCGAATGTAGTCACGCAGCGTGGTGCGAAAGGCCAGCGCCTGACCGGCGAGGGTGGCATCCCGCTCGGCATATTCGCCCCAGGCTTTGAGAAAGAAGCAGCCTTTCGCGCCATTCGCCTGCGTCCACTCGCCCAGCACCTGAAACAGCCGGGCAATCGCTTCTGGCTGCTGTGGCGCACAGAGGTCCGCCATAAAGCGTTGTTCCCGGGCGTGCATCACCGCAGCGGTCAGTGCCTCCCTGGAGGCAAAGTGATGGTAAAGCGTGCGCGTGGAGACGCCCGCCTCGCGGCAAATCTGGTCGGTACTGGTGGCGTGAAAACCGCTGGCATAGAACACCCGCTCGGCCGCCTGAATAATATCGTCTCTCTTTTTCATAGTTTAAAAGTAAACCGATCGTTTTACTTTTTCAAGGCGCGTTCACTTTTGTTGCGTGTGCCTTAACTGATAAACCTCACAGTCAGGCTCTGTTCCGGCTGCGCTTTTTTGAGGCCAGCAGAAAATGACCGGACGATTATGCTTCAGTTTATGAGCGCTCATCGTTGACCTGACGGTGTCCACTTTTTGCCACAGCCAGGTTAATCAAACCCGTGTCATCTTCGGATGCGGTCGCAGGGGTTGTTGAGTTAAAGTTTTGATTTTAATCATTTATTTTAGAATGATTTACCAGTGATATTGATTAGCAGGCTGAATGGGACTGGCGGCGGGGAGGCAAAGCCGGGGTTATGTCGCACTGAGCGACTAAAGCGACTCAGGTCTCTGAAAACGGCTAAATCTCAAAGTCAGTTTAACCGGTACAATAAAGTGGTTTTAAGCATAACTCTCAGTTAGTTTAATAAAGCTTCAGATAAAAACATAAGCCCTTACGAATTTTGTCGGTTTTTTTAAGATACATACAGCAACGATTAGGATGAATACCATGCTCAAAGCCAGTTATTATTATCTGTGCCCACGTCCCATGGGTGGATGGATTTTACACAAAGAAGGTTGCGTTAATCTGTTAAAAAGCGATAAGCGCGTGTTTATTGGTTCGCTTTATACCCGTCAACAGGCATTAACCGTTGCGAAAATTCATCACGCTAATGCCACTATGTGCAGTGTTTGCCTGAATAATTTTATCTGCCCCACCAGTAGTACGGTAATTAAGCCTGCGCGCGCCGCAACGCCAACCCGTCACACGCCTAAACATTAATTCCGCTGTCGCTACAGCGTGACGGCCTGGATCGGCAGATAATCAATAAGCCGTGAGTCGCGGCAATTAATAAACAGAAAAAAGGCAGCGTGAATACGCTGCCTTTTTGATTATATAGCGGAGACGATTAAGCCTGTTTAGGCTGGCCGTTAGAAGCGGTAATACCGCCGTCCACCGGCAGGTTTACGCCGGTAATATAACTGGCCTCATCGCTGGCAATAAAGACAATCGCACGGGCGATATCGTCCGCTTCTCCGGCACGCCGCAGCGGGATTCGATCGTAAAAGCGCTCCAGTAACGGCTGATTATCTTTCATATCTTCGGTTAAATCGGTAAAGGTAAAGCCCGGACAGATAGCGTTGACCCGCACGCCGTCCGCGCCGTAATCCATTGCCAGGGCGCGGGTAAAGTTGGTGATAGCACCCTTCGCGGCGTTATAGATGCTCATGCCCCAGTCGCCGCCTAAACCGGAAACCGAGGAGATATTCACCACGTTGCCTTTACTGCGCAGCAGGGCGGGCATGAAATAGTGTACGCCGTGGAAGACGCCATCCAGGTCGGTTTTCATCAGCGTTTTCCATGCGTCAAGTTCGACCTCATGAATCCGGCCCTGAACGATCACCCCGGCATTATTGACCAGCACGTCAACCCGGCCATATTTATCCAGTACTTTTTCTGACAGTTGTCTGACCTGGTCAGCGTCGGAAACGTCACAGGCAGCAACCAGATGATCGCCCGCAGCCAGTCCGGCATGGGTTTTTTCCAGCTTTTCCTGCGTCCGTCCCACCAGCACGACCGATGCGCCTTCTTCAGCAAAGCGTTTAGCTGCCGCTTCGCCAATACCGGAGCCGGCACCTGTCACAACCACAACCTTCTGCGTAAATCTGGACATTATGCCTCCTTGTCAGCATCAATATTCATCGTAAACAACCGGTTAAGCCTGGCAGTCACAGCCAGAAACTCAAGCGAAGCGCGAAATGCGCTGCGCTTGATTGCCTTGCCTTAACCCTACGGACGTCTGAACAGGGCGAAGCTGCGGCCTTCCAGCTCGAAATCCTTCTCTTTGGTGATCACCAGACCGCGCTTCGCGGTATCGCTGGTGGTCAGCTCCAGCACCCAGCCGCCTTCGCCAAACTGCGGAATCTGGAACGGCACATTGCCTTCAAACGGATTGAACAGCATCAGGACGTCGTGCCAGATGCCTTCTTCAGTTTGCAGGTCCGGCCGCCCGATGTAGACGCCCAGCGTTGAGCCTTCATCCCACTGTTCCGCCTGCTGGAAGCCGCCACCGGCGTTGAACCATTTGATATCCATGCCATCGCGCCAGTTTTCACGGCGCAGCAGTGGCTGATCGGCGCGCAACTTCAGGATCTGACGGGTAAATTCACGCAGCGCCTCGGCGGACTCCGGCAGGTTATCCCAGTGAACCCAGGAGATTTCGCTATCCTGGCAGTAGCCGTTGTTGTTACCCAGTTGGCTGCGGCCAAACTCATCGCCCGCCAGCAGCATCGGGGTCCCGTGTGAGAAAATCAGAGTAGCGAGGAAGTTACGCTTCTGACGTTCGCGCACTGCGTTAATGTTCTCATCGTCGGTCGGACCTTCCGCGCCGTAGTTGTACGAACGGTTATCGTTGTGCCCGTCGTTGTTGTCCTCGCCATTCTCATCGTTGTGCTTGTCGTTATACGACACCAGATCGTTGAGGGTGAAGCCATCGTGAGCGGTGATGAAGTTGACGCTGGCCCACGGACGGCGACCGCGCTGGTCGTAGAGATCGCCCGATCCCAGCAGACGCGCCGCGAAGTCGGTCGAGACGTTGTTGCCTTTCCAGTAATCGCGCACCGTATCGCGGTACTGGTCGTTCCACTCTGCCCAGCCCGGCGGGAAGCCACCGACCTGATAGCCGCCCGGACCGATATCCCAGGGTTCACCAATCAGTTTTTTCTGTGACAGAATCGGGTCCTGCATCACGGCATCAAAGAAGCCGCCGCGTGGATCGAATCCTTCGGGTTCGCGGCCGAGAATGGTGCCGAGATCGAAGCGGAAACCGTCGATATGCATCGATTCAGACCAGTAACGCAGCGAATCCATCACCATCTGCAGCACCCGTGGATGCGAGGTATTCACGGTGTTGCCGGTGCCGGTATCGTTGATGTAGTAACGATGCTGGTCGGGCAGGGTGCGGTAGTAAGAGAAGTTATCGATGCCTTTAAACGACAGCGTCGGGCCCAGCTCATTCCCTTCAGCGGTGTGGTTATAGACCACGTCGAGAATCACCTCGATACCGGCATCGTGGAATGCGCGCACCATGTCACGGAAGCCCTGAATACCGCGCGGACCGAAGTAACGGGTGGCGGGCGCGAAGAAGCCGAGCGTGTTGTAGCCCCAGAAGTTTTTCAGCCCTTTGTCCAGCAGATGCTGATCGTCCGGGAACCAGTGTACCGGCAGCAGTTCGACAGAGGTGATGCCCAGACTTTTGATGTAATCGACGGTGGATTTGTGGCTCATGCCATCGAAGGTGCCGCGCATTTCCGGAGGCAGCGCGGTGTTGAGCTGGGTGAAGCCTTTAACGTGAGTTTCATAAATCACCGTCTTCGGCCAGGGCACGTTGGGACGATGCTTATCCTGCCAGTCAAACTCATTCGGATCGATCACCCGGCATTTAGGGGTAAACGGCGCGCTGTCGCGGCTGTCAAAGGTCAGATCTTTGTCTTCGTGATAGAGGTCATAGGCAAAGTGCGCCTCGTTCCACTCAATGTCGCCAGCCAGTTCACGGGCGTAGGGATCGAGCAGTAACTTATTCGGGTTAAAACGGTGGCCGTTTTCCGGATCGTAGGGACCGTAAACGCGATAACCATACAGCGCGCCCGGTTGCAGCCCAGGCACATAGCCGTGCCATACCTCATGGGTAAATTCCGGCAGTTCCAGCCGGGCGATTTCGGTTTTGCCGCCTGGATCGTAAAGACAAAGCTCGACCCGCTCGGCATGGGCGCTGAACAGAGCGAAGTTGACGCCCTGACCATCAAAGTTTGCCCCAAGCTGATGGCTGTAGCCCGCCGTGATTTCAAAACGCTTACTGTTTGACATTTATGCCTCGTTATTCAATGACCAGATTGACGCGTTAAAAAAAACTTCCTGAAAACGGACCCTTACAGCGCCAGCAGCACGGCACACCAGCCCGACACAAGGTTATCCAGTTGCAGCCGGTCACCGGGCACAATCTCGTTGCCACTCAGCAGATCGCGGTAGCGATGCTGGCTAAGTGAGGACGGCAGGGCGATTTCAGTCGCGGCCCAGTGGTCTGCCGGCGGCTGATCCAGCGTTTCCGGCAGGTGATTCAACACCAGCCGCGGGACAATCACGATCACCGCCTGATGCTGGTGCTGACGGGCAAATGCCACTACCCGATCCTGATGCTCGCCGTGGGCGGTCAGCGGCAGATAGTCACCGTGGCGGAACAGCGACGGCTGCTGCTGACGCACTGCCAGCAAGCGGGCAATGGCCTGCTGATTGACCTGACCGCGCAGCCAGTGACCGTCATCCTGATCCTGCTGCGGCTGGTCCAGCATCGCCGCCAGCGCGGCAAAATCGGGTTCGCGCCGGTTATCCGGATCGACCAGGCTGAAATCCAGCGCCTCGCTGCCCTGATAAATATCCGGGACGCCGGGCGCGGTGAGTTTCACCACCGTCTGCGTCAGGCTGTTAACCAGTCCGGCCCGCACAAACGGCTGCAGGGCGGAGCAGAAATCGCGCAGGAAAGCGATATTGTCCGGTGCCAGCAGATGACGGGCATAATCGAGGACCGCCTGTTCATAGGCATCATTGTTGTCTGCCCAGTCGGTGCGTAATTTCGCTTCACGCAGCGCTTTTTCGACGTAAACCACGAAGCGCGCTTCCAGCGCCGCCAGTCCGGCAGCATCGTCGGGCTGCAGCGTCGGTGGCCAGACGCCGGCCAGCGCTTCATACAGCATCCATTCCACCGCCGGTTCCGGTGCCGCGCCATCTTTCAGGCGGACGACCTTCGCCTGATTCATCTCCCGCCAGCGGGCGACGCACTCTGCCCAGCGCTCCGGCGCTTCGGTCAGGGTATAGAGCCGGGCGCGGGCATCTTCGCCGCGCTTGGTGTCATGGGTTGAGGTGCCGGAGAGCGCGTCGGGCTGATGTTCGCGCCGCGCCTGCATTTCGGCATGAAACTGATCCAGCGAAAAGTGACGCGCCAGCGGTTCGGCACCCACTTCGTTTAACGCCAGCGCCATGTGCTGACGGAAAAAGAGGGTGTCCTCCACCGACTTCGCCATCAGCGGACCGGTCAGTTGCTGGAAGCGGGTGCGGAACTGGGCGGCGTCTTCGGTGGCGGCTGCCGTGACCTCGCCGCGCAGAATGCGCACCAGCAGGTCAAGCGCATCCACATCCGGCGCGCTGGCACTGGATTTGACCTGGCTGACCACCTGTTGCAGCAGCGCGTTATCGGCAGGCGTCAGGCCCTGCGGCGTGCCGTAAGTGCGGTAAACCGGAAATGCCACCAGCAGTTCGCGCAGCGCGTTCTTCAGTTCAGCTTCCGGTTGCGGCGTGCCGTCGTGGCGGGCGATGCCGAGAGCCAGCTGCAGCAGACGGTTAAATTCGCCTGCGAAGTTGCGATTAGCCATCAGTAACTTGGCCGCACGCAGCTCAGCTTTCATGTCGACCGTTTTGCCGATCACGGTCTGATAAGCCTTGCGCAGCGCACTGAGGCGATTACCATCCACCAGCACATTCGCCAGCGCCGCCATAAACTCGTAACCGGTGGTGCCGGAAACCGGCCACTCATCCGGCAACTGCTCGTTCTCGCCCAGGATTTTTTCTACCGTGAGGTAGCAATCGGGGCCAGCGGCCTGGCGTAACTGCTCAAGATAGCCGCGCGGATCGGCCAGACCATCGACGTGATCGACGCGCAACCCCTGCACCGCGCCGCTGTGGACCAGTTCCAGGATCAGCTGATGCGCCGCATCAAACACCGCTTTATCTTCTACCCGAACCCCGACCAGGCCGGTCACTTCGAAGAAGCGGCGATAGGAGAGGTCGTTGGGTGCGTCACGCCACGACATCAGACGCCACGGCTGCTGGTCATGCAGCGCGGCAATCTGTGCCGGGTCGCGCAGGCCGAGCACCGCTTCTTCGCGGCCCTGCCAGGTGTGCGGGGCCAGCGGATAATAGTTGTCGTAGTAGGCCAGCGCCGGTTTGCCGCTCTGCGGGTCGCGCTGCACGCTGATCTCGCCGTTGGCCAGCACCGCCTCGAAGGTGTCGCCAAGGAACGGCAGCGTCAGGCGGCGTGACCAGTCAATGTCAAAGTAGTGGGCATACTGACTCTGTTCGCCGTGCTCGATCACGTCGCGCCACCACGGGTTCTCCAGCGAGGCGGCCATATGGTTGGGGACGATATCGAGGATCAGCCCAAGACCGGCCGCTTTCAGCGCCGCCGCCATCCGATCAAAGCCGGCACGGCCACCGATCGAGGGTTCGATCTGGTTAACGTCGGTGACGTCATAGCCGTGGGTGGATTCGGCGGTGGCGCTGAAGATCGGCGAGGCGTAAAGATGACTGATGCCAAGCTGCTTCAGATAGGGGACCAGCGCCGCGGCACGATCAAGCGTCATGCCGTTGCGGAACTGGATACGATAGGTGGCGGTTGGGATATTCATTGTGCGGCTCCTTGATCCAGACGAACCACAATCGACTCTGGTGCCAGTTCGGGGCTCTCCTGCGGCCAGGCAAAGATGGTCTCACCCGGCAGATCGGCAATCGGCTGCGGCCGGTCGCTGAGGTTGAGCGCCAGTGACAGCGTGCCCTCAGGGAAGTCCCAGCGCACTGCGAAGAAACCGGGCGCGGTGTTGACCACCTGACCGCTGTTGCCGCCCGCGGTCTGCAGCAGCGGCACAATGTGCTGCTGGCGCAGTTGCAGCAGCCTGCGCGTCAGCGCCAGCCACTGCTGGCCTTCCGGCGTATCGGGCTTCTCCCAGTCCAGCTTTGAATCGGCAAAGGTCTGCGGATCGTTAGGGTCCGGCACGCTTTCACCTTCGTGACCAGCATGACCTTCAAACTCTCGGGCACGGCCTTCACGCACCGCTTTGGCCAGATCGCCATGGAAATCGGTGAAGAACAGGAACGGCTGCGTTTCGCCATACTCTTCGCCCATAAACAGCAGCGGTATGTGCGGCGACAGCAGTAACGTGGCCAGCAGCAACTGGGTACGTTCCACGCCGGCCAGGCTCACCAGCCTTTCGCCCTGTGCGCGGTTACCCACCTGGTCATGGTTCTGAATGAAGTCGACAAAGGCGACCGGTGGCTGGCTGCGGCTGTCAACGCCGCGCGGCTCGCCTGACTGCAGCGACACTTCGCCCTGATAAACGAAACCTTCCGCCAGCGCGCGGGCAACCCGCTGCTCCGGTCGATCGGCGAAGTCCTGGTAATAGGCATGCTTTTCGCCGGTCGCCAGTACGTGGACCGCATTGTGGAAGTCATCATTCCATTCGCCGGTAAACAGCGGTGCCTGACCGTTTTCATCGCGCGGATGCAGGAAGGTGACGTTGCGGCAATCTTCGGTGGTCAGGTGAATCGGCCGATCGGTAATCTCAGCCCGGATGCGTTCAGCAATCTCAATCAGCACATGTTTATCGGCCGGATCTTCGATCTGATCGATGGCGTCGAAGCGCAGGCCATCGAGGTTAAATTCTTTCAGCCAGTAGAGCGGGGCTTCGGTGATATAACGGCGCACCGCGTCAACGTCATAAGCGATGCCGGCGCCCCACGGCGTCTGGCGCTCTTTATGGAAAAAGTCTGGCGACAGCAGCGGCAGATAGTTGCCTTCCGGGCCAAAGTGGTTCAGCACGATATCCAGCACCACCGACAGGCCGTGACCGTGCGCCGCATCGACAAAGGCTTTGAAATCATCCGGCGTGCCGTAGGCGGCATGGGGTGCATACAGCAGCACGCCGTCGTAGCCCCAGCCGCGATTGCCGCCGAACTGCGAAACCGGTAATACTTCAATCATGGTGATGCCGTTTTCCGCCAGCCACGGCAGTTTTTCAATCGCCGCCTGGAAGGTGCCCTGCGGCGTAAAGGTGCCGATGTGCAGTTCATACACCACCGACTCCTGCCACGGACGGCCTTGCCAGTCGGTGTTCTGCCAGGCGTAAGCCTCAGGATCGATCACCAGCGACGGGCCGTTGACGTCATCTTTCTGACCGCGCGACGCGGGATCGGGCACCGAGGTACCGTCGGCCAGCACAAAATCGTATTCGGCACCGGGCGCGACGCCGCCCAGCTGAGTTTCGAACCAGCCATCAGGCTGGCGTGTCATCTCAATATCTTTGCCGGATAGCCGCAGGGTCACGCGTTGCTGGCCCGTTGCCCAGAGACGGAAACGGACCTCATCGCCGGACACCCGCTCGGCGCCCCAGCTTTTAAAAAATGATTTGGATTCCATTCAGTTGCCTCGTTTAACCTGGAAATGCGCAATGATCGCCATCGCGCGGAAATGATGCCGATGATGCGAGCTTCAAAAACATAAACATGTCAGCGAGACCAGGATGCCAAATGGGTTGGCGCGTCTCTTCAGCCAGGATCCTGGACTGGTATTCAGCGTGATGCGGCGGGAAGTCAGGAATGAGACCGCTTCCACGCGGCATACGAAGAATAATCATAGACTAAGATGTCGCGATCGCAGGGCAGCGGGTCTTACAGAGGCGGGAATTTGCGTTAATGGCGTGGATTCGCATCCTCCGGGCGGTTCATCGTGCGCCAAAGCCGCGCAGAAAATCCTGCCGGAGCCGGTCGATTCCGTATAAGCTGGCTAACCTGCCTTCGTCAGGCGTGCCGGACGACAGCAGTGCGAATTTATATTTTAAAAGGACCTTACGTGAGCAAAAAAGCCCTGTTTGTGGCGCTACTGATGCTGTTATCTGCCTGCTCTAATCGCGTCGGGCACAATCTGGATACCGCGCGGTTGCAGCATATCCAGCCCGGCCAGACCAGCAAAGCGCAGCTGATTTCTCTGTTTGGTCTGCCTGACAGCGAGACGCCCTATCCGGATGGACAGCGTTTGCTGAAATGGACCTACAGCGAAGCGCGCACCCTGAACACCACCGAAGGGCAGACGCTGACGGTACAGATGAAGAACGATAAGGTGCTGAACTTTGCCCTGAGCAAAAGCTGACGCAGCGGTTCATCGCCGGAGCGGGGGAAGGCGGCGCACGGGACGCCGCCGTGGATCAGGTTACTGCGGGCCGCCAGGCCGGATATCGGCACTTCCGGCAGTACTTCCGGCGGCACTCTCTGCACGCGGCTGGGCCAGCCGGGCGAAATCCGAACCCGCCGGATGCTGATAAATCTGCAGATCAAAATAGCGGGCCATCGCGTAAATATATTCAAAAATCGCCGCCTGGGTATTCTCATAATCAGCCCAGAAAATAGATGAGGTGAAGCAGTAGATCTCCACCGGCAACCCATCCGGTGACGGCTTCAGCGGACGCACCACGATATACATCTCTTTTTTAATATCATCGCGCTGGGCCAGCCAGGCGGTCAGGAATTTACGGAACACCATCAGGTTAGTGATGCCGTTCTCCATAAACCAGCGGTCGCCGACCGCGTTGATATCACGTCCATCCAGCAGCTCAGTGATCGATTCGCTGGCGATGCGGATCTGGCTCATCGCCTGCAGCTTCTCCTGATTTACAAAGGTGATCGACTTCTGATCCAGATAAAAGCTGCGCATGATACGGCGCGCGCCTGAAGAGAACATCGCCTGCCAGTTGGTGTAGGTCTCGGTGAGGAAATTCTTGGTCGGGATGCGCGAGATGGTGTTATCCCAGTTGCGGATGGTGATGGTATGCAGCGCAATATCGATCACCTCGCCACTGATATTTCTGTCCGGCATCTCAATCCAGTCGCCCAGTTGCAGCACATCGTTGGAAGAGAGCTGAATATTCGCCACCAGCGATAGCAGCGTATGCTGGAAGATCAGCATCAGCACCGCGGCGACCGCACCCAGCGAGGAGATAATAATCGCCGGTGACTTGTTGGACATAATCGCCAGAATCATAATCGCGGCGATAATATGCACCAGGATTTTGCCAATCTGGATATAGCCCTTGATCGAGTGGTTCTTACGCTTCGATTTGCGCGAGTAGGAGTTGTTAACAATCTCCAGCACTTCATTGAAGAAGATCGACAGATAGACAAAAAACAGGATGCCGCAGATGGTCTGAATCGCCACTTTCAGATTCTCAGGCAGACCTGGCATAAATTGCAGGAAATTGTAGACCACAATCACCGGCACAAAATTCGACAGCTTCTGAGAGAGCCGGACATCTTTATCCAGCGGAACGCCCTGTTTGTGGCTGCTGAAAAAGACCTTTCTGATCACTTTGACGATGAAAAATTTGCAGATCAGGTGAGTGACCATCCCGGCCATAATCAACAGCAGCAGGCTGAAGCTGACCGACAGCACCCTGTTTCCCTCTATAAAACTCATCAGACTCTGAATGTAATGCATGATAACCACGTGCGAAAAATGTAAGGGGCGAATTCAACCACAGTGCGGCGCGGGTTGTTGAGCGCCGAATGCGTTTAGTGCGGCCGGCGGCCAGTTTTACCGATCCTGACGCTGAACAGCGGCAGACGCCGCGAAAAGTGTGCGCTTCCGCCCGATTATCCCGCTTAGCCGCGCCTCGTTGCATCGCAGCACTCAGATAAAGCGCTTGCTAGCCGATAACTGCTTTATCTCCTCTGACATGAGCCTGCTGAAATGCTTAAAAATCTCAAAATAACCCACAGTATTCTCGCGGTACTTTTAATCTTTACCGCATTGCTGAGCCTGACCGGCTTTCTGCTGTATAACGCCGTCTCAAAAGCCGACCAGAACTTCGTGGCGGCAGAACAGCTGACGCTGCAACAGCAACACCTGAGCGATGCGGTAAAAACCCTGATTAAAACCCGCGTAACCATTAACCGGGTGGCGATTCGTTTTCTCAAAAACCAGCAGGACCCGGCGTCACTGGCCGCGATGGCGTCACTGCTGGATAAAGCAGGGCAGTCCGCCGCCGCCGCCGATGTTGAATATCGTGCGTGGCAGGCGTTGCCACGCAAAGCGGGACAGGATGAGGCTCAGGCCGCTGAGGTGCAGGCCGCCTATCAGCAAATGCACGACACCATGCTGGCGTCGGTCAACTTCCTGAAGCAGGGCAACTATCAGGCTTACGGCAATCTGGAAGCGCAGGCCGCGCAGGATCGGCTCGACAGTGCCTATGAAGCCTGGCGTGCGGTCAACATTCAGCTGATGAAAAATACCTCTGAACAGAACCAGCGCAGCCTGACCGACGCGCTCTGGACCCTGCTGATCCTTGGTCTGGTGACCGGAGTGATCATTTTCGCCGTCTGGGTTGGATTACAAAAACGGCTTATCGGCCCGCTTAGCCGACTGACCGGCTATATTCGCGCGATATCGGCTGGCGATCTGACCTCAGATATTCAGCAGGAAGGCCGCAATGAGATGGGGCTGTTAATTACTGAACTGCAGCAGATGCGCGATGCGCTGGTGGTCACCATCACCTCAGTTGATGACGCCACGCGCTCTATCTTTACCGGCGCGGCGGAAATTTCAGCCGGCAGCACCGATCTCTCGTCCCGAACTGAACAGCAGGCGGCGGCGCTGGAGCAAACGGCAGCCAGCATGGAGCAGCTGACCTCGACGGTGAAGCTCAACGCTGACAATGCACAGCAGGCCACGGCGGTATCGAAACAGGCCTCGACCACTGCTACCCAGGGCGGCGAGACGGTGGCTCGGGTCATCGCTAATATGGAGCAGATCAGTGAAAGCTCCGGGCAGATCGCTGGCATCATTGCGATTATCGACAGCATCGCCTTCCAGACCAATATTCTGGCGCTCAACGCCGCAGTTGAAGCGGCGCGTGCCGGTGAGCAGGGCCGCGGATTTGCGGTGGTGGCGGGCGAGGTGCGTTCACTGGCAGGCCGCAGCGCCAGTGCCGCTCAGGAAATCCGTGGCCTGATCGATCGCTCAGCCGAGCGGATCAGAGCCGGGGCTGGCCATGCCTCTGAAGCCGGTAAGGCGATGGAAAGTATCGTGACCTCGGTTAGCCGGGTCACCCAGCTGATCGAAGAGATTGCATCCTCGTCGGTCGAGCAGACGCGTGGCATTGAGCAGGTCTGCATCGCGGTGTCAGAGATGGATGGCGTGACGCAGCAGAACGCCGCGCTGGTGGAAGAGTCGGCCAGCGCCGCCGCCTCGCTGGAAGAGCAGGCCAGCTATCTGCGTAAAACCGTGTCGGTGTTCAAAACCGGCAGCCTGCAGACGGCGTTTGCCGCCGAGCCGGTCCGGCCGGTGCTGAGTCCACTGCGTCCTGCTGCGGTCAGCCCGCAGGCGGATAACCAGAACTGGCAAGCCTTCTGAGTGGATGGCCGTCAGCCAGATGCTGACGGCCAGCGATAGCCAGGTTACCGGGCCAACACGGTATTACCTGTTATGAAGAGAAGCATCATTCTACAGTGACAATGATTTTGCCGACCTGACCATTAGCCTCCATATAACGCTGTGCGTCCGCAATCTGTTCGAGCGGGAACGTTTTATCGATGACCGGCTTCAGTTTACCGACTCGTAAACCTTCAGCGACGAAGGATTTTGCACGTGCCAGTTTTTCGGAGTCCGTCGTGATTTCAAACAGCTCATATCCCCGCAGAGTGAGATGCTTACCGAGAATATCAAATACTGGCACAAGCATGTCACGGCTATCGAGCGCGCCATACTGGAAGAATATGCCCTGCGGCGCCATCACCTGAGTCAGTTTTGCCACGTCCGGGCCGCCAACGGGATCAAAAACAATGTGGGCACCCGCACCGTCTGTTGCACGAGTGATTTCAGCAACCATATCCTGCTCCGCTGTCGCAATGACGGCGGCAGCACCGGCTTTCAGCAGCATTTCGCTTTTTTCAGTGGTGCGCGTCAGTGCGATCGGTTTT
This sequence comes from Pantoea sp. USHLN298, assembly GCF_037149395.1. Taxonomy (NCBI): domain Bacteria; kingdom Pseudomonadati; phylum Pseudomonadota; class Gammaproteobacteria; order Enterobacterales; family Erwiniaceae; genus Pantoea; species Pantoea sp. USHLN298. Next base: position 957,956 of record NZ_JBBCRO010000001.1, read on the forward strand.
GCACCCAGCATATTAGCTATCTGTATGGCCGCCAGGCCCACGCTACTTGATGCTGCGCGGATCACAACATTCTGACCAGCCTGAAGGTTGCCATATTCAACCAGCGCACCATAAGCGGTGACATACATCATCCAGCTTGCGGCGGCTTCCTCGAAGGAAAGGTTTTCAGGATGCTTCACGACCGCGTGCACCGGTGCATTGACCCGTTCGCCGTACATACCGTATTCGCTAAACATAAATGAAGGGATCACGCTGACGGCATCCCCGAGGGAGAAACCTTCGACATTGTCACCGACGGCCTCAACCACGCCAGCAGCCTCATAACCCAGGCGCGCCGGGAACACGGGATCAATTACATATTCGCCATTACGGTACATAATTTCCGCACGGTTAAGGCCAATAGCCTTAACGCGAATCTGCACTTCTCCGACAGCAGGCGCAGGCACCTCTTGATCAACAATTTCCAGCACTTCCGGACCGCCGGTGCGGTTAAAGGTAACAACTTTAGACATTTTCAGACCTCGTTAGTAAGCGGCACACCTTACGTGTAGTGCGAAAGGTGTGCCCGATTCATCTGCGAACAATCTACGTGGTTGTCACTGCGGTAAAAATAGCCGTTCCGGAACTTCAGAATTAATTATGCAGTAACAATCCGCACCCTCAGTTCATCTGTTGGGCAAAAACGTCGCTGAACCAGTCAATAAACACCCGCACCTGCGGTGAAAGATAACGCCTGTCTGGATAGATCACTGAGACTGGTTTTGAAACGGAAGGGTACTGCGTCAGGATCTCTGGCACTTTACCGGGCGCAGCATCCGATTCCGGTTAGGTTGAAGCATACAGAATGCGACGTGCAAAGGAACTCATCATGCGTGATGCTCGTCAGTTAAGCGACCGGTGATAACGCAGTCTGGTGCCGCTGCGCGAACGGTTCGTCGGCACGGCGTCAAAGCCGAGGGTACCGCGCAGCGGCGCGAGGACGGCCCGGCCAGCAGCAGAGGTGCGCAGGTCCGCACTCCGGCACGCGCGCCCAGTAAAAATTCGACACCGCGTCGCTTGACGACCGGATTGTGAGCAAAAAAAAACCGCCCCGAAGGGCAGTTTTTACTGAGGAGCTGACACGCATTAGCGCGTCGTGATCGTCAGGCCGGAACCGACAGCGCTTTCTGGCTGCGTGACCAGACGCGGTGTGCCTTCATCGCCTGGATAAAGTCCGTCATCAGGGCACCTTCTGCTTTATCAGCCTGAACAATGCCTTCTTCTTGCTCCGCTTCCTCCAGACCGAACTGCGCCTTGAAGCGACGGGCGTCGCCTGACAGACCAATAACTTTCAGATGCTTGTAGGCTTCCAGCAGGAAGTAACGCGCATCACCGCTTAACAGCAGGGCGTCGATGTTGCCATCCGGCACGATCACCGCGTCGAAAGTCAGCGATGGCAGACCGGCGAAGGTGGCATCAATCGGCAGCACCGACCCATCATCGGCGCGTACCTGACCCATGTGCGAGGCCAGCAGTTTGGTATGCACGCCCACCGCTTTCAGTTCCTGCATAATCGACAGCACATCTGCCGCCTTCACGCCATCGCTGATCAGTAACGCAACCTGACGGCCCTTGATCTCACCATCCGGCGTGGCGTAGAGGCTCAGGCTGTCATCTTTGGTCAGGCCGTTAACCGCTTTTGGTGGCTGGATATTCAGCTGATCGGCGGTCAGGGCGAGTCCGAGATTATCCGCCACGCCTTTTGCCAGGCCGAGATCGATGCGTGCCAGATGATCAACCACCCGCTCACGGATATAGGCCCGCGCCACTTTGCTCAGCTCGAACGAGTAAGCGCCGATAATATGCTGCTGCTCGAACGGGGTCTGACTCAGCCAGAACAGGCGCGGCTGCGCATAGTACTCACCGAATGACGGACTGCGCTCGCGCACTTTGTGGCCCTCGATGCGCTCCTGATAGCTTTCAAAACCGCCACCTTCAGCGGCTGGCGGGGTTTCACGCGGCCAGTTATCGTTAATGGAGTTCGGCTCGTAGTTGGCCGGGTTGGTGTCGATATCCTGACGGTGCATCCCCTGACGCTGGAAGTTATGGTACGGACAGGTTGGACGGTTGATCGGGATCTCGTGGAAGTTCGGTCCACCCAGACGGCTGATCTGGGTATCGGTATAGGAGAACAGGCGGCCCTGCAGCAGCGGATCGTTGGAGAAATCGAGGCCCGGCACGATATGGCCTGGATGGAACGCCACCTGTTCGGTCTCGGCGAAGAAGTTATCCGGGTTACGGTTAAGCACCATCTTACCGACGATCTCTACCGGCACCAGCTCTTCCGGGATCAGTTTGGTGGCGTCCAGAATATCGAAATCGAATTTAAACTCATCCTCTTCCGGGATCAGCTGCAGGCCCAGCTCATATTCCGGGAAATCGCCCGCTTCAATCGCTTCCCACAGATCGCGACGATGGAAATCGGGATCGCGACCGGTCAGTTTCTGCGACTCATCCCACAGCAGCGAGGCTTTGCCCGCCACCGGCTTCCAGTGGAAGCGGACAAAGGTCGCTTTGCCTGCGGCATTAATCAGGCGGAAGGTGTGAATACCAAAGCCTTCCATGGTGCGATAGCTGCGCGGAATGCCGCGGTCAGACATCGCCCAGATGACGTTGTGCATGGTTTCCGGCTGCAGCGAGACGTAATCCCAGAAGGTGTCATGGGCGCTCTGGCCCTGTGGGATTTCGTTGTGCGGCTCGGGTTTGACCGCATGCACGAAGTCAGGGAATTTATGCGCATCCTGAATAAAGAACACCGGGGTGTTGTTGCCGACCAGGTCAAAGACGCCTTCTTCGGTATAAAACTTGGTGGCGAAGCCGCGAATATCACGCACAGTATCGGCGGAACCGGCACCGCCCTGTACCGTGGAGAAACGCACAAAAACCGGCGTCACCTGATTCGGATCGCTGAGGAACTGCGCCTTAGTCAGATCTTTTAACGAGCGGTAAGGCTGGAAATAGCCGTGCGCCGCTGAGCCGCGCGCATGCACGATGCGCTCCGGAATACGTTCATGGTCAAAGTGCGTGATCTTCTCACGCATAATAAAGTCTTCCAGCAGCGTCGGCCCACGCGAACCGGCCCGCAGCGAATTCTGGTCGTTGGCGATGCGGGTGCCCTGGTTGGTGGTCAGCGGGCTGTTGGTGCCGTTTTTACGGCTGGCGTTGAGCTGGTCGAGTTTGGCATTGTGAGTCTGAGGGGCTTTCAGGCTGCCTGGCGCGGTGGGTTGTTTGCCTGGCGGGGTGGGTTCGGCGGGTGGCTGATGCGAACCATCCTGAGGTGCCAGCGAACCCAGACCCGGTTCTGATGATTCCGGACCGGTGGTGGGGGCGCGGTGGCTCAGTTCTTTCTTCTCTGTTTCTTTCGACATTAATCCATGCTCCAGCGGTTATTTTACTTTCGACGACACTAAATATAGAACAACCTGACCCATGCTGGGGTTAAGGCGACACTTTAACTGCAATCGACGTGCTGATTTTTGACCGACTAAAATAGAATATTCATCTGTAAAGCACGCTGGCGTTTCGCTTATTACTGACCAACATTCACTATCTGGAGGCGGTTATGCTGAGTTATCTGTTCATTGGTGCGAATGACGTGGCGCTCTCTGGTCACTTTTATCGGGCAGTATTGCTGCCGCTGGGTTATCTCGCTGAGCCTGATGGCGAACAGCTGATCTTTTCGCTGCCGGAGGTGCCCGATCGGCAAAACGGGCCGGGTGCCGTCTATATTGCAAAGCCGTGGAATGGCGAAGCCGCACAGCCGGGTAATGGCCATATGGCGGGCTTTCGGGCGCCGACACGACAAATGATTGACGAGCTTTATGCGGCGGGCCTGCGGGCAGGCGGCACTGATGAAGGCGCGCCGGGCATTCGCGAGCGCTATAACCCGAATTTTTACGTGGCTTATCTGCGCGATCCGGCAGGCAACAAGCTGGCGCTGTTCTGTAACGATGATCCAGCCTACGCGTCGGTTTAATTGCCGTCGGGACGTATTCGCGATTGAAGTTGGTAATGTTATATCATAACATTACAATTTGTTACTTCTATCGAGGATCGCGACGTTGGTAAATCATACAGTTAAGTGGGCGATGGCGCTGGGCGCGCTGTTCATCAGTCATCAGGTGGTGGCGCACGGCGGGCATTCGCACGGCAAACCGTTATCCGCCCTGGAGCAGAAAGCGGCGGAAGGGGTGTTCGCGGATGCGGATGTCAAAGATCGCCCGTTGTCTGACTGGGATGGCCTGTGGCAGTCGGTCTATCCGTTGCTGGAGAGCGGCGAACTGGACCCGGTATGGCAGAAGAAGGCGCAGCAGGATAGCAGCAAAACCGCCTCGCAGGTCAAAGCCTATTATCGCAAAGGCTACGCCACGCAGGTTGACACGATCGGCATTGAAAATGGCGTGATGGAATTTCACATCGGTGAGCAGGTCAGTGCCTGCCACTACCGTTATGCCGGCCACCAGATCCTGACCTATGCATCCGGAAAGAAAGGGGTGCGTTACCTGTTTGAATGCCCGGAGGCTGACAGCAAAGCGCCGAAATATGTGCAGTTCAGCGACCATACAATTGCACCGCGCAAGTCAGCGCATTTCCACATCTTTATGGGTAACCGTTCGCAGCAGGCGTTACTGGAGGAGATGGATAACTGGCCGACCTACTATCCGTATCAGATGACCAACGCGCAGGTTGTGGATGAGATGCTGCATCACTGATAGCTCGCTCAGGCTGTGGCAGACCCGCCCGTAACGGCGGGTTTTTTATGCGGGACAGGTCGCCACTCCCTGGCGTACAAAATCCTAAAGCGCTTCACTCAGATCTACTTCGAGGTGCGCCGACTGACTTTACCGCCTTTCCGGCCAGCTTCCCTGGCTCTTTCAGGATCGTTCTTGAAATTGCCTCCGCTGGCTTTGCCACCGGCACTTCCAGCTTCACTGGCACGGTCCGGGTCATTGGCAAAGTTGCCTGCACCACCCCGGTATTTCTGTTGTGTCATAGATAGGCCTCGTATCAGGTTCCGTAGATAAGAAGGACTAGCTAGTCACAGGATTAAGTTTAGTTTGCCGGCTGGATTATGCCAGCTAAAGGGCAGGATGGCCGCCGATCGCGCGCTGCTAATCTGTTGATTCTATAGCTGAATAAGCGAAGCCTCAGCCAACCCAGGCCGGCCGACGTGAGACAGGGATTCCCTTTACCACCTGCTGATACGACTCTTCTGTCAGCTGCTGGATCAGGCCCGCTGATAGCCCGTCGCCAGGGTAGACGGTGATCCAGTGGCGCTTATTCATATGGTAACCGGCGGTAATTGTGGCGTAGATCGCCCGGTGCAGTTCCGCCTGCTGCGGCTGGCATTTCAGGGTAATGATCGGCACACCCCGCAGCGTAGTCAGCAGTAAAAATACCTTTCCGCACACTTTATAAACCTGATGTTCCGGCCCAAACGGGTAACTGCACTCGGCGGCAGGCAGCCGCTCGGCGGTCTCAATAGCGATGCGCTGGATATCAGCACCCTGCATAGCGAATCTCCTTTTATCCGGTCATTGTCTGAAAGCCCGGCCTGACTGGCTGAGTCACTGAGGCCTGTTACACTTCTGATAAGCATAAATCAGGAGCAGACATGAAATTAGGCTTTGCATGTAAGTATCTCAACAGCGATGGCAAACAGTTTTTCCCGTTCCGCGCCACCACGCGTAAACGGTTTCTGAGTTTACCGCACGAGCAACGTAATCAACTGATTTATGAGATCTCCGTAACCAATCTCAACCAGCTTTATTTGACGCTGGAGCAGCTGGCAACCTTGCCGGAGCCATTAAGGATGATGCGCATCGGCAGCGATCTGCTGCCGCTCTATACCGTACCGGAAGCGACGCCGCTGTTTGAGGCATTTTTACCCGAGCTCTATCCGCTGTTCGCCCGCTGTGGTGAGCTGGCGCGTGCGCATCAGATCCGGCTCTCGTTTCATCCGGGACAGTACACGGTGCTGGCGTCAGATAATCCCGATGTGGTCACCCGCGCGCTGCAGGATGTGGAGTATCACGCGCTCTGTGCCTGTCTGATGGGCTATGGCAAATCTTTTCAGGATTTTAAGATCAACATTCATATGAACGGTAAGGCAGGGTTCGACGGTTTTAAACGATCGTTCGGCCAGCTGAGTCCGGAAGCGCGGCTGATGCTGACGGTGGAAAACGACGAGATCTCCTGTTCGCTGGATGATGTCCTGCAGGCCGCGGCACTCTGTCCGGTGGTGCTGGATATTCATCATCACTGGGTGAAAGAGAACGCGTTTATCCAGCCTGACGATGCGCGGATCGCGCCGGTGATCGCCTCATGGCGCGGCGTACGACCGGTGCTGCACTACTCGATTTCACAGGAAGGGATTATTCCGCAACAGGGCTGGCCGGATCAGCAACAGCTGGGCGTATCGAAAAGCAAGCTGCGGGCGCACTCCGATTACTACTTCAATGCCACGCTCAATGACTGGGCGCTGTCGTTTCAGGCGTTCGACATCATGTGCGAAGTGAAAATGAAGAATCTGGCGCGGGAACAGCTCTATCAGTGGGCGCAACAGCAGCAGCGGATAGCCTGACCGCAGCCGTTAAGTTTCCCCTTACCGCACGGGCAGTAAGGGAAAGTGACATCAGATAATCGCGACACCGCCGGTGACGGCAATGGTGGCGCCCGAAATATAGCTGGCTTCGTCGCTGGCCAGCATCACATAGGCCGGGGCCAGTTCGGCAGGCTGACCGGCCCGCTGCAACGGCACTTCACTGCCGAAATTTTTCACCTGCTCAACCGGCATGGTCGACGGGATCAGCGGCGTCCAGATCGGTCCGGGTGCCACCGCGTTGGCGCGGATGCCTTTATCAGCCAGCATCGCGGCCAGGCTACCGGACAGGTTGACGATAGCCGCTTTGGTCGCCGAATAGGGCAGCAGTTTCGGTTTCGGCTGGTCGGCGTTGATCGAGGCGGTATTAATGATCGAGCCGCCTGGTGGCATATGCGGCACGGCGGCTTTGGTGATGCGGAACAGGGCGTAAAGATTGGTTTTCATCGTCCGATCAAACTCGTCATCGCTGATCTCGTCCAGCGATTCGCGCGTCATCTGAAAAGCCGCATTATTCACCAGGATATTGATCTCGCCGAACGCCTCTACCGCTTTATCAACCAGAGCGGAGCAGTGAGCCGCTTCGGTAATATCGCCAGCGACCAGAACCGCTTTCTGGCCAGCCTCTTCAACCAGCCGGGCGGTATCCTGTGCATCTTCATGCTCATCAAGATAGGAGATCAGAACATCGGCCCCTTCGCGGGCAAATGCGATGGCGACAGCGCGGCCAATGCCGGAATCACCGCCGGTAATAATGGCTTTTTTCCCTTTCAGGCGACCGGAGCCCTGATAACTCTGCTCGCCATGATCGGGCTGTGGCTGCATAGCCGCAGTCTTACCGGGCGGCGTCTGTTGCTGTTCGGCAAAAGGGGGTTGCGGGCGTTGAGTCGATGACATGAATATTCCTCCATAAAAATCCGTTAGCGTAAAACAACCGGTCAGGGTTACACCGCGCGGTGTGGCCCTGACCGGCACGCCTGCGTCAGTTAAGGCTTCGGTGATGCAATGCCGTCAATCTGCTCTTGCTGCGCGCCCGAGCCTGGACGGGCGTTACCCAGCAGCGGCTCATCGCCGAGGATCTCCGGCTGCTGTTTGGCGCTGAACTGGCCGTGACCGTCGTAGGCCGGGCCATTGCTCCAGCGGCCTTCCGGCAGCGGTTTATCCAGTGAGGTATTGAGACAGTAGTAAGAGTGCTCCTGCGCCTCATGCTCCTGCGGGAAGCTGTTCGGAATCGGCAGCGAGGCATTCAGGCCGCCCATCTCTTCGATCACCGCCAGCCATTGCTGCTGGTGCATGGTGTCGCGAGCAATCAGGAACGACAGGAAATCCTTCATCCCTTTGTCTTCCGTCATATTGTACAGGCGGGTCGCCAGCACACGGCCGGTCGCTTCTGCAGTCACGTTGGCCAGCATGTCAGCCGCCACGTTGCCGGAGGCGTAGATATGGCTCATATCGAAGGGAACACCATTGGCATTCACCGGCAGGGCCGCCAGACCGGAAGAGAGGATATGGCGCGGATTCATGCCGCCCAGAATCGCATTGACCACCGGATCTTTCGCCGAGGCTTCCTGGTAAGAGAGCGGTGCGCCCTCAAGGTTAAGTGCCACCGCATAACCCAGCATTTCGATATGGCTGAGTTCTTCAGTTGCGGTAGAGATCAGCAGATCCCGAATCCGGGCATCGCCACGCGCGCCCATCGCCTGGAAAAAGTATTGCATCGCCACACGAATTTCACCTTCTACGCCACCGATGGCTTGCTGTAACAGCATGGCAAATTCTGGATCTGGTTTCTCGACGCGAACCGGGAACTGGAGTTTTGATGAATGATGAAACATGATTATTTTCCTCGTCAGTGTTTACACTCGATGCAGGAAAAAGCCTGGACAGGGATAGCGAAAAAAGAAAGCGTAACGAGAGCAATTAACCGGGGAGTCAGGGGCGATAAGCGGCAAAAAAGCGGGAAAAGGCGATAAACTACTGGTCCATTAGTGACGGGAAATTAACCTGCCGGCAGGATGCTTATGGCCTGAAAAACGGGCGTAAAAAAGCCCCGCAAGCGGGGCAAATTCTGGGAAGGAAAAGCATCCGTGCTAATCAGTGATCCCTCACAACAGACACAGGATGTTTAGCTGTTACTGGTCGACGACGCGCTCTGCAGAACATGTTCCAGCGCCTGGCGATAAATATCCTGTTTAACCACGTCACGCTCACTTTCCAGGCGGTGAATCAGGCCCAGTACAACGTCTTTATCGGAAACGTGGGTTTTATATTGCGCGAGTTCAGCATGGACAGCTGCAATCACTTCTTTCTCGCTAGTGACCGGAGTGCCAGAGTTCATGAAGTATTCAGAAATCTGAGACTCTGTATTGATTGTCGTTTGCATATCAGGCCTCATCAAAAAGGGGGTCAGTGCGCCAGATCAGGTCCGGTTAACGGACGACGCAAAAAAAAGAGCATCTGAAGGTGGAAATCCACGACACCTTCAGATGCGGTGCAATGCACCTTTCGTTACAAGTGACTTAACATCACGGCGTAAAGCTATACAAGAATGACAAAGTTGTACAACGAAATTCGCAAAATTTTATCTGGTCGGTGCTGTATCTCAAATGCATGTTTACAGGATTTAAACAAAATTCCTGGTTAATGTTGTTTATTTACAGCCTGTTGGAATTATATCGTCTCGCTTTCTGCGTTTTTCTTATCAAATTTTTTGTTCAGACCTTTTTGCTAAAGTCTGTACTTCTGCCGTCTTTTTCATGAAAACCTGTACAGGTTTAGCCAGGGAAAAGCGGCTCTCCTGACGCTGGCAGCGTTCACGATCGTTGCAATCCTGGCCGCCCGATCCCTGAGTCAGCATAATTCACTTCACACCCGTTACTCAGAAGGCTAAGGTTGAGCGCTTACTTAATCAGAAGGAGATGATCATGGTTAATGACTACTTTGCACTTCCGCCTGCGGGCATCACACAAGAACAACATAAGCGCACGGTAGCAGTGGCGGCTGCGCTGGCAGTAGCAAAAGAGTCGGTCAGCGCATCAACCTCGGCGACTGGTTCAAAAACGGCGTGGGATCTGCAGGCGGTCGCCAATGAAATCGCTAATCTGGCCGATGCGATTCAGGATGCCCTGGAGAGCGATAGCGAGGTATAAGCCTGCCGTTAACGTGCTGTCACCTTATGCCCGGCGGCTGGGGCGTTGGAGAGCAGGGGATACCCGGCAACGTCATCGCTGCCGGGTATTGGCTTATTCTATGGATGGTGGCTCATATTTAATGTACTGACGCAGGGTGTCATGGATCGCCCGATTATCCCCTTCATCCAGCCCACGATCGGCATATTCTTTCGCCAGCGCCGCCAGCACATCATCAAATTTACCCTTGTAATTGAGATTATTGAGTGCGATCTGCTGACCCAGGATCGCTTTTAATACGGTGGTCTCAACTTTCAACTGACGGACTTCGTTTTCAAGATGCGTGATGCGATTGTCGTCTGACATAACACCTCCATGATTAAAACCGCAGAATAACCATGCCACGCCGGATATTCAAACAACGGTGGCAGCAGAGAAACGTTGTCAGATTTTCCTTAAATCAGCATGGTTCATTAATCCTGAGAGACATCACATCACATCACATCACATCACATCCCATCCCATTCTCTCACCGTGGCGCTGGCTATGCGATAGTGGGTGAGCGCTATCGGCTGCCACAACACAACAAATTCCATTCGTTCATACGGGCTTGAGTTACACGCGTAGTATGGCCGATCGGCAATCGGTTTACAGACCAGACACAGACACAGACACAGACACAGGCACAGACACAGACACAGACACAGGCACCGAACTGTGCGGCACTTTTACCCGTTAATTCGCACTGAAAGTTTCAGGAAGTCATGCTTGCCCGGATAGTTATAGTTTTTCAATCAGGCTCGTATATCGCGTTTTATTTCCTCTGAAGAAGCTGGTTATGTTTTATCTTTGCAAATTTAATGTTGCAAGTAAGTTTTAAGTCTAAACAGTTCGTAAACAACCGGTCTAAAATGATTGGTCCAATTATTCCTAAAAGCTTTTTAATTAGCGCGTTAATAATTAGGAGTGCCTTCATTTAATTTCGTACAAAGACAGCATGTTGTGAATCGTTATCATTTAAGTTTAATCGATAATATCGATCATGTGCAGGGTCTACGATAGACGCAGGCTATCTGGCACTCACTAATGAAGGAAAATATCAAGGTCTAAAAGTGCTGGGATGAAAGCTGAATAAGTGTTTAAATAAATTTCTCAAACGTAAGCCAGGTTTTTAACATTGTTATGGATGATCCAAAGGGAAGTGATGAATTCATAAAAAGCAATTTCGCGTTTAAAACTCCATCAATACACAACGCAGTCATTCTTTTAATACGATCTCAGCAGATTTTTATCAGCATTATCAGCAAACTCACGGTGTTTTAATGGAATATCAGCGTTTTGCAAGCCGTAAACAGACATGTTCGGATGCCTGAGGAGTTTAAAACAAAGAGTGAAAAAGCCTGCCGCGATATGAGGGGTAGCCGGGCAGTCATTGCGTCAAATTTTATAGGCTATAAATTTAAACCCTGCTCTCTGATGAATGATAAACCAAAGCAGCATGATCACTTTACCGATAGCGCCTTTAACTTATTTATGGGAAGAAGCATATCAACCCGTGCGCCTGGGTTCAGCGAAGGGCGGTAGCATGGTATGTTGCAGAGCAGGCTAAGCCATTGTTGAAAATATATAGTGCTCAATAGCATTCCTGGGTTTAACAGGGAACTGAACTGTAAATGCCTTTGCATCTTAATGAATGTCAGGTTCTGAAAGACCCGAACGTAGTGAAATATCTCTTCTGACGCTTTTGATAGGGCAAGTGAAAGTGACGTCAGTGTATGGTTTGAATCACTACTGAAAAAAGCCTTCTTTACGGGAAGTGGCAGGAGGCCAATATAGTGCTGTCTGTTTTGAAATTTACTTGAAAATAGTATCCTGGATGATGATAACGATGCGGATTTTAACAAATAATATATATTTTCGTATTGGCCTGGAAGCCATGCTTTATCGAATGCATCTGGTTGATTGGCGCATAATGGTTTTTGATGCGGGTGAAAATATTTATATCCTGAGGGGAATGGAAACATATGAATGTCGCTCACTTGAGGTCTATTCAGTATTGATGGCAGGAAAACATATCAGAAAGGAAGAGATTAAAAATATCGAAAACTTCTCGAAGCAACTCAGAGAGTGTCAGTCAAAAAATATTATCACTAAATTTGACATGCCGAGAAGAAAAATACCCATGATTGAAGAATATATTGTACATGCATTTTGTCATGGAGATACGCTTTACGATATTTCTAAAAAGCTCAATAAAAATATCAACACCATAAGATATCATAAAACTAATGCAATGCGCAGATTAGAGGTCAGGACCAACCCGGAAATGCATAAAGTCATTACCCAATGGGGGGATTTGCTAAAGCAGGTAAGCATAATTAAGTCAGTATAAGGTCCATACTGGCATGTGGCGTAAGATGGGCGTATTTACTTATCCTATCCACTACGGCAGTAGAGAATGATAGGGTTGTATTGAGAGAAAACTGATATACATAATGTTATAACATAGAAAATTTTTCTGTTGGCAGCTTCACTCTATATCGTATTAGTTGAGTCGTTTTTTTGTGTTAAAAATGGCAGTCAAAATATAGTAACCGCCAGATTTTTTTGAGCGCGAGGCTTTTTATTGATATCAATTTTCTATTTTATACGCCTCCCCAGATGTTCATGCCTGAGGATTAAATTGTGAGTGAGATAGAGATCTTCTTAAGCTCTGTTAAACATATCAAACGTCATCTTGAATGGGGTTTCTATATGATAATTTTCATCTCCTTGCTGCTTGAAATATTTGCCCTCCAGTTTATTTTCGTGCGGTCATCATGCAGTTAAAGATGAGATTGTAGATAATCGTTAAAATATGCTTTCCATTTTTTATTTCCTTTATTACCAGGATGATTGCCTTTTAGAAAAAACAGATGAAAGCTATGCCATAAAAATAAATTTCTCATCTGTTATAAGTTGAGCAGTCATTTTTTCGCCCATGATGATAGCCCTCGTCAGGTTAGTAGAGACAAAAAGGGTCAATTATACCGACCATGAGTAAGTGTTAAGAACGGGGTGCAAACAGAGTTAAGCCCTTAATAGTCGAGCACATTTTTGCATAAATAAACCCTCAGCCTTAAATTGACAGGATAAACACTTATGATCAGCAGAATGAAAGTGTCTGATGTTCACGGAAAACTCAGAGATACAATTGTCAACATTGACCGCAAGGTTTCATTAATGAGCAAGGAAGTTGCCATTATCAAGGTTGGCAGGGAAGAAATTGTTAGTGCTGTTCAGGACGGAAATAATTACATCCTGAATTTTTCTGATGGCACCAAAATTATCTTTATTGATTACTTTGTTAAGGAGAATAAAGTTCTTATTGAAGATACTGATACAAAAGGTGCTTATTACATTACGAATGATGAAAGTGGTTCAGTTTTATTAAATGGACAACCTGAAAGCGAAACGTTGCTTCAGCCTGCTTCCGATTATCATTGGGCGGCAATACCCGCGGTCCTTGCTGCGTTGGCAATCCCTGCGATTATTTTCGGTGGTAGTAAAAGTGGGTCTCACAATAATCGAAAAGATAATGCTAACGATGCGGACAGCAGCGGCGAGGTTACGTCGGCCGGGGCGAAGCAGCTGGTGGCGGACACCACCGATGCGCAGATCGCCGAGGCGGAAGCGGCCGTGAAGGCGGCGGAAGAGAAACAGCAGGCGGCGGCAGACGCGGCGGCGCAGGCCGTGGCGGACGGC